>NZ_CP053071.1:1647500-2247500 GCF_025266855.1 Longinema margulisiae
TAGGGCGTCTAGTAACTACCTGTAGACCCGAAGCCGCGTGAGCTAACCATGGGCAGGATGAAGTCCCGGTAACACGGGATGGAGGTCCGAACCGGTAGGCGTTGAAAAGTCTTCGGATGACCTGTGGTTAGGAGTGAAAGGCCAAACGAACGTGGCGATAGCTGGTTCTTCCCGAAATGCATTTAGGTGCAGCCCTGTGAAGCAAGTGCTGGGGGTAGAGCGCTGGATCGGGACGGGGGATTTATCCTACCAACCCGAACCAAACTACGAATACTGGCACCCGAGGCACAGGAGTGAGAATGTGGGGGATAAGCTCCATATTCGAGAGGGAAACAACCCAGATCGTCGGCTAAGGTCCCGAAATACCGCTCAGTGGATAAGGAAGTGGAATGACCGAGACAGCCAGGAGGTTGGCTTAGAAGCAGCCATCCTTTAAAGAGTGCGTAATAGCTCACTGGTCGAGTTATTCTGCGCCAAAAATGTACGGGGCTAAGCGGTATACCGAAGCCACGGACTCGGAAGAGTGGTAGGGAAGCGTTCTACGAGCGACGAAGGATAATCGTAAGGTTATCTGGAGCGAGTAGAAGTGAGAATGCAGGCATGAGTACACGATAAAACGGGTAAAAAACCCGTTCGCCGAAAGCACAAGGGTTCCTGGGCTACGATATTCGACCCAGGGTTAGCCGGCCCCTAAGGTGAGGCCGAAAGGCGTAGCCGATGGGAATACGGTTGATATTCCGTAGCCACCTGTTGGAGTGAAGGGGTGACGCCCTGCATAGAGCCGTGCGGACTGACGGATGTTCGTCGAAGCCATTGAGGCTGGTGTGAGTGAAATGCTTGCGCCGCGAAGCCAAGAGGTGAGCGATCCACCTTTCGGGGTGGAGAAGACGGCCGAGTGTAGGGCCGAGAAAGAGCCTCTAAGCGATGAAGACAGGTGACCGTACCAAAACCGACACAGGTGTGCGGGGTGAATAACCTAAGGCGCTCGAGATAACTCTCGCTAAGGAACTCTGCAAAATGGCCCCGTAACTTCGGGAGAAGGGGTGCCTGCGGAAGCAGGTCGCAGTAAAGAGGCTCAGGCGACTGTTTACCAAAAACACAAGACTCTGCAAACTCGTAAGAGGAGGTATAGGGTCTGAAACCTGCCCAGTGCCGGAAGGTTAAGAGGAGGAGTTAGCCGCGAGGCGAAGCTTCGAATCTAAGCCCCGGTAAACGGCGGCCGTAACTATAACGGTCCTAAGGTAGCGAAATTCCTTGTCGGGTAAGTTCCGACCCGCATGAATGGTCCAACGATCTGAGCGCTGTCTCAGCGAGAGGCTCGGTGAAATTGTATGCTCGGTGAAGATACCGAGTACCTACGGCAGGACAGAAAGACCCCGTGGACCTTTACTACAACTTGGCGTTGAAACTTGGTTTACCATGCGCAGGATAGGTAGGAGGCTGAGAAGTGGGTGCTCTGGTGCTCATGGAGCCGACCTTGAGATACTACCCTTGGTGAATTGGGTTTCTAACTCTCGCCTTGCAATCGGGGTGGAGGACAGCGTCTGGTGGGTAGTTTGACTGGGGCGGTCGCCTCCTAAAGGGTAACGGAGGCGCCCAAAGGTTCCCTCAGCATGGTTGGAAATCATGCGAAGAGTGTAAAGGCAGAAGGGAGCTTGACTGTGAGGCTGACGAGCCGAGCAGGGACGAAAGTCGGGCTTAGTGATCCGGTGGTTGTGCGTGGAAATGCCATCGCTCAACGGATAAAAGGTACCCCGGGGATAACAGGCTGATCTTCCCCAAGAGTTCATATCGACGGGAAGGTTTGGCACCTCGATGTCGACTCATCGCATCCTGGGGCTGGAGAAGGTCCCAAGGGTTGGTCTGTTCGCCCATTAAAGCGGTACGTGAGTTGGGTTCAATACGTCGTAAGACAGTATGGTCCCTATCCGCCGTAGGCGTTTGGGCACTTGAGGGGAGCTGCTCCTAGTACGAGAGGACCGGAGTGGACGAACCGCTAGTGTACCTGTTGTCACGCCAGTGGCATAAGCAGGGTAGCTATGTTCGGAAGAGATAACCGCTGAAAGCATCTAAGCGGGAAACTTGCCCCAAGATGAGGTGCCCCATATGGTCCGTGGAAGACTACCACGTTGATAGGCTACAGGTGTAAGCGCAGTAATGCGTTGAGCCGAGTAGTACTAATCGACCATTAGCCTTGACCTTTTACCTTTTAGTCTCCCATCTTATCATGTTTTTATTGCTCTCGACCATAGCGGAGGGGGTACACCCGGTCCCATTCCGAACCCGGAAGTTAAGCCCTCCGTCGCCGATGATACTCCGCAAGGGGGAAAGTAGGTGTCGAGAGCTTTTTTTATTTTTTGGGAAAAAACCAATTTCCTGCTATTTCCTTATTTCAGCTAAAAGCCCCCTTTTGCTGAAACATGGGAATAGCCAAAGTGCAAACTCGGTGCGTGTCCAGAGAAAAAGCGGTAGGTTTTGCTGAAACAAAGTCATAGCCAAAGCCGGTAATAAACCTTTTCCCCTTCTTTTTATCTTCCTCATCCCTTCCAAGCTCCCTTTTCGTTGTGCAAAGAATAAATTATCGAGCCACTTGCACGAATGTGCAAAGGGCTTTTATCTTCAATCATCACGAGACCCTTGCGCGGGTGCTTTCTTGTCCTATCTGGGTCATGGGCTATGTCCCTGAAACCCCGATTTTTCCATTTACAAGGGCTTATTTGTCTTTTTTTGTTCAAAGGAATAGTTTTATTTATTACGTTAAGGAACATTTTTATACTATTTTTTGTTTTTTACTACTTTTTTGAGACCTTTGCACATTCGTGCAAAGGTCTCATCACTCTTTTTCCCTTTTGCAAACGAATATCCAGACGAGAAGCAGACTTCGAAGACTTTTCAGGATAAGAAGTTGGAACACCTCAGGAAAAATCCCAATCGTCGGTACGCCTTTCCTACAGGACGATGGATTCCTGAATGAGCGTCTTGTAAGGAAGCAGAAGCTCTTCCCTATTTATCATCGACAAAAGCTTTTTCATTCGAAGGTCAGAGTCCTGATACAATGAAAAAAGACAAAACTCATCAATGTAGCGCTGAGGGTGTTTTCGACAGCCATGGTGATAAAGGTTTTCAAGTCGGTTAACAAGTTGCTGAAAGATATCAGAAAAAGCTTCAGGGACCTCAAGAATCGCCGCGGTATTTTTACAGGAGAAGAGTGTCTTAAGACTATCGCACGAGATATTCTCTACAAGGTGAATGTGAAAATGGGTGGGAGAGGACGCATTATCACATTCGATAACCTGAAAGGGCCGTTTCTTTTCCCTCTGGACTTTTTTGATGCCAGGGAGAAGAAAAAATTTCCGAAGAAGGTGGCGAAGGTGGTGTTTTTGCCTTGCCGAAAGGGCTCGCATCAGGTTGCGGACCTTGTGGAGAAGTAGCCAGGCGGCTTTGTAGCTTACCCCAAGATGTTTGGCAAGACTCACGCCGTTAACGTTTCCTTCACAGATAATAGCCATAGCGCAGAGCCAGGTTTTGAGAGAAAGATGACTTTTGCGCATGACAGATATGCTTTTGATGGAAAACTGGTAACGGCAATGCCTGCACTGGTAGAGAGGACGACTGGAGAGTCGGTAGGCGGAATTTTCACATCGGGGACAGCGGATTTTTCCGTGCCAGAAGAGATCTTCAAAAAATTGGATAGTCTCTTCTTCGCTGTAGGTGAAAACATCTTTTGTCATAGGAGCCTCCTGTTTTTTTCTTTGTATATATTATCGAAAAAATATTGTCAAGGTTGTCCAGAAGTGGTTAGAAAGTTGTTATGGCAGGAAATTTTTCTCGTGCTATTCCCTTGTTTCAGCAAAAAAAGGGGGGTGCTGAAATAAGGTAATAGCCAAAGGAGCAATTGTACTATCCTCGTTGACCCCAAAGCATATGGTTTTGCTGAAATAGGGTAATAGCCAAGGTCTTTGGGAAGCGTATGTTTGCTGACACATAGTATTAGGACCTGCTCTTCTCTCTGGGAGAAGGGCGCTGGAAATTTTTGCTATTCCCTTATTTCAGCCAAAGGGGGCTTGTTTGCTGAGACAGGGTGATAGGAAGGGGTGTGGGGGGTTTGTATGGCAGTGGGTTAAACGTTTAATCAGGGGGTGGTTGGCTGAAACAAGGGAATAGCCAAAGGCTAAAACCTCACCTCTTCTTCCCCTTGTCTCATGAGTTTTGCTGAAACATGGTAAGAGCCAATGGTTTGTCCCAAAGACCCAAACAACCACTTTGCAAAAAAAGCCCCCGGAGAAGCCGGGGGCCATGAGAAGAGAGATGGTTTTTCTTTAGTTCGTCCAGACAGCCCAGTTTGTCCCATAGGTGGCCAGTGTCCAGTTGGTATTGAAGCTCATTCCAGGCCCAAGTTTTACAATAGTATTGCTATTGATGATGGCCACGTACTCACTGGCTTCAGCCTTGAGGATGGTGATAGGGCTTGTGGAACGGATTCCCTGTGCCTTTCGGATGGCTATCAGGGTATTGATCTTGTTCTGAAGATAACTTCCACTATCAAAGTAGTCGTACCAATAGACGCAGGGGATGCCTGGATGAGTGAGGATATAGGCGTAGCCGATCTCCCGCTTGTCCTGGGGAAATGGCCAATGCTGCTGTCCACCACCCGGAGAGTACCCTGTATCATGGTTATCCACAAAGGTGACACTCATCGCAGGCCACCAGCCGATAGCCCCAATAGGTTTTCCATCAGGATCTCTGAGACGCCAGTATTCATTGTTTTGAACAGCAAGCATCAATTGCCATTTGGTGGTAAAATCGAAAACGGTAGATTTTCCGCCAGAGTTATCAATCCAGTTCATGAGAGCCTGTCGATGGTAGTTGACAGCACTTCCAGAAGCATTATAATCCGTAATATCTGGCCAGAGTTCTCCCACAGAGAAGTAGGGTTTGGTGGCTTCATTGTAGTTGCTGTTATAACGGGAGTGATATCCTTTGACATAATCGTATCGCCACCCGTCGAACCCGATTTGTCTCAGCCACTTCATCCAGAGAATGATATTAGACTGCACATCTGGGTTGGTATGGTCGAGATCCCGCCCTGCTTCATATCCCGCTCCTGTATCAGCTGCTCCTGTGGGATTACCCCCATTAGCTTTCCATTCGTCGTCGCTACAGACAGCGGCGTTGTTGTTGGCAAAGGCAGGATCGGTGAAGTCAGCCCAGTTTGCTGTCCCTACACGGTGGTTGATCACAATATCGGCGATCACCTTGACTCCAGCCTGTCGTAGGGTACTTACCGCATTGGAGAGACTACTGCCGTTGCCATAACGGGAAAAGAGATTATACCACCGGCGGGGTAGGTAGCCATTGTTATCCCCACTATCGGAGACAGGGGGAAGCCACACCATGGTAAAACCAGCGGAAGCGATGGTATTGGCATTATTTGCCAGTGTTGTCCACCAGTTTCCATTGGTGGAGGCCCAGTGAAAACCCTGGAGCATAATATCATACCCATTCCCATTGTAGCTTGGATTGGTGTATTCGGTATAACCGGAACTATTGGTGTTGGTATTAGTGTTGGTGAGAGGAATAACTACAGTAAAAGAGAGGCTATTGGTGAGAGAAACATTGCCCGCATAGTCAAGACTGTAGGCATACACCGTATGTGTTCCTTCTGTGAGGTTGGAGAGAGGGTAGGTAAAGGCGGTGCTTCCTCCAAGGAGATAGCTTCCACTATCTATTTTGAGGTAGGTTGCCTGAACGCCAGAACCACTATCACTACTTGTGCCGGTGATGGTTACCTGGGTGTTGGAAAGTACTATTCCATTGGCTGGACTGGTAAACGTGACAACAGGGCGGAGAGTGTCCACGAAAATGGCTATCTGAGTGGAATTGGTTTTGCCTGTTGAGGAAATAGCCCGTGCCCGGATGAGGTTTGTCCCTTCGCTACACCCAAGATTATAACTCCAGGTTGTGGTTCCTGTGGCGGTAAGCCAGTTGCTTCCATTGAGGCTCACCTGCACAGAGACGATGCTTCCACTTGAGACGGAGCTTGTACCGCTTATCGTGAGATCAGAACGGTTGGTGATGGTCCCCGAAAGAGGGGAGGAAATAACAATGGCCGGTACACTCTGGTCGGAGAAAAGATACAGAGAGGTATTGGTGCTATTTCCAGAGGCATCAAAAACGAAGAGATTGAGGGTGTTGGTCCCTTCTTCTAACGAAAGGGAAAGAGAGAGGTTGGTTGATGGCGTGGAAAGTGGAAAAACATTTGTAGGCATGTTGTTGAGCTGGTAAGAAAACATCCCGAGAAGACTGTTGTCAGAGAGACTCACGATCAGGGTAGTACTCTCTCCTACCATTTGCCCATTGGTTGGGGAAAGAAGAGAAAGAACCGGTGGTGTCGTGTCATTGGCTGTAATGAGGACGTTGGTGGTGGGAGTGGTAGCGACATTTCCAGCCTTGTCGGTAGCAGAGGCAGAGAGGGTATAACTCCCCACCGGCAGAAGCACAGTGAAAGAAGCACTCCCATTGGTGGAAGGAGGATTTATTGTTTGAGTGATATTGGTGGTAAAGTTGGTATTGAGTATCAAGAGAGACACTTCTATGACCCCTGTGTCGTCGGTATAGGAAACCGTGGCAGTACACGATGAGGCCGCAGTAGAGAGACTATTGATCATCACCGTAGGGAAGGCGGTATCATTGGTATTTTGGTTTTCCTTGGGAGTGGTGGTACACGATGGCAAACTCCAGAGAATGAAAAGAAAAACTCCCAGCGAAACAAGAAGGTATTTTTTCAAAAAGGGAAAGGGCATAGATTTCTCCTTAAAAAGAATTTTATATATTATACGTGATACATAAGAAAAAAGTGAAATTTTTTTCAACTATTTCTTTTTGGGAAATAGAGTTATGTGCAAAAATGGGCAAAATGACTTAGAAAAGGGCATCAATTTTTTTTAGAAAAAAGGGGCTTAGAATGATGTGGCCAAAAAGTTGCTTTTTGGTTTTGAAAGGTTTATAATAAAACATACTAAATTTGGAGGATTTTTTATGAAAGAAAGGGTACTCTATCGCATGGCTTTTGGACTAGCACTTTTTACTATTTTCTATAATGTGGCGGAGGGTGTGTTTTCGATGGTGTTTGGTTTTTCTGATGAGAGTTTGGCGCTCTTTGGTTTTGGCATTGATAGTTTTGTGGAAGTGATATCCGGTGTTGGAATTGCCCATATGATTATGCGAATCTGGAAACATCCTGGGGAGGAAAAGAGTAGGTTTGAACAGGCGGCTCTTCGTATAACAGGTTCATCCTTTTACCTTTTGGCTGGAGGACTGGTAATTTCAGCCTTCTATTCGATATGGAAAGGGCATGAACCGGAGACGACTTTCTGGGGAGTGGTCATTTCTTTTGTTTCCATTGTGACCATGTGGCTTCTGGTGATAGCAAAGAAATGGGTGGGCAGACGTCTTTCTTCTGAGGCGATTCTTGCGGATGCCAATTGTACGCTTGTGTGTATTTATATGTCTTTGGTGTTGTTGGGGAGTAGTATCCTGTATGAGATTTTTGGACTGGGTTTTTTTGATAGTGTCGGGGCTTTGGGACTTGCCTTTTTTTCCTGGAGAGAAGGAAAAGAAAGTTTTGCCAAAGCTCGAGGGGAAAGTTGTCACTGTGCTCATGAGTAAACGTTTGCCTTTTTTCATGTTCCTTCTTATAATATTTGAGATAGAAGAGGGAGGCAGGAAGGCATGGATGTTATCTCTGTAAACGGGAGAGTGATTACTGACAAGGATATTGATAGGGCCATGGTACGGTATATTGTTCAGTTAGAAGAGGACGAAAGGCCCTATGAACCCACCCCGGAAAATCTCAAGTTTCTTCGGGTAGAGGCTTCGAATGCCTTGGTTTCAAGGTCTCTTTTGCTTGAACGGGCAAAGCAGAGGGGATGTGAGGTTTCTGAGGATGAGATTGAAGAGGAAATAAAGGGGATTCTTTCTCATTTTGAAAGCCAGGAGAACTGGGAAAATAATCTCACCCTTTTTCAGCTTTCTGAAGAGGAGGTTCGAGAAGAGGTTCGAGGGGACATGATGATTGAAAAACTCATTGATCTTGAGTCTTCTCAGGAACCGATTACCGACGAATTGGTGCATTCTTTTTATGATATGAATGCCCAGTTTCTGAAGGAACCCACTCTCTACACCTTTTATGAGATCTCTGCTTCCACCAAGGAAAAAGTAGAAGAGATTGTTCGTTGTTTGAAAACCATGTCGGATATTGTAGAAATAGAAAATCGTATCAAGGATTTAGGTGAAACCTTTCTCCACCATGTGGATGTGGTAGAGGGAAGTATTCCTGAGGAAGTACGGGGAGTGGTGGGGGATCTTGCAAAAGAAGAGATAGGGACCATGGTGCTTCCTGATGGGGGGTATGTGGTGTACAAACTCCTTGGTCGTCGTGAGGGGAAACAGCGCCCTTTTGAGAGTGTGAGGGAGGACTTGAGGCGTTATCTTGAACATGAACGGAGGATCAAGACCTACCAGCGTCTTCTTGATGAGGAGATGGAAAAAGCGGATATCAGGTATCTTCATGTCGAATATTTTGAAAACCGTTAAAAAAGGGGATGTCGTTTCTCTCTTTTTGGTGGGGATGTTTCTGGTTGGGCTTGTGTTGGCTGGGTGGAGTGGAAAGCGAGGGAGTTATGTGGAAATCAGGGTTGAAGGTCGTCGCTATCGTTATCCACTGGATGAAGAGAGGGTCTTTGAATGGCAAAGTTCTCACGGGAGGGGAAAGGTAGAGATCAAAGGGGGAAAGGTGAGAATGCTTGAATCCACCTGCCGGGATCAGATCTGTGTGAAAAAAGGATGGATCTTTCGTACAGGGGATGCTATTCTCTGTATGCCGAATCATGTGGTGGTAGAGATTGTGGGGGAAGAGAAAGAGGAGTGGGATGGGATTACTGAGTGATATTGAGCATTTTGAGAGGCTTTCTTCTGAGAGGCAAGAATTTTTGATGGCCTATCTGGTGGCTATTGCTTCGCTTCTCTCTGTGGTGGATAGCTGGATTCCAAAACCACTTCCATTAGCCAAGATAGGGCTTGCGAATATTGTGACCCTTGTACTTGTGATGAGGTCTCGCTATCGTCTTTCTTTTGTGGTGGCTTTTTTTCGTGTGGTGGTGAGTCATGTGCTGGGAGGAACGCTTTTTACCTTCGGGTTCTGGCTTTCTCTTGCTGGTTCTGTCTTTTCTGCCTTAGTGATGAGTGGGGTGCATCGGATAGGGGGAGAGTGGCTTTCTGTGTATGGGATTTCTCTCTGGGGGGGGTGGGCTCATGCGCTTGCTCAAGGGGTGGTGGCCGGGCTTTTCTTAGGGTTTAATAGGGGAGTGATTCTCTACGTGGCTTTTCTCATGATCATAGGGATCGGAACATCGCTTGCGCTTGGATGGATAGTCCAGAACTATTTAGATACCGAGACCGAGATAGACAAGAATCATCAGGATGAGAAGTCCAATGCCACCCATGACCCAGAAGAGAAAACTTCCGCCCTTTGAGAGGGATTGAGAGGTTTCAGGGGTAGTCTCGATGGTAGAAACGGCTGGTTCAATCGTTTTCTGGGCTTTGCGCTTATCCTGGGCGCTATCGTAGAGTTTCACCTTGACGGTGTCTTCGTCGATGGATTTTCCGTAGATACCAGGGCCAATCTCTACCAGCACCGTATAAATCTTGCCTTCTTTGGAGACCTTTTTCACCGTGGCGGGGACGGGGAGGATCTCTCCACCTTCATTAGCTCCCAAAAGATCGTTGAAGTACTGTCCACGGCTGGTCTGTTCGGTAATCTTGATAAAGATTTTGGTTCCTTCTTTGAGTTCGTAGATAGGAACACCAGAGATTGGAGAAAGAACAAGGGAAACATCAAGAACAACGGCACTTTCTTCGAGTTTTGGTTCGGTTTGTGTTGGTTTTGCTTGATTTTGAATGTTTAGATTATTGAGCATATCGCGCTCTTCGCGCATCTTTTTGACATTCTCAATATCGCTTTTGGTGATGGTTTCAATGGCAAGTTCAACCTTGACGCCTTTGTCCCCTGTAGGACGGGCTAAAAATTCTTCAAAGAAGTTAGCGGCTTTGTTGACCATGGCTTTTTTGATGGCGTTCCAGATATCCGGGCCACGTCCTGTCCCTGGCTGGAAGAGGTCTTCGAGGGTTGCCTGAACATCGTGGGTGAGGCTCGTGGCGAATTCTCCCTTCCATCTGAGTTTGGTGATCATATCCTGAAGTTCACTCCAGGGCATGTTGATATTGGTGTCATAGACGGTGCTGAAATGGGAGGCAACGGTTTCTATTTTGTCGGTATTTTTGGTGACGTTATCCATAAAAATGAGAAAGAGTCCATAGGAGCTGGAAGCGGTGGCTTTGAAGCGACCCTTGATGACGAGATAATTGGTATCGGGAGCAAATTCCACAGCGTACTCCTTTTCTTTTTTTGCCTTTTCTTATGGGTATATCTTATCACGTCGAAGGCAAAAAGTCAAGAAAGTTTACATCTTTTTCTTTTTCGTGTATAATATATACAATGAATTTATCGGAAAAAGTGGGAGAATACTTAAATGAATGTGATTGTTTACTTAGCGACGAAATATCTCAAGTTCAAAGGGACGGATAGGGGTATCTCGATTATCTCGGTGATAGCCCTGCTCACCATTGTGGTGAGTGCCATGGCGGCTACCGTTATTCTTTCGGCGGCAAACGGGATGCATTATAACTATATGGATAAGCTTGCGTCCAAGGATTTTCATGCGGTTATTTATGGGTATGGACGGGGGGTTCCGGATTATGAGACGTTGGCTCTGGAACTGAAGAAAGCCCCGGGGGTGGTGGATGTGGTGCCGTTTTTGGATCAGCAGGCACTTATCAAGGGGCCGCTTGGGACTTATGGGGTGATGGTCAAGGCTTTTCCCCGGGAGTTTTATCAGAATGATAGGGAGTTTCGGACTCGTTTTGCATTGATGAAGGGAGAGGAGACCAATGCTTCCTGGCGTCATGCGATTTTCATAGGGTATAACCTTGCGGATAATCTCGGGGTTTCTGTGGGGGATTGGGTGTATCTCACCCTTGTAAATGATGATATGCTGAGTTTGCTTCAGTACAAATTCAGGGTGGCGGGGATTTTTGAGGCTGGGTATGCGGAGTATGATACGTCTCTGGTGTTTGTGAATCTTGAGGATGCCCTGGCTCTGGAAGAGAATTCGAGGGCGTCGCTTGCGATACGGGTGAAGGATCCTTTTCAAATAGAACGATGGCTTCCCAAGATCCGGGAAATCTCTCCCTTTTATGTCTATAGCTGGAAGTCTCTCAATCGCAATAACCTCGTGAATATCCGTAATGAAAAAGTGATGATGAGAATTATTCTCACCATCTTTTTCATTGTGGTGTGTTTCAATATTCTCTCTACCATGATGGCAACTGTCCTTGATAAACGGGAGGAGATAGGTATTCTCAAGGCAATGGGGCTCAGGCCAAAGTCGGTGATGAGTGTGTTTCTGATGGATGGTTTTCTCATTGGGGTGATTGGAAGTGCGGTCGGGATCTTCTTTGGGCTTTTCTTTGCCCTGAATCTCAACAATATTCTCCATGGGATTGAGGCTTTTGTGAATTTCTGGAATCAGGTGGCGTATCTGACTCTCAGGGTTTTTGTGACGGTGAAAAAACCGGCAAAATTTGAATTTTTTGATCCGACGGCTTATTATATACGAGAATTCCCCATGCGGATTCAGTTAGAGGATCTGGTGGTGATTATGGGGCTTTCGGTGGTGTGCAGTATGCTTGCGGTGATATGGCCCGCCTACCGTGCAGGCAAACTTCGTCCGATAGAGGTGCTTCGCAATGACTGAGATGATTGTGGGGAGATCGCTTTCCAAGGAGTATCGGACACTTGTGGATAGAGTGCAGGTGTTTGAAAATATGGAGGTGACGATTGCCCGTGGTTCTATGGTGGCTCTGGTAGGCGAGTCGGGAAGGGGAAAAACCACCCTTCTCAATATCCTTTCAGGGCTGGATAGACCTTCGTCGGGAGAGGTGTGGTTTGGTGGTGAAAGGATTGATACCCTTGATGAGGAGAGGCTCTCGGATTTTCGGAGCCGGCATGTGGGGTTTATCTTTCAGCACCATTACCTTTTAGAGGATTTTACGGCTATAGAGAATGTGCTTCTACCGCTTCGAATCGGGGGAAAAACCATAGGAAGCAAGGAGAAAGAGAGGGCAAGAGAACTTCTTGCCCGGGTGGGGCTTGAGAATCGGCTTTCTCATTATCCTGACCAGCTTTCCGGTGGGGAGAGGCAACGGGTGGCTATTATACGGGCGCTTATCCACGATCCGGATGTGGTGTTTGCCGATGAGCCAACCGGGAGTCTTGATAGAAGAAATGCCGAGATGGTAGAACATCTCATCTGGGATCTCTGCCGGAGCATGGGCAAAACCTTTGTGGTGGCTACTCACAATATGGAGCTTGCTAAACGGTGTGATGCGATTATCAATTTAGGATGATTATAGATAGGCATAGAGGAGAGGCGTATGGGAAAGTTTGTGTATCTCAATGGAGAACTGGTTCCACAGGAAGAGGCCAAGATCAGTGTTTTTGATCATGGGGTGTTGTATGGAGATGGGGTTTTTGAGGGGATCCGGGCGTACAATCGCCGGATTTTCAAACTGGATGAGCATGTAGAAAGGCTTTATAATTCAGCGAAGATCATCATGCTTGAGATACCCATCTCGCAGGAAGAGTTCAAGAAAGCTATTATCAGTGTTTGTAAGGCCAATGAGATTGTAGATGGATATATTCGCCCTGTGGTTACCCGTGGAGCAGGAACGCTGGGGCTTTCTCCCTGGCTTTGTTCCAAACCAAATATCTTTGTGATTGCGGATACGATTAAGCTTTATCCGGATGAATATTATGAGAAAGGGCTACCAATTGTGACGGTGCCCACGAGACGCAACTTGGCTGAGGCGGTCAATCCTATTGTGAAATCTCTCAATTATCTCAACAATATTTTAGCCAAGATTGAGGCGAAAAATGCTGGTGCAGAAGAAGCGATTATGATCAATCAGGATGGGTATGTAGCTGAGTGTACCGGGGATAATATCTTCATGATCAAGAAGGGAGTTCTCTATACACCACCGGTGTATATGGGAGTGCTTCCGGGTATTACCCGCGCTACGGTGATGGATTTAGCCACGGAAATGGGTATCAAGGTGGTGGAAATGCCCATCACGAGGGGGGAACTCTTCATTGCTGATGAGGTGTTCCTCACAGGAACGGCCGCTGAGGTAGTGCCTATCTCTTCGATTGATGGACGAAAGATTGGTAGTGGAAGTGTTGGGCCTCTCACGAAGAAACTTATCGACCGTTTCAAAGAGTATGTGAAGACGGTAGGTACGCCCATCGCATGAAGTTTCTTTCCCATGCCAAAATAAATCTCTATCTTGATGTCGTGGGACGTGATACGGATGGCTATCATTTTATTGAGAGCCTTTTTCAGGAGGTGAGCTTGGCTGATGAGATTGAAATCGAGCCAGCCGAACGTGACCGTGTGATTTTTGAGGGTATGCAGGTGGAGGGAGACACCACCGTTCACAAGGCTCTCCGGCTTTTCAGGCAGTCCTTTGGAACAAAGACAGGCTATACTATTACGGTGAGAAAACGGATTCCCATGGGGGCTGGACTTGGTGGAGGAAGTTCCAATGCGGCCACGGTGTTGCGCCTTCTGGCTGAGAAAGAAGGGGTTAATAAGCGCGAGTTGCCTGCACTTGCTTCCCGGATAGGAAGTGATGTGCCATTTTTTCTCACAGGTGGGATGGCGTGGGTGAGTGGAAAAGGAGAAAGGATAGAACCTCTCTCTTTTCAGCTGGAAAAGGTGTACTTTCTCATTGTCTATCCGGGGATTCATATCAGTACAGCGTGGGCCTATAGCCTTGTCAATGACTACCAACCACACAATACAAAAGAAAATATTTTGGCTGCATGGGATGGCTCACTTGATTTTTTGCGAAAAATAGTGTATAATAAATTCCAGCCTTTTGTGTTTGGAGCGTGTGAGGAGCTTGCCGCCAAAAAGACTATGCTGGATCGAGAGAGTCAGGCCTCGCTTTCTTTTATGAGCGGAAGTGGGTCCTCGTTTGTGTATGTGTACGATTCGGCTGGTAAGCGGGAAGAAGAGAAAGATCGCTTCTCCACCATTGAGGGTATGCAGGTGTTTTGTGCGGACCCTGTATATCACACAAGTAAAAAAGGCTAAAAAGGGTTTTTCAATTTTCTACAGGAGGATAGACCTATGGAAATTACCGACATCCGCATCAAAAGGGTTGAAGGTGAAAACAAGTTGAAAGCGTATGCTTCTGTGACCTTTGACAACAGTTTTGTTGTCCACAACATCAAGGTTATAGAAGGGAACAGCGGGTTGTTTATCGCGATGCCTTCTCGCAAGACGAGAAGCGGTGAGATGAAGGATGTGGCTCATCCTATCAACACCGAGTTTCGTGAAAAGATGCAGAATGCCATCCTCGAGAAGTATAACGCTGAGGTTTCTGCATAAGATTGCGTAACGGATGAAAGATTCTGGGGCGTCGCCAAGCTGGCAAGGCATCGGGTTTTGGTCCCGACATTCGGAGGTTCGAATCCTTCCGCCCCAGTTTTGTCTTTTTTGGAAAAAGGAGCATGAGTGTGCCGACAGGTGATTTGAAACTGATTGCGGGACGGGCCAATCGTCCCTTAGCAGAGAAGATTGCTCGCTATATTGGTGTGGATCTTGTTGATGTCTATATCACAGAGTTTGCCGATGGGGAGATTTTTGTCAAGATCCGAGAGGATATTCGGGGAACGGATGTGTTTGTGGTGCAGCCAACATCCAATCCTGGCCACAAAAATCTCATGGAGCTTCTTATTCTTGTGGATGCTCTGCGCCGGGCGTCGGCGGCAAGTATTACAGCGGTTATCCCCTACTTTGGGTATGCGAGACAGGATCGCAAGGCTGAACCACGTGTGCCTATTACGGCCAAGTTGGTGGCCAATCTTCTCACTGTGGCAGGTGTGAATCGTGTACTCACCATGGATCTTCATGCGGCTCAGATACAGGGATTTTTTGATATCCCTGTTGACCATCTCTATGCGACTCCTGTCTTTTTAGAGCATGCTAAACAGCTCGGAGATTTGTCCGAGTATATTGTGGTTTCGCCTGATACAGGAGGGGTGGAACGGTCTCGTTTTTTTGCCCGTCAGATTGATGTGGGATTGGCCATTCTTGACAAACGGCGGGAGAAGAAAAATGAAGCCGAGGTTCTCAACCTGATTGGAAGTGTTGAGGACAGGCATGTCATCATGATTGATGATATGATAGATACAGCCGGGACGATTGTTCAGGCTGCGGATATTCTGAAGCGTCGGGGGGCAAAGACAGTGACTGTGTATGCCACCCATGCGGTGCTTTCTCATCCGGCGGCTGAGAGGCTTCAGAATTGTGCGATTGATAGGTTGTGCTTGACAGATACTATTTATATGGACGAGAATAAACGGAGTATTATTGGAGAGAAACTCCATATTCTCTCGGTGAGTGAACTCTTTGGAAAGGCTATTGAGAGAATCCATCTCAACCTTTCGGTGAGTTCGCTTTTTGTGAATGTGCCAAAGACGTAATGCGATAGAGATTGTGAGGAGGAGAATACTATGTCGAAGACGACACTGACACTCAAGGCAGAGCTTCGCTCGAATACAGGAACATCGGCTGCTGTTAAGGTGCGTGAGAAGAACGGGCTTCCTGCCGTTATTTATGGACCAGAACTGAAAGAAAATCTCTATATTTCCCTCAGTGCCAATGAGTTTGAGAAGGTCTTTCAGTCTGTGGGAACACACAAGCCTTTTACGGTAGAAGTGGGCAAAAACAAGTATCAGGTTATCATCAAGGGAATCGAGATTCATCCTGTATCTCGCAAGATTTTGCATGTGGATCTCTACGCCTATGCTGAGAAGAAGCCCTTTGTGACAGAGGTTCCTGTGAAGTTTGTGGGTACCCCCATCGGAGTGAAAGAAGGTGGGAGTATGTTTGTGTATGCCCGCAAGCTCAAGATCAGCACTACCATTGACAAGCTTCCCGAGGTGATTGAAGTCGATGTTTCTCATCTCAAGGCAAAAGACTACCTGATTGTTCGTGATGTGAAACTGGACGGTGTGAAGATCATGACTCATGAGGGAACAACGTTAGTAGAGGTTAGATAATAAGAAAAAGGAGGTGTGCTCTTGAAACTTGTCGTAGGGTTGGGAAACCCTGGAGAAGAGTACGAACAGACGAGGCACAACCTTGGTTTCATGGTGCTTGACCGTTTGGCGGCGAAGTATGATGCGGTTATTGACCTGAAGAAAAAGAAGTCGTTAGTTGCCCGTATCAAGATTGACAAAGAAAAGGTCATGCTCCTGAAACCTCAGACTTTTGTCAACCTGAGTGGAGAAGCGGTTCTCTATATGGCCAGTTTTCTCCGTATTATGCCGGAAAATATTATTGTGGTATGTGATGATCTCAATCTCCCCCTTGGGAAGATGCGGATAAGAGGGTATGGCTCAAGCGGGGGGCACAATGGTATCAAGTCGCTCATCCAGTTTTTGAAGTCGGATAATTTTCCACGGGTGAGGATTGGTATTGGTGCGCCCCCAGAGGGCAAAAGGATGGAAGACTATGTTCTTGAGCCTTTTACCCCTGAGGAGATGGCAATTCTTGATCCGGTGATAGACAGGGCCTGTGAAGCTATTGAAATGATAGTGATGGGTAACCTCGAAGAGGCCATGAACAGGTTTAATGGATAGGGTGCTTGATCCTCTTGAGAGGGCTTTCTTAGACCATTGGCGGAAACTGGCCGGAAATGAGGTCTCGTGTGTTATTGGATTCTCTGGAGGGGCTGATTCTACCGCCCTTTTGTATTTGCTTTTCAGACTTCGTTCTTTTTTTGCTCGTTTTGAGGTTGTGGCCTATCATCTCAATCATGGTCTTCGGGAAACGGCCAGCCGAGATGAGGCGTTTTGTGTCTCTGTCTGTGAGAGGGTTGGTGTTCTTCTTGTGGTGGAGCATGAGGATGTGGAGGCGCTGGCCAAAAAGCATGGCTGGTCGATTGAGGAAGCCGGAAGGGAGAGACGACGAGAGGGATATGAACGGGTCCGCACGCAGTATGGGCTTAGGTGGATATGCCTGGCCCATCAGAGGGATGATCAGGTGGAGTCCTTTTTGCTCAGGCTTTTTCATGGGGGTGGGATTGAGTCGCTTGCCGGGATGAGACCTAAAGAGGGGGAGTATCTTCGTCCCTGTCTTTCGTTCTCTCATCACGACATGGTAGCGTATCTCAAACGGATTGGAGTGGGCTGGTGTGAGGATGAGTCCAATGAGGAAAGGGAGTTTGAGAGGAACTGGATTCGTCATGAACTTCTACCCCTTGTTGAACATCGCTTCCCAGCGGTTCGGGAAAAGATAGTCAAAACTATGGGTTTTCTTTCTTCGGTTTCTGAGATGATTGGGGAGAGGCTTTCTTTGTTAGAGAAGGAGGTGGAGTTTTTTTCCGGGGGATGGAGGCTTCCCCGAGATCTTTTTTCGACCACTGGAGAGTTCTGGGTAAGGGAGATGGTGCGTTCTCTCTGGCGAAAGGAGGGTATCACCTTTGTGAGGGGGAGCTGGCTTGAGGCTATCCGGGAGTATGAGGATCATGAGTGTCGAGAACTTGTTCGAAATGAATATGGGGAACTGTTTCTTGATCGGAAGTGGCTTACCTGGGTGAGGGGCAGGGAGTTTTCTCTCCCCTGTCATGTGGTGATGGAGAGAGGCGAAAGGGTGGCCTCAGGGCCATGGCGATTGGAGTGGGAGGAGGGGGAAGGTTTACCCGAGGGATTTCCCAAGGCTTCTCTGGAACGGATGTTTCTCCCGATGGAGGTGGAAAGGGTGGTTATTCGCCCTGTTTCTGCGGGAGATAGGATAGGGCTTCAACAGGGACATAAAAAGATCCAGGATATCTGGGTGGATGAACGTATTCCCTGGCTTGAACGTCGCTGGTCTTTTGTCCTGGAGAAGGATGGGCTGGTGATGGCGGTGTATATCCCTTCGTTAGGGTTTCGGGTGAGCCGGGAGTTTTATGTGGAAAAGGCTTCTTCTCGATGGCAGGGGATAAGGGTGACCTTTGTGGGGTAATCAGGGGTTTTTCTTTTGTTTTTGCCAGAGGCGGTATTCTTCGAGAAGGTGTTCAAGAAGATAGCCGAAACGCCATTTCACATTGTCCGGGGTGAGACCACAAAAGATTGGACGACTTACTTCTTTGGGGAAGTTATAGACAGTTTTGGAGATGGCCTCATCTTCAAAATCAACAAATACCATCACCTTGAAGGGATGAGAGAAAAAGATTTTGTCCGGGCGCATGGAGATGATCTCTGTGACTGTGGCGTTTTCCATTCCACAGGCAGAGAGAATGTCAATCTCTGTTTCAAGCAGACTCTGAAGTCCTTGTTGAAGTCGTGTGGCTTCATCCTGTTCGTAGCCGTAAAGAATAATCGTGGGCATACTGTTCTCCTTCAGAAAAGTATTCCTATGGAAAGGCCTTCAAGATCAACGTGCCGGGTATACATGGCAATACCGGTTTTGCTTCGTTCTGGATCGACGAAGGGGAGAAGAATACTCACCGCTGGTTCGATCACAATTCTCCCAATGATAAATCGATACCCTAAGGAAATGTCCACAAAGGGAAGAAGAAAATGGTCAGACACAGCCCCTGTGGAAGGGTCAGCGGTGATCACCTGGTCATATCCAAAACCGGTAGCAAGAAAAAAGCCTCTTGGCCACTTCGGGCTATGTCCCCAGGGTTTATACCCTATGAGAAGAGAGGATACATAGTTGTCCACTCTTTTTCCGACGGCTGTTTTGGCAGTTTCAACAACGCCGTGACGAAGACGGGCAAAGAAGTTGGAAGAAAGCGAGAAATCAACAAGCATACCCCATCCCATTCCTTCGTTGACGAGTCCCTCTGTGGTCCAGCTGAGATCGATGGCTATCGTATGGTTGGATATGGTGGCTTCTCCAAAGAGGGGGAGAGACAAGGAAAAAAGAACAAAGAGAAAAAGTTTTTTCATACGCACTCCCTGCAAAATATAGGTATAGTGTAAGGTAAGAGAGGGAAAAAGTCTATTTTTGTCGGGAAAAAGGCGAATAGAGTTTGGCTATGTCGATGTTTCAGCAAAAAGGGGGTGTTTTGCTGAAACAAGGGAATAGCCATAGGTGTTTTTTGAAAGAACTTTTTGGGGTTTTGGTGGTGATTTGACTTTTTTCTCCCTTTTATGTATATTATACGCAACTCAGTTGCGTTTTGGAGGGAGTATGATGGGTTTATGGAGAAAAGCACGTCTCTTTTTGTTTTTTGGGGCATCGGTGTTGTTTGCGAAGCCTCTTGAGGTGTTTGTGAGTATTGCTCCTCAGCGTTATGTGGTGGAGAGGATTGGTGGTGAGAGAGTGCGGGTCGATGTGATGGTTCCAGAGGGCAAGAGTCCTCATACCTATGAGCCAACGCCTTCTCAGCTTGCTCTCTTGGGCAAGGCTTCGGTATGGTTTACGCTTGGGCTTGAGTTTGAGGGTGTACTCGTGAACAAGGTGAAAAAGAGTTATCAGCGTCTTCTTGTTGTGGATACCTCTCAGGGTATCAAGAAACGACTCCTCTCAGAAAAAGAGACAGGGGAACATGCCCATGAGGAAGACAGAGCAGGGGCTCCAGATCCTCATATCTGGATGAGTCTCAGGCTTGCGAAAATTCAGGCAGGGCATATTCGGGATACGCTTATTTCCCTTGACCAGGCCGGCAAAACAATCTATGAGGCAAATTATGAAGCTTTGGTCAAGGAACTGGATGAACTTGATCGAGAGATAAGCACGATGTTAGCCCCTTATAAGGGGAGAGTGTTTTTTGTTTACCATCCTGTCTTGGGGTATTTTGCGGATGATTATGGTCTTCGTCAGATGGCTATTGAAATTGGGGGCAAGGAACCTTCTTCTCGTGTGTTAAGTGAAATTATCCAGCGGGCGAAAAAGGAAAAGGTAAGGGTGATCTTTGTCCAGCAGGGATTTTCACGAAGGAGTGCGGAAGCGGTGGCAAAAGCCATCAATGGAAAGGTGGAGGAATTCAATCCCCTTTCGGCTGATTATGTGGGTATGTTTCGCAGGATAGCCACAGCTCTTGTTGAGGCATGGAAATGAGAGAAAGGGTTGTTCTTGAAGTCAGGGATCTTTCATTCGGATATACGGATGTTCCTGTTCTTGAGAGGGTGAGTTTTGGGGTGCGTGAGGGGGAGTTTGTCACCATTGTGGGTCCCAATGGGGGAGGGAAAACTACCCTTCTGCGGCTTCTTCTTGGTCTTCTTCGTCCATGGAAGGGGACGATCTCTGTGTATGGAAAGCCCGCTGAGGAACAGAGACGGCTCATGGGATACGTACCTCAGCATGGGGTTTTTGATAGACAGTTTCCTCTCACGGTAGAGGAGATGGTTCTCCAGGGGAGAATAAAACCCTGGGGTTGGTACACCCGTGAGGACAAAAAAAGGGTGGATGAGGTTTTGGAGAAGGTGGGGCTTTTGGCCTTGAAAAAAGAGTCGTTTTTTCATCTTTCCGGCGGCCAACTTCAGCGGGCGCTCATTGCCCGGGCGATGGTTTCAGAAGCTCCTCTTTTGTTTTTGGATGAACCTTCGGCAAGTATTGATAGTGAGAGTGAAAAGCAGCTTTTTGATCTTCTCCAGGCTTTGAAGGGAGAAAAGACCATTCTTCTGGTGACCCATGATACGGGCTTTGTGCACACGATAACAGATAGGGTGCTCTGTATCCATCGGGGTTTATGCGAACATCCGTTTGAAACCTCGCAAGAGGTTTCGGCTTTTCATGGCTATGGTCCTGAGTATGGACGTGTGGATCACGCTCAGGTGAAGGAGGGAAGGTAATGGAGTCATTCTGGTCTATGCTGTGGAGTGCGGAGGTACCTTTTCTTCGGTATGCACTGTTGGCCTCTCTTTTTGCCAGCGTGCCATTTGGGATGATGGGTGGCTTTGTGGTGGTGAAGCGGATGAGTGCTATGGCTGGGGCGGTGAGTCATGCTATTATTGGGGGAGTGGGGCTTGGGATATACCTTCAGGTGGTCTGGAAGTGGTCCTGGGTGTCTCCCACGATTGGGGCTATGGCGGCTTCTGTTCTGGTAGGGCTTCTCATCGGGTGGCTCTCTCTTCGGGGAAAACAGCGGATGGATACTGTCTTAGGAGCCGTGTGGGTGATTGGAATGTCTGTAGGGCTTCTCCTTCTCTCTCTCACCCCCACCTATACTGATCCGATGAGTTATCTCTTCGGGAATATTCTCTTGCTTTCCATCGGGGATGTATGGTTGGTGGGGATTTTGGCGTTTCTTGTTTCTGTGCTGACGGTGGTGTTTTATCCTCAGTTTCAGATGGTGAGTTTTGATGAGGACTTTGCCCTGACTCGAGGGGTAAAGGTAGTTTTTTTCCAGATGCTTCTCATTCTTCTCGTGGCTCTCACGGTCTTTCTCATGCTTCAGGTGATGGGGTCGATCATGGTGATTGCGCTTCTCACCCTTCCTGCGGCTATGGCTTCTCTGTTTCACAAGAGACTTTCCTCGGTGATGGTTACGGCTTCTTTTTTGGTGGCTTTCTTTTCTCTTTTAGGAATGGTGGTGAGTTATTATCTGGATCTTCCTACAGGTTCTGTGACGGTTTTGTTGCTTGCCCTTGGGTATGTGCTTACCCTCATGGGAAAGATCTGGAGAAGAAAATAATGAGACCCTTGCCCATTCGTGCCAACGTCTCGGAAGGTGAGTGTCTTTCGTGGGAGAAATATCTGTCTTCCAGGGGGAGAGACGTCTTTTCCCTTTTTGGGGAAACTCTCTTCTATGACTCTCCCGAATACCACAGGGAGTGAGTTTCGTGAGATTTATTTGTTGTCTTTGTGATCGTGGTGATGAAAGAGATGACCCATTTTGACCTCTTTGGTGTAGAGGTAATGTTTGTTCACTTCGTTAGGCGGGATGATGATGGGAACCCGTTCGACGATCTCAAGACCATAGCCACTGAGTCCTATGATTTTGGTGGGGTTATTGGTGAGGAGTCGGATTTTTGAGATGCCAAGGTCTTTGAGAATCTGGGCTCCAATACCATAGTCCCGGAGATCTGGCTTGAAACCAAGGTGGATATTGGCTTCGACGGTGTCGAGTCCCTCTCTCTCCTGGAGGTCATAAGCCTTGATTTTGTTGACGAGGCCTATCCCTCTTCCCTCCTGTCGCATATACAGGAGTACGCCTTTTCCTTCCTTTTCTATCATGCGGAGGGCATTGTGAAGCTGATCCCCGCAATCACAGCGAAGGGAACCAAGGATATCCCCGGTGAAACACTCCGAATGGACACGAACCAGGACGGGTTCATCTTCTTTCCATTCTCCTTTGATGAGGGCTACGTGTTCTTTGAAATCGATGTCGTTTTCATAGACAATGATCTGAAAATCCCCATACTGTGTGGGAAGGTGGGCCTGGGCGGCACGGAAGACGTGTTTTTCTTTGTTTCGCCGGTACTCGATAATCTGAGCCACGCTGATGAGGGGCATATGATGGCGTTTGGCAAATTCCACGAGGTCGGGGAGACGGGCCATCGTGCCATCGTCTTTGAGAATCTCACAGATAGCCCCTACGGGTTGAAGACCGGCGAGTCTCATGAGATCGACCGCTGCTTCTGTATGTCCTGCCCTTTTGAGAACTCCCCCTGGCCGAGCCTTGAGGGGAAAGATATGCCCCGGTCTTTCAAAGTCTTCGGCCTTTGAAGAGGGATCGGCTAACTTGTTGAGCGTAAGGGCTCGTTCATAGGCTGAGATGCCTGTGGTGGTGTCCTTGTGGTCCACAGAGACGGTAAAGGCTGTACCCCATTTTTCATCGGCATCCTGTGCCATAATGGGAAGATGAAGCCTTTCTGCAATTTCTGGAGCCATGGGAGCACAGAGAAGCCCTCTTGCCTCTTTGAGGATGAAGTTCACTTTTTCCGGGGTGGCTTTCTCAGCGGCGAGGATGATGTCTCCCTCGTTCTCTCTATCCTCATCGTCGACAACAACAATCATCTCTCCTCGTTTGATAGCCTCAATGGCTGTTTCCACAGAATCAAAGACAAAGGGCTTCTCACTCATAAAAACTCCACACGAAAAATTCTCTTCTAAAGTATACACAAAAGAAGGGGAAAAGTCAATCAGATGGCTTTCTGGAAGAAAGAAGGGTTTTGAGTTTTTCTTCGTCCCAGTCTTCGATACTGACGACCTTGTGGCGACTTTTTTCCCCATGGAGGATCATGATCTTTGATCTTGGGATACCAAGGACGCGGGAGAGGGTATCTCTCACGGCACTATTGGCTTCTCCATCAACGGGAGCGGCATGGACACATACCTTGATGATGTCTCCTTCAAGGAAGATACCCTGTCGGCTACTTCGGGGTACCACAGTGATGGAAATACCCTTTTTGGACATGGAAATACCCTAAAGGGTGGCAAGCCACATCATAGCCCGGCTGAGAACAAGACGCAGAAGATAAATGAGAAGAAAAACATACATGGGAGAAAAATCCAACATCCCGAACCGAAGAGGGGGCAGGATACGCATGACAGCGTTGTAAACGGGTTCACAGAGAGCTGAAAGAAACCGGGAAATTCTGCCTAATATCGGATCACTGTCATTGATGGGAAGCCATGAAATGATAATATAGGCAAAAAATATCCAGCTATAGACCTCCAAAGCCACCATAAGATACAGAAAAACGTAACCAAGCATTATTTTCCTCCTAATTCGCGGGAACGTTTTGTGGCTTCAGAAACGGCTTCCATAACAGTAGAACGAAGACCACCTTTTTCGAGGGCGTACACCCCTCTTGCAGTGGTACCCCCGGGGGACATGACCATGTCCTTGAGGTCTTCGAAACTTTTTTCGTCCTTGAGGGCCTGAAGAGCGAGCGCCGCTGAACCGAGAACAGTTTGTATGGCGAGTTTCTTGGCAATGTCTCGTGGGAGACCTTCCATCACACCAGCATCAGCTAACGCCGAAAGGAAGAGGAAGACATAAGCAGGGCCAGAACCAGAGAGACCTGTGACTGCATGGAGGAGCTCTTCTTTACTTACTACCTCAGCTATGCCCAAGGTACCAAAGATATTGAGAATCATCTGACGCATGGTATTGGAGAATTCTCCGTCGAAGTAAATGGCTGAAGCTCCTTCTCCTACCTGGGCTGGAGTATTGGGCATCACTCTGGCAATAGGACAGGTTGTCCATTGGCGGTAGAAAGAGACCGGCAGGCCTGCCACAATAGTGACAAGGGGATTTTTGTGGTTTTTGAGAAGATGGTGATTGGCTTCACAGAAGGAGGAAACATCCTGTGGCTTGATGGCGAGAAGCACAATATCACATTGAAAGACCTCTTCCAGCTTTTGGGCCTGAAAGGTAGAGCGTGGCAGTCGAGAGAGTTTGGCCTGAGCTATGTCGGAAACGACAATTTTGTCAAAGAGGTTTTTTTTGACAACGCCACGCACAATGGCCTGTCCCATATTTCCATATCCGATAACGCCGAGGGTCATTGTTTTTCTCCTCTCTTTTCTTTTAAAATGGCCTGAAAGGTTTGCAAAAAGATCTGAATTTCTTTTTTTGTGATGGTAAGGGGTGGCGCAAGCCTGAGGGTGTTTTCGCCTGCACGAAGAGTGAGAATTCCCCTCTGGAGAAAGGCCTCTATCACCTCACTCACCGCTAACGAGGGGGCAAGATCGATACCTATCATCAGCCCATATACCCGGATATCGACAAGAAGATCCGGAAACTGCTGGCGAAGAGCTGTCAATTGAGAGTGAAAGAAACTGGATGTTTTTTTTACCTTTTCAAGAAACGTTTCATTCAGGGTGTTGAGAACGGATGACGCCACAGCGCAGGCGAGAAAGTTTCCTCCAAAAGTGGAAGCGTGCATGCCGACA
Source organism: Longinema margulisiae (assembly GCF_025266855.1). GTDB lineage: Bacteria > Spirochaetota > Brevinematia > Brevinematales > Thermospiraceae > Thermospira. The sequence goes on from NZ_CP053071.1 coordinate 1,672,526, forward strand.
GGCATGCTCTGGGCGATGGCGCGTTTCACGATGATAGCCCCTATAGGAAATCCATTGCCAAGACCTTTGGCAAGGGTGATAATGTCTGGTTCTATGCCAAACTGTTGATATCCAAAGAGGGTTCCTGTTCTTCCCATGCCGGTCTGGACTTCATCGATGATGATGAGAGAATTTTTTTCACGGGCGAGGCGGGAAATTTCCTGTATGAACTCCTGAGGGAGAGCTCTCACTCCTCCTTCGCACTGGATAACCTCAAGAAAGATAGCACATACCTTGTCATCCCAGGTTTTTTGGAGTTCTTGGATGTTCCCTGGCTGAACAAAGGCAATCTCTCCAAGCAGTGGATCAAAGCCCTGTTTGTATTTTTCTTGTCCGGTGAGACTGATGGTGGCAATGGTTCTCCCATGAAACGACTGCTGAAGGGCTATGACTTTGCTTTTGCCCTGTTTGTTTCCCCAGAGGCGGGCTATTTTGAGGGCTCCATCGTTGGCCTCTGCTCCACTATTGGCAAAAAAGACCATGCCGTCAAAGGTTTTTTGTATCAGAGTCTCGGCTAAGTCCGCCTGGGGTTGTTGATAGAAGAGGTTGGAGATATGCCAGATTTTGCTGGCTTGTTTTTTGAGGACTCGTACAACAGCAGGATGACGATGACCAAGATTGACCACGGCTATGCCTGAGGTCATATCAAGATAACGTTTGCCATTCTCATCCCAGACATAGCATCCTTTGCCTCTGGTAATAGTGATAGGGGTACGCTTGTAGAAGGGGATGAGATAGCGGGTAGCTTTTTCTTGTGTGGTCACGATGCGACTCCTTCTTGAAACTATAAGTAATTATATGGTGAGTTCTCTTAAAATACAAGTTTTTGGGTGTTTTGGTGGGTTTATGGTTTTTGGCTTTCTTATTGAGAACCGTAGCATGGGCAATGGCTATAATCATGTTTCAGCAAAGACCTTTTGTTTAGCTGAAATGTGGTTATAGCCTCTCTCTCACTTAATACCACGTAGACCTCAAGGCTAGCGTAAGGTCTACGAATCTGATAGGGGTATTCAGTTTTCGATGTGGAGCGAAATTAAAAATGTTCTCTCCCCTTGACAGCAGGCTCAAATTGTGCTATACTATGCCTGTAATATCTGTCAAAAACCTATGACGCAGACCTCCCTCAGGTGTGTAAGTGCTTATTTTTCCGTAGAGGTCTGAAGTCTTTGCAGGACAAGAGGATATAGAACTGAGGTGATACTTTTTTGAATGGAAAGGGCTCTTTTTGGTGGGGATCTGCAAAAAAGAGGGGGCTAAGTGCTTGTCTTTCAAGGCCCAAAAAGGGGGTGCTGTAGAAAAAGATTGACCTGTTTAAGGGATTACGACTCGCCATATATTTCCTCCTTTCTCTTTTATCTTCGCTTAGTAGAAAAAGATTGACCTGTTTAAGGGATTACGACTTGTCCAGGTTGACACTAATCTTCCTCCTATACGAGTAGGGTAGAAAAAGATTGACCTGTTTAAGGGATTACGACTTTCTTTCTTCGCTTATATTATAACACGTCGTTTTTGGGTAGAAAAAGATTGACCTGTTTAAGGGATTACGACTTTCCCGTCTATAATCATATATTCCTCCTTTTTGTTTTCTTGTAGAAAAAGATTGACCTGTTTAAGGGATTACGACTTACCAAACCAACCTCTTTTTGCAAACCAAACTTTAGTAGAAAAAGATTGACCTGTTTAAGGGATTACGACCCCTTTTAAAAGAAATGTCATATTTTCCTCCTTCTTTTCTTGTAGAAAAAGATTGACCTGTTTAAGGGATTACGACTTCCAACAACGTCCTCGAGTTCAAACTCGTCTGCAGTAATGTAGAAAAAGATTGACCTGTTTAAGGGATTACGACTCCTACGACGGCGTCCGGCGATGTGCTACCCCAACCAAAACTCGTAGAAAAAGATTGACCTGTTTAAGGGATTACGACGCTTGAAGGGTGATATTATCTGTATATGCCCAATCGCGTAGAAAAAGATTGACCTGTTTAAGGGATTACGACAATATGCCCCCCGAGAGGATAAATGTCTCCAGTCATAGAAATAGTAGAAAAAGATTGACCTGTTTAAGGGATTACGACCAAATGTCTCCAGTCATGGAAATGCGGACATCCTTCCCTACGGTAGAAAAAGATTGACCTGTTTAAGGGATTACGACCAACGGGAACACATTGGAGATTGCTACCTCAACAATACAGTAGAAAAAGATTGACCTGTTTAAGGGATTACGACTCAACAAGATTTTTCAACGCTTGCGCGCTTACAACCATGTAGAAAAAGATTGACCTGTTTAAGGGATTACGACCAATATAATATTTAGTATTTATCCAAGTTTTTATATCAAGTAGAAAAAGATTGACCTGTTTAAGGGATTACGACTACCAGAAAAGATTAGAAATTTGTTTATTCTTGATGTTGAGTAGAAAAAGATTGACCTGTTTAAGGGATTACGACAACATTTTTTGTTTCTTCATCTGCATATTGTTTCAATTGTAGAAAAAGATTGACCTGTTTAAGGGATTACGACAGAAAATGCAATATCATAATTATACAACTTTACAATTAAAGTAGAAAAAGATTGACCTGTTTAAGGGATTACGACAAAACCAACTGGTAATGGAATAAGCATACCTTCATTCTCTCTAGTAGAAAAAGATTGACCTGTTTAAGGGATTACGACATTTGGCCATCTCTTCATCTTTTCCTCCTTTTTCTTCTGTAGAAAAAGATTGACCTGTTTAAGGGATTACGACAAGCCGACGCAGAGCCTCGATGTTTTTCTCCTGCGGTGCAAGTAGAAAAAGATTGACCTGTTTAAGGGATTACGACTTCATCGGCACTCATTGTTATTACATGCTCAGCGATGAGAGTAGAAAAAGATTGACCTGTTTAAGGGATTACGACGTGCCGTATTGCACCACGCAATAAACCGGCGTTTTTGGGTAGAAAAACCGTGACCTGTTTAAGGGATTACGACCCACGCAATAGTACTTCATATGTCCTCCTTTTATCTTCACGTAGAAAAACCGTGACCTGTTTAAGGGATTACGACCTGACCTTCTGGGTTAACTCAATGACATCGATATCCTGCATGTAGAAAAACCGTGACCTGTTTAAGGGATTACGACAGTAGACTTTAGTTCTACAACATATCTCACGCTGTCGATGTGTAGAAAAACCGTGACCTGTTTAAGGGATTACGACCCTGAGTTCCTCTTCCACATACATTCCAGCAAACTCTGGTAGAAAAACCGTGACCTGTTTAAGGGATTACGACAAGAGGCTTCACCTCAAGAGAGCCTTGCTCTCTTACAACAAGTAGAAAAACCGTGACCTGTTTAAGGGATTACGACAAATAATTACATCGCCCACATCATACATATATACCTCCTTTGTAGAAAAACCGTGACCTGTTTAAGGGATTACGACCTCTTCTATGTCATAATCATATTCGCTTATTTCTTCGTTTTGTAGAAAAACCGTGACCTGTTTAAGGGATTACGACCTGCGCCTGCCAGCATTTCGATAACATCATCGAAACGTCCCGTAGAAAAACCGTGACCTGTTTAAGGGATTACGACGCCTTGCCTCCACACCAGAGTTTTTCCGCTATCTTAACCAGTAGAAAAACCGTGACCTGTTTAAGGGATTACGACATTCGTTTGTCCATTCCAGTTTGTGTTTTTTGAGCAGGATTGGTAGAAAAACCGTGACCTGTTTAAGGGATTGAAGGTAATGAGGAGGGGTGAAGGTGGGAAATAAAAAATCGCTTATTGTACAGATTGGAAGGATGGACAAAAATCAGGAGGTATCTTATTCTTTTGCCTATCAAGGTCAAACTATCGAGAAATCGCTTTCTTCGTTGGCTTTGAAGGAGTTTGTGCCTGAGGCAGAAGTCATTTTGTTGTATCCTGTGAGTCTCCCTTTTAATCATAGCTTCCTCTCTCTTGATGAAGAAAAGTCAAAAGATCCTTTCTGGGTGATGGTGAGAAACATTTTAACGAGTGATCAAGGAAGGCAGGATTACTTTTCTTCTCCTGAAACCCTGTTTGATAGACATCCTCATCGAGTCTTGTGTGAGGGAGTGGTGTGTTTCCCTGCTTTGGGTGAATATGAGGGGGTGTCTTTTGAGGCCTCTCTTGAGGATGTGATACTGTATTTTTTTGTGTTTTTTGTTCGGGAATACCTTCGGGAGTCATTTGATAGTCTCTATGTTGATGTGTCTTCGGGGCTTAATATTTATGTTTCTGCGTTGCTCGAAGCAGTAAAATATTTTCATGTCTGGCTTCAGTTTTTTGAGGAAGAGGACAAACACATCTTTCTTGTCTATACAGATCCCATTCTTGGATCTGGGAAGAAAACGTATCATCTCTTTTTATATACCCTGGAGAGCAAGGCCTTTTTCTCTTCTCCTCTCTCGTATGGAGATGTGGAACATGGTTTGCCCAAAAGGATCATAGAACAGCTTGGCTATGAAAGAGAACAAAAAAAACTATTAAAAGGGTATCTTGAAAACTTTTGCCTGCTTTTTGGTTCGTTTTTATATGGGACTCCCCTTGTGATGTATTCGTTTTCGTTTGATGAGAGGAAAGAGGTAGAAAAATTTTCCCAAAAGTTTGTGGAAAAAATTATCCAGAAAATCTCTAAGGATTTGGTAAAACCTTTTCACTTTGATTATCATGAGATAAAAGCTACTTTGCTGGCACTGGGAATGTATAGGGGGTTATTGAAACTTCTCGAAGAGAAAAACATAACTCAGAAAGAAGTAAGTCTTAAAGAATTGCTAGCCACCACTGAAGCCGTGTATGAAAAATTTCGCCTCTTTTCTCAGCTGTTTCTTGTGAAGACTGAGGCATCGTCTAATTTTCGTTCAGTATCAGAAAACAAAGAGTGGGTTCCTCTTCGGAATTTTCTAAGGTATGATATTGGTGAATTTGAAGATAGACATTTCTTTGCTCACGCAGGTTTTGAGAGAAATAGTGTTCTTGTGAGAAAAGAGGGCGACAATGTCTGGCTGAAATATGCAGAGGAGGCGAAAGAAAGAATCCGGAATTGTGTCAGGAAAAGGGTATGAGTTTTACAGGAAAGATCTTTCAGTATCTTTGAAGGAGGCAATAAAAAATATTTTTGATGCCCCTTGACAGGGGTTTTCTTTTGCCTTACAATTTGTCTGGTGGGAAAATGGCTGGGGGTAGTAGGAGTATATGGAGTCAGTAGGTTTTGTTTACCGACAGTTTACTCTGCATTTTGAGCTGGCGAGAGAGACGGTTTTTGATGTTTTTCCCACCTTTGTGATACGTTCAATTCTTGGCAAGGAGCTTCGTTCGCTTGCCTGTATTTTCAAGGGGAGACAGTGTGATGAGTGCGGGCTTGTCAAGCATTGTCCTGTCTCTATTCTCTTTGAGACGCCACTTTCCAAGGACGAAGCCTTTATGCGGGGACTCAATCGTGGAGCCCATCCTTTTGTTTTCTGGACGGAGGTGGGTCTTGGTCAAAAGGTTCGATCTTTTCCGCTTTTTTTGACAATTATTGGTTGTTTGGATGAGGCTTTTCCTTTCATTTATGGGGCTCTCTTGAGGGGATCGCGGGGAGGGATACTGAGAGAACGGATTCCCTATGAGATTGTGGGTGTTGAGTCGGATGGAGTAGTTATAGGGACAAAGATGGATACTCTGGATATGAAAACTCTCTCTGGGGCGAAGTGTTTTACTCTGTCGCTTCAGCAGGATGTTCGTCGTTATAGGCAATATCGAATTGTTTTGTCTACACCCTTACGTCTCAAGCATGAGGGTCGGTATATGAATCGCCTTGATCCGGGTGCTTTTCTTGCTTCTATTCAACGAAGACTCTGGCAATTGTCAGCTCTTTATGGGGAGGCAAAGACACTTCCTCGAGTGGAGAGCCATCCTTCGTGGCAAATAAGGGATATCAATGTGCGCTGGCAGGATCTTTCCCACTATTCGGCAAGACAGAAGCGCCTCATCAAATTGGGTGGGCTTGTGGGGGATTTTGTGCTTGAAGGGGAGTTTTCTCCCTATGAAGAGGGACTCTTGGAGGCGGCTACGCTTTTTCATGCCGGGAAGAATGTAGCCTTTGGCCTGGGAAGGGTGGAGATGAGAGAAAAGACTTTGGCAGAAGAGGAGGGGAGATGACAGATCTTCAGCGTATTGTATTGGCAAGTCTCTTTCACGATATAGGAAAGTTTGCTCAGCGCACAGGGTTTCTGACTCACAATGAGATTGATACGTCCAAAGAGGATTTGAAGTATGAGCATGCTTATTATACCAGATTAGTGTTAAATGGCGTTTTGGAAAAAGTGGGAATAAAAGATGACAATCTTGTTTCTCTTTCTGCAAGGCATCATAATCCATCAATGAATCTGGAATGGTTGATTGCCGAGGCTGATAGAATTTCGTCGGGTATTGATAGAGAGGGGAGTGGGGGATATTCAGAGCAAGGAGTGGCAAATACTCCCTTGCAAAGTGTTTTTGAGAATCTGTATGAAGAAAGTGGCAACTCACATGTCTATAAATTAGGACCATTGACAGCGGAGAATCTTTTTCCCCAGCAGGTAAGCCCTGGATTGAATTATAAAGATCATTGGAATAATTTTCTTGGGGAACTTGGAAAACAAAAGATATCTGAGAGTGAAACTCTTTATCTTGCTCTTGATACCTTGCTTGAACGATGGTGGTGGTGTATTCCGGCATCGACTCAGCAGGGTAATACTGACGTGAGTCTCTATGACCATAGCGTTACAACAGCGGCCCTTGCCCCAGTGATGTATGAATACCATCGACAAAAGGGGGACTTGGAGGATATCGAAAGAATCAAGAATAGAGAAGAAAAAAAGTTTCTTCTTGTGACAGGGGACGTCTCAGGTATTCAGAGGTATATTTTTGATTTGAAGACCACCTCTTATAACGCAAAGATATTGCGAGCTCGTTCCTTTGAGATACAGATACTTTCGGAGGTGGTGGTGTATGAGATTTTACGAAGGCTTGGATTACCCATTTTCTGTCGAATTATGAATGGAGGTGGACAATTTATATTGCTCTTGCCAAATACCAGGCAAACCCGAGAATGTTTGAGTGAAGTGAGAACAGAACTTCAAAGACATTGTCTGGTCCGTTATTTTGGAGGGCTATCCCTGAATGTTTCCGAGGGTGTTGAGGTATCGGCTTTGGATTTAATGATGAGCCCTGAACAAGATGGTCTCACACCTATTCAAAGGACAATGCAAAAACGGGTGCAGGATGCCCAGAAGTCCAAAGAGACAAAATATCAGGCAGTTTTCTCTTGTTCAGAGGATCATGTTTTAGGAAGATACTATGAAAGTATTTCCTCTGCTCAGGATATATGTGGTGTGTGTGAGATTCGTCCGAGACGTGAGGGAGATACATGTGAGGTTTGCAGGAAACTCATAAACATAGGTGGACGTTTGCCAAAGGCTACAGCGGTGATCTTGAAAAAGGAACAAAAAGAGGCTTTCTTGCCTTTTGGGTGGGATGTAGAGATAGAAACAGGACAGAGGGGAACCTATGGCCCTATGGTGTTTTCTGTGAATGCTTATAAAGATGGGTATCCCATGATGAAAATGCCATACTATCTTCCTCAAGAGGGAGAGCGTATTCTTGAGTTTGCTGATTTGGCGGAAAAGTCTACCGGGACAAAGAAGCTTGCCATGTTCAAAGCCGATGTGGACAATCTGGGGAGTCTTTTTGCCTTTGGTCTTGGGAGAAGACTTTCTCTTTCACGTTATGCTACGATGAGTCGTATGCTTCATGCCTTTTTTTCTTTGTATGTGCATTATTCTCTTGTGCAGAAGGGAGACTACTCCCTCATTTATACTGTTTTTTCAGGGGGAGATGATCTCTGTGTCCTTGGACCATGGGATAAAGTGATAAACTATGCCCGATTTATTCGACAGGAGTTTGGCAGGTTTGTCTCGAATAACAGGGTGACGCTTTCAGGTGGTATAGTGCTGGCACCATCTTCTCTTCCTGTGCGTTTTATGGCTTCTCAGGCGGAAGAAGCACTTGAAAAAGCCAAGGGTTTGAAGGATAAAAATGGTGTGACGTTATTTTCTACTTCTGTGAAGTGGGACGATTTACCAGGGCTTATGGAAGAAGCCGATCGACTTGAGAAAGAGATAGAACAGAATATCCTTTCTTCAGTCTTTGTCTATAGGCTTCTTCGTTATCAAAAAATGCGAAGGGAAATCGATGAGGGGAAAAAGCTCTCAAGAAACCTTCTCTGGCGTTCTCATTTTTACTATGCTTTTTCACGAAATTTCAAACAAACTGATAGGCAACAAAAAGAGAGAAGGCTTGAGGAGTTGGTGAAGTTGATAGAGGAAAAGAAGCTCACCATTCCCGTGAGTTATGTGAGTTATAAAAGACGAGAAGAGTAAGGAGGGTGTGTATGCCTGTAAATTTTTATTCGAATGGACATATTCGGCCGGAATTGTTGTCAGACGAAGCATGGAAAAAAGCTAACGAGTTTGGAAGAAGAAATAACGAAAACAATAAGTTTGAAGGTGTAAGTAAAACTCAGATAAGGAAAATTTTTGATGAGGTGAAACGACTTGAACGGATGCTTTCTGTAAAAGAGTGGACGGATATTTTGCCCCTTATCAAAATGCTCAAGCCAAAGGTGGCTTATCAGGTGAAAAGAGCCATAGAAAAGGAAAAGTACCTGACTCAATATTATAAAAAATTTGAGACTTTTATTGCAGAGAGTATTGATGAAGTGAAAGAAAAAAGGGATTTCGAGGCGTTCTGTCTCTATTTTGAAGCCGTATATGCTTATTACTATAGTATTTCTGATAAAAAGTAAAAGGGGAGGATAACATGAATCTTGTAGATTACAAGAAACTCCAGGGAAAGATTCGTATTGTTAGCGGTCTTCATATCGGAACGAGTAGAGATAACATTGAGATTGGAGGGATGGACAACCCTATCATCAGAGATCCCTATACAGAGGAGCCATATATTCCCGGTTCTTCTCTCAAAGGGGCAATGAGAGCCATTGTAGAATGGTACTATAAACGACTGGATAGGTCAGGTAGTCACTGTAAATGTGGAAGCCCAACGTGTCAAGCGTGTCGGGTGTTTGGAGCAGGAAATGCAAATAATGCAGACAATGCACTTCAAAGAGGTCCGACTCGCCTTTTTGTTCATGATGCTCGTTTGACAGAAGAATGGCGAAAGAAATTCCAGCAAGGAGACACTCTTGTAGAAGAAAAGAGTGAAAACTCTATCAATCGAATTACAGCAGAAGCAAATCCCCGACCTATTGAAAGAGTAGTACCGGGAGTGGAGTTTGATTTTTCTCTGAGTTATCGTATTATTGATACAGGGGATGGTGGTGAAACAGATACAAGGTATTGGAATGAGGTGGTTTTGAAGGCTTTAGCTATCCTGCAGCAATACAACTATCTTGGCGGAGGAGGGAGCCGGGGGAATGGACGCATCATGTTTGTGGATTTGAAGGATGAAAATGGTCAAGACGTAACACTGCCTAAGGTATAAGTATGAAGCGGTATCGTGTTATTCTCCGGCCTCTGTCAGCTCTGCGGACCCCCCTCTATGCAGATACGCTCTGGGGGCATATCTGCTGGGGTATTGTCTGGCATGAAGGAGAAGAGGGGCTCAGGAAGTTTTTTGAGTCTTATGATCAGGGCAGACCCGCTCTTCTTCTGTCTGATGCGTTTCCTCATGGGTATTTGCCTATGCCAGTCCTCAAAAAAGAGATGAAAACCGAAAATAGTGATGTTTTGAAAAAGCAGGTGGAAACACGAAAAAAGATCAAAAAAATGCAGTATATTCCTCTTGAGTGGTTTCAAGAGAGACTTTCTCTTAGTATGATCATCAATAAATTGGAGACAAATTCTTCCAGTGGTTCGTATGTGATGCTGGATTTTTCTCAAGAGGAAACCTATACTCATAACGTCGTGAACCGGATGACGGGAACCACGGCTGACAATAGTCTCTATAGCGTAGAGGAGAGATGGTATAAGCCGGATGTCTCTCTTGATGTCTATGTGCTGACAGAGGAACCGAAAGAAAGGATTGAGACGCTTTTTGGTTGGGGGCTTGAGAATGGTTTTGGAGCCGATGCCTCGACAGGAAAGGGACGGGTGGTGGTTGAGAAGATAGAAGAAGTCGCGGATTGGCCGGTGGAGGGCAATCGTTATATGGCCCTGGCTCATTTTGTTCCTTCCTATAATGAGGGAATAGAGGGTTTACGCGCGGATATCTTTGTACGTCATGGGAAAGTAGGCGGTGTTTTTGGTCAGTATGGCAATCCCTTCAAAAAGCCTATCGTGATGTACACCTCCGGGGCGACGATGAAACTTTCTCAGCCTACGGAATGGGTAGGTACCCTGTTGAAGAATATACACCGAGAGGAGAAGATTCGTCACTATGCCTGCGCTCCAGTGATTCCTTATCAGGAGGATCATGAATGATTCGTTATACGATGGAATTCACCCCTTTGGGGGCTTTGCATATAGGGACAGGAAATGTTCTCTCCCCTCTCGAATATACGGTGAAAGAGGGTCAGTTTATTCGGTTTTCCCTTGAGAAATTAGTTTCTTCACTTTCTGAACAAAAAAGAAAGATATTATTGCAGAAGATAGATAAAAATGATCTTACGGAGATTATTCTCTTCATTCAAGAGAATATAATGGATGACTGTATTCTCTACCAGTATCGGGCGGATAAGGATTTTGTTCAAAAGTTTCAGAGTAAAATTGCCGATCCGGTGAATCAGTTATTGGTCTATGAAATGTACAAGGACCCCTTGACCTTTGAGCCTGTTATTCCCGGATCATCTATCAAGGGAGCTCTGAGGACAGCGATTGTGAATACATTTGCTGAAAGGCAACGTTCGCGGTTTGAAGAGTATCTAAGGAGGGGAAGAGATTTTTATAAGAGTTTGGAGAAAGAGATTTTGGGGTACCAAGATGACATTAGAAATGATCCTTTTCGTTGTATCAGAGTATCTGATTGTCGAATTGAAAAACGAGAAAGTGTGGAAATTGGGGAAATTGTAAATTATAAACCGTCAAGAAAAAATTCTTTTGCATCTATTCAGCTTATAGGGGAATATATTTGTGGCTATTTACTGGGATATACTCATAGTTATAAGTTTATCATCGAAGAAAATAATGATTTGTTTGACAAAGATGTTTTTGCTACTTCTTTTTCATTGAGTGAAATGTTGAAAGACATAGATTACTTTTACAAAAGACGTTTTAGTAATGAAAGTAAAAAATTTTACAAAGATTCTTTAAATTCTGATATTAAGAAAATGAGAAACGACTTTCTAAATTATTTATCCCAAATTAAACCAGAGCAAAATGAATTTTTGATTCGCCTTGGTCGGTATTCTCACGTTGAAAGTATGACATTGGATTTAAGGTTATCTTTGGTTGGGAAACCTCATCCCAAAGCAGCGAGAGATGGAACATCACGAATGCTCTCGTTGAGTTCTTGTTTCCCATTTGGCTGGGCAAAACTACGGGTTGTAGATATCAAGAAGGTCTAATCCATGCCCCCTTGCTACACCCTTCTCAACCACGAACCCACGCCTGAGCAGAGAGAGGATCTCAGGAGCCACTGGGAGGCTGAGATAGTCCTGCCCCCCGAAGAGGTGAAACAGGCGTGGGCATCGATCTCTCCAGAGGGAGAACTCACGTCTTTTCTCCTTGGGCCTTTTTTGGTGTGGCTTGAGGAGGCTCCACCTGGCAGTCTTGTCTGGGTGCAGGGAGAGTATGGGGCCACCTATCAGATGGTACGTTTTGCTCTTCAACGAGGGCTTGTGCCTATCTATGCCACGACCAAGCGGGATGTGATTGAAGAGAAACAGCCAGATAACAGTGTGGTGAAACGGATGGTGTTTCGTCATGTGCAATTCAGAAGGTATGAGCCGGATTCATCCTTTTTGGAGAGAGGGGAATAGTATGGACAAGAAAGCCATGCTCTGTTTTTCTACCCAGAATCAGGTGGTCAATCTTGTCCCGGCTTTGCTTTTGGGAGTGAATAATCTCTTGGTTCTCTCGACGGAGAGGGCCACAAGGGAGGGATGGACAGAAAATCTCAAAGCAGTATCAGAAAAAAGAAACATACACACCACGATTTTTGAGCTTGGGAATGTGCCGGAAACGGATATTTTTGCGATTGTGAGGTTTATTCAGGAAAGGATGGTATCAGATACTTCCTTTTTTGTCAATATCAGTGGTGGTCAGAAGCCCATGGCTCTTGCGTTGTATGAGTATTTCAAGCAGAGTGAAAAGGCAGAAGCTCTTGTTTACATGGAGGGAAATCAAAAAAAGATAGAAATCTATCGCAAAAATGGTGAGAAAGAGGAAATGCCTATCAAGACTCATCTTGAGCTTGAGGAGATCTTGTCCTTGTATGGGTACGAACTCAAAGAGTCTCCCCAGGAACTCAAGATTGGAGCGAGTGTCTGTGAACAAAAGATAAAACACCTGGATATGGCTCTGAAGATGGCAGAATACTATAAAACGAAAGAACTTTTTCAAAGACTTTTTCTGGAGTCGATGTTTCGTCCCTCTATGGTGGTAGAAAGAGTGACCACTGACAGAATCCAGAAAGCCATTGATAAACTCAAACCGGAACTGGATCAACTTGGGATAGCAGGCGATACAGGTTTTGGTCGGTATGATACCAAAATGAGAGAGATGAAAAAGTACATAGACACAGCAAAGAGAAAAAATGACTGGAGAGAATTTCAGAGGCTTGCTGAACTTTATTATGATATTCCCAGGATGTATAAGGAGTACTGGAATGTCCTCAAGAAAAAGATGGCCGAATATGTGGAGGCAGAATCCCGGCATATTCAGGAGAATGGGGAGTACAATGGACCTATCATTGATAAAAGGGGCATTGAAGAAGAGAAATATCGCGTTCTTGAATCCTGGCTCACCTCCTGTGGGGGGCACTTTAAAAACGTGGAAAAAAAGGACGGGCGATATTTGATACGTTCGAGTAATGTGATATATTTTGACAGGATAGGAATAGCCTTTGAAAAAATGGTGGTCTCTGAGGTGGTTCGTATCCTGCAGGAGAAAAGTGATCTGAGGGAGAGGGTATGCGGGCTTTTCTATAGTGTGAAAACACGCAAGAAGGGGTGTACGGTTTCTGATAAGCATGATGCTGAATATGACCTTGTGATTGTTACCAGCTATGGGACACTTCTTCTCGTGGAGATGAAATCAGGGGAGTTTGAGACGGATACGGCTCGAGGTAAGGAGCATGGCGCCTATCAGAAATCCGGTCCCTATGGGAAGTCGGTGATTGTGGGTCCGATGCTTTCTTTTTTAGAGGGGAAGGAATATCACTGGGTATCACAGACCATTCGAGATCAGAAGGTGAAATGTGAGCAGGCGGGATTGGACTACTGCTACTTTGACAAGATCGAAGAGTATCTTGAGAGAAAGCTATAGGACAAGCAAGAGTAGAGAGAAGGAGCAACTAAAAAAATTCAAGAAATGAGGATACAGGATGAACTCTTTTCCTGTATAATGTGAGAAAAGTTATCAGGAGGAGACCTTTGCACGAATGTGCAAAGGTCTCAAGAAAGTAATAAAAAGCAAAAAGTAGTATAAAAATATTTCTTTCCATAATAAACAAGCCTATTTTTTTCATAAAAAAAGACAAATAAGCCCTTGTGAACAGAAAAAGCGGGGTTTCAGGGGCGTAGCCCCTGACCCAAACAGGGGAAGAAAACACCCGTGCAAGGCTCTCAGGAGGAGAGGATGTCTCATGTTTACGTCTTGACCGAAGGGGGAAAACTCCGTCAGGAAAACAAGAATCTTGTTCTTGAAACGCCTTCTTTCAAGGAGATTATCAGACCTGGAAGTGTGGATCAGATTGTTTTTCTTGGGGGAGTGGATATAACTCGTTCTGCGCTGGCTACATTGGTACATTGGAAACTACCAGTTGTTTTTTTGAATAGAAATGGGGCGTTCAATGCCAGGTTGACCTATGGGGAGAGGGAGCATGTGGCTCTTCGGATGAAGCAGTATGATCTTTTGAAAAACTCTGGTTTTTGTCTTCGTTTTTCTCAGGCAATTGTTGAGGCCAAGATTGAGAATCAGATACTGGTGATGAGGCGTATCATTCGCAATAGAAAGCTCGATGAGGTATTGTTGGGGTATGTGAGGGATGTGGAACAGGTGAAAAGACGGGTCAGAGAATCCAGTACAGTTGAAGAAGTGCGTGGGCATGAAGGTTTGGCGGCTAAATTGTATTTTGCCGTTTTGGCCAGGGCTTTTTTGCCAGAGTGGGCGGTCTTTTGTGGGCGAACGCGTCAACCACCGGAGGATAATGTGAATGCAGTTCTCAGTTTTTTGTACACGCTCCTTTTTTACCGGTTAGATGGTTTTCTGATGACGGAGGGGTTTGATGTCAGAGTGGGTTTTTTTCATGCTTTGGAGTACAATAGGCCTTCGCTTGCTCTTGATTGTATGGAGGAGTTTCGTGCTCTTTTGGTGGATAATCTGGTGATTTCTCTTTTCAATAAGGGAGTTTTGAAGCCAGAGGATTTTGAGGAGAAGGAGTTTGGACGAGAAAGTATTGATTTTCCGCTTGAAGAAGGGGGTTCTCTTGAGACGAAAAAGGGTGTTCTTCTCACTACTGATGGGTGTCGGAAGGTTATTACGCATTTTGAGGAGACTCTTCGGGATAAAGACGTGTATTATGAACCATTGGGGGAGGTTGTCTCCTGGAGACAGATTTTGCTTGAACAGGTGAGACACCTCAAAAGAGTGGTTATGGGTGAGGAGGAGAGTTATAAACCATTTGTAGGGAGGTGAGGGTGATATTTCTGGTGTGTTATGATATCCGTTCTCCAAAAAGGCTTGCTAAGGTGGCAAAGCTTTTAGAACGTTATGGTCTTCGGGTGCAGAAGTCATTTTTTATGGTCGAAGGGGAGTGGGAAATGATAGAAGAGATGAAAAGAGAGGTTTTTCGGGTGATGAAATTGAGATTGGATAGTTTTTTTGTGTATCCTTTGTGTCGGACGTGTTATGAGAGTATTCAAAAAGATGGCACGGGAGATATGCTCAAGGTGGAGGATTATCGAATCTTATGAGGGAGAAGAGGCATTACCTGGTGATTTATGATATCCGAAGCCCAAAGAGGCTGCGAAAGGTGGCGAAAATAGCCGAAAGATATGGTCAGAGGGTGCAGTATTCGGTATTTGAATTGTATACCACAATGGAAGTTTTGAAACAATTGCGGGAAGAGGTTCGGGAGGTATTGAAAGAAGAGGATTATGCGGTGTATTTTGTTTTGTGTGAAAAGGACTGGCAAAAACAACAAAAATTTGGTCCTGGTCATGTACAGAATCCTGATGAACTTGACTACAGGATTATTTGAGGATTTTCTCTTGACAGCAGGCTCAAATTGTGCTATACTATTTCTGTGAGATCTGTCAAAAACCCATGACGCAGATCTCCCCGAAGTGTGTAAGTGTCGATTTTTCCGTGGAGGTCTGAAGTCTTTGTAGGACAAGAGGATATAGGACTGAGGTGATGTTTTTTGGCTCTGGAAGGGCTCTTTTTGGTGGGGGTCTGCAAAAAAAGGGGATCTAAGTGCTTGTCTTTCAAGGCCCAAAAAGGGGGTGCTGTAGAAAAACCGTGACCTGTTTAAGGGATTACGACTCACATCTATTTGTGTTTTATAATGCACCACCAGTAAGTAGTGTAGAAAAACCGTGACCTGTTTAAGGGATTACGACACGATTTCCGGCGAGCTTGAAGCCAGGACTGATTGCAGCGCGTAGAAAAACCGTGACCTGTTTAAGGGATTACGACGTTATATTGAAAGTGATTTGAAAAATCTCGTATGTTTGTAGAAAAACCGTGACCTGTTTAAGGGATTACGACTTAAAAAGAGCCTCCTTTAATTCTCTGTTTGAAAGGATGTAGAAAAACCGTGACCTGTTTAAGGGATTACGACTGAGTTCTGAGAGGGTTATATTTTTTTCATTCAGGGCTTGTAGAAAAACCGTGACCTGTTTAAGGGATTACGACTCTTAAAAAGAGCCTTCTTTAATTCCCCGTCCGAAAGGACGGTAGAAAAACCGTGACCTGTTTAAGGGATTACGACCTTCTTCCTTCGCTTATATTATAACACGGCGTTTTTGTAGAAAAACCGTGACCTGTTTAAGGGATTACGACGCACGCAATCCACACCGGCTATATCTGCAAGCACTAAAAGTAGAAAAACCGTGACCTGTTTAAGGGATTACGACTGGGACAACGTCGTTATACACATCTATAAGTTCAAATTCGGGTAGAAAAACCGTGACCTGTTTAAGGGATTACGACCCGCCAGCGACTTTACGGACAAAATCTCTCCAGTACGGCACTACGTAGAAAAACCGTGACCTGTTTAAGGGATTACGACACAGCGAAGCGGCTAAACTAAATTCATTAGCCGCACGAGAGAGTAGAAAAACCGTGACCTGTTTAAGGGATTACGACATATTCGAAACCATACGACTTTGTTTCGATTGCGGACAGTCGTAGAAAAACCGTGACCTGTTTAAGGGATTACGACTGGTCCTCAGGCTTAAACGAAACAGCGATACCATTAGTAGAAAAACCGTGACCTGTTTAAGGGATTACGACCTGCCACTCCACAAATCGAAAACATAACTTGCAAGTAGTAGAAAAACCGTGACCTGTTTAAGGGATTACGACTGGCCAGGGAGGACAACCTCTTTGTCCTCCTCAATCTCGATAGTAGAAAAACCGTGACCTGTTTAAGGGATTACGACCCTACGCTCGAACTTATTCCACAATTCACCACACCACACCGGTAGAAAAACCGTGACCTGTTTAAGGGATTACGACGTTCCGTCTTCGAGGTAAATGTGATAACCGCTTTAATGTAGAAAAACCGTGACCTGTTTAAGGGATTACGACCGCAACATCATCGGTAACAGGTTTGTCATACATTGTAAAAAAGTAGAAAAACCGTGACCTGTTTAAGGGATTACGACTTTATTAAAAAACCTGTGTAGCACACCACATCGTGTACATTCGTAGAAAAACCGTGACCTGTTTAAGGGATTACGACAGATGCGGAACGTCTTCGCATTGATTGCTTGTGCTTTTTCACGTAGAAAAACCGTGACCTGTTTAAGGGATTACGACAGACAATTACAGAATCACACAGTGGTAAGCAATGCACGCCGTGTAGAAAAACCGTGACCTGTTTAAGGGATTACGACAATGCCGTCGATGTCAACCACTGCGTCGATGCGATAGGTAGAAAAACCGTGACCTGTTTAAGGGATTACGACGTTCACGCAATTCTTCTTGTGTCCAGAAAGAAGGTGCTTGTAGAAAAACCGTGACCTGTTTAAGGGATTACGACCTTTGCATGCTTTCTTACAAACTCTTCAGAGAACAATGTTGTAGAAAAACCGTGACCTGTTTAAGGGATTACGACTCTTACAAATACCATCATAAAGTTTCTCCTCCTTTCGTTTTGTAGAAAAACCGTGACCTGTTTAAGGGATTACGACTTGCGTTCATAGTGTTTCATTGTTTACCCCCAAAAAATTTTTGTAGAAAAACCGTGACCTGTTTAAGGGATTACGACGCAAGTTTATGATAGCGATAAGCATAAAAAATTCTCAAAAGTAGAAAAACCGTGACCTGTTTAAGGGATTACGACCTTTTTGGCATCTGGCAACACCTTCCAAAAGGGCTTGTCCAGTAGAAAAACCGTGACCTGTTTAAGGGATTACGACCTTTTTGGCATCTGGCAACACCTTCCAAAAGGGCTTGTCCAGTAGAAAAACCGTGACCTGTTTAAGGGATTACGACTCATTGGCAGCACGAGAAAACCTTCTCCGCACAAATACTGTAGAAAAACCGTGACCTGTTTAAGGGATTACGACATATAGAGCCAACTGCCCAATGTAACGAATCCCAACCGCCTGTAGAAAAACCGTGACCTGTTTAAGGGATTGGGAGTGGAGAGGGGAATGTTGTGTATGGGATTTTGGGTGTGTGGTCTGATCCAGATGGGGAGAGTAAGAATGGCAACAAAAGGCTATCTCTTGAAAGTGGAGATAGCCTTTTTGTTTTGTGTGTTCAGAGGGGGAAGGGCATCCTATATCTCTATCTCTCAAGAACTTTTGAAAAATTTTTTGAAAAATTTTTCAAAAAACACTTGATTTTTTTTTATTATCATCTCATAATATATCGTGCGTAGTAGTAAGTATCCTTCTACTACTACTAACGGGAGGGAGGAAGTGAAAAAACCGGCTCTCTATGCAGGGCTTTTGCTTGCTTTGTCGGTGGCTGGGTTTGCTCAGCAGGCTCAGAATATTCCTATACCGTCGGTGAATGTGAATATTACCGAGGCAAAGACACCCCGTCAGGTGGCTCTTTCGCTTCAGGTGCTCTTTTTGATTACGATTATCTCTCTTGCACCGACGCTTTTGATTACGCTGACCAGCTATATCCGGATGTATATTGTGCTTTCCTTTGTGGGGCGTGGGCTTTCTCAGCAGGGACTTCCACCAAACCAGATCATTGTGAGTCTTGCTCTTTTTATGAGTCTTTTTGTGATGTATCCTATCTTCCAGAAGTCGTATCAAGAGGGGATTGGGCCCTATTTAGATGGGAAGATTCCCTTGGCAGAGGGATACAAAAAGGCGATGAAGCCCATTCGGGAGTTTATGTTCAAGCAAACGTCGGAACGCTATATCTACCGGTTTGTCAAGATGGCCAAGGTAGAAAGGCCAAGGAATCGTGATGATGTGCCGGATTATGTGCTTATTCCTGCGTTTATCCTGAATGAACTCACGATTTCGTTCTATATGGGAATGTTGATTCTGATTCCGTTTACGATTATTGATATTGTGGTGGCCAGTGTGTTGATGTCCATGGGTATGATGATGCTTCCGCCGACCATGGTGGCTTTTCCCTTGAAACTTGTGTTGTTTTTGGCGGTGGATGGCTGGGACCTTTTGGTGGAAAAACTGGTGCTCAGTTTTCGTTAGGGAGTAGGGGATGTCGGATGGTCTTATTCTCAAACTGATGAGTGAGTCGCTGTATCAGGTGCTTTTTTTGTCGGTGCCACTTCTTGGTATCTCCATGATAGTAGGACTTATTATCAGTATTTTTCAGGCGACCACGTCTATCCAGGAACAGACACTCACCTTTGTGCCAAAGATGGTGGTGATTTTGCTTCTTATGGTTTTTTTAGGGCCGCTTTTTTTGAGGGAATTCAAGGATTTTACCTACCGGATTTTTGAGTATATAGCCCAGGCACGCCTGTAGGAGGATAGATGCTCTACGAGGCGTTTTATCGGTATTTTGAGGTCTTCATCGTGGTTTTTGTGAGGATGATGGGAATGTTCACCGGTGCCCCGTTTTTCTCCGGCCAGGCTCTCCCCATGCGGGCTAAATTGTCGTTTGCCTTTTTTGTGAGTCTTGCTCTTGTGCCACTGGTGGTGGGGTACAACGTCCCTCAGCCGCAGGGTTTTGTGGAACTTGGGGCGGATATGGTGGTGAATTTTCTCATTGGCTTTGGGATAGGGAGTTTTGTGTATTTTTGTGTGTCTGCCTTTCAGAATTCGGCGCATATGTTCAGTATGCAGATGGGCATGGGTATCAATGAAGTCTATGATCCGATGTCAGAACAGCAGACGCCATCGTTTGGTAATGTACTGGGGATTTTGATTCTTCTTCTTTTTTTGCGGGTGGATGGACATATCTATTTGATCCAGGTGATAGCGGAGAGTTTTCGAGGGTTCTGGAAGCTGGATCTTTCCTCGCTCAATGTGTTTGTGAAGAGTCTCACGGCGGGTATTCGTGTGCTCTTTGATGTGGGGATGCGGATAGCCTTTCCGGTGATAGGGGTTTCGCTTCTCCTGGATATTGCGGTGGCGATGATAGGGCGTGTGGCTCCCCAGTTCAATGTGATGATCATGGGGTTTCATGTGAAGCTCATTGTGGGGTTTGTGGTGCTCTGGGTGTTTCTCCCTGTGCTGGTCAATGTGGGTGATGCTCTCGTGTCCCAGGTCTTAGGTGATGTTCGGGCTATGGTGAGAATGCTTCAGCGGGTAGGGGGTGCGTCATGACCACACGAGAGTGGCTTTTGTCCCTGTATCCGGAACTTGCTGAAATCACCTTTGATCTTCAGCTTTTTGCCGCTGAGGATGAGGGGCGTACCGAGGAACCTACTGAGTACAAGAAGCGCAAGGCAAGGGAAGAGGGCCAGATCCCTCGTTCTCAGGAGCTCACGGCGATTATTGTGTTTTTGCTTGTTTTCTGGGCGGTGAGTCTCATGGCAGGGTATCTCTGGTATCTTATGCGATCCATCTTTCGTTTTTATCTTGAGAATATTCTCACCCTTTCGGCAACGTCCAACAATCTTTCGGCTCTCTATGTGAATATGCTCTGGGTGGTAGCCCAGGTGCTTCTCCCTGTGTTTTTTGTGGCGGTGGTGGCCGCCGTGATAGGCAACGCGATTCAGGGTGGTTTTGTCTTTACCACCAAGCGAATACAGTTCAATTTTGCCAAAATCTGGGGCAATATTGGCAAGAATTTTGCCAGGATGTTCTGGTCAACAGAGACGCTTTTCAATCTCGCCAAGTCTTTGGTGAAACTCGTGGGGGTTTTTGCGGTGGCATTTCTTTTTTTGATGAATCGGTTTGGAGAGCTTCTTTTGACCAGTCGTCGGTCGCTTCCTGAATCGGTAGAATTTCTTGCGGTTTTTCTCTTTCAGTTTGTGAGTACGGTGGGGATACTTTTGCTTATCTTTGCCCTTGTGGACTATGCTTTTCAGCGATGGAATTTCATCCAATCTCTCAAAATGACCAAACAGGAAATCAAAGAAGAATTCAAAGAGATGGAAGGAAATCCTGAAATCAAGGCCAAGATCCGTGAAATGCAGAGGCGGTTTATCAGTCAGAATCTGGCCCGGGAAGTACCCAAGGCGGATGTGGTGATTACCAACCCGACGCATATTGCGGTGGCTCTCAAGTATGATCCACACTATATGAATGCCCCTGTGGTGATTGCCAAGGGAGAGGGACCTATTGCTGAACGCATCAAGGCTCTTGCGAAAGAACATGATATTTATGTCATAGAAAATAAGCCTTTGGCCCGTTCTCTCTATCAGATGGTGGATGTGGGAGAGGAAATCCCACCAGAGTTCTTTGAAGCGGTGGCACGTATTCTCTCGATTGTGTATCAGGCCAAGGGCAAGGGTGTGGTGGCCTAAGGAGGAACCATGGCAAACGACAGACAGAACCTTCTTTTTTCTCTTTTGGACGAGTTTCCCATGGCGATTGCGGTGGTGGTGATTGTGCTCATGATGGTGATTCCTTTGCCTGCGTGGATACTTGATGTCATGCTTGCGTTGAACCTTGCCATAAGCTTGATGATTATCCTGAGTACGCTGTCTATTCGAAAACCAGCGGACTTTCATACCTTTCCGACGCTTATTCTTCTCACCACGATTTTTGGGCTTGGACTGAATGTATCGTCCACAAGGCTCATCCTGAGTCAGGGAGTGGGATTTCAGGGCAAGATTATTCGGGCGTTTGGTGAGTTTGTGGTGGGAGGAAACTACTGGATTGGGATTACCATCTTTATCGTGCTCTTAGCCATTCAGTTTCTTGTGATTACCAAGGGTGCGAGTCGTGTGTCGGAAGTGGCCGCACGGTTTACGCTCGATGCGATGCCAGCCAAACAGCTGTCGATCGATAGCGATCTCAATGCGGGACTCATCACCGAAGAGGAGGCGAGGAAGCGGCGAGAGGAGGTGCGTCAGGAAGCAGACTTCTATGGAGCCATGGATGGTTCTTCCAAGTTTGTCTCTGGAAACGTCAAGGTGGCCCTTGTGATTACCCTTGTGGATATTATCATGGGTATTGTGATTGGGACAGTGGTTCGTGGGGAAGATATTGCCACAGCCGCTCAGACATATACGCTTCTCACTATTGGTGATGGTCTGGTGTCTCAGATTCCTGCGCTTTTGATTTCCACAGCCACAGGTATCATTGTCACCCGATCAGCCTCTCAGGAGCGTTTTGGTCGAAACGTGGTGAAGCAGATTGCTTCCACAGCCTCTATTCTCTACATCACGGGAGGGGTGCTTGGGGTGATGGCTTTTCTGCCCGGGTTTCCTACGTTCATCATGCTTCTGGTCGGTGGGGGACTTGTGGCCCTTGGGTATATGATGCAGTCTGCGCAAACCCAGGAAGAGGTCAAAAAACAGCAGGAAACCAAGACAAAGCAAACCGCAGAGCAAACAACGACGGTGGAGGATATTGTCAAGGTTGATCCCATGAATCTTGAGATAGGGTACAACCTTATTCCCCTGGTGGATAAACAACAAGGAGGAGACCTTCTTGACCGTATTCGCATGATTCGCAAGCGGATTGGGCTTGATCTTGGTGTGCTTGTACCCCCTATTCGTATTGTGGACAACGTAGCCCTTGATGCCTCGGAGTATGTGATCAAGATACGGGGGATAGATATTGCCCGGGGCAAGGTGTATCCCAGTAAGTTTTTAGCCATGAATGCCCGTCTTGATCTTGATGCGATCGATGGTATCAGTGTGAAAGAGCCTGCTTTTGGTTTGCCAGCCAAATGGATCTCCGCGGAGGAGAGGGTCAAAGCAGAATCGATGGGATTCTCTGTTTATGATGCGCCGGCAGTGATCGCCACTCATCTCACAGAGGTAATCAAGCGGAATGCGGCTTCTCTTCTCACCCGTCAGGATACCCAGGCCATGCTCGACGCTATCCGCAAGGAGTATCCTGTGGTGGTTGATGAGGCTCTCAAGCATATGAGTGTGGGGGATATTCAAAAGGTTTTGCAGGGGCTTCTTCGTGAGGGGGTTCGTATTCGCAATATGGTGACGATCTTAGAAACCCTTTCTGATTATGGGGCCACGACCAAGAATATTGATACGTTAGTGGAATATGTGCGTCAGGCCCTTGGAAAGCAGATAGTGGGCAATTATGTGGATGAGAAGAATACCCTGAAGGCCGTGATGATCGATCCTGAACTGGAGGAGATTCTTCAGGATTCGATTTATGAACAACAGAATGCTACCTATGCCAACCTTGATCCAGAGATTATGAACCACTTTGTTCAGGAGGCATCTCAGATTATTGAGAATGCTATCCAGAATGGTTATTCTCCTGTGATTCTCTGCTCCCAACGGGTACGACGTTTGGTGAGAGAGATGATAGAACGAATGTTTCCTTCGGTGGGAGTGCTCTCCTACTCCGAGGTGCCGGTGGATGTCTCTGTGGATCAGATAGGGATGATTAGCGCCCCGAGGGTAATGTCATGAGTTGCATAAATGATAAAACTGTGATATAATAGAAGGAGTGAGAAGGGAGGGTACTATGGAATATCGTAATTACGAGGGCCGCACACGGAAAGAAGCGATTGACAGGATGTTTGCTGAAGCGATCCGTGAGAACCGCCTCAATGAGACGCAGCTTTTGCGTGTGACCAGCAAAGAGGTGAGACGCTGGTTTGGCCTCAAAAAAGATGTCGTATGGGTGGCGGTGGCTTCCATCCAGACGAAAGCCCCCCGAAAGACAGTAGCCACCTGTCGTGATGAGATGCCCCTTTTCTCCCAGGCCTCCTCTTCTCCAGAACCGGTGATGGCAGCGGCTTCTCCAAAGCAGGCCAAAAATGCCGTCAAAGAACAGGCCCTTCAGGTGATTGCTGAAAAATCCGCTACCGTTATGAAGAATGTTTCGGTTTCAAGTGCTGAGAGCGAACTGGTTAGCAAGGTCAACAAACTTGAAATGGAGATTTCCTCTCTTCAGAACTTTATCAAACAGGAACTCTCCTGTATTCGAGAGGGCCTTGTGAATCATCATCTCAGTGAAGAGTACGAGAAAGAAAACGAAATTGTGCGGGATGCAGAGATAGCCAAGAACCACCTGCTCTGGATAGAGGATTTTCTTGGTGAGAGAGATTTTGATGCCAAGGTGATAGCCGATATTCTTGAGTACTTAAAAACCCTGAAGACAGAGGTTCTTATTGACAAGAATCAGATCCTTTTAGAGGTGAAACGCTTTCTTCTTTCTCATCTCAAGAGTCAGCCTATTTCTCTTGAGAACTATCCGTATGGAAACAATATTCTCTTTGTAGGTCCAACAGGGGTTGGTAAGACGGTAACGCTTGTCAAATTGGCGGCTCACTTAGCTGCTATGCGGCAGAAGAAGATGAGGTTTATCTCTATTGACCGTTACAAGGTGGGGGCGGATCCTCAGCTGGCCAAGTATGCGGAGATTCTCCGTTCACCCTTCTATGAGATCAAGACAAGAGAGGACTTTTTCAAATTGATCAAACAAAATGATGGATCCCATTTCACGTTTATTGACACAGCGGGAAAAAGTCCCAGGGATACCATTCCTTTGAAGGAACTTTCTGAGTGGCTTTCTCAGTGTGATGTACCTTTTGATATTCACTTGGTGGTTTCGGCCACTACAAAACCAAGGGATTTAGCCTTTGTGGTGGAGAACTACTCGTGTTTGAACTTCAGGCATGTGCTTGCCACAAAGTTGGATGAAACGGTGTGCTATGGTTCACTTCTTTCGATGCTCTATCGCTATCAGCTTCCGCTTTCGTTTATCACCAATGGGCAGGAAGTCCCACAGGATTTTGAGATAGCGAATATCGAAAACTTGGTGAATCAGGCTTTGAAATAAGCGAAGAGAGGGAAGAGTATGTCAACGACAATGGAAAAGGGAATTTTAGGTCCAGATCAGGCTGAAGGTCTCCGCCGGATGATGGGCACCTTTGCCAATCATGATACAAAGATTATTGCTATTACTTCTGGTAAGGGTGGAGTAGGCAAAAGTAGTATTTCTCTCAACTTGGGTATTCATTTGGCCAAGATGAAAGAGTCGCCCAAAAAGGTGATTGTGATGGACGCTGATCTTGGTCTGGCGAACATCAATGTGCTGATGGGAATTATCCCCAAGTATAATCTCATGCATGTGATCAAAGGTCAAAAGAAGATCTCTGAGATTATCTACAAGACCGAATATGGGCTTGATATCATTGCTGGGGCCAATGGGTTTTCGCAGCTTGCCAATCTCAAGGATGAGGAGAAGCAGAACCTGATTCAGGCTATTCGAGAGATAAGCTATGCGGATTATATTATCATTGATACTTCGGCTGGTATCTCGAGTAATGTGATCAGTTTTCTTTTGGCGGCGCATGAGATTATTGTGGTGGCTACCCCGGAACCGACATCGATTACCGATGCATATGGGGTGATCAAGGCCATCGTTTCCGAAACGGACAATGCCAATATCAAACTTCTCATGAACCGGGTGTCTTCTCCGGCTGAGGCCAACAAGGTTTCTCAGAGAATTATTCAGATATGTGGACAGTTCTTGAATGTCAAGGTGGAGAGTTTGGGGTTTGTTTTTGAGGATCCTGTGGTGCCGGTGGCGGTGAAAAAACAGATTCCTTTTGCCTTTCTTGCTCCAAATGCCCCGGTGAATCTCTGTCTCAATCATATCGCGAAGCGACTCTTGAACCTTCAGGTTTCTGATGAGGACAAGGGGTGGTTCAAGTTTCTCAATGCTTTCTTCAAGCGAATGCCCGCCTGAACGAAGGGGTGTGTGTGTTTGTCTATGGAAGAAACTCTGTGGAAGAGGCGCTCTCTGAACGTCTTTCTATCCAGCGTCTTGTGGTAGAAGCTTCGAAGAAGGGGAAGTATGCCACGCTTGTGGCTCAGGCACGGCAGAAAGGGATAGTTGTCGAGTTTCTTTCAGAGAGGGAAATCAGCCGGCTTGCCGGCACACAAAAGCATCAGGGTATAGCGGCAGAGATAGCGCTTCCCCCTACCGTCTATGAAGAAGAAGAGAGATTTTCTGACTGGGAGAAAGCAAGGGTGATTCTCATGCTTGATGGTCTTACCGACACGGGAAATGTGGGGGCAATTCTGCGTTCTGCTCTTCTTTTTGGTGTGGATGTGGTGGTTTTGCCAGAGGATCATAGTGCCCGCATAACCCCTCAGGTGATTCGGGCTTCAGCGGGGGCGTTATATCGTCTCCCTGTGGTGTATGTCCGAAATATTGTCCGCACGACCGAGAGGCTGAAGGAGATGGGGTTTCGTGTCTATGGGCTGGATATGCATGGAGAACGTATTCTCGGGGGGGTGGATTTCGTCTTTCCTGTGTGTCTTGTGGTAGGCTCAGAGGACAAGGGTATGCGTCGAATGATGCGACGGGCCTGTGATGATATGGTGCGTATTCCCACAACCGGCAAACTGGACAGTCTCAATGCTTCGGTAGCGACAGCGGTGTGTTTGTGGGAAGTGTATAAACATCGCTATGGAGGGCAGGTATGAAGAGAGTGTGTGCAAGTTTTCTTTTGGTGGGGCTTGTGTTTTTTGTCTTGGGGTGCGCCCGGGATGTGACTCTCAATACAGAGCCACTTTTGTTTGAGGTTCAGAAGGGGGAAAGTCTCAACCGAATAGCCAATCGTCTTTCTCAACATCGGATTATCCGGGATCCTGTTCGTTTCAAGGTGAGAGCAAAAATTCAGGGATACGACAAAAAACTTCAGGCAGGTACGTATCAGATTTTGCCTGGAGAATCAATCGATGATCTCATCAAAAAAATGGGAACAGGTCAGGTTTATGCGAGAAAGATGACCATTCTCGAGGGATGGAATATCTATGATATTGCGGCTTATTTAGTGAGGGAGAAGTTTATCACGAGCGAGACAGATTTCCTTGAGGCATGCAAGAGGGTGGATCTTGTGGCTGATTTAGGGGTGAAGGGAGTGAAAAACCTTGAGGGGTTTTTGTTTCCAGAGACCTATAGCGTCTCGCTTGATATGACGGTACATGATATTGTCAGGATGATGGTGAATCAATTCAAACGGGTGGTGACCCCTGAGATGAGAGAGGCTTTGACCTCTCATGGGCTTTCTTTTCTTCAGGCAGTGACGTTGGCCAGTATTGTGGAGAAGGAGACGAGTGTCGAATACGAGAAACCCATTGTGGCAGGGGTGTTTTATAATCGTCTTCGGATACGGATGAAACTCCAGACGGATCCTACCTTGATCTATATCCGCCAGATGGAAGGTACCTGGGATGGCAATATTCGCAAGCGGGATTTTACCAATACCTCGCCGTATAATACCTATATGTACTATGGGCTTCCCCCTGGACCGATTGCCAACCCGGGAAAAACAGCCCTCCTCGCTGTGGCTTATCCTGCTCAGACGGAGTACCTCTATTTTGTCTCCAAGAATGATGGGACGCATTATTTCTCTTCGACGCTTCAGGAACACAATCAGGCAGTCCAGCGGTATCAGATGAGGAGGTAGAGAGTTACTTCTTCAATAGTCCTAACAGCTTTTGATCCAACTCTTCGGCAGAGTTTCTCCCGAGACGGCGCATGATCTCCCGGTAGGCAGCAATTTCTATGAGAAGGGGGATATTTCTCCCGCTGGAAACGGGGATGGTGCGTTTTGGAACGTCCACGTCCAATATTTTTTCAAAACGATCGTCAAGCCCGAGTCTATCATATTGATAGCGGCTATCCCACTCATGAAGTTCTACGATCAGTCCCACATGTTCACTTTTTTGAATGCGGCCTTCTCCATAGTACTGGGAAAGATTGATGATACCTACTCCACGGATCTCAAGAAAAGCCCCTAAGTGAAGAGAAGATTCACCGATGAGTTCATAACCTTCAGCCTTGCTGAGACGCCGGATGCGGACCAAGTCATCGGCAATGAACTTGTGACCTCTATCGACAAGCCCTAAGGAGACCTCACTCTTTCCAATACCACTTTTGCCCACGATGAGAACGCCTATCCCATAGACAGAGACGAGATTGCCATGGATGTTGATGGACGGGGCAAAATAATCCGTGAGAAAACTGGTAATCATGGGGATGAATTGTTTGGTTGGGAGTTTGGTGCGGAGCAGAGGAACCTGATAATGATGACAGACATTTTTTAAGGATTCTGGTGGCGTTTGTCCGTGAGTGATCACCACCGCAGGGATCTTGTAATGAAAGAGTTTCTCTAAATTTTTCGTGTCATTCTGGGCTTCCATTTTTTTGATATAGGCCATTTCTCCCTTGCCCATGATGAGGATACGTCCCCCTTCAAAACACTCAAAAAAGCCGGCCAGGGGAAGCCCTGGCCGATCGATTTCTTCGCTGGTAATAGCCTGTTGAAGGGTTTCTGGTGCAGAAAGAAGTTCCAGTTTCAGAGCAAGATTCTGTTCTTCGTTCAGACGAAGAAGTTCTTCTACCGTGAGGACACGAGAGACGTGGTGAGTATCCATAGAAGGTTATTCCTCAGGGAGTTCTTTGTGGTTGGACTTGTGGTGTTCTTTGACTTTTTTTTCTTTGTAGCGCTTGATTTCTTTCTCAATCTTGTCCGTCACACTATCACAGGCGGCTTCCCAGGTGGGTTGAGTATCGGAGGCAAAGAAACTATCGTGATTTGCCATCACCTTGATTTCCAAGGAAATTCGCCCCCGCGATTCTTCCGCAATAACCTTGATATTGAGGATATGGTCATAGAAAAATTTGAATTTTTGCATCCTTTTTTCTAAGTATTGTTTTTGCTCATCGGTAAGTTCAAGCCCTTTGAGGGTATACGCAACAACCATAATCGTCCTCCTTATGATGTATTGTGAGGTTTATTTTGAGAAACCTTCTTTGATCTGGGCAAGTTTACTTCGCAGAATGTGGATGGCCTTGGTATGAAGCTGGGAAACACGAGATTCAGTCACATTGAGAATGGTTCCAATCTCTTTGAGAGTCAGACTTTCATAATAGTAAAGAATAAGGACCTGTTGTTCTCTTTCGGGGAGTTCCATGAGTGCCTTGGCAATCATCTTTTTGATTTCCTGTTTTTCGGCTACCACATCAGGGTTATAAGCGTCCGAACTTTCGAGTGTTTCTTCGATAGAG
Organism: Longinema margulisiae; assembly: GCF_025266855.1. Taxonomy (GTDB): domain Bacteria; phylum Spirochaetota; class Brevinematia; order Brevinematales; family Thermospiraceae; genus Thermospira. The sequence continues at coordinate 1,701,547 of NZ_CP053071.1, forward strand.
GTGGGGGCATTGTCGGAACCGTCGTTAATATACCAGCTTTCGTCCATAGAAACAAGGTTATTGCCACTCACCCGCAGTAAAAGATTATGAAAATCTTCAAGACTCATATCCATGGCTTTGGCAATCTCTTCATCTGTGGGGGGACGGCCTAATTTCCCTTCGAGCTCAGCGATGGTTCGTTCGATCTCTTTGGATTTTTGACGAACAGAACGAGGAAGCCAGTCAATAGCCCGAAGTTGATCAAAGATGGCCCCTCGAATACGGGTGACCGCATAGGTTTTGAATTTGATCTCTCGATGAGGATCAAACTTGTCAATGGCGTCAATGAGTCCTAAGATTCCATAACTCACTAAATCATTGTATTCCACTGAACTTGGAACATTCATGGCAACACGACCGGCAACATATTTCACCAGTGGGGCATACTTCTCGATAAAATAGTTGCGTATCTGTTCATCGCGGGTCTGAAGGTATTGCTCCCAGAGTTCTTCTTCTGAGAGGCTTTCGAACTTCTCGTATCCCTTCATTGATGAAACGATCCTCTTTCTTCAAATTTTTGCCCGGCTTTTTTCGATTTAATTATAAAGCCTTTCGTTCTTTTTTACAAGTATTTTTTTGAAAAAATGCAATTTTTCTTATGCTTGCAGTGTCGTTCCACATCCAGACAGAACGGTTATCTTTACCCAAAAACTCAATACTCCTTCAACCATCTTTTCTCTTTCAGTTTTGGGCTCTTTTTGCTGCCCCTCTTCCTTTTTCCAGGAAGCACTCCCGCGCGGGACAAAAGCGCGTTGTCCTCGTCGCATGCTACGAATGCGCCTCGGACGGATGGTGGGCCGCTTTTGCGGGTAAAGAAAAACTTCTTCCTTTTTCAGGGAAAGTCCTTCCTCCGTGGGCGACATTGCCTCGTCCTTGAGACTTCGGCAACCACAACTCATCCTACTGAACCTTGCCCCCAACTTTATAAACTTTACAAACTTTCAACTTTCAACTGATACGCACCCTCACTCCGGAAGGACTTCCCCCTTACGAAAGAGCACACGACCGCAAAAGCGGCCCGGTGGGGTACAGAAAAAAAGGGGTAAAAGAACAAAGCTTTCTCTCACCAGCCTGCGGGGCTTCTTTTCCAGCAGGGGCTTTTGCCTATTGCACCACGGCAAAGGCGATGGCTATTACCCTGTTTCAGCAAAGTCCCTTCGTTTAGCTGAAATATGGTAAGAGCCAAACCATCATAAAAGGGCTCTTGTTTGTTTTTTCTTTTGTTTCTCTGTATCATAAATAGAGATCCCTGCACGGGTGCTTTCTTACCCTTTCTGGGTCAGGGGCTACGCCCCTCTTCCCCGCTTTTTCTGTTTACAAGGGCCTATTTGTCTTTTTTTATTCAAAAAAGTAGAATTATTTATTATGATAAGGAATATTTTTATACTATTTTTATTTTTTTATTACTTTTTTGAGACCTTTGCACGGGTGTTTTTCCCCTGTCTGGGTTAGGAGCAAAGTTCTTAAGTGAGGCATGGGAAAAATAAGCGAGATAGAGCCTTATTGAGTATGAGGTATGATACAAAATATAAAGAACGCGAAGTATTGACTATTTTTTTTTCCGTGGTATAATATACCCGAAGTATTTTTGGTAGGAGGAAGGTCATGAAAAGAAGTGTGTTGTGGATAGTGAGTATTCTTCTTGTTGGGCTTGTCCTTGGATGTGGGGGTGGAGCGAAAACCACATCCTCAACCAAGGCTTCGTCCACCCAAGCAGAGAGCGAGTACACCTTTACGCAGAAGGTGGCTGCGGCGTATCGTCAAACGGATAGTCGTATTGACATCAAGATGAAGTATGACGATGCCAAGAGTTATGCCTATACCCTTGAGGTGTGGGATTATGAAACCAAGACCCCTGTCAAGGTGGTAGAAAAACAACCAGGAAAGAAGAAGGGTGAATATGTGCTCACCACAGATCCCCTTGCTTCTGACAAGAACTATGTGGTGGCGGTGATCTCTGATACCAAAGAGGGCAAAGCCACCAATACCTTTGAGATTCAGCCCGGCGACGAATGGCTCAATCGGTACTACTCAGACAAGCCACTTGGTTGTATTTTGTCTGGCAATTCAGCCACCTTCCGTGTCTTTGCTCCTCGGGCGACACGAGTGGTGCTTGCGCTCTTTGATCAGCCTTATGAAGGACCAGCAGAGGCTGAGAAGCAACCAGGTGAGAAGCAGGTAGAGATGAAGCGTGATGCCAATGGTGTATGGGAGGTTACCCTCCAGGGAAATTATCTTGGCAAATTCTATGGCTATCGAGTATGGGGGCCAGCTGGAGATACAGAGGATTTCAATCCCAAGGTGATTGTAGCCGATCCTTATTCCAAGGCATTGGCCACCAAACAGGTTTCTCCGCAGCATCATCTTACGGTGATTGTGGATCCTTCTACCTATCGTTGGCAGTCGAAGCAGGCTTATATGCCCTACAAGCAGCATGAGCTTATCGTCTATGAGATGCATGTTCGGGATATGACCATGCTCTCCAAGAATGTGACCAAGAAGGGAACCTATGAGGGGCTTGTGGAAGATGGCAAAGAGGGTGGACTGGCTCATCTCAAGGAACTTGGGGTGAATGCGGTGGAACTTCTCCCCACACAGGAATTCAATGAGATTGAAGCCCCCTATATGGTGAGATCCCCCGGCATTGTGTACAATAACTGGAATGTGTACGGACGCAACCACTGGGGATATATGACAAGCTGTTATTTTGCTCCAGAGGCTTTCTATTTTGAGGGAGAGGTTCGACCCGGCAAGTGGATTGGAACCAGTGGCGGTCAGGTGTATGCCTTCAAGGCCATGGTGGATGCTTTCCACAGGAATGGCATTGCCGTTCTGATGGATGTGGTGTATAACCATGTTTCCCAGTATGATAGGAATGCCCTCAAGTATATAGACAAAAAGTATTATTTCTTTATGAATGAACTTGGCACCTATGATGCGCGTTCTGGATGTGGAAACGACTACAAGTCTGATAGGCCCATGTCCAGTCGGCTGATTGTGGATAGCACAACCTACTGGGTACAGGAATACCGGGTTGATGGCTATCGTTTTGACCTTGGAACGATCATTGACTGGAAGACCTATGAGGCTTTGGTACCTGCGGTGAAAAAGATCAACCCCAATGCCTATTTCACAGCTGAACCCTGGATGGGTGGTCGTGGTGAACCTCGTGATGGTGGTGGGTATGCACTGAATGACAATAACAACGGCTTTGATAAGAGGGGAGTAGGAGCCTGGAATGACAAGTTCCGCAACCTTGTTCGTGGTGGAGCTAATGCTTCCTATGGCTCAACGGCTGGACTTGTGTTCGGTAATGCTCCTGTAGCTGAACTGAAAAAAGCCGTGCAGGGATATCCAACCCTCTTCAAATATGTTGGCAATTCTTTCAATTATATTGAGTCTCACGATAACAACACCTTTGGCGATTTCCTCAGACTTGGCAACAGGGATATGAAAAAGGATACCGCTCTTGATGTCTATACCGATGGCAAGTTTGATGTTCAGAAGTATCTTGCCCTCTGTAAGCTCACAGAGAAGCAGCTCAAGCAGGCAAAACTTGGGGCGCTTTTCCTCTTTACGGTTCCCGGGGCTCTCATGATGCATGAGGGACAGGAGTTTGCTCGTATGAAGGTCGTTGTTCCTCCCACAGTGAAGGATGTTTTCCCTGAAAATACAGGGAACTGGATAAAGAATGAAAAGGGTGAGTGGGTCAATGCTGCAGATGGAAATAAAAAGTGGTCAAGTAAGCCGCGTCCCTGGGTGATCGACCATGATAGTTATGAGAAGGACAATGAAGCCAACTGGATTGTCTGGGAACTCAAGAAAGTGAATGCTGATCTCTATGCCTACTATCAGGGACTTATCAAGATGCGAAAAACCTATCCTGCCTTCAGCGCTGGGGCTGGTTCTCAGGTGAAGTTTATTGATGCCCTCGGTGAAGATGGGAAGTCCACGCTCTCTTCTGCCCTTGGGTATATCTATCCTGCAGAGGTTACCAAGGACAAATACACCTTTGTGGTGCTGATTAACGGGAACTTTGGCAAGAAGGCTTCCTTTACCCTGCCTGAAGGGGAATGGAACGTGATGGTTGACGGCCAGTCTGCTTCCGTTCAGGGCAAAAAGGTAAGTGGTACCGTGGTTCTCGATGAGATGACGGGAATGGTTCTCTACAGATAAGAGATCAAAAGAAAGAGGGTGCTGTGTGCACCCTCTTTTATTTTTTTGAAAAATATTGCGTTTTTTGTGAGATATCTTACAATATAGGCATCTCAAAAAGTGAGGGGGTTGTATGAAAATCCTGCTTCTCAAAGCGTTGAAAAGCTGGATTCTCTCCAAATATGGAGAGACAGCCTGGAAAAATGTGGCCACAGCGGCTGGGATTGGTGTGCAGGAATTCAACAATCAGGACTACCATATCAATACGGATAGGCTTCAGCGTTTTTTGTCCATTATTCATGAGATTTTAGATATTAGTGAGATAGACTTCAAAAATGGTTTTGTGACCTATTGGCTTACTGATTTTTCGCCACTTCTCTATCAAACGTATCTCCAGAAGTGTCATAGTTCCAAAGAATTACTTATTAACATCATCAATACCAATAACATGCTTTGTGAGGTGTTACCCAATTCTCTCATCTCTCGTATTGATGTACGGGAGACATCAACGCATTCGCTTTCTCTTGTCTATGCTCATGAGAAGGCGCTGGTAGATATTATTGCTATTCTACGAAGTGCGGCCAAGGTGTACAACGATCAATTCTCTGTGCGCAAGATAAACCAGAATAGCACAGAAATCCGTTTTTGAGATGGCGGTTGCCAGTCTTGTTTTTGTCGTTGGTTTTTTCTTTGGGCTCTATGGGAGTTGGATGGATTGGGTAGGGTGTGCCTTTTTGTATGGGATGGTGCTTGGTTTTCGTCGGTGGGTCCTCTGGGGGTGTTTGGTGGCGGGTCTTGCTTTTGGCTTCTGGAAAGTCTCACAGAGAGAGGAATATGTCTCTGGATATACAGAACGGACGCTTGTTGTTATGTCTCATCCTGTCCTTTCTCCTGATGGGGTGTATATGCATAGATCGGGAGAGTTGGTCTTTTTTTCTTCTACGCCATGGTTTTTGGGTGATACCGTCGCCATTCGGGGAAAGATTCGTCTCACAAAGACAGGGGCTTCTCTCTATCCTTCTGAGATTGTCCTTGTGAAACGCCGGGATGTCCTTGCCTCTTTCAGCCGGATATTTTTCTTCTGGCAGGAAAGGATAGAAAGGCATATATCCCCTTCGTCTTTTCGATCTCTGGTCTTTGCCCTTGTGCTTGGTAACAGACTTTTTTTGGATTATGGGACAAAGCGGGAGTTTCAATTGAGCGGGCTTTTTCATCTTCTGGCGATTTCCGGGCTTCATTTAGCTTTGATAGCGGGGGCTCTTCAGGGACTTTTGGGATGTTTTCTTTCTCAGAAAAGGGCGTGGGTTCTTTCTACTTTGCTTCTGTCTTTGTACACCCTTGTGGTGGGTGCGCCGGCCTCGTTAGTGAGGGCCACGCTTTTCTTGTGGGGGTATGTTCTTCTCTGGGATGTGAGGACGCCTCTTTTTTGGTTAGACTGGGTGTTTTTTGTAGCCGGGCTATGTTGTGTCTTTCTTCCTCTTTCCTGGTTAGGAACTAGCTTTTTGCTCAGTTTTCTTGCGGTTGTGGGTATTCTTCTTTTTGCCGAACCACTTTCTCTTCTTTTTCAAAAGTTCTGGCCTTTTGGAGGTCTTGCGGGGGTGACACTATCGGCGAATGTGATGACCTTTCCTCTTCTGGTCATGACGTTTGGAGAGATGACGATTTTGTCTTTTGTTGCCAATCTGGTGATTGTTCCCCTTTTTCCCTTTGTTCTTGGGGGATGTTTTGTGGCCGCGATATGGGTGATCTTTGGCCCTGTTTCCACCTGGTTTTTGGTCTTTCTTGAGAAGGCCTGGGGTATGGTGGCAATGCTTATTCACTTTTTTTCCCTCGGAGGGAGTTTTTCTCTCTCTTTTTCTCCTCGTTTGGTGGGCTGGTGGTATGGTTTTTTAGGGACTCTTCTTCTCTTTCGAATGCTTGGTTTTCAAAAGGTCTGGGAAAGAGACACTTCTTCTCAAAAAGCTCCACTCGGGAGTTAATGTGGCTTTTCCTTGAGATGAAAAAAGAGAAGGGGCTATCCAATTTTCTTAGATAATATACCACACGCGCACTTTGTTGTGGCTTCTACTTGTTTTTTTTCGTTTTTCTCTCTACAATAAAATCCACTTTTTGAAGAGAAACAAAGAAAGGAGGATAGTATGGCTATCTCAAAGAAAACCGTGAGAGATATCGATCTCAAAGGTAAGCGCGTGGTAATGCGTGTGGATTTTAATGTACCGATGAAGGATGGGGTGATCCAGGATGACACCCGTATCCGGGCGGCTCTTCCGACGATTGAGTATGTTCTGAAACAAGGGGCAAAGAGTCTGGTTCTCATGTCTCACTTAGGAGATCCCAAAAAGGATATGCAAAAAGCAAAAGAGAAAGCAGAGAAGGAAGGAAAGCCTTTTGATGAAAAGAAATACATCGAAGGCAAGCATAAAATGGCTCCTGTAGCCGCTCATCTTGCCAAACTCCTTGGCAAGGAGGTGAAGCTTGCTCCCTCCTGTATGGGACCTGAGGTAAAGGCGATGGTAGATAGTCTTCCAGAGGGTGGCATTCTCATGCTCGAAAACACCCGTTTTCATCCTGAAGAAACCTCAAAGGATGCGGCTGAAAGGGAAAAGATGGCAAAAGAGCTTGCTTCTTATGGGGATGTGTATGTGAATGATGCCTTTGGTACCGCTCACCGGGCTCATGCCTCTACGACCGATGTGGCCAAGTTTCTTCCTGCTGTGGCCGGTTTTCTGATGGAAAAGGAACTTGAGTTTCTTGAGGAAAAAGTGGTCAAAAACCCAGCCAAACCCTTTGTGGCTATTGTAGGTGGAGCAAAAGTCTCCTCGAAAATAGCGGTGCTTGAGAGTCTTCTGAACAAGGTGGATCGTCTTATCATTGGTGGCGGGATGGCCTATACCTTCCTCAAGAGTCAGGGAATGGAGGTAGGGGCATCGCTTGTTGAGGATGATATGCTAGAGACAGCCAAGGAAATCCTCAAGAAGGCCCAGGAGAAGGGTGTGCAGATTCTTTTACCCCTTGATAATGTGGTAACCCAGGAGTTTTCCCCTGAAGCGGCATACAAGGTAGTGGAGCGTGGACAGATTGAACCTGGCTGGATGGGTATGGATATTGGACCGAAGAGTATTGAGGCTTTCAAAGAGGCTCTCAAAGGGGCAAAGACGGTTTTCTGGAATGGGCCTCTTGGGGTGTTTGAATTCCCCAATTTTGCCAAGGGAACCATTGCGATTGCAGAGGCTTTGGCAGAGCTTCCCGGGTGCATTACGGTGATTGGTGGGGGAGATTCTGTGTCTGCGGTGAACAAAGCCGGTGTAGCTGACAAGATGTCTCATATTTCGACTGGTGGTGGGGCTTCGCTGGAACTCGTAGAGGGCAAGGTACTTCCCGGCGTGGCTGCCCTGATGGATAAATAAAGACAAGGAGAAAAGGATGCGGAGACCATTTATTGCTGGAAACTGGAAGATGTACAAAACCCCTACTGAAGCGAAAGCCTTTGCCCGTGAGTTGAAAAATGCCCTTGCTGATGTGAAGGACAGGGATATTCTTGTGGGGGTTTCTTTTGTCAATATTGCGGGAGTGGTGGAGGAACTCAAGGGTTCCAATATCTGGGTGGCGGCTCAGAATATGTACTATGAGAAAGAAGGCGCCTTTACCGGTGAGGTTTCTCCTGTACAGCTCAAGGAGGCAGGGGTGACGCATGTAATTCTTGGACACTCTGAGAGACGTCATATCTTTGGTGAAACCGATGAGATGATTAACAAAAAAGTAAAGGCGGCGCTGGAGAATGGGCTTTTGCCAATTCTCTGTATTGGGGAGCTTCTTGAGGAAAGGGAAAAAGGCCAGACAGAAGCAGTCTGTAAACGTCAGGTGGTGGAGGCTTACAAGGGTCTTTCCAGAGAAGAGGCTCTCAAGGTGACCATCGCCTATGAACCTGTCTGGGCTATTGGAACTGGCAAGACTGCCACTCCTGAGGATGCCAATCAGGTTCATGCTTATGTACGCAAAGTGTTAGCAGAGTTGTATGATGCTGAAGTGGCGGAGAAGACCAGAATTCAGTATGGTGGCTCTGTGAAACCAGAAAATATTGATGCGCTTATGGCCCAGGAGCATATTGATGGGGCGCTTGTGGGAGGGGCAAGTCTCAAGCTTGATTCCTTTACACGAATTGTGAGATTTCAATAGGTGTTTTTTCTGCCCCTCTTTCTGAGGGGCAGAAAATATAGTTGACAATGAGAGTTGAAAATAGTTATAATACTGTATAAACGTGCATAAGAAGAGGCAAAATGCGTTGGATATTGAAGGTGGTGGCTATACTTGCGATTTTCTGGGTGGCAGGATGTGGTGGTAAGCCTGCAGCCAAGCCAGAATCTACCCCGGTGACGGCTCAACCCGAGCAAAAACCAGTTGTTGTCGAAGAGAAGAAGGAAGAACCCAAAGCCCCTGTGGAAACACCCGAGCAGATAGTGGTTCGCCTCAATCAAGAGATTGGTACAATTCCTATGCTTGGATTTGGGTATCGCTCTACTACTCTTCAGGCCTCGGCTGTCTCTAACTGGATGAAGAAGGCATTGCCTCTCATCAAGAAGACCCTTGAGACCATGCCCGAGGGATATGTGCTTGAGATCAGAGGACATGCTACCCCTCCTGACCCTGCCAAGAAGGGAGAGAGAGTTCCTACAGTGGTTATCTCTCGCCAGAGAGCTGAGTATGTCTATGGGCTTCTCCGCAAACAGGGGCTGGATCTTTCCCGTGTGGTGGTGAATGGGGTAGGAGAATCTGAACCCTTGTATCCCAATGATCCTACCAATCCTGAGAACCGGCGGGTGACTTTCCACGTGAGGAAAAAGTAAACGAAATCTGGTATATAAAGAGAGGTCTCTCCCTTTAGGGGGAGATTCTCTCTTTTTTCTTTATGAAGAACAATTTTGAGAGTTTTTACTGTTAAAACTCATTTAAAATGACGTGTTCTATCGCAATAGAAATGTCGCCTTTTTAAAATAAGGGTAACCACGAAGAAAGGGGTTACCATGAAAGAGGTGATACGTATGACGAAAAAGGCGATGGAAAGAGCGAAGGTGATGGAAATGATCAGGACGAAGAAAATCACCCAGAGAAAGGGTGCGGAGAAACTTGGCTTAAGCGTGAGACAGGTTCAGAGGATTTACAAGAAATACCTTGAAAAAGGTGATGAAGGGTTAAATCATGGGCTTTTAGGACGCCGTGGGAATAACAACAAGGACGAAATCAGGGAATTAGCTCTTGAACTTTACAGGAAAAACTATCAAGGGTGGGGTGCGGTGTTAGCAGCGGAAGAGATCGCAAGGGAAACGGGGGCCAAAATATGCCCTCAGACGCTCTATAGATGGCTTCGTGAAGAGGGATTGTGGGAAAGACGGAAAAAGACCCCGAAGCACCGTCTACGAAGGCCGAGAAAGGCTTCTTTTGGGGAAATGATTCAGATGGATGGAAGTATTCATGATTGGTTTGGGGATGGAAACAAATATTGTCTTACGAGCATGGTAGACGATGCGACGGGCAAAACCTTTGGTCTATTTGCGACAGGAGAAACCACGGAATTGTCGCTGCAATGCCTTTATGGATGGATATCACGCTATGGCATTCCAGAGTCGATATATACTGACAGGAGAAGTGTTTATTACACCAGGCGACAAAAAACCATAGAAGAAGAGTTTGAAGGGGAAGAAGCGCTTACGGAATTTGGAAAAGTGTGTAAAGAATTGGGAATTGAACTCATTTTTGCCAACTCACCGCAAGCGAAAGGGCGAATTGAACGCTCCAATGGAGTTCATCAAGACAGGCTTATTAAACTTCTCAAGCATAAGGGAATAAAGACGATAGAAGAAGCGAATAGGTATCTGGTAGAGGAGTACTGGGACAGACACAATGCCAAATACAACAAAGAACCTCTCTCAGAGGAAGACCATCATGTTCCCCTTCTGGAAGGGCAAAACCTCAAGGATATGGTATGTTTTTCTGTGAAGAGAAAGATATCAAGAGACTATGTGGTGAAACATAAGACGAGGTATTTTCAGCTTCCAAGACAAAAAAGTATAGCCTTGAAACCGGGGGACAGGGTAACCATCAAAACATGGTTAGATGGTTCTGTCCATATTTACAAGGAGAATGTGGAACTGGAGTACTACGAGATAAGCTCCACAGGGCACAAAATCTCCTCCACCCTCTCCCAGAAGACGACATTTCTATTGAGATAAATATGACGACATTTCTATTGAGTTGCGAGATTTTGAGAGTTTTTACTTGACATTTTTTCTAAATAGTGTATAATATACTAAGAGAGAAGGAGAGTTGATGAGTGGAGTCATGACTATGACAACACGGTATTTCGATCTTGAACGGCAGGTGAAGGATGTCATCCACGAGATAGAGGTGTACAAATGGATCGAGTCCGAGAAACGTGGCTATGACATTGGTCTGAGCCAGGCAACCCGTGAGTGGATCGAAAAGCACTACAATGATTGGTTCATGTACAATGTTCAGCGTTATATCCGTCATGAATAACGCCTAAAATCTCGTTCATTTTCCCATGTGAAGGGGGAACTCTTGAAAAAATTTTTTCTGGTTGTGAGTGTGGTCTTCCTGCTTTTAGTGGTAGCCGCAGTGGGAGGGGTTGTTTATTTGTATCTTCAGTGGCCTGCAGACAGGGTACTTGCCCTCGTGAATGAAGCTCTAACAAAAGAGTACCGTCTTCGAGTCGAGGTTTCTTCCGCAAGGATTGATTGGCTCAAGGGGGTTCAGCTTGAGAATCCCAAACTTATGGAAACCGGAGGAAAGGTTCTCCTTGAGGCAAAAGAGATAAGTGCCTACTACGACCTTGGGGCACTGATTCAGAGAACACTAAAATTTTCGAGGCTGTCCATTCGGGGTTTGTATGCCACCATCGAGGATATAGAGGGGGTGGTGAAAAGATTTCAGGCCTCATCGACGCAGAAAAAACCGTCTGAGGGATTTGGCTTTGTCATTCAGCAGATGGTCTTTGTAGATTCTCAGGTTGTGTACAAGAGTATTCCGCTCAATGTGAATGTGACCTGGAATTTAGGGTCTTTTACTTCCCCTGCTTCCTACAATGGGACTCTGGTGAGCATGTATGGGAAGGCTTCTTTTCAGGGCAAGGGAAAAACTATCCGTTTTCAAATAGAGGATATGGAGGTGGGGAGATTTTTCCAGGCTGGCAAGGATTTTCTTGTCAAAAGGGTGGGCGGCGAAGTGTATCTTCAGGGAAATCAATGGTTAGTGAAGGGGACGTCTCTTTCTCTTCTCTGGCAATCCAATCAGATCACCTCGTCTCGTTATCAGGTTCTTTATGATACCAAGAAGGAGAATTTTCTGCTTTCCGATACGATAGTTCGGTATAATACCAGTGAAGTGGCTATCTCCAATCTCTTTTATAATCCGAAACAAAAGCTTGCCTATGGGGTGGTGGAAAATCTGGTTCTCCGGGTTGGGGATGGGCTTCAAGGAGGTAGTGGAGCAGTTGAGGGGAAGGTGGTTTTTCGTTATGAGAATGGGGATCTTTCTCAACTGGATGGAAGACTTACGCTCAAGGATATTGGCTATGGACCTCTTCAAATAGAAGGGGCATTTGATATTGCAGGATTATCCCTCAATGGAGAAGCTACCCTTCGTTTTGGGAAGAATAGCTTTTGTCTTCGTTCTTTGCCTATCGGTCGGCAAGGGATGGCCCTTTCCTTGACTGCGGAGAGGTTTGATCTCTCGGATGCGTTGCGTCAAAAATGGCCTTCTTCGACAAAGAATACCACAGGAAGTGGGGAGGTTCAAGAAAAGGCGTCCCTATCCTGGCTTGATGTGATTGATGTTTTTCCTCTTGATGTGGAGGTAAATATCCCGCTGGTTCTCTATGAGAACCTTGAGATAGAGAATTTTCAGTTGCATCTTCTCCCTCGTGGCAAAGCGTTGGTGCTTGAGAATATTTCCTGTCAACTTTTGCGTGGTAGTGTGACAGGGAATGCTGTTTTAGCAGGGGATTTTCTTCGGGGGAGTATTCGACTTTCCGATATCAAGCTTCATGATCTCAATGAAACGATGCTTCGTGATGGGAAAACTGTCTATGGAACCTTGAAAGGTACCATAGACTATCAACTGCCTCTCACAAACCTTTTGGTAGGGTATATGGGTTTTTCTTTCAATGTGGATAAGCCGGAGTTTCGTGGGCTTGTGCTCCAGAACCAGATAAGTGAGGTGCTTTATAATCTTCCTCTGGAAAGGCTGAGTTTTGATACGTTTGTGGTAACGGGAGAGATGCGAGAGGGAACCGTATCCTTCAAAGACGTTCGTCTGGATAGTTATGATATTCAGGTTTCGGCTCCTACGCTTGTTTTCCTGGCCAAGAAAATGGTGAATTCCTCGATAACTCTTTCGGTTTCCAAAGACTATGTGGTGGGGCTTCCCAATGTGGCGCAACTCTTGGCTGCTGGCTATAGTGAAGGAAATCGGTTGGTTTTTCGTTTGAAGGTAACCAATACCATCGAGAAACCGAAGGTTGTCCTGCTTCCTGCCGGAAGATAGCCATGGATGAGAAAAGGCTTCTCTCTGATGTTCGCTTAGGATATACGGATGAGAACAGGATTCTCTATGAAAAAGCCCTTGAACAAAAGATTCCGGCGGTTCGTCCACAGTTCGGGCAATTTCTCAGTTTGCTTGTGAGTCTTGTTTCTCCCCGTTCTCTTCTTGAAATTGGCACAGGAAGCGGGTATTCGACACTCTGGCTTCTTCGCTATCTCCCGGAAGGGACAAGGATTATCACCATAGAACGGGACAAAAACCGCTATAGAGAGGCTCTTGCCCTTTTTTATCAGAAGCCGGTTGAGGTGGTGTACGGGGACGCTGAAGAGTTTTTGAAAAACTGTGGGGAAACGTTTGACATGGTCTTTTTAGATGCGGAAAAGAGAATGTATCCGCAACTTTTGCCCTTGATTACTGACCGTCTTTCTTGTGGGGGGCTTCTGGTGGTGGATAATCTTTTGGGGAAGCATCTTCATCAGGAGAGAGAAAATCCCCTGCCGGCGGAAAAGGCCCTTGAGGATTTTTATGAGGCGATGCTTTCTTCGTCTCATTATCGGGTGTTTGCTTTTTCGTGGGAAGATGGGATTTTGGTGGGGCAAAAGGTATGAGGTGGGATGGTCGGCCTTATCATGCTCTTAAGGGATATCTTCTCAAGCGGTTTGGTTTTCCTGTGAAAAGGATTGCCCTTGATGCAGGGTTTACCTGTCCCAATAGGGATGGGACCCTTTCCTATGGCGGTTGTGTGTATTGTGGGGAACATGGGGCAAGGGCTTCCTATGTGAATCCCCTTGTTTCTCCACGAGAGCAGCTTCTTTCACGGATCCATTTCTGGGAGAAGAGGGGATTTCAGGGGGGGTATATTGCCTATTTTCAGGCTTATACCAATACCTATGGGAGTCCTGAGTATTTAGCGGAGTTGTATAACTCGGTGCTTGTGCCTGGGGTGGTGGGGATTTTTATTGGAACAAGGCCGGATTGTTTGGGAAATGATGTGCTTGACGTTCTCTCTTCTGTGGCCAAAAAAATCTGGGTGACGGTAGAACTTGGCGTACAATCGACCTGTGAAGCCACGTTGCGTCTTGTCAATCGGGGGCATACCGTCGAGGCTTCGCGTGAGGCTCTTTCTCGATTGAGAGTATGTGGCGTGGATAGGCTTGTGCATGTGATTGGGGGGCTTCCCGGTGAAACAAAAGAGGTGTTTTTGAAGACGGTAGAAGATGTCCAGGAATGGGGGTGTGAGGCTATCAAATTTCATCATCTCTACGTGGAGACCAATACCCTCCTTGCGAAATGGTATCAGGAGGGACGAATTTCCCTTTTAGAGCGGGAGGAGTATATTCAGTGGTTGGCTGAAGCCCTCACTCGGCTTGATCCGGCTATTGTTGTCCACAGACTCTTTGGCGATTGTGAAGAGAAACGTCTTGTGGCTCCTCTCTGGACAAGAGAGAAGTCTCAGAATATACACCTGCTTGAGATGTACATGAAAGACCATGATCTTTGGCAGGGAAAATACAGGTAAAAAAAGGTTGTCTTCAGGAGAGAGTTTTTTTATTTTTTGGGCGGGTGGGGGTTGCCCCATACTCCATCAGAGGCAAACCTTTTCATCCAGAATTCACCGGGAACGATGTTCTCCAGTTCAGAGAGGGAGACGCGGTATTTTTTGATAGTATCAAAGAGCAAACGATAAGCCATAATGACTTGTTGGGTTTTTTCTTCACAAAAAACGGGAAGTTCATGGCAGTGGTCGGGATGGTAACGTTTGAGAAGCGATCTATAGGACTGTTGAAGTTCTTCAACGGAGAAGTTTTCGGGAAGTTCAAGGATAGCCGCCGCTTCGCGAAGAGAGGGAGGTTTTTGCATGTTAGCGTCCTTTCTTGAGAGCCTGAGCGCAAAAAGACGAGGGGTCTTTGAGAATCTTGGCTCCACGGGTGATTTTGCAGAGACTGATATGAAGTTCGGAAGCAACAGTTCGCTGAGATTTTCCTTCGGCGAGTCTCTTGAGAAGTTCCCAGCGCAGGGTGAGGTCTTTTTTCTCAGCTGGGGTGAGAATCTCAGACAGAAACTTGTGCATTGTCTCTGAATCGGTAATCTCGCAGAGGACCTGAATCAAATCCTTTTCCATGCTCTTATTGTATGGTGAAGAGAGCGTTTTTGTCAAGTGAAGAAAGTGAGGGCTTTCAAACTCTTGCAAAAAACTCCCTTTGGCTTTACAATAACATACTTCAAAAGGAAAGAAAAGAGAACGTACTGGAGGCTTTATGATTCGTCAGGATCAGCAACGCACTCATTTTTGCGGAGAGATTTGTGAGACCGCTTTAGTAAACAAGCGCGTGACCCTCACAGGATGGGTACAGAACTATCGAGACCATGGGGGTCTCATGTTTATTGACCTTCGAGATAGGAGTGGGATTGTCCAGCTTGTTTTTGATCCCCAGACCAACCCTGAGGCCCACGAGACGGCCAAGAAAGCCCGTCATGAGGATGTGATTTCTGTGAGCGGGGTAGTTCAGAATCGCTCGCCCGAGAATGTGAACCCCAAGCTCAAAACAGGGGCCTACGAAGTAAAGATAGATCGCATCGATTTTCTCAATCGTTCGAAAACCCCTCCTTTTCAGATGGATCAGGAGGATGTGAGTGAGGAGGTGAGGCTGAAGTACCGTTATCTTGATATTCGCCGCCCCGCTATGTATGATAACCTCTACAAACGACATAAGATTACCCAGACGGTTCGGCGGTTTTTGGATGAGCATGGCTTTTTAGAGGTTGAAACCCCTATTCTCAATAAGTCCACTCCCGAGGGAGCTCGAGATTTTCTTGTTCCTTCTCGTCTCTCCCATGGGAAGTTTTATGCCCTTCCGCAGTCTCCTCAGATCTTCAAACAGCTCCTCATGGTAGGGGGAATTGAGAGATACTACCAGATTGCCCGATGTTTTCGTGATGAGGACCTCAGGGCCGATCGCCAGCCAGAATTTACCCAGATTGATATCGAGATGTCCTTTGTTCGTCAGGAAGATATCATGAGCCTCATGGAGCAGATGGTGGCAAAGGTCCTTGAGGAAAATTATGGGATTAAGGTGAGTCTTCCCTTTCCTCAGATGACGTATCAGGAGGCTATGGAAAAATACGGCATTGATCGCCCTGATATTCGTTTTGGAATGGAA
This sequence comes from Longinema margulisiae, assembly GCF_025266855.1. Taxonomy (GTDB): domain Bacteria; phylum Spirochaetota; class Brevinematia; order Brevinematales; family Thermospiraceae; genus Thermospira. The sequence continues at coordinate 1,717,458 of NZ_CP053071.1, forward strand.
CTTGTCGATGTGACAGAGGTGGTGAAGGAAAGTGAATTCAGTGTCTTTAGAAGTGTGGCAGAAAAGGGAGGGATGATCAAGTGTCTTCCTGTGCCCGATGGGGATAGGCTCTCCAGAAAAGACCTTGACGATCTCATTGCTTTTGTGGGTAAATATGGCGCCAAGGGTATGGCCTGGATGAGGGTCAAGGATGGAAAACTCGAGTCGAATATTGTGAAATATTTTTCTGAACCTATCCAGAAAAAGCTTTTAGAAGTAACAGGAGCAAAAGAAAACTACACCCTTCTCTTTGTGGGCGATATCAAGAAAAAGGTGGTTTATGATAGCATGGCTAACCTGCGTCTTCATCTTGGGGAGAGGTTTGGGCTTCGCAAGAAGGGAGAACTGAAGTTTCTCTGGGTGGTGGATTTTCCTCTCTTTGAATGGAATGAGGAAGAGAATCGCTATGATTCGGTACATCATCCCTTTACAGCACCGAAGCTTGAGGATATGTCCCTGTTAGACACGGATCCTCTCAAGGTCCGTTCTGATGCGTATGACCTTGTGCTCAATGGTATTGAACTTGGTGGAGGGTCCATCCGTATCCATGATATGCAGCTCCAGGCAAAGATCTTTGAACTTCTGAAGATTTCTCCGACTGAGGCCAGGGAGAAGTTTGGATTTCTTCTGGATGCGCTTGAGTTTGGAGCTCCGCCCCATGGGGGTCTTGCCTTTGGGCTTGACCGTATGGTGATGGAATTCCAGGGACTCTCCAATATTCGTGATGTGATTGCTTTCCCGAAAACACAGAAGGGGACGGATCTCATGTGTGATTCTCCTTCGGAGGTGACTCCGAAGCAGCTTGAGGAGTTGGGGATCAAGGTAGTGGAGTATAAAGCGAATAAATAAAAAGCAAAAGGAGTTTTTTTATGGCACGTGAAAGGAGCAGGCGAAGTATGAATATCCTTCGTCGAGTGGTGGCGAGTTTAGTTTTTGTTGGTTTAGCGGTTATTCATTTTCTTTTGTTCAAGCAGTGGATGACGTTTGTGTTTGCGGCTCTTGCTATTGGACTTCTCTGGTTTCTTGAATGGTGGTGGTCTTCAAAGCGGGGGAATATTTTGTTGGCTTTTGGGGGACTTATCTTGGGCTACTTTGTGGCGCAGTTAGTGTGGAATGTGATCAACCAGATGGTTCTTTTGACCCTTCCACAGGCATATCAGTTCTATTTTTCGGCTCTTTTGATGTATCTCGGGTTTTTCTTTTCCTATACGATGAAGAGGTTTTCCTTTGGGGGAATTGGGATTGAGACAGAAGAAAAAACTGGTCAGGACCTCAAGATTCTTGATACCAGTGTTATTATTGATGGGCGTATTGCTGATGTGGCAGAGACAGGGTTTATCTCTGGTGTGGTGATTATCCCCAAGTTTGTGCTCAATGAGATTCAGGCTTTGGCTGATTCGAGGGATCCTATCAAGCGGAGTCGGGCAAGGAGAGGGCTTGATATCCTCAATAAACTCAAAGAGAATTCTACTATTGATCTTCGTATTATCTCCAAGGATTTTCCTGAGATTCGTGGTGTGGATATGAAACTCATTGCCCTTGCCAAGGAGCTTCGTGCAAATATTGTCACCAATGATTATAACCTCAACAAGATCGCCAAGTTAGATGATGTACGTATCCTCAACATCAATGACCTTGCCAATGCACTCAAAATGGTCTTTTTGCCGGGAGAGGAGTTTGAACTTGATGTGCTCAAAGAAGGCAAGGAAAATAACCAGGGAGTCGGGTACCTTCCCGATGGGACGATGGTGGTGGTGGCAAACGGTCAGTCCTATATTGGACGGCGCATTCTTGTGAAGGTCACCAGTGTGCTCCAGACCTCAGCCGGGCGGATTGTGTTTACCGAGGTGAAAAAATAGATGCTTCGTGTTGGGCTTGGCTATGATCTCCATCGTTTGGCTCGAGGGCTTCCTCTGTGGATAGGAGGAGTGCGTATTGAATCTCCCATGGGCTGTGTGGCTCATTCGGATGGAGATGTGCTTGTCCATGCCCTGATAGATGCGCTTGTGGGACCTTTTGCCCATACCGATGTGGGAACGCTTTTTCCTGATACGGATGAGCGCTACAGGGGGATAAGAAGCCTTGATCTCCTTCGTGAGGTGAAGGAAAGGATACTTGAGGGTGTCAAAATCCACAATATCGATATGGTAATCATCCTCGATAGCCCAAAACTCTCTCCGTATAGAGAGAGCATTCGGCAGAATATAGCCCAGGTCCTTGATATACCGGTGGATGCGGTGAGTCTCAAGGCCAAGACATCAGAGCATACAGCTCTTGATCGGATTGTGTGTCATGTGGTGGTTCTTTTAGAAAAAGAAGAGAGACAGAAGGAGTAGCCTATGTTTGGAAAAAAGAAAGAAAAACCAAAGCCACAAACATTCAAGGAAAAGGTTCTCTACAATCTGAAAGAGATTGCAGAAGCTTATGTGATTGTTCTTATTCTCCGGATTTTTCTTTTAGAAGCCTATCAGATTCCCACCCAGTCCATGGTACCCAATCTGTTAGTAGGGGATATCTTTATGGTCTCCAAATTGGGTATGGGATCGTATGTTCCTCTTCTTCATGGGAAGATTCCTGGTCTTCGCAGTCCTAAGCGCAATGATATTGTGGTATTTATCTCACCTGCATGGAATTCACCTGGTATCTGGGGAGAGGTGGTGTCGCTTTTCAGTTTGTCTCTCATCAATATTGACAATACCTATGATAATCCCAAGAATCTTGTGAAGCGTGTGGTAGGTGAACCAGGAGATAGAATTGCCATGAGTAATGCCCAGCTGGTCGTAAATGGAACCCCTGTACCTACCACCTTTGTGGTGATGAAAAATGAGAAGGTCATGGGGCCTCATAAGGAGATTTCGTATTATGATTTCAATGTGTATGAAGAAAACGTGGAGGGGAAAAAGCGTATTGTTCAGCATTTAGTGGGCAGGTATTTTCTTTTCAATGTACCGTCGTATCCTGAGGCCATGAAACTCCTTGGGGATGATGGGGTGGTAACCAATTTTGATGGGTATAGGGCTCTTCTTCTCTGGTATTTTCCTGAGGTGTATATCCCACGCAAGGGAGATATTCTGGATCTCACAAAAACGAAGGGCTATGAAAAGTATCTCTATCGTCTTCTCGTAGAGAGAGAATCAAAAGAGAAAGTGGATATCAAAAATGGTCAATTCTACCTGAAGGGAGTGGAACTCACTAAGTGGGTGGTTCGTGATGACTACTATCTCTGTATGGGGGATAATCGTGATCTGAGTGAGGATGGGCGGTATTTTGGACTTGTCCCAAGAAGAAACATCTTTGGACAGCCACTTCTCAGGTATTTTCCCTTCACTCGTATAGGGGTATGGAACTTCAATGAGTCGGCTCGTTCGATTGTGAATCGAGAGATGTGAGGATTTTCCCAAGGAAAATGAGAGACACTTGGCCCATGGTTGATTTTGACCATGGGCTTGTTTTTTTATTGACTTTTTCTTTTTTCCTGCTATAATGAAGGTAGCTAAAAGTATCAATGGGGGTGGGATGGAGAATAAATCAAGACAGGTTCGGCTTCTTCTGGTGGAGGATGAGGGGATTATTGCTCTTGCTCAAAAAAAGGAGCTTGAGCGTTTTGGGTATGAGGTGGAGATTGCTTCCCATGCAGAGGAGGCTATCACCAAAGCTACCACGCTGGATCCCCTTGATCTGATTCTCATGGATATTGACCTTGGCCAGGGGAGGGATGGGACGGTGGTAGCCAAAGAGATCCTTGCTAAACGAGAGATTCCGGTGGTTTTTCTCTCTTCTCATGTAGAACCTGAGGTCGTAGAAAAGACAGAGGCAATTACCTCCTATGGCTATGTGGTGAAGAGTTCGGGGATTATGGTTCTTCACACGTCTATCAAGATGGCTCTTCGACTTTTTGAGTCCCGCCAGCGGGAGCGTGAGAGGGCGAAGGAGCTGGAGGTCATCACAGAGCGGCTTCGGATAAATGAGGATAGACTCTCCAAAACCATGATTGCCGTTAACGATGGTATCTGGGACTGGAATCTTCTCACCAATGAGGTATATTATTCCCCACGCTATTATACCATGTCCGGGTATGAGGTGGATGAGTTTCCCCATCGTCCGGAGGAGTTTTTTTCCCGGGTTCACCCAGATGACACGCAGCGGGTTCAACAGGAGGTGGAGAAACATCTCCGTGGAGAAACGGAGAGATTTGTTCTTGAGTTCCGTTTCCGGCGAAAGGATAACTCCTGGCAGTGGATTTTGGCCAGGGGATATATTGTCGAGAGGGATGAGGGGGGGAAGCCTATTCGTTTTTTGGGGACGCATACGGATATTTCGGATCGGAAGCGGGCTGAACAGGCCCTTCTTGAGAGCAAAAATCGCTATGAGGCCATTGTCAGCCAGTCTTTTGATGGGATAGGGCTTTTTTCATCTGATGGAAAGGTGGTGGAGTGGAACAACAAGATGGCTGAGATTACCGGGATTGCAAGGGAAGAGGCTTTGGGCAAGTATATCTGGGAAGTGATGGTACAGGTAGTGCCAGAGGAGATGAAAAGCCCTTCTCTCTATCATCAGTTGAAAGATGGTTTTATGCAGCTTGTGTACGGACATGAAACAGGCTGGGAAGGGAATCTTCGTGAACAGAAGATAGCCAGGCTTGATGGGGTGATACGTTTTGTACAGACACTTTCCTTCAGGGTTCAGAGTGGAGAGGAGTCTCTTCTCTGTACCATTATGAGGGATATTACTGAAACTAAACAGGCTCAGGAAAAAATTGTAGAGAGTGAGGATCGGTTTCGCAATTTGGCCGAATCGACACCGATTGCCATTCTGATTTATCAGCATGACAAATGGATTTATGCCAATCGGGCGGCGGAGGTTATCTCCGGGTATAGTCGGGAAGAGATTCTTCAGATGAATTTCTGGGATATTGTGCATCCCGAGGACAAGAAGATGGCCCTGGAGTTGGGGCGTCGTCGTCAGCACGGGGATAGGACTCCCCGAACCTATGAGGTACGGGTGATTCACAAAGACGGCTCTATTCACTGGGCATTGGTCTATGGGACAGGGCTTCTTGTTGGGGGAGAACCCGCAGGGCTTCTCTCTGTGATGGATATCACGGATAGGAAGTTGGTGGAAAAGCGACTTCACGATGCTCTTGAGGAGAGGGAGGCTCTTCTTGCCGCGCTTCCGGATATCCTTTTTATTCTCGATGGCGAGGGGAGGATTTTAGACTTCCGTGCTTCTGAGAAAACAGCCCTTTATACTTCCCCGGAAAATTTTCTTGGTAAAAAGGTGACGGAAGTACTTCCACCAGAGATAGCCTCTCAATCAATGCAGGCGATACAGCACGCCCTTGAGAAGGGGGAGGTTTCGCTTTTTTCGTATAGTCTTTTCGTTGGAGGAAAAAATCGCTTCTTTGAGGCACGCCATTCAAAAATAGATGAGAAACGGGTGTTAGGAGTGGTGAGGGATATTACCGACAAAAAGGAGATGGAGGAGAGACTCAAGGAGAGTGAGGAAACCTATCGCAATCTTTTCCAGAATTCTCCGGTGGGACTCTTTCGTTCTCGTATTTCTGATGGGCTTATTTTGGAGTGCAATGACCAGCTTGCGAAACTCTTCGGGTATGAAAAACGAGAGGACGTGGTTGGAAAGTTGGTCTCTTCTCAAAACTATGTGGATATCTCCGTCAGGCAGAGGATGCTTGAGATAATTCAAAAGACAGGTGAAGTGAAAAATTATGAGGTTCTTTACAGAAAAAAGGATGGGACCACCTTCTGGGCACGGTATTCGGCCCGTCTCTATCCTGAGAAGGGCTGGATTGAGGGGGTTTTTGAGGATGTGACAGAGGAGAAGCGGGCAGAAGAGGAACTCAGGCGTCAAATCCAGGAGAAGGAACTCATCTTGAGAGAGGCCCATCATCGTATCAAGAACAATATTACGTCTATTATGAGTCTTCTCAGGATTCAGGAGGATGCCGTAACAAATCCTGAAGCGAAGTCTATCCTTCAGGATGCCATCAGTCGCGTGGAGAGTATGAGGGTGATGTATGATAAGCTCCTTCTTGTCCCTGATTCAAGTACCCTGTCGGTCAAGCCGTATCTCGAGGAGCTTTTAGAGGCTATTCTCAGTATCTTTCCCGGTAGGGGGAGGATAGCCCTCTCAGTGGCCATAGAGGATTTTTCCCTTGATGTGAAAAGGCTTTTCCCGTTGGGGATTATTGTCAATGAACTGATCACCAATGCCGCTAAGTATGCCTTTCAGGGGAGGGAGAGGGGAAGTATTGAGGTGAGGCTTGAAAAGAAAGAGGGTATGGTTACGCTGAGTATTCAGGATGATGGGGTTGGGTTTTCCATGGAGAAGAAAGAGAAGGGATTTGGGCTTCAGTTGATTGAGATGTTGGCCGCCCAGTTAGAGGGGAAGTGTGCCTTTTTCTCAGAGGGAGGAACAAAAGTGGTGGTGTCTTTTCCCTATGCTGAGGAGGGTTGTTGAGAAGAAAGGAGTTCAGATTTTCTTTTTCGTGGAAAAAAAGAAAAGATAGTCTTTTTGTTTCAAAGGGGGCCCAAGAGAAGAGAAAACTGTGGCGAAGTTTGAGAAAGGGACTTGTCTGTTTTTTACCAGCGAGAAAATGACAAAAAGAGCATTTGAGGAAGAAGAAATAATTTCCTTGAGGGCATGAGGATCGCTGGTCTCTTTTGGGGTGAAGAATATTCCACTGGGGGAGGAAGAGAAGGTTTTCTGGATAGACGAGAGGGTTTTTGGAGGAGCGGCGATCACGAGGGATGCCCTTGTGGCTTTGGTTAAGTGAGAGACTCTCTCAAGAGGGCTTTTCAGGTCAGCAGGGGAGAGGTCGTTATCAAAAACGAGAAGAACAACTTCTTCAAAGGTAGAAAAGGATTGGGTGAGATGGGGAATGAAAATGGAAGGAGAGGAGGGGGAAAAAAGAATTTTTTTCATCAGGTACAGGGTTTTTGGGGTTATCATAGAGGAAGTGGGGGAAAAGGAGAGGAAAATATCGGTAGTAGGGTGGGTGGTGAGAAACGAGAGAATTCCCTTTTTGATATTGGGAGAAGAAGGCAAAAGGATTTCCACAGGTTTTCCTGTGGCAAGAGCATAGGTGGCGACTTCTTCACGAAGGGTGGAAAAAGGGGATTCATCTTTTGTGGTTTCACGAGGGAAAAGAGGAAGCACAAAAACAGAAGCCGTCTCATGGAGGTTTACGGCTAATTCTAATGTTCTCTGGATGTTTTTCGGTGATTCAAGGAGACTTATGAGAACAAGGGGTGATGAGAGAGAGACAGGGGCAGAATCCGAAAGAAGTCCATCAGCTCCCTTTTCTGTGATAATTGAACCGATAATGACCGACAAGAGAATCATCACGATCGAGCCATTCAAAACAGCGTTATCGAACATCCCGATTTCGTATCCTACCACAACAGCGGCCAAGGTAACTGCTGTTTGAGGGATGGAGAGACCAAACATAACTAACTGTTGGGCTTTTTTCCAGCCAAAAAGACGAGAAGAGAGAAAAGCGGCCAACCATTTTGAAATGATCACACAGAACGTCATAAAAAGAGCCATACCTAAAGAACGGGGATCAGAAAAAAAGGAGAGAGGATCGATAAGCATCCCATCGGCTATCAGAAAAGCGGGAATAAAAAGCACATTTCCAAAGAAATGCAGACGATTGGCCAGCGGAGAGACCTGGGCGATATAACGACTGATTCCTATTCCAGCAAGAAAAGCGCCCACAAGGGGTTCAATACCGGCGATTTCAGCTAAAACTCCAAACCCGAAGACTAGAATCAAGGTGAAGAGAAAGAGAAGGTCGTCTCTTTTTTCCAGTTTTCGGTAGAGAATTCCCACCCAGGCAGGGAGGAGAAAGATGGTCAGGAGAAAGAAAAGGGCAAAAGAGAGGCTCATTTGAAGGACAAGACCGGCCCCGAATTCTCCTCTGTAAATGGCGACAGTAATGGCCAGAATAAGCAGAGCCGCAATATCGGTCAGGACTGTTCCCCCAATGGTGGTGCTCACCGATTCATCGTGAGAGACCTTTTTTTTCTGGAGAAGGGAGAAGGTGAGGGGGGTATGGGAAGCAAAGAGAGAGGCAAAGAGAAGGGAGGTGAGAAAATTGAAGCGGAAGAGAAAATATCCCCCTAAAAAACCTAAAAGTAGCGGAAAAGAAAAGGTGAAGACCCCAAAGATGAAACTTTTTTGTTGATTTTTCTTCAGGGTATTTTCATCAATTTCCAAGCCGGCTAAAAAAAGCAGGAGAAGAAGCCCCACGGTAGAAAAGAGCTTGAGGATTTCGTTTCTCTGGAGAATACTCAGGCCTGAGGGACCGATAACCATTCCGATGAGAATAAGTCCAATAATATCCGGGATTTTTGTCTTTCTACTCACTATCTGAACGAAAAAAGCACTTCCTAAAAGAAGAAGAAAAATGAGGAGGGGATCCGTGAGAGGAAGATGAAAAACCTTTGAAAAGTGCATTTTCCCTCCCTTTATGGTATCTTTGTGGAAGACATGGTGGGGAAAACTGAGCAACTGAGGGGAAGAAAAAGGGTAAGAGAGCCCTTAAAAAAGGGGATCAGGAATTGGAAAGCATTTCACACTTACCCTGAAAGATAACCCCGTTTTCCATCTTGAGCTTGGGTGTTTTGATATCTCCGTACAGTTTGGCTGTTTCAAAAAGTTCGAGACGTTTGCGGGCGTGAATATTGCCGTGGATTTCCCCACCCACAATCACCTCATCGCAGATGATGTCTCCTTTGATTTTGGCGTTCGGTCCAATGACAAGGAGCCCCTGAGCATCGATTTTGCCTTCGTAGTCTCCGTCAATCCGTAGAGAGGTCTTGAAGCGCATGGTTCCAGACCACTGGGAAGTATTGCTCAAACGAGTAACGGTCGGATAATCACGATAACGATCAATATTGGGAGCCATAGTTCCTCCTTTTTATTTATTGCTCTTATTTGGTGGTCATCACAAAGACCCCATCCCAATCGGGAGGAGGGGGATTTTTGATGAAGTAATCACACCGTTCTATGTAGAGTTGAGAGGGACCATCATCCGGGATAATCTCAAGGCACTTCTGGAAGTAGGTCTTGGCTTCAGCAAAGGAGCGACTTCGATAGAGATCCAGACCCTTGTTATAATATTTGAGGAGTTCCATTTTTTCTGGTGAAATCATGAGCGGCCTCCTTCGGTCTTTTTATCTTTCTTGAGAACATTTTTCAGATCCTCAACAGGGAGAGCACTCGCTGCAGCGGCCTTGTTGGCTGCCTGGATCTCCTCGTAAACTTCTTTTCGGAAGATTTTGACATTTTTCGGAGCGATGATACCAATCTTCACCTGATCCTGCTTGATACCAACAATCTTGATTTCAATGGTGTCATCGATGATGATGGATTCTTCTTCCCTCCTCGATAAAACAAGCACGAGGACCCTCCCTTTATGTGTGTGTCGGTGTAAGTTCTTTGGAAAACAGGGGTACTTTGGTTCCGTAGGAATTGTTCATCGAAATACCCTGGATGGCAATACGTTTTGTGGCATTGATCACAATGGGACCCAAGAGGTTCATGGTCATTTTGTGGATGTCTTCAGGGATGTTTACAATAGCAAAGTCGATCACTTCATCGTTGGGACCAACCTCCAAAAGCCCCCAGTCAATTTCATCGAGTACAAGCTTGTAGTCCTCCTGAAAGAGTCTGGGATTGACCACAACAAAGGCGAGTTCAGGTTCTTCGGCTGATTGAAGCCAGTAAAAATTCGGCAAGTCTCCCATTTCGATGAGATAATACTTGGTGAGTCCCTCAAAGCCGAGAATCTCTCTCTTGAAGAGAATTATAGACGAGGGATCAACCTGAATCTCACCGTATGCCTTGGTTTTGATGGTTTCCACAGGGACCTCCCTTTTCCTCTTATACTTTAACCAGAAATAAAAAATTTCTCAAGAAAATGAAGAGTTTTTTCTTCATTGGTTTCCTTCTTTAGCGCAAAAAGTCTAATAGCGTTTTTGGAAGGATTCTTGCTCCAATATTGAGAGCTACATCATGGGAAAACTCTAACATCTTCAGTTTCGTTATCGTGCGCGGAATATCAGTGGCCACAGCATTGTCTTTGGCTTCTGTGATGTACACCTCATCGGCAAGGAAGCGTTCGTTGATGATGTCGAGTCGAGAAGATACACTCCCGAGGTTGGCTCTATAACGCAAGAGATTTTCCAGGGATTGGTCGATGCCGGCAATTGCTGTTCCTCCAATCTGGTGGATGTTATCGTTCAAAAGAGCCTTTCGGAAGTCGATGAGAACATCAAAGATACTTCCGGTATAGACTCGTGCGGCTGGTGAGTAGTTGTAGGGGGGATACATGCCGTTATCGACCAGCCCTAAATCCTGAAGGACACTTCCTCCCTCCATGTCATACATCACCACCTGATGGGGGCTGGTGGTCTCAATGGAGAAGAAGCTTGATCCGGCCTGGGTCTGGATGGATGCTTTCACGGCAAGTCCCGCTCCGTTGATTTTGTTGGCAATGGTTTCGATGTTATCCCCTGCACGAATCTGGATTTCATGACCATCAATGACAATCTTGGAATCTTTTGGAGCTGTATATCCTGAAACGGAGATGGTGGAATAAATGCCCATATCCTGTGCCCAGAAGATCTGGTTTCCCGGCTGAGACATGGTAATCTTGATCGAACGTTCGACCTCTAAGAGTTGGGCCTGAGAGTTTCCAATATAACGCACGTCTTCGAGAAACTCAATCCCTGTTTGTTCGTTGATGCGGTATTGCGCCTTGAAGGGAGTGTCAAAAACCATGGTGCCTCCGAAGAGGGCTTCTCCCTTGTAATAACTATTGGCTTGGGCTAAAATCTCCCGGGTGAGTTGATCCACTTCAACGGCGATTTTCTCTCGTTCTTCCTTGGTATAGACACCGTTTGCTGCCTGAACGGCGAGTTCTCTCAGCCGCTGGAGAATCTGGGTCACGGTATCAAGGGAGGAATCGATGGTCTTGAGTTTGGACTGGGCAAAACTGATTTGAGACCGGTAAACAGACATTTCCTTGAGACGACTATCATAATCCATGAAGTTGACACTGGCTACAGGATCATCAGAGGGGAGGTTCACTCTCATACCAGAGGCAAGCTGGCGTTCCACACTCTGCATCTCGGTCTGTCTTCTGTGAAGGTTATAATCAAAATCCTGTTTCATGTATCCCTGGGTCACTCTTCCTAACATACACTACCTCCTTGTTATGCCCCCATCCTGAGGATGGTTTCTATCATTCTATCCACCGTGGTGACCATACGAGCCGAAGCATTGTAGCCATGTTGAAACATGAGCAGTTTGGAGAGTTCTTCGTCCACGTTCACTCCACTGATTTGTTCCCTGAGATTGAGGAGGCTGGTGACCACAGCTTCATTTTTCTCCTTGCTGATGCGAGCGGATTCAGAACGGGTTCCAAAGTCACCAATGATGGACTTGAAATAGTCTCCAAAGGTGGCCTGTCGCTCGATCATGACGGGCTTATGGCGAAGTTCAGCCATGGCAAGGGCAATACGGTTGTCTCCTGTCCCGCTGATACGATCGGGGCTCCCATCACCATCCATATCGATACCACCAGCCGCCGCGATGTTATCGGGATTGTACACCAGCTGATCATTGATGGCCATCCAGAAGGATGGGTTTTCTTTTGGGGTGAAACCAATCTGTTCCCGAGGAACATTGAGAGCCACAATGCCGCCGGGATTCTGGTAGTCAAAAGCCCCTGCCGGGCCACTCTGGGTGAGAAGACCAGCAATACCGACTAAGAGGTTTCCGGAATCTTCTAAGTGTCGGATAACAAATTCAGGATGCTGGTCTGAGAGCGGGAATCGAGCACGGAACCCGAGCTGTCCCTTGTGATTGAGGTAGGCGACTACACCGGCGTCGGATTTGTTGATGCGATCAATGATATCCTTGATGGTATCATTGGGGTTGTAGGTGACGAGCACATCCTGGCCATTGGGATAGGTTGGACCAAAGTTGAGAACTCCAGCACTACCGATGGTGGTTTCCGGCGTGAGTTTTTCTCGTCCTGTAACACGGAAAATGGCCACGCCATCTATGTTTCCATCTTTGTTGAAGTCATAATCCCCATTGGCATAGGGAGAGAGGGGAACCTCTTTGAAAAAGGGGAGATTGGTGGAAAGGTTGAGACCAAAACCGTCTCTATGGACTTCATTGACGCTATCCATGAGGTTGATAGCCAAGGTATTGATGTTTTCAATGGCGTTTTTAATATCCACATCACGGGCGATGAGGAGCCCGGCGAGTTCTCCGTTGCCAAGGTTGACGAGTCTTCCATCAGCCCAGCGAACATCGACAAAACCTTCATTTTCTGTGTTTCCTACGCCGCTAATCGGATTGATGAGGCCTCCCTGGACAAAGTTTTCAGCCCCTATATACACGATGTATTCATGACGGTTGTTTCTTTCGACCTTGATGGTCATGATTTTGGAAAGTTTTTCGATGAGAAGATCCCGTCTATCGTAGAGGTCGTTGGGATTGTCGCCCATGGCTTCTGATTTGACAATCTGGAGGTTGAGGGAGGCAATCTCGGCCCCTATCTGGTTCACTTCACTGATACGCTGTTCAATCAGGGCATTGGCACGAACGCGCAGGTCATGGAGAGAATTGTAGGTATGCCTGAAGGTATCAGAGAGTGTATTGGTTCTCTGGATGAGTTCCTCACGGGCTGCTCTTTCGGTAGGATTGGCGGCGAGTTTTTGCATGCTCTCCCAGAAGTCGTCCATCACGGTTCGGATATTGGGTCTATCCGGTTCATTGAGAATCATCTCGATCTGATGGAGGAACTGCTGTCGCATTTCAGCATTACCTAACCCTGCCTTTTCAAAGTAGATGCGGTCATCGATCATCTGGTCACGAATTCTTTGGATGTCTTCCACCACAACACCAGTACCGATCTGGCCGGGTACCTCGACACGGTTGGCGGTTGGTTCGTAAATAGGAATGAAGGTTTTGAGGTGAACCCTTTGACGGCTGTATCCCTCGGTTTCAATATTGGCGAGGTTATGACCAATGGTTTGGATGGCCGTGTTGTTGGCCATGAGGCCTTTTTTTCCGACTTCGATACCGTGAAATGTGGAAAACATGCGTTCCTCCTATACCACGTGATTGACTAAGAAACTTCCACCGGGGCTTGGTTTGGCCGGTGCCTGTGGAGAGTGATAGGTTTCTCCATGCGTTTTCTGAAAAAGCCCTAATGTCATACTGATGATCTCGCTATTGAGTTGTATCAGGTGTTTATTTTCTTCGCTTTGCATCTTGAGGCGATCACGAAGCTCAGCCAATTGAATATAGAGGTTCTGGAAGGACTCTCGTACGGTTTCTTCTTCTATCTGAGAGAGGAAGGCATGAAAGTCCGTTGCTTTCGGGTTTATTTTGTGAAAAACCTGCTGGCGTTTTTCTTCTTTCGCATGTATTTCCTGGAGAAGAAGTTCTTCCTGATCGTTGATATTCATAAGATCCTCGAGATTTACCTCTTTGAGAGCCTGATACTTTTTTTCTTCCAAAAAAAGGACTCGCTGGAGAAGAGATACCTCTTCTTTCAAAATAGCAATGGCTTCATCCATTGGCTTTGTCATGACCGCATCCATATAACCCTCCTTGGTTCTTTTGACATCCCTGTCTTATTGTTTCTATCGGCATTCTCATAAAAACCTAAAGGCTGAGAGTTCTTCTCCTATAGCAGGAGACCCCTGCACGGGTGTTTTCTTGCCCTGTTTAGGTCAGGGGCTACGCCCCTGAAACCCCGATTTTTCTGTTTCCAAAGGCTCGTTTGTCTTTTTTATTCAAAAAAATAGGGCTATTTATTACTGCAAGGAATATTTTCAGACTCCATTTTGTTTTTCACTACTTTTTTGAGACCTTTGCACATTCGTGCAAAGGTCTCGTAGTAAGGAATATTTTTATACTATCTTTTGGTTTCTATTACTTTTTTGAGTCCTTCGCACATTCGTGCAAAGGACTCAGCAGTGAGAAATGAGACCTTTGTACGAGTGGGGAGTGCCCTGTGGAATGAAGTGCCGTTCCACATTCATACAGAACGGTTATCTTCACACAAACACTGAATACTTCTTCAACAATCTTTTCTCTCAGTTGTGGGCTATTTTTGTGACCCGTCTTCTTTTTTTCCACGAAGCGCTCCTGCGAGGGACAAAAGAAACGTTGTCCTCGTCGCATGCTATGCATGCGCCTCGGACGGACAATGGGCCGCTTTTGCGGGCAAGGAGAAAAATATCTTCTCTTTCGGGAGGAAGTCCTTCCTTCGTGGGCGACATTGCCTCGTCCTCGGGACTTCGGCAACCACAACTTGTCCTCCTGACTTCGGAAAAAGCGCTCCCGCGCAGGGCAAAAGGGGCTCCGCCCCTTTTGAAAACCCCGCCCCCGCCCCTGCGGCGGTTTCTGTAGCCACCGACCTGTCTCCCATGGTGCGGGCTGGAAGAAAAGCCTGTAGCCCCGCTCTCTTCTGTAGCCGCCCGGGAACAGCCCTCCGTGCCTGACCCCGGGCTTCCTCACCACCTCCTGTGGTTCGGCCAGTGGTGAAAAGACAATGGCTTCCGTTACCAGCCCGCAGGGCACGTCTCCCCGCAGGGGCTTCTCCGACGGCACACCGCAGGCAGGGGCGGGGGGCTATGGCGATGTCTCAGCAAGAAGGAGGCTTTCTGAGACCAAAAGGCATAGAGCTATTACCTTGTTTCAACAAAACCCCTCTGGTTAAATGTTTAACCTGTGTCTATACCTCTCCCTCTTACTATTCCCATGTCTCAGCAAAAGCCCCCGCGGCTACGCTTCGGTGGGCTTGTGAGGAACAGCAACAGAAGATGTCGCCTCGGGTGCCTCCTGCACCCTCACTTCGGAAGGACTTCCCCCTTGCGGCAAAAGACACACGACTGCAAAAGCGGCCCGTGGGGTACTGAGCGAAGTCGAAGTGGGGTACAGAAAAAAAGGGATTGAAAGAACAGAGCTTTCTCGTGTTATTTTTCTGTTCATAAGAAATGTGGAAATAGGCACTCAGTTTCATATGTGGAACAACAAGGGTCCTATGGAATGAGACTTTTATGGCAAAGATTTTTGTTGAAATAATTGACAGGTGGAAGACTTTTCTTTACAATGAAGAGGCGCAAAAAGGAGGTATCACGATGGTTGATGTAGAAAAAAGGGATAATGTTGTAGTGATTCGTGTGTCGGGAAGACTGGAAATCAATCAGGCTCTTGAACTTGAAGAAACCATCAATGCCCATATCAATCAAGGGGAGAAGTTCTTGGTTTTTGATTTGGGGGATGTTCATTATCTCAGCTCCAGTGGTATTCGTGTCTTTATTGCGACGATGCGACAGCTGAAGGAGAACAATGGGCGAATGATTTTGGCCAACCTCACCCCAAATGTTCATAAAACACTCAAGATTGTGGAACTTGATGGTCTTTTCGAGATTATGGGAACGGTCAGTGATGCGCTCAAGGTGCTCAAGTCATAGGAGGATGTGATGGTTTCCCTTGAACCTCGGGGAGCCGCGGTTGTTTTGCATATCTCAGGGAACCTTGATGTTTCGGATTCTCAGTCGTTAGAGGAGATGGGGAAAAATCTTCTTCAGCAGGGGAAAATCTTTCTTGTGCTTGATCTGAAAGAGGTGGGGTATCTTCATTCCAGCGGGGCCCGGGCTTTTCTTGCTCTTTTGCGTGAGGTGAAATCCCATAGCGGGCGTATGATTCTTTCGGGAATACAGCCCAACGTTCGAAAAACACTGGAGATTATCGGGCTTGCCGGGGTTTTTGAAATGACCCAGTCGGTAGAAGAAGCTCTCTCTCTTCTTGGGTAGGTTTCATGGACAAGCGATTCTGGATGGCCTTTGCTGGTTTTGTGGTTTTTGTCGGAGGAGGGAGTCTCTATCTGTGGAGTGCCCGCTACCAGAGAATAAAGATGCTTCGGATGCTTATGGCCCTTCCCAAACGGGAGAGAAAGCTCTGGTACAGGCTTCGTAGCCGGGGGTATGAGATCGTTGCCTATCGTCCTGTGGAGAGGGTGAGGATTATGACCCCTGAGGAGCCCTTGGATGTGAGTCTCCAGGTAGAATGGCTTGTCCGTTGGCAAAAGGAGATCTGGGCAGTGATTCGACGCCCCCTTTCCTGGGGCAAGAAAGAGTGTCTTCAGTCTTTTTTCCCGGCTCTTGTTATGTATGAGGTGAAAGGTGTCCTGTGGTATGATGAAGAGAATGGAATGCTTCTTCCCTGGTATGTAGAGGGGGAGAGAGAGTGAGTGTTTTTGTTGATATTTTTGGTTTTTGAGAGTATAATAACAAGAGAATAAACGGGAGGTTTCCGATGAGGCGAGTCATTGTATTTCTTTTAGGGATAGTTTCTTTGGGATTTTCGGCAGACAGGGCTTTTTTGATTAAGTTTCACAGGGCTTTGGTTGATGGACTTCCTCCTTCTTTTGAGGCTGAGCTTCAGGGAGGGCCTATCGAGAAGAAACTTGCTTCTATTCCCAAGGATATGGTCCAGAGTGGACGCAAGGCAAGGGTACGGATTTCCTACAAAAAGAATCAGGGGATGAAACTTGAGGTTGTTGGGCTTACTGAGGAGGGTCAGGAACTCTATGGAGATATCTTTCAGCCGTATGTGAAGGTGTTTACTCTTGGACCGCTTCTCTTGAGTGCCCCGACAGAAAAAACATGGGAAAACTATACCATGACCACCGCCGCCGAGGATGACAGAAGTGTGATTCTCTCCCTTTCTCCAAAGAATACGGCCAATGAATATATTCTTTTTATTGACAAGACGACGCTTCGTCTCCAGCGGCTTGATTTCAAGGGGAGTGGTTTTCTCACCTCCACTATTCTGAAGTTTACGCAAAAAGATAACTACTGGATTCCTGAGGTCTTTCTCAACAAAACCATCATGGAGGATGGGACGGAGAATCTTCCCGATAGGTATCAGTTAGTGAATATAAAAGTAGGGAAGTAAGAGGTTTGGAGAGAAAATTATCTTCTTTTGGACCGGCGTTTCAGAGGGGAGAAAAGAGAAACGGTTGAAAATGTCTTTTTGATTTTCACAGGGGTTGGAGGAAAAGAACAACAAAGTTGGCTGTGTGTCTTTAGGAAAGGCGAAAGGTTAAACGTTTAACTTGTGGCTTGACTGGTTTTGTGATGGAGTTTTTGAAGGGATAGGGGACATTGATTTATTGAGACCCTTGCACGGGTGCTTTCTTGCCCTTTTTAGGTCAGGGGCTACGCCCCTCTCCCCCGATTTTTCTGTTTACAAAGGCCGGTTTGTCTTTTTTATTCAAAAAAATTGGTTTATTTATTACAGCACGGAATATTTTGATACTAATTTTTGTTTCTTTATTACTTTTTTGAGACCTTTGCACATTCGTGCAAAGGTCTCGAGAGGGTGTTCTCAGGGTCTTCTTGTGGGAGTTTTCGTTTGCACTTCTTTCTTTTCTCCCTTATAATTTATCGAAGGAAAGGGAGATGATAGAGGAAAAGATTACGACAGGTGATTTTTTGCCGACGGACATGGATGAGCCTCTTCGGCCGAAGACGTTTGCGGATTTTGTGGGTCAGGAGGGCGTCAAGCAGAATATTGCCGTTTTTGTGGAAGCGGCCAAAATGCGAGGCAAACAGCTTGACCATGTGATTTTGTATGGTCCTCCTGGACTTGGGAAAACCACGCTTGCCAAAATCATAGCGAGTGAACTTGGGCAGTCTATCAAGATTATCAGTGCCCCTTCTTTAGAGAAGCAAGGGGATCTCATGGCTCTTCTCACTTCGTTAGAGGAACATGATGTGCTTTTTATTGATGAGATTCACAGGCTCAGGCGTCAATTAGAAGAAGTCCTCTATTCGGCGATGGAGGATTTCAAGGTGGATATTATCATCGGCGAGGGAACAGGGGCAAAGACGCTACGGATTTCTCTTCCGCCTTTTACACTCATTGGGGCAACCACCCGGATGGGAGATCTCACGGGGCCACTGCGGTCTCGGTTCGGGATTATTGAGCGTTTTGATTATTATGATGTGGGGAGTCTTGAAAAGATTCTTGCCCGAAGTGCTGGTATCCTTGGGGTGAAGATTACCCCTGATGGTATTCATGAGATAGCCCGTCGTTCTCGGGGAACCCCTCGTATTGCCAACCGGCTTCTCAAGCGGGTAGCTGATTTTGCCCTTGTAGAGAAGAGGCTTCCTGTGGAGAGGGAATTTGCCGACTATGCCCTTCGTCGGTTGGGAGTGGATGAGAAGGGGTTGGATGAGATGGATAGGCGGATTCTCAAGGTGATTATTGAACAGTATCGTGGGGGACCTGTTGGGCTTTCTGCATTGGCGGCTTCGGTGAATGAGGAGATGGAAACCATAGAGGATGTGTATGAGCCTTTTCTCATTCAACAGGGGTTTCTTCAAAGGACGCCCCGGGGGAGAGTGGCTACTCGCCTGGCGTATGAGCACATAGGGCTTACCTTCCCGGAAGAAGAAGGATGGCTTTTTCGAGGAGACACAAAATGATACGCAAAAACTACGGTCCACAACTCTGGTTTTATCCTCTTCCTGTGGTGGTGGTAGGGGCCGAGGTGAGAGGAAAACCCACCTTTACCACCATTGCCTGGTGTACGCCTGTGGAGGATGAACCACCCCTCATTTTGTCGGCGATAGCGAGGGAGCATTATATCCTTTCGGAGCGGGAAAAGATCCAGGTATATTCGCTCAATTTTCCTTCTGAGAATCAGGTGAGGGAGGTGGATTACTGTGGGATTGTTTCTGGATATGAGTGTGATAAGTCTTCGGTTTTTCGGGTAGAAGATGGGAAGTATGGAGCCCCTCTCATTGCGGAGGCACCCCTTTCTCTTGAGTGCCGGGTGAGGCAGTGGCTTGATATCGGGGAGTCTTGTTGGCTTTTGGTGGGTGAGGTCGTTGAGAGTTATGCCATAGAGGCGTACGTGAGAGAGGGAAAACCTGATGTTTCTCAGATGAAATTTATGACCTATCTGAGCAAAGTAGGAGAATACCATTCTGTGGGTGAAAAAGTAGCCAAAGCCCGTCATATTGGACGTGGTTTTCGTAAGGAGTAGGGTATGACACGAACATCTCTTCCTCAGTATGTCGAACAGGTCGTAAGAATGGTTTCTTGTGGTGATGTATATGCCGAAGCGGGGGAATCCTGGTCGGTAGAGTTTGATATGGACAGGCTCAAGTCTCTTGAGACCAAGGAGTATGCGGCGTTGGGGATTCGAGTATTTGAGAAGATGTCGGATGGGGATTATCGTGTCGGACAGGGGTTTTGTAATCATGAAGAAGATATAGAGAGTATGGTAACCTCGGCCAAAGAACAGGCAAGATGGGGGGAGAGGATTGTTTTTGATCTTCCGGGGAAAAGCACGGTCCCCAGACTTGATATCTCGCGGGATGTTTCTCTTGAAAGGGAGAAGGCTATTTCCTGGGGAGAATACCTTGTTCGGGAGTTGAAACAGATTGACAAAAAGAACAAGGTTTTTGTCTCTGTGGATGTCTCAGATGGAGAGGTATGGGTGGCCAACACCGCGGGATTTTTTGAAAGTTATGGGGAGCGTTCGTTTTCTCTTTCCTGTGGGTTTTCTCGTGTGGATGAATCGGGTGAACTTCTCTATTTGGGGGAAAGTGAATATCGTTTTGATACGGATTTTGCTTTCAAGCGTTATGTGGACAAAATGTCCCGTCTTTTTTCCTGGAGTCAAAGAAAGGCCAAAATACCCTCAGGGTATTATCCGGTGATTTTTGCCCCGGAGGCGGTGGAAACCATCCTTGATCCTCTTTTGATCGCCCTCAATGGAAGCAGTCGCTACAAAAAGATATGTCGCTGGGAGGGTATGGAGGGTACCCAGGTGGCTGATAGCCGTTTGACTCTGAGGGATGATCCCTTTTGTATAGAGGTGGGGGATGTGTATCCCTTTGATGATGAGGGAGTTGTGCCTTCTCCCCTTGCGCTTATTGACAGGGGGGTGCTGAAAAACTTTATCTATGATCTTGCTACCGCTAAGCGTCTCGGAACAAAAACAACCGGGCATGGCAGACGGTCGCCTTCCTCTCTTCCTCAACCGGAGTTCTCTAACCTCATTGTAGAGCCCGGCGATACCCCCTTTGAAAAGATGATCCAGTCTATTGACAGGGGGCTTGTGGTGTATAGTACGTTAGGTGGGGGAATGAGTAATGTGGTGGCAGGGGATTTTTCTGTGAATGTTGAGTTGGGTTTTCTGATTGAAGGGGGAAAGGTGAAGGGAAGGGTGAAGGATACCATGATTCGGGGAAATAGTTTTGATCTCATCCAGAATCTTCTCTTCCTTGGTTCTGAACAGGAAGTGGTGCATGGTATGAAAGTCCCCGCCATGGCTTTTGAGAGAATAAGTGTTACAGGAGAGGAAGGGTGAAACGGCTGTGGGTTATAGGACTTTGTGGGCTGCTTGTAGGTTGTGGCTACATGGTTCGTGGTGGTGGTGAAGAAGCCTGGTACCTGAGAGGAAATCTTCTTCTCACCACAGAGGAAGGAAAACAACAGCTTCAGATAGAGATGTACGGGGAGAAAAAAAGATTCTGGGTGATAGAGGGGAGAGAACCTCTTTTGTCAGGAAGGCTTTTCTGGTTTTTGGCCATGAGTGGGGGGACAAACTATCTTGTGAATGAGGTACAGAAAGAGTATCTGTTTTTTGTGAGTGAGGAGTGGAATGATCTCTTTCTTGAGGTGATACCGCTTTTTCTTGAGAGGGATGTTTCGGATACCCAGCGGGAGAATGGATGGTTAACAAGCTATCAAAAGGGACAGTGGCAGGCAACGGTGAGAAAGCGTTTTTCCGATGGGAGACCACGTCTTCTTCTTGTGGAGGGAGGGGGAGAGAGAATGTTTCTGGACTTGCAAAAAATAGAGAGAAGGCCTTATCATATACCGGGGTATGAAGGGTTGCCATGGAGAGAGGTGCACCTTGTCTCCGATGGGAGCCTCTGGGAGGTAATCTATGAGCAATAACCGGGAGCGTATTGAGAGTATCCGGGAACGTCTCAAGATGAGGGATCTCTCTGAAGGAGAAAAAAAAGCCCTTTTCCAAAAGTTTGTTGAAGCAGGTGGAGAGGTGATAGATCTCGATGCCGAAGAGCGTCGTGCCCTGAAAAAGGTCGCAAAAACCGTGGTTCGGGAGAGGGCAAGGATAGAACGTGATGTCGCTGAGGCAGAAAAGAAGCGAACAGCCTCTCTCAAGAAAGCCGAAGAACCAAATCCCGTTTCTCAGTGGATTGAACTCACCGCTTCTCGTATTACCTGTGCCCTTTTGGGTATTATTCGCTGGAATGGGCGACAGCTCAAAGAAAGCTTTGTCAATTTTCTTGTGTATGATTTTCAGAATACGCTTCTGCAGATAAAGATGATATTGGCTTCACTTCTCTATCAGGACAAGGCGATTACGGCCGAGGTCAGGCAGATGATGATGGCCGATCCTTCGTTTCCCTTTGGGTATGAACTGATTTATCGGCTTGATACACTCTACCAGGAGGAGTATTTCAAATTTCTTGCCGAGCACAAGGTGGATCCTGAATCTTTGTTTGAGACACTGGATGTGCTCAAGGCTTTTTATCGTTCGCTTTTTGTGATTCAGAACTATCAGACGTCTCTCAAATTGGCTATTGAGAAGGCCCTTACCAAAGAGGGGGAGATTCGCAGGCTCAATCCTCGGATTACGGATCAGAATATCAAAAGCCTTCATACGGCGGTGGATTTTATCTATGAGAGGGTGATAAGCCGTTTTTATCCTTTGATGGAATATGTGTATCGTATCGAAAGACAGAAGAAAAGGATCAGTTTTCGAGAATTTCTTGGGATGAAGCCGGAGGATGTGCTTGGATACTATACTGATCAGTGGCGCGAGGAAATGAAAAAGGCCATGCAGGAGGAGGAGAAAAAAGCCAAGACGCAAGCGCAACCGGGGATGCTCTTTCCGACGGCAGAAGAGACAGCCAATCACGTCCTTCAGGGGCTTAGTGAGTATATTCAAAAAGGGGTGGCTTTCATTGAAGAGAGGATTCACTGGAAAGAAAAGCTCATGGAGTATGAGTCCAATCGGAATCCACGAGCGGTATATACCGTGAACGACAAAATCTTTCTTGTGGAAACGCTTATCGAGCTTTATGAGAGTGAGTTTTCGTTTCTTTTTACCAGCAACAAGGTTCAGTATAACTATCTTTTGATTGATGGGAAAAGGGTGGATATGAAAAAAGAGCTTCTGGATCTCTATTATCGTATGATGCCCCTTCGGGATAGATTCAATGAGTATCTCCGGATTCTCAAGGAGATTCGAGGAATAGAAAAGGAGGCCTTTCTTTCGGTGGCGGAGAAGAGCAGTCGTCTCAATCAGTTAGCCATTCAGCGGAGTCAGGTCTCTCGTCAGGTTCGCCGGGACCTTCGGGATATGTTTGAACAGTACAGTAGCAAGTGGCTTTTTATTCTGAGTCGAGCCGAGAGTGAATTGCCGGTGATTCAGAATATGAATGATACCATTACTTTTGACAAGAAACTTGAAGGTGATCGGTGGGCAAATGGCAAAACGATTCGTGAAGCGGTGGAGATGGCCTATAGCCTTGCGGATACGATTCATTTTCTTTTGATGGGAGAACTGGGAGGAACCAGTCTCTTGATAGAAAAATCTCTTTACCTTAAAATATAACAAGCCTATCAAGGAGGTCGGTATGCATTGGAAAGTTCTGATGATGGTTGGTCTTTTGGCGGGCAGTATAGCCTGGGGGTATGATACCAAGTATGATCCTATGATGGCATCGCTTGATGCGAGTCAAAGTAATATCATCTTGCAGGCGCTTGATTCACCGGATTATGATCTTGTGTGTAGTGCGCTCAAGCGAGTGGGGGAACTTCGCTTGAAGGAGGCTATTGTCCAGGTACGCAATCTGGTCAGTGCCGCCAATCCAGGTTCTAACCTTGACAAGAGTATTCAGGTTGCCAAGATGAGAGATATTTATATCCTCGGGGTATGGGTGCTTGGTCTCATTGGGGATGAGTCGGACGCGAGAATGCTTTCCACCTATCTGATGAAAGATGTTTTTGATAAAAATCGAGCCTATGCTCTCATTGGGGCTCTTGGTAATTTAGACTATCCTGTTTCTCGTGAGACGCTTCATGAGTATGCCAAAAGGGTTGAGGATGAAAGGTTGGCAATGCTTTTAGTGGAATCCCTTGAAAAGCTGAATCATCGGGATTCTCTTATTCCACTCATTCGTCTCAGAGAGCGGCCTATTTTTACCGATGCCTTCAAAGCGCGGGTAGATCAGGCTATTCGCTCTATCAAGGAGAAGGGTAAAAAATAGCGGAGTTGGTGTGGAAGAAAAAGTAATTCTTCGTCGGTCGTTTCTTGCTATGAGGGAGGCTCTCTCCGAGGAGACGCGTGAGCAACTCTCATGGCAAATAGAACGATGGCTTGAGAAACTCCTTGGTGAGAAGGTTTCTCCAGAGGTTTCCTTGATGGCGTATTGGCCTATTCGTGGGGAGGTGGATGTTTTACCCCTGATGAAATGGTGGCTCAAAAAAGGCGGAAGACTTTTTTTGCCAAGGGTTCGTTCGAGGGAAATAGAAGTGGCCGAGGTACGGGATTTAGGACGGGATGTGGTAAAGGGAAAGTACGGTATCCCTGAACCCGTGGGTGAAATGATAATATGTGTGCCGACGTTTATTTTAGTTCCCGGGGTGGTCTTTGATGAGAGAGGGTTTCGGATTGGCTATGGGGGAGGGTTTTATGATAGGTTTTTGTCAAGGATGACAGAGAGTCATACCATTGGAGTTGCCTATCGCTTCCAGGTTTTGAGGGCGCTTCCCCATGATGAGCACGATGTCTCTCTGGATAGGGTTGTGTGTGAAGAGGGGTGGCTAAAATAGTCATCGGAAGTGAAAGATTCAGGTGAATACGAAAAAGAGGAGAGAAAAACCTTCTCTCCTCTCTTTGTGGGCTTTTGTGAGTGCAGAGGACCATCGTTGGAAAAAAGTGAAAGAGAAAAAGAAGGGAAGGAAAAGAGTATGCAATTGTATCACGTCAGAACGCAACAAAAACCAGTGCTTGCCACAGTAAGGGTTCCGGGTTCCAAGAGTATGAGCAACCGAGCGTTTCTTTTGGCAGCCCTTTCACCGGAACCGGTGACGTTGTATCATCTTCTTGAATCACAGGATACGATTTATATGGCGAAAGCCCTTGCCCAGATGGGAATTTTTCTTGACTGGGATACCAAAACACACGTAGCTATGGTGAAGGGAGGACGGCGTCCCACTGGCCACCATACCTTTTTTGTGGGCAATGCGGGAACAGCCATGCGTTTTCTTGTCTCTTATGTAGCCCTTGGAGAGGGGGAGTTTGTTCTCGATGGGGATGAACGGATGAGACAAAGGCCAATTGAGGATTTGCTGCGGGCTTTGCGAGAGTTAGGGGTAGAGGCTGCGAGTGAAAAGGCCAATGGTTGTCCCCCTGTGAGGGTTCGTGCGAGAGGGGTCGATGGGGGTGTGTGTCATTTGCCGGGGGAGAAGAGCAGTCAGTATCTTTCCTCTCTTTTGATGGCAGCCCCACAATTTTTTCGGGAAACCGAGATTGTGGTGGAAGGGGATTTGGCTTCCAAGCCTTATGCCGATATGACGCTTGCCATGATGGAACATTTTGGGGTAAAGGTGAAAAAGGAGGGGTATGAGAGGTTTGTGGTGGAGCCACAACTCTATACCTCGCCTGGGAAATATCCCATTGAAGCCGATGCTTCAAGTGCTTCCTATTTTCTTGCCATGACGGCCATCCTTGGAGGAGAAGTGCGTATGGAAGGGGTGGGAAGTGAGTCCCTTCAGGGGGATAGCCGTTTTGCGTCTGTTCTTGAAAAAATGGGCTGTGAAGTGGCGTATGAACCTCAGGCTGTGGTCCTTCGAAGTGAAGGGAGGCTCAAAGGGATAGTGGTGGATCTCAATGATATGCCAGACCTTGTGCCAACATTGGCGGTGGTAGCGCTTTTTGCCGAGGGAGAGACAAGAATTCTCAACGTGGCCAATCTTCGGATCAAGGAGTGTGATAGGCTTTCTGCTTTGGCTACAGAACTTACCAAGATAGGGGCTTCGGTGGAAGAAGGAACGGACTATCTGGTGGTGCGTGGGAATGGCTCTTATCATGGGGCTCAGCTCCATACCTATGAGGACCATCGGATGGCCATGGCCTTTTCCCTTGTTGGGCTCAAGGTGGAAGGGATTACCATCGAAAACCCGGGATGTGTGTCAAAGTCTTTTCCTGAGTATTTTGACTACTTTGAGGCGGTGGCTTATGGGGAGAGAAGGGTAACGATAGGCTAAAAGGGAAGAGCAAAGATACTCTTTCAAACGAAAGAGAAGGTTATTTCTCAAAAGGGGTTACCTTTCAGGAAAAAACTACCGATATATACAAGGGTGGGCTGATGGAACGCCCGCAAAGGCGGGAGGAAAGTCTGGGCATCAAAAAGCCACGGACCGGCGAAAAGCCGGATGTCGCAAGACAATGGACGCGCTACAGAAACCAGACCGCCGTTTGTACGGTAAGGGTGAAAGGGTGGGGTAAGAGCCCACCGCAGGTGGCATAAGTCACCTGGCAGGGCATGCCCTCCGTGATGCAAGACCAAATAGGCATCCGATACTGATGGCTTTTCAGTGGATGCGGGTAGGTCGCTTGAGGAAAGGAGCAATCCTTTCCCTGAGAGAGATGTTCCATCTCGACAGAACCCGGCTTATAGGCCCACCCTGATAATAAAAAAGGAGGTAGGTATGGGTGTCCTACCTATTGATTTTCAGGTACTGTTCTCCAAGTGGGGTGAACATTCTGAAACCGTGGCCAGACAACAACAGGTTGCTCAGTCCGGTCAACTTCAGGCAAGGGAACAGGCCCATCAGAAGAGTTTGGATGCCCCTCATACGGTTTCTCAGTTAGATGCGTATGCTCAGGATTTTACCAAGATAGATCCAGAAGGGTCTTCTTCTCAGTCATACGAGCAGGGAGAGAAGAGAGAGAAAAAAGAAGAGGCTTCCGTCGTTTCTCATGAGGCTCCTTTAGAAGAGGGGAAGGGGCAGATTATCGATATTGTGGATTGAGGTTCATTCAAACGAAGAGGGCAGATTATCAAGGATGGTGGCAAGGGTGTTCTTTTTTGTCTTTGCCTTTCCTAAAAAATAAAGGGTGTAATGTGGTGTCTTGAGGGAGATGCCATCATATTCGGAAATGAGTTTCTCATAAAAGAGTTCTGCTTTTTCATTACTCAGAGAGGTACGCCAGCAGAGAGAACCGAAGTGTTTGTAGATGGTGTGTATCACGGTGGAACCTATCCCTATCCCCTCATAATCCTGGCGGGTAAAGAGTTTGCACATGTAGGGGGTATTCTCGAGAGAATACACAATAGCCCCTCCCTTTCGGAGGCTATCCAAGTAAACTAAGGGATGATAGGGACGAATAGTGGAAAAGTAGTCTTTTTTGAGTTTTTTGTTGAGGGGGGAAAAGGCCTCACTAATGGTTTGAAAGAGCCATGATTCATCAATGGCCGAGAGAGGATACACGGTAATCTGGGGAGGAAGAGCAAGGTAGGTTCCACTTCCATTACCGAGTAGTTCCTCTAAAAGACCAGTGGAAGCCCCGTGTTTGTGATACTTTGGTCGGGTGATCTGGACACTATGCCCGGGTCCTAATCTTGAGAGAAGATCAAAAGCAGAGGTAACGCGTCTTGCCATAGCCGGGGGAATCTCACGGGAAAGGATTTTTTTCTGCCATTCTTGTTGGGAAAGGATTTCTGTGACAAAGCGTCCACTTTTGGTTCGGATGGGGGTATGACCCACCAAGATAAGTTTTTTTGCGTGGAGAGTATATACCAGTTCCCGGGCTAAAAGAAGCCCCGGAATAGGCACGATATCCCCCTGAGGTGAGATGCCCCCTGCACACAGGACGGGTATTTTTCCTTCGAGGATAGCCTCGATAACAGGAGCGGTGAATATGGTGTCCACTTTCCACTGGTTTTTTTTGAGGGAAGGCTCAAGGTGAACCAGTTCTGGAGGGCAGGAGGTAAAGGGTATATTGGCTTTCGTCAGAGCAAGGATAAGCCTTTTTTGATAGAAATCTATGAAGTCTTTTCGTGCCTCTACTACAATGGGGAGAATAATACCAGCCTCTTTGACTAAATAACGGATCTCTTCGACAAAACTCTGTAGCAGAGTAGAAGAATAACAGAGTTTAGCACTGACCTTGATCACCCCTACCTCATGAGGTGGGAGAGTTTTCAGCAGGGAGACCCAGTAGTTGGTGGTTTTGAGGTCTAAGGTGCCAAGAATCTTTTCAATCCCCATTGGTTATTCCCAGAGGATAAGTTCAAGGGTGTCTAAGGCCGCCTGGTTTATTTTGCCATTCATGTTATCATCAAGAGGATGCTTGACAAGAGAGAGGGTGTGTTTTCCTTTGGTGAGAGAAACCAAAAGATAGGAACTATACCCCCACTCAGTCCATGTTCCACGCTGGGGGAAGACCACGACACCAGCTTCTTTTTTGTCCACAAGGAGGGTGCGGATACCGCAGCGGTTATCGGTGTTGATGGGTCCATTGCCATTGGCATACCGGAAACGAATGAGGTAAACACCGTTTTTCGGGATAATAACCTCCATTGATGGGGTTATCTGTCCTTCATTATCGAGAAGAACATA
Organism: Longinema margulisiae; assembly: GCF_025266855.1. Classification (GTDB taxonomy): domain Bacteria; phylum Spirochaetota; class Brevinematia; order Brevinematales; family Thermospiraceae; genus Thermospira. The sequence goes on from NZ_CP053071.1 coordinate 1,745,235, forward strand.
GCCGTTTCCGGAGAAACCTTTGTATCGGTTGGTGGCGAGGCTCAGGAGGGGAGGTATATCCTCTATCTCATAACGAATGAGATTGGTATCAGGAATGAGCCAGAGGGGTTTCCCAATACAGGAGGAGAGAAGAGGATTCTGGTGATGAGCCATAACAGCCACTACTCCACTTCCTGCAGGAAGGGAAATATTGGTGTCTGTGGTGGTGATGGTTTTGTCTTTCCAGAGAATGGTGTATGAGGTGGCATTTTTCACAGGGGACCAAGTGATGGTGTTTTCGGAGAGTTTCACTTTGGGTTCGGAGATGGAGATATCCTCTGTAGAAACAAGTCGAATGGTTTTCGGGGTGGAGGTACGAGTAAGGGTGATCTCCACCGTGTAAGATTGAGCCTTGTCTCCTCTCAGAACAGTAGAAGGTGAGACGTCCTGCCCATTGACACGCATTGTCTGGATGGTATCTCCATTTCCCTTTACCGTGATGGTAAGCCGACTCTGACGGAAGGAAAGGTTTTTGAGGGTGAGGGGACCTTTGACAAACTCTGGAACCATGGGGTGAAAAGAGATACCTTCGTCAGTAATGGTGATACCAAAGAGGACCTTGTAAACAATGGCAAGGTAACCGGCAACAGACCAGAGCTGGCGATCAGAATTCACTGCCATTTTGTCGGTATGGCCACGATCGTAGGAGAAGTTTTCCTTGTGAGTGCCAAAAAAGGCAGCAGCCCGTGTCATGGCCTTGATACCAAAGTCAACAGCCTCAAGGTGGTTGGCTTCTTTGGCGGCAAGGACATAGTAGGCGTTCACGAAGGGCCAGATGCCCTTGTTGTGATAGTAACCGGCATGAGGTTGCTGAGGCCAGAGAGAGGGTACACCAAAAGGAACCACAGGGATAGAAGAAACGATTTTTGTGGTTTCTTCTGGAGTAAGGATGCCTGTGAGAGCCGCCAGTGAAAGTCCCAGATTGTCTGTTTTGAGAGCGGGTACGGTTTTTCCTGGCAGAGGATAGAGATAACTTGCATAGGTGCCAAGATCTTTATTATAAAAGTTGGTAAGAATAGCCTTCTTGAGTTCGGTAGCCCATGTTTCCCATTGTTTTACATCGGAAGAAAGTCCAAGTTGTTTTGCCATCCATGCTAACGTGGTGAGATGAGCGTAATGAAGAACACAAGTGGAAAAAGACGAGGAAAGATAGATATCGACAGGACTCATCCATGAGGCATAACTCTGTTCTCTCCAGTCCATGAAAGAAGATTCTCCATAGTAAAGTCCTGTGGTGGGGTTATAAGCAGCATGGCGATCGGCAAGGGCGGTATTTTTCATCACCTCGTAGGCCCGGGAAAGAAAGGCTTTATCCCCCTGCCAGAGAAGGTATTCCCTTGCCGCTAAACTCCATACCACACGATCAGACGATATGGGCCAGGAACCTCCTGTACCCGTATCCTGGATGATCCATTTTCGGTTGGTGTCCACCTTGGTGAAGAGACTATTGAGAGAGATCTCTGGTAAAATAGCCGCTAATGCAAGATGAATACTATAGGAAATATCCCGTGTCCAGACTCCGTTCCATTTCTCTCCTGCCATGAAGGTTTTGTCAGGTCGGATATTGAGAAGAGCCTCCTCAAGAGCCATGTTGTAAAGAGCGACAAGAAGAGGACTTTCTGGAGCCTCAAAAGAGGGAAGAAAGTCTATGTTTTGAGAAAGTTTCCAGGTCGTATTGGAACTCAGATAGGAGATCTGAATCTCTGTGGGGCTTTTGGCTATCGCGTACTTGTTGCCTTGATGGACTTCTTTAGAGGTTACGGTATAGGGTTCATTGGGGGGATACATGACTGTCTCCTTCTGAACGGTTTTGGTTGTCCTGGGTGAAGAACAGCCAACGAGAAAAACAAAAAGACAGAAAAAAAGAGATTGGATAAGGGTTTTCATAAAAAACTCCTTTTTGGGTTTTCTTATATTATAAGGTGGAGAGGAAAAAATGCAAGGGATGGGAACCTTGCACGAGTATTTTCTTTCCCTATCTGGGTCAGGGGTTACGCCCCTCTTCCCCGTTTTTCTATTTCCAAGGGCTTGTTTGTCTTTTTTATTCAAAAAAAAGGCCATTTGTTACTGCAAAGAATATTTTCATACCATATTTTGTTTTTCACTCCTTTTTTGAGACCTTTTGCACATTCGTGCAAAGGTCTCGATTTTGAGAAAATACTCCAAAACACTTGATTATTTTCTTTCTCCTATGTACAATAAAACAAGGAGTCAACTATTATAAATTCACCTCCTGAGGGAAGGAGGTAAGGCGAAAGGGGTCGAAGGTAGTTTGATGAGAGAGCATGGCGTAGAGGAGGCGAAGGAGTTTGTGAGCCACGCAGAGATTGGCCTTTTTAGCAACACGGGATTGAGCAAATTTGAGGTTAAAATACTCACCGAAAGCGGGGACAAAACGTCTGACAGAGCGAGCGAGGAGAAAAAGGATACGTCTGAGGTGACGGTTCCCTCGTCGAGAGATATGGCCTGTGGTCGAGGACTGTCCGGATTGATAAATAGCGGGGTCAAGACCTGCGTAAGCGATGAGTTTTTTGTAGTTCTCAAAACGGCTGATAGAGCCTATTTCGGCGAGGAAGGTAGCGGCACCGACAAGACCTATACCAGGGACGGAGGTAAGGATCTGTATTTCAGTGGGAAAAGCCTGAAGGGCGAGGGACTGGATGTGAGCGTCAAGTTTCTCGAGGTGCTCCTGGAGGAAAAAGAGCTGGCTTATAATGTTCTGGAGAACGGTTTCCTCGGCGAAGTTGGGAGAAGCGATGGAGGAAGAGGCGAGTTCTTTGATTTTAGTGATGGAGAGGCGGGATTTTCTGCCCCGTTTGTTTGGTGGGAAGAAGGCCTCGAGGGAACTTTCAGAGGCCTTCTGGATGGCGTTAGCGCTGGGGAAAGCCAGGAGGAGAGAAAGGAGGCTTTTGGGGTAACCTGTGGTGTACTTGAGGATTTCCGGAAAACAGTCGAAAATGGCGTCCTCGAGGAGGTTTTTTACCATAGCGATGAGGGTAACGACTTTTTCACGGTAACGGGTGAGGCTACGGAGTTCTGGACATGGATGCCGGAAGGGTTTTTCGAGGGAATGATACTGGGAGAGGAGAAAAAGAGCGATGTGATGAGCATCGATGGAGTCAGTTTTGGTTTTTCGAAGGGAGAGTCTGGAGAATGTTCGTGTCTGAAGTGGGTTAAGCACGAAAGTGCGGAAACTCTGAGAGGTCAGGAACCTGAAAAGATGGTGGTGATAACCGCCGGTGGATTCAAGACCGACGACCAGACTCTCCTTTGGGTAAACCGAGAGAAGGGCAAGGAGTTTGTCGAAGCCCTCTCTCTCCATGGGGAGGGCAGACGAGTGAAGGACCTGCCGCTGGTGGTCAAGGACACAGACGAAGAAATCCTTTTTGGCGACGTCGATACCGACGAAAAGGGTTGGGGTGTGAAGCATATGGCTTCCTCCTTATGGGATTTTGTGGTTTCTGGCAGGTCCTCCCACTCAAAACTCCATTATGACAAGGGCTTCTTGGCCCAATCAACTTATGATGAGTACGGGAGGCAGGAGACAGACTCCTCTAAGGGCTCTTCTGGCCCAGGAAATATTCGTCTTCCTGCCAGATGGGTGGTTTATTATAAAGGGAATTTTATGTAGGAGGAAAGTTATGAAACGCAGGCTTGAGACAAAGCTGTACTACCATCTTCTTTTGAATGTTTTTAATCTCTGGGAAAGATATGCCGAAGAACAAATTCGTATTTATGAAACACGGTGTGCAGAGGATCAGGTTCACGTCAATCTTCACAAAGAAAATCTTGCCATTCTCAAAAATATCCTTGATATGATTCATATTACCAAAAAGTTTCTTCTCTCCATTGAGGGAATGGCTACAGAAGGGGCTTTTATGACGGTCGATGAGATGAAGGAGACCCTTCTCTTTGAAATCAAGAAGCTCTTTGATGACTATGCCCTTCCTGATATGATGTATCCCTTAGCCAAGAAAAAAATTGAGCAGATACATGCGTTTTATCACCAGTTTGTGGATGAGATTACTATTTTGCCATCAGAATTTTTTAAGGAAGGAGGGAGATAATGAAAATTCCTTTTTTTTTCTTTTTGGTATTGTTGGGAGCTGGGCAGATGATGGCGTTTCCATCGATGGATGAGTACTATCAGAAAACAAAGATTGTGGTACCGGCAGGAGAGAGAGCCCAGTTTGTGTATGGAGATAATGTGGCTGGCTACTATGAGAATGCCACGCATAGTTACCGCCAGGGACAGGGCTATCTCTTCAAGAATAGAAATCTCTTTGGAGACTTGACGGCTCTTCGTGGGGAGAAAATTCTCAACAAAACGAAAGAAGCCTCTTCTTCTGAGATTTTGATATATGGTATCCGAACACTCTATAAGGATGGGACCATTGAGGAGCTTGCTCTCTTCTCCCGTCAATTGGGGCTTGGGATTGAGGTGAGTCATCCAGAGGGGGATGTTTTGGGGACAATTCTTCTGTTGAATGAATCTTCTAACGTCCAGATTGTCCAGGAGAAGAATGTTCTTGTGGTTTTCAGGGCCGAGAAGGCGGGGGACATTCCTGCCTATATAGCCATCAGTGCTGATGTGCCCTATGGCTGGGAGCGTTTCTCCGCCGAGGAAAGCTGGCTTAAACAAAAGGCGTCCCTTCTTGCTCTGAAAGTGAATGCCTCGCAGAAAGTAAAAACCATGCATGTGTATGTGGCTTTTGGTTTTACCAAAGAGGAGGCGGTGCAAAAGGTATCCCGGTGGGTTAGCCAGAACTATTATGCAAAGAACAAAGAAGAGGTTTTTGCCCGGCATACCAAAAGCATGCTCTGGACTGATGATGAGCTTTTCAATCAGGCAGTAGCGTGGTCCATAGCAGGGAGTTATGTCTTTTTAGTGGAAGAATTTGGCAAGGGAATCTGGGCGGGTCTTCCCTGGTTTCGGGATAACTGGGGACGGGATACGTTTATCGCGCTTCCCGGGACGCTTCTTGTGAGCGGGCATTTTGATGAGGCCAAGGGGGTGATCACGAACTTCTCTACCTACCAGAATAGGGGTATCCCCTATCTTGAGGTGACCAATCCCGGGGAAAAGGCAAAAGAAATCAAAGGGCGTCTTGGGGAACTCTTTGGAAAAGAGGCTGTGGTCAAAAACGAAAAGGTGTCTCTCACGCTTGATAATCAATGGCTTGATAGACCTCTTGATGTGGAAAAGAATCTCACCCTTCTTCGCAGGGAATTCCCCGAAGCAAGGTTTTCGTATACGGTTATCACCAACAAGGAGTTTGGACGGGTTCCAAACAGGGTGGCGGCGGGGGGAAGTATCATCTACAATACCACCGATGGTACGCCATGGCTCATCCGGGAGGTGTATGAGTACCTTGCTTATACAAGAGATATGGATTTTGTTCAGGCTATTTATCCTACCATTGTGGTAGCCTTGAATGGGGCTATTCAAAACTATGTGGATGATCGGGGTTTTCTCACCCATGGGGATCAGGATACCTGGATGGATGCCTCTCGTGGACCGGGAAAAGAATGGTCTCCCCGGGGTAATCGGGCTGTGGAGATTCAGGCTCTGTGGGCGAATGCGCTGCAGGTAGGGATTCAATTAGCCAAGAGGGTCAATGACAAGGAACAGGCTACACGCTGGCAAGCGGTGTATGACAATCTTCGGACCAATTTTGTGAGGGTCTTCTGGAATGAGTATCACCAGTCGGTGGCGGATAGGGTACTTGCCGATGGAACACAGGATATGCGAGTGAGGCCAAATGCCCTCATGCTTCTTTCTATTCCTTTCTCGGATCCACTTCTTCCTCCTGAGAAGGAGGCCCTTGTGGTCAAGAAGACCATTTCAGAACTTCTTTTCCCCTACGGGATAGCTTCTCTCTCCCCTAAGGATGTGTTTTTTCATCCTTATCATGACAATCAGCCCAATTATCACAAGGATGCGGCTTATCACAATGGGACGGTATGGGGATGGAATGCAGGGTTTACCATTACCTCTCTGCTGAAACATGGCTATACTGAACTGGCCTATGCCCTGACAACCAATCTCTCCTATCAAATTGTGTTCATGGGGTGTCGGGGAAATATGAGTGAGCTTATCGATGCTATTCCCGGGCCTGATGGAAAGATCAAGCTCTCCGGAACCTATGCCCAGGCGTGGAGTATTTCAGAATTTGCACGGAATGCCTTTCAGGACTATCTCGGGGTGAAGCCAAGGCTTATTGAGGATGCCATTGTCTTTGAACCTCATATTCCTCAAACGTGGAATAGGTTTGAAAGTCGGGTAGCCCTTGGGAAAGGGACTCTTGAGATTGGTTTCAAACGGGAGACAAAGGGGATGGTGTATACCATCAAGGCTACAGGTCTTTCTTCTGTGATGCTTCGGTTTATTCACAATGAGAAGGGGAGAAGACTTCTTTATGAGATTCCTCTCAAGGGGGATGAGACTCTCTCTCTCATCGTGAGCGGGGAGAGGGTTATGGTTGGGGAAACGCTTCTCTCTCCTGTTGTTGAGCTTCAGCCTTCCATGCAAAAGGTGATAGGTGAACTTCGTTTTGCTGAGCCAAAGATCTATCCCCAGGTGAAAGCTCACAAAGAAAAGGATTATCTCAAAACTATTATTGACAAGAAGGAGTACCATAAGTATCTGCCAAAGACAAAAGGAGGTCTCTTTGGGTGGTAGGATTGCCTCTTTTGGCGATGTGATTAAACAGGCTCTCAATCGTTCTCTCCCCTATGGAAATGTGGTGATAGAGATACGAGAAGTGTGGGATGAGTGTGTTGGCGTGGTATCTGCCAAACATACGCTTCCGGTACGGTATGCCAATGAGGAACTCACCGTTCTTGTTGACGATAGCTACTGGATGTCTGAACTCAAACTTTATGAACAGGAGATCAAAGAGAGACTTGGGAGGATTGTTCCCTATCCTGTGCAGAGGATTATCTGGAAGTTGGTGAAGAGTTTGCCTTCTTCCCCGGCTATCAGGGACTCCATCGTTTCCCCTGCGCAGAATCCCTCTGCTGAGGTACCGGCGGATATTCGAGAGAAGATAGAGGCTTCGGTAAAGAGACTGGAGGATAGGGAGCTGCAGGAGGCGATGAAAAGTTTTTTTCTCAGGCTGTTTTCTATGCAGCAGATGGCCGAAAAAGAAGAAGAGAAAGAAAACGAAAGGTGGAGGTAAACCATGGCTATTTTAGTGTGCGGTGGGGCCGGGTATATTGGAAGCCACACTGTTTGGGAACTCCTTGATCATGGCGAGGATATTATTGTGGCGGACAACCTGGAAAAGGGGCACAAGGCGGCTCTGCAGGGAGGAAAACTGGTCAAAGGGGATCTCCGGGATGAGGAGTTTGTGAAAAAACTCTTTCGTCGATATGATATTGAGGGAGTGATCAACTTTGCGGCGTATATTGAGGTGGGGGAGTCTGTTCAGCTTCCGATGAAGTATTATCAGAATAATGTAGCCCTGAGTCTCAATATTCTCAGTGCGATGGTGGAAGCAAAGACTCCGTATTTAGTGTTTTCTTCGACGGCAGCCACCTATGGGGCTGTGGAAAAAAGTCCTATCACAGAGGATTTTCCGACGGTTCCTACCAATCCCTATGGAGAGACAAAACTCACGGTAGAAAAGGCCATCAAATGGACAGCCCAGGCCCATGGTTTGAAGTACGTGATCCTTCGCTATTTCAATGCCAGTGGGGCTCATCCCAGTGGGAAAATTGGGGAGGATCACCATCCAGAAACCCATCTCATCCCGCTTGTGCTTCAGGCGGCTTTCGGAAAGCGTCCTTCTATTAAGATATTTGGAAATGATTATCCTACCCCTGATGGGACGTGTATCAGGGATTATATCCATGTCTGTGATCTGGCCCAGGCACACTATCTTGCCCTTCAATGTCTCCGAAGTGGGAAGGAGAGCGGTACCTACAACCTCGGGAATGGCATGGGCTTTTCAGTAAAAGAGGTAATAGAAACAGCTGAGAAAGTCACAGGTCTCAAGATTCCTCAGGAAATGGCACCCCGCCGTCCTGGAGATCCACCGGCTTTAGTAGCCTCTTCAGAAAGGGCAAAGGCAGAATTGGGATGGAAGCCAAAGTATGCTGATCTTGCGACGATTATTGAAACAGCCTGGAACTGGCACAAAAATCATCCAGATGGGTATGGTGATAGGAAATGACTTCTCTTGTTGTAGAGAATGAAATCATTCGCCTTGCTGCCCTCCCGGAGGTGGGTGGCAAGGTGATTTCTTTTTTTGTGAAACCTGTCCAGAAAGAACTCCTTTTTCAACCGAAAGGTCCCTACAGGCAACCGAGGGTAGGGGATGATTTTGTCCTCTATGATACGTCGGGGTGGGATGAGATGCTTCCGACTATAGATCCCTGTCTCTGGGAGGGAAAGAGGCTTCCAGACCATGGGGAGGTGTGGGCCACATCCTGGGAGATGAAGGTAGAGGGGAATACTCTGTATGGTAGGGTGAAATGTGAGACGATTCCCCTTCTTTTTGAACGAGAGATCAAACTGGAAGCTTCTCGATGTCTTGTATCCTACACCCTTACCAACCTTTCAGAGAAGGAAGAGCCATATCTCTGGGCCTGGCATGCTCTCTGGGATATGAAGGGGCTTTCTCTTGAGATTCCAGGGATTACAAAGGTGGTACCTGTGCATGAAAATACCTTTGTGGGGCCTTTTGAAAAGCCGGTGGCCTGGCCATTGGTGGGAGGACATGACCTTCGTTATCCGGACTCATGGCTTGGAGAGAAGAGTACTAAGGTGTATCTCTCTCCAGAGGAAAGGATTTCATCGGCTACCCTTGTATGGCCGGAGGTTTCCCTTCGGGTTTCATGGGAGAGTGAGAAAATCCCTTATTTTGGGATATGGTACAATCATGGGGGGTTCAAAGGAGAATACAATGTCGCCATTGAACCGGCGACAGGATACTATGATCGCTTGGATAGGGCTTTCAGGCGAGGGATGGTCTCTCTTGTGCCTTCACATGGGGTGGCGAGATGGCACCTGGAGATTGAGGTGAACGTGTGAGAGAAGGGGGTATCTCACTCTTTTTTAGGTAGCTATAATTGTTCGTGAGAAAGGCGAAGATAGCAGATAGTAGGCAAGATGTCGTTCCACACATTAACAGAAGGGGTATTTCCACATAGAAACTGAATACCTCATAAGTGTACCTCTACCTGGTGGAATTTTCAACTTTTTCTTTCCATGGATAACGGGCTATCTCCTCACCTTTGTAAAACAGTTTCACCCATTTCCCTGGGAATTCTCTTACTTCGATGTTGACGCCAGGCAATACCCGAAAAGCATTCTCTTTTGGAACCCGATATTTATGGCCGTTATACGAAACCTCATAAGTTTTATCCAGCCTGCGAAAAGCTCGAAACGCAAAAGCCTTTTCAAACTGTTCAGGGGTGGCTGTAAAGGGCTTAAAAAGGTCTTTCTGAGGCTTTCTACGAGCCTCTGAGAATACTTCTTCGGGAGTTCGTCCATCAAGGGCTCGAGAAGGCGTCTTATTGTGCTCTATGACATATTCTCTCAAAATCCAGTTCAGTTGTTCCAGGGTTTCAATGCGTTGCTTTTTCAAGGTTTTCTTGAGGTAAAAAGTGAGTTGTTTCTGGAATGTCTGGATTTTACGCTCAATTTTCCCCTTGCCCTGGGGTTGATAAGGTCTGGAATTAACGACACAAATATCCAGTTCCTCAAACGCAGTGGCTATGAGGCCATTATTCTTTTTAGAGTACTTTGGGTCATTGTCATAGTACACCTTGTAGGGTAAACCATACTCAGAGAAAACCTCCTGCCAAACTGGCATATGGTTTTCTATTGTGTCCTGGGATAAAAACTTAGCAGCAAGAACATAACGAGAATGGTCGTCCATAATCAAAAGGAGCGGAAAAGCGGGTTTCTTTTCAAGCCATGGGTGAATGGAAACGTCTGCCTGCACAATCTCGCCTATGGCTTCTGCCTGCCACCTTTTGCGGTAGTGATGCCTTGCTCGCTCAGGATAATGGACAAAGAATTTTTTTAGCACTCTCCGAATAGTTTCATCTGAAACCTTAGGAAAATCCTTGTAAAGCTCATATAAGGTGCTGGAAAGAATCCTTACCGAAGGGTACTCTTTCTGTTTATTCTCTTTTTCAATGGCCAGTTCTTCGTATGTTTCAAGAATAAGGGCTATATGCTTTTGCTCAAGCTTTGACTTTCTGGATGTTCTTTGCCGAACAAGATTTTCTCCTCGACAGAATCTTTGATACAAAACGGTAACCCAGGATCGGCTTATATCAAGTTTTCTTGCCACCCAACCTAAAGAAATTTCCCTTTTCTGAACTTGAACAAAGAATCCTTGTAATCTCTTTACCTTCGATTTAACCATATACTTCTTCCTCCTCTTCATAGTTCCTCCTTATTATCCCTTCGTTGCCCCTTCTTTGTCAAATGTGAAAATAGGTATTCAGTTTCATATGTGGAACGACAAGCAGATAGTAGGCAAGAAACTTCTCTCTCTTCTTTTATTTGCAATTTCTCTTTTCTTCCCTTAAAATATTCGCACCTTATTTTACCCAAAATCCAAAAAGAAAAGGAGTGTGGTATGCCGAAAAAGACAGCCGCTCAGGGTATTGACCGCAAGTTAGTGGAACAGATCAAAGAAAGTTTTTTACGACATCGGCACTATTCGCTTGCTAAGGATGAATATACAGCGACGGACTATGACAACTTTCTTAGCTTGGCGTACACTGTGCGGGATATGCTTTTTGATCGCTGGATCAAAACTCAGCAAACCTATTACAACAAGGATGTGAAAAGGGTGTATTATCTTTCGCTTGAGTTTCTCATGGGAAGAACGTTGGGAAATGCCTTAGTAAACCTTGGCATTGAGAAAGAAGCCGAGGTGGCCATGAAGGAACTCGGGCTGGATATAGCCGAACTTCGTGAAGAGGAAAAGGACGCTGGACTTGGAAATGGTGGTCTCGGACGCTTGGCAGCGTGTTTCTTGGATTCCATGGCGACGCTCGGGATGGCTGGATATGGGTATGGCATCCGTTATGATTATGGTATCTTCAACCAGAAATTTGTGAATGGCTACCAGGTTGAGGAACCAGATGATTGGTTGAAGCTTGGTTATCCCTGGGAGATTGAACGCTGTGAGTTTCAGCTCCGTGTTCGTTTCTATGGGAATGTGCGCGTGGTGAAGGACGAAAAGGGGAACGAAAAGTATCTCTGGGAAAACACCCAGGATGTCCTTGCTATTCCCTTTGATGTTCCTGTGCCCGGGTACAAGAACGATGTGGTGAACACCCTTCGTCTCTGGACATCTCGTGCTACGAACGAGTTTGACTTCCATGATTTCAACGCCGGAAATTATATTGATGCCGTGGAGGAGAAGAACCTTTCCGAGAATATCTCCAAGGTGCTCTATCCCAATGACAATAGTGTAGCGGGCAAGATTCTTCGTCTCAAGCAGCAGTATCTTTTTGTGGCGGCTTCTCTCTGGGATATTATCCGTCGCTACAAGAAGCACCACAAGGATTTCAAGGATTTCCCCAAAAAGGTGGCTATCCAGCTCAATGATACACATCCGGCTATTGCTGTGGCTGAGCTTATGAGACTGCTTGTGGATGAAGAGAATCTTCCCTGGGATGAGGCGTGGAGCATCACCCAGCAGGTGTTTGGCTACACCAACCATACCCTGATGCCAGAAGCCCTCGAAAAGTGGCCTGTGGCCATGATGGAAGAACTTCTTCCCCGTCACATGCAGATTATCTACAAGATCAACGCAGATTTTCTTGCTGAGGTCAGCCGACGTTTCCCTGGAGATGTGGACAGACTTCGCCGTATGTCCTTGATTGATGAGAGTGGTGAGCGCTATGTACGAATGGCATGGCTTGCGACGGTAGGAAGCCACTCTATTAACGGGGTGGCGGCTCTCCACACAGAGCTTCTCAAAAAGGAACTTTTCCATGACTTTTATGAGATGTTCCCTGAGCGTTTCAATAACAAGACCAATGGTATTACCCCACGACGATGGCTTCTCAAGTCGAATCCCGCTCTCTCAGCCCTGATTACCGAAAAGATTGGGGATGAATGGACGGTGGACCTTTTCAAGCTTCGTGGTCTTGAGAAGTATGCTGATGACAAAGCCTTCCAGAAGGAGTGGCAGGCTATCAAGCTTGAGAACAAGAAGCGCTTGGCTAAAATTATTGCCGAGGAATGCGGGGTTGAGGTCAATGTCAACTCCATGTTCGATGTTCAGGTCAAACGTCTCCATGAGTACAAGCGACAGCTTCTGAATGCGCTTCATATTGTTCACCTGTACAACGAGATCAAAGAAAATCCTTCCATGGATTTTGTACCCAGAACGTTTATCTTTGGAGCCAAGGCAGCCCCCGGCTATTTTATGGCCAAGCTTATCATCAAGTTTATCAATAACGTGGCCAAGGTGGTGAATAGCGATCCCGTGGTGGGAAGCAAGATGAAAGTGGTCTTCTTGCCCAATTACAGGGTTTCTCTTGCGGAGAAGATCTTCCCTGCGGCTGATCTTTCCGAACAGATTTCAACAGCGGGTACCGAAGCCAGCGGAACAGGAAATATGAAGTTTGCCCTGAATGGAGCTCTCACCATTGGAACCCTTGATGGGGCCAATGTGGAGATTGCCGAAGAAGTGGGTATGGAGAACATCTTTATCTTTGGTCTCAAGGTAGAAGAGGTAGAGGCTCTCAAGAAACAGGGATACCACCCATACCATTACTATGAAACGAATCCCAATATCCGCAGGGTCATTGATTTAATTGCCAGCGGGTATTTCTCTCAGGGTGAAGATCCCAATCTCTTCAAACCACTTGTGGACAATCTTCTCTACAGTGATCCGTATCTGTGTCTTGCTGATTTCCAGTTGTATGCTGATTGCCAGAAGAAGGTCTCTGAGGCTTATCTTGATCAAGTGAGCTGGACGAGAAAGTCTATTCTCAATGTGGCGCGTATTGGGAAATTCTCCAGTGATCGTACGATTATGGAATACAACAAGGATATCTGGAAAGCCGAAGACCATATTCTCAAGTAGAAGAAAAGGGCTACCATCTGGTAGCCCTTTTCTGTTACACTTCTTTTTTCCACCTTTCAAGTTCTTCTTTCCTTTTTCCGACAATAAATTAAAGAAGAAAGGTAATGGGGTAAGGATGAGATATGCTATAGAAGGGGGAACGGTTGTTACCCCGGATTTTATTCTGCAGGATATAGCGATCGTTGTCGATGGTGAAACAGGTACCATCCTCCACATGGGGAAGGATATTCCTTCTGTGGATATGGTGGTTCAACTTGAGAAGACGGACATCCTTTTTCCCGGGCTTATCAATGCCCATGATCATCTCTTGGGGACATATTATCCCAGGGTAGGGAAGGGCCCCTATCTCAACTGGTATCCATGGGATAACGATCTCAAGAGTCATCCCCTGTATGAAGAGAGGAGTCGACTTTCCAATCAGGATCTTTATTGGCTTGGGGCATACAAAAACTTGATTTCTGGTGTGGTAACTGTATCGGATCATATGCCCCATGTGGTGAATGAACCGCTTATCCATGATCTTCCGGTTTTTGTTCTTTCAAACTATACCCTTGAACATGAGTGTTCAAGCTATGATCTTCGGTGGGGGAGAGGGATAACCATCGAACACAACGAGGCAAGAGAACGAAATATTCCTTTTATTACCCATTTAGAAGAGGGTTTTGATGAGGAAGCTACCCTTGGGGTAGATATTCTCATGGAAATGGGAGCCCTGGATGAGTACACGGTTCTCATCCATGGGATAGCCCTGAGTGAGAAGGATGTCGCAACTCTTGCGACTCAAAAGGCCAATCTTGTGTGGTGTCCTTCTTCGAACTATTATATGTTTCAGACGACCGCTCCTATCAAGGCCCTACTTGAAGCCGGGGTCAATGTCGCTTTGGGGACAGATTCCCCTATGTCAGGGGGACTGCATATTCTTGATGAGATGCAATTCGCGTCAAGTCTTTATGAGAAACTCTATCAGGAAAAGCTTGATCCGGCCATTCTTGTTCGGATGGTAACGGTGAATGCGGCCAGAGCACTCAGACTCTTTGATGAGGGACAGATAGCGGAGAAGAAAAAGGCGAACTTTACGGTAGTACGGGGTGGGCATTCCCACAATCCTTATGAAAGCCTTGTAAAAGCAGATCTTTCTGATATCCGGTTGGTGATACGGGAGGGTGTGCCACTGTATGGAAGTACGCATTTCTTGTCCTTTTTCTCTCATTTTCCCAATCATTATCAGCAACTTTTTATCGCCGGTGGAGAAAAAATACTGATTGGTAAACCAATACACTTCTATAGGGAACTTTGCAAAAAGTTAGGCTTTGCCAAACAACTTCCTTTCTTTCCTTTGACTCTTCCGGAGGGGACAGCTGTATGCCCATAGAGAAGCGTTTTCGTGCCGGATCGGTGATCTATTTTGACCATGAGATTGGGGATACCCTCTATATTCTCAAAGCCGGGCAGGTGGAGCTCACCTTCACGGAACCAGAAACGGGGGAAAAGCTTCACAAGCCTGTACAGATAGGGGAATTTTTTGGGTTGAAGTCAGCGATCATCGGTCATACCCGGGGAGAAGTAGCGGAGGCGATTACTGATGCAGTGACGATTGAGTTCAAGGCGAGTGAGTTTGAGACCTATGTAGCCACCAATGTGGAACTGATGAAAAAACTTCTCAGGGTATTTTCCGGTCAGCTTCGTAATCTTGGAATCAAGGTCAATAACTATTTAGGCAATAATGTGATCTATGCTCCAAATATTGGTCTTTTCAAAATAGGGGAGTATTATCTCAATCAAAAGAAGTATCCCCAGGCTATTCAGGTTTATCAGCGTTATCTCAAGCATTATGGGAATACCAACTTGGCCAAAGAGGCAGAATACCGGATTCAGATATGCCAGGATGCTCTCAAGACAGGCTTTTTGAAGAGTTATCAACCCCTTGAGAAGATCATGGAAACCACCACCGTGGACAGTGTGACGGTGACCGTGCAGGATACTAGTCAAAATCTTGCCAATGCCCACTCCGTTCTTGGCACCAAGGAAGCGATGGATGCCTTCTACAAGGCCAAGGCGTTTTGTGATGGTGGAGACTATGCCAATGCTGAGAAAATGGCACGGACCTTTTTAGAAAAGGATTTAACCAATGTGGATCCGGCGATGGTTCTCAAGGGAAAACTCTTGTTGGTTTCTGCTCTTTTCAAGCAGAAAAAGTTCAATGAGTGTGCACAAACAGCCAATGAGTTTCTCAAGGAAGTCAAAGATCCCCCCACGGTGAAACAGATACTTTTTGTCCTTGCGGATATTTACCAGGCCCTTGGACAGCCGGCCAATGAAAAAGCGATTTTGCAGAAGATCGTCATGCTTCCCCCGATTGATGACTTTTCCCGTCAGGCCAAGAAACGGATGGAGGGTTTGTAAGGTATGGATGCCCTGGAAAAATTCGAACGAAGTTATAATGGCGGTGATATCATTTTCTGTGAGTATGAACCGGGGGATGAGTTTTATATCATCAAAGAGGGCAAGGTGAGGCTCACCAAGATCCAGGACAATCGTGAGAAAACGCTTGATATTATTGAACCCCCCGCTATTTTTGGGGAGATGGCTATCATTGACAATGCTCCTCGCAATGCTACCGCCATCGCTGAGACGCCGGTGAGGCTTGTGGTTCTTCAGAAACAGAATTTCTATGAACTTCTGGTGAGTAATCCCAAATGGGCCCTTTCTCTCATCAAGATTTTTAGTAAACGTATCTTTGATGCCACGAGAAAACTGGAGATCCTTTCTCTCAAGGATGATGAAGCCAAGGTTCTGGATACGCTTCTTATGCTCTGTGAACTCAAAGGGATTGTCCCAGCGACCTATGATAAGCCGGATCCGATTGTGTTAGAGGGTGTGACGGTAGAAAGTGTGGCGTACTGGTGCGGGATTGATGTGAAGGAGTGCGAGAAGTATATCATGCGTTATCACAACATGGGAAGAATCGAGAGGCGTGGCGATCAGATCGTCGTCAAAAATCTTCCTGATATCTATCGCCTTGTCAAAAACAAGCGTAAACTTCAAGAAAAGGAAGACTGATGGTTGTTTTCCTATTGTTGGGATTGTGCCTTGTGGGAGTAGAAAGCGCGTGGGGTATTCCCCTTTCTGTGGAAACGGTTCCTTCGGGAAGTAGTGTGTATCTTTCCGGAACAAGGGTTGGAGTGACCCCTTTTCGGACAAATGTGCTTCCCGGGACATATACCCTTGTCCTTCAAAAGTCAGGGTACAAGTCATGGGCGACAGAGGTGACGGTTCCTGCGCAGGTGTGGGTACGGCTTTTGCCAACCAATTCGCATTTTCGGTTTGTGAAAGCCTTCAAGACGGGGAGACAGCCAAAGGATATCCTTTTTTCACCGGATGATAGGTATTTGTATATTTCTCTTCTTGATGCCCCGAAAATACAGGTTTATGATAGGTACACAAGTGAGATAAGGGATATTTTCATTCCTGAAGAAAGACGTCCCTATCGGGGAATTGTTGAGGGGGTGTTTACCCCTGATGGACGTGAGTACTGGTTTACACAGATGCATACCGATGGCAGGATTTTTGTCCTGGATACCCGTACCTTTGTCATAAAAACCAATTTTGCTTCTCATGGTAACTGGACAAAGGTGGGGGAATTTACCCCTGATGGGCAGTACTACTATGTGAGTCATTGGCTGAGTCATGATGTGACCTACTTTTCTGTGAGTAATTATGCCTATCTTGGGCGGGTGAAAACACGGGGAAAATCACCACGGGGGGTGGGATTTTCGGAGGATGGGAGGTATCTCTATGTGGTTTTCTACGAGTCTGGACATATAGCCAAGTATGATAGAGAGAATAACCACAGGGAGGTGGTTTTTCTTTTCAATGGGGGTGGATCAAACGGGCGTTTTCGCCCGGATTATCAGAGGCGGATAGCTTTTATCAACAATCTTCGGAAAAATCATTTTGTGGTGTATGATCTTGAGGAGGATGCTATTGTCAAAAGAGTTTCCACCTGGATTCATCCCAATAATCTGAAGCTTTCTCCACAACGACGCTATATCTATATCAGCACCCGGGGTCCGGATAATCCCAGGGGGTATCTGCTGCGAAGCCCAAGGAATGGGCGGATTCAGGTCTTTGATAGCTATGAGAATTACCGTTTGGTGGAAGAGTTTGAGGTGGGAAATCAGCCTATTGGTATAGCGATTACTTCTGATCATAGTCTTGTGGCGATCTGCAATTTTATGGATGACACGGTGGAGGTGTACACAAACGAATCGCTGCGGGAGTAGATGGTGTGGGAAAGGGTTTTTCGCTGGGGTGTTTAGAGAATGGTTTTCACAAAGAGGGAGATTCCCCTGATGGTGATTTCTCCTGCCGTGGGGTGACGACGTGGGGCCATCCAGAGGGAGGACCCTAGGGAAAAAATCCCGATTTCCAGTGATGGAGACAATTCAAAAAGAGGTCCTGTGGTGATGGCATTGAGAGTCTCAGAGACTTCCTGTAGAGTTTCCGGGGCTACAGGAGTTGGGCTTGTTGACGCCATGACAAACTTTCCCTTTTGCCAGCCAGCACTGAGTTCGACACAGAATCGAAAGGTTTGGTATTTTTTGTGGAAGGGATACCATCCCCAGGTGAGAAGGAAGGAGCCTAAAGACTGTTCCTGAGGTATGAAAGGAAAGGTGGGCGGGAAAGCCATAGTTTCTGGGGCAAGAATTATCCCGATGCGCTGGTTCATGGAGAAATGGTAGAGAAGAGAAAGACTGGCCCGAATAAAAGGAAAGGCTTGATATTGCCAGTATTCTGGGGCTGAGACGTGACCACTGAGTCCTATGGAAAGGTAGAGAGGGCGGGTTTGTTTTTTGTCCGTGGGCTGATAGACAAGAGAGGTTTTCTTGAGAACAAGGGTGTCTGTACTTACGACGAGATTTTTTGGGGTATAGGTGAGTTCACAGAGAAAGGTGCTCCCCAAAGGAAGGGTAATTTGTGTTTCCTTTTTTGTTGACAGGGTAATATTGGTGGAGATGGTGGGGCTATTTGTCGGACGAAGGGTGAGGGTATAACTCTTTTCCGCGGGAAGGAAGAGTTCTGTTTTCACAGGAGAAAAGGAAACCGTCGAGAGAAGAAAAATCGGAAACTCCCTCGACTCTCCTTGAGAAAGAGTGAGGTTTGTCTCCCAGAGGGTTTTCCCAAGCCACAGGTTCTGGAGGGAGGGCTTTTCTTTCACAGAAAGGGTGGTGAGCTTTCCTGAACTGAGGCGATATTGAGAGGAGAAGGAGGTGGTATTGGTGAGATCGAGGATTTTGGTTTTATTCAAGAAGAGCTGGAAAGGGGTGTCTCCCATCGGGGAAATGGTCAGGGTGAGAAAACCATATCGGGAAAGGTCTTCACCAAGGGCTTTTCCCGTGGAAAAAACAGCGACATCCACCGCATCAAAGATGCCATAGCGAATATCGGCGGTGGTATTTGTCTCAAGGATAAGATCATTTTTGTCGTTGTATAAACGGTAGGTATAAAGACACATCGGTCGGCTGAGAGGACCTGAGAGGGTATAGGTGGTTTCGAGACGATACAGAAGAAGCGTGTTGGTGTTGGTGAGTTTCTCAGTCGTGATAGCCCATTCAGAGAGAGCCGCCAGATTATTCTTGAGGATGTCATGGATGAAATAACCTGTGGCTTCTTCCTGGGGGTAATTGGTTGTGGTTTTTCCGGGTATTGGTGCGGGAAGGTAGAGAATTTTCTCTACAGAAAAAGAGAGGGAGAATATGCCTATAAAGACGAAAAGAGCGATTTGCTGTACCTTCATATCTATCCCCCGTTTGTGGATGTTTATATCTCTATTGTATGGGAAAAAGAAGAGAATGTCAAATAGAGAGACCTTTGCACGAATGTGCGAAGGTCTCTAAAAAGTAATAAAAGAAGTAGTATAAAAATATTTCTTTCAGTAATCAATAATTCTACTTTTTTGAATAAAAAAGACAAATAAGCCCTTGTAAACAGAAAAACGGGGAAGAGGGGCGTAGCCCCTGACCTAGAAAGGGCAAGAAAGCACCCGTACAAGGGTCTCATAGAAGAGATTTCTCCTGGAAAATTTGAAACATGGGAAGAGATAAAAACTGTCGTTCCCCATATAAAACTGAATACCTATTTTCACATTTCTTATAAACAGGGAAATAACACGAGAAAGCTCTGTTCCTTCAATCCCTTTTTTTCTGTACCCCACGGGGCCGCTTTTGCGGTCGTGTGCCCTTTGTTGTAAGGTGGAAGTCCTTCCGAAGTGAGGGTGCAGGAGGCACCCGAGGCGACATCGTATGTTGCTTTTTCCCGTAAGCCCACCGAAGCGTAGCCGCGGGGACCCCGCTTTGGCGGGGAATCGGCGGAGCAAGGTGGGCGCTATACTTCCGAAGTCAGGAGGACGAGTTGATGTCGCCCACGGAGGAAGGACTTCCCCTGGAAGGAGAGGATGTGTTTCTCCTTGCCCGCAAAAGCGGCGCACTATTCGTCCGAGGCGCATGCGTAGCATGCGACGAGGACAACGCCCCCTTTGCCCATACGGGAGTACTTTGTGAAAGAAGAAAAATGGGTGACAAAAATAGCCCAAAACTGAAAAAGAAAAGATGGTCGAACAAGTATTCAGTTTTTGTGTGAAGATAACCATTCTGAGACCTTTGCACGAATGTGCGAAGGTCTCTAAAAAGTAATAAAAGAAGTAGTATAAAAATATTTCTTTCAGTAATCAATAATTCTACTTTTTTGAATAAAAAAGACAAATAAGCCCTTGTAAACAGAAAAAACGGGGAAGAGGGGCGTAGCCCCTGACCTAGAAAGGGCAAGAAAGCACCCGTACAAGGGTCTCATTCTTATGAATGTGGAACGACAACAGAGATAAACTCCTTTTTTCTCAAAAAAAGATGAAATTTTTTTTCTTTGTCGTTATACTACAGTTTGAGAAATATTTCAGTGCAAAAAAGGAGGAGCCGATGGTGGTCCTTGAGTACTTCCAGCAGGGTGGACCGGTCATGTATTTTATTCTTCTTGTGTCGATTATCGGGCTTGCGGTTTTTATTGAGCGGGTGCTTTTCTTCAGGCAGGTGAGACAGAATGCTAAGATTATTCAGGAAAAAATGCGAGAGAAACTCAAAGGTCATCGGATTGATGAGGCTATTGCGGTTTGTGAGAATTATCCCGGGTTGGCGGCCAATATCATTCGGGCAGGGCTTACCCAGTATAACAAAAGCCGGGAAGAGATAGAAAAGGCCATGGAAGATGCCGCTGTATATGAGATTCCCAAGCTTCATCGCAATATTCCTGTGCTGGCTACCGTCACGAGTGTGGCCACTCTGTTGGGGCTTTTGGGAACGGTGTTAGGTATGATTATCTCCAGTACGGTTCTTTCCACGCAGGGGATGAATAACCCTTCCAAACTGATTGGAGGGATTGCCCAGGCTCTGATTACCACAGCGTATGGGCTTATTGTGGCTATTCCGGCACAGGTGGCTTATAACTATATTGTGGCTCAGGTGGAGAATATCATTTCCGATATTGAGATCTCAACCACAGAATTGATCCAGCTTCTGAAGAGTGCCAAGGGTGATACGTCGTCTTCTCTACCAAAGTGGTAATCTCTTGAAACGAAAACAAAAGGAGACAAAGCGATGTCGTATATTGTCTATGGGGTATATCTTCTTCTCACCTATTTAGTGGGAGCTATTCCTTTTGGGCTGGTGTATGGACTTCTCAGGGGAGTGGATATTCGTACGGTAGGATCAAAAAACATAGGAGCCACCAATGTAAGCCGGGTTTTTGGTTTCTGGGGTGGGTTTGTTCCTGTGTTTCTTCTTGACTTTTTGAAAGGGGGACTTCCGGTTTTGCTTTATCCGATGCTGGAGAAAGTCCTTTTTGGGGGCAGTGGTTATATTTTTGAAAAGGATCTTATGCTCATTGTGATAGGGGTGATGGCGATTCTCGGGCATCTGTATCCGGTGTATCTTGGCTTCAAGGGGGGAAAGGGGGTAGCCACCTCGGCAGGGGTATTTGTCTTTTTGGCTCCTGTGGAGCTTCTTGTGGCTTTAGGGGTCTTTTTGGTGGTATTATTTACTTTTCGCGCTACTC
Organism: Longinema margulisiae; assembly: GCF_025266855.1. GTDB lineage: Bacteria > Spirochaetota > Brevinematia > Brevinematales > Thermospiraceae > Thermospira. Next base: position 1,766,444 of record NZ_CP053071.1, read on the forward strand.
TTGTGCTCACCAATGGAGAGGAAAGAAAGCTTGGGTTTTTCAAAAACCTTCAGAAGGGCGTGGGGCTTTCTTCGGTTTTAGCGGCTGTTGCCCTTCCTGTAAGTGTGTGGCTAATTGAGCCGGGGAGGTTGTCATTGAAAATTATCACAGTGATTATTGCCCTTCTTGTTATTGTGAAGCACAGGAAGAATATAGCGCAACTGTTTGGGGTAAAGGAATAGGAGGAAGAGATGGATATCCGTGATTTGTCTTTACGGGAGCTCAGTGAGGCTTTAGCCAGAAAGGAAGTCTCTTCTGAAGAGATTACAAAGGCCTATCTTGAGGCTATTCAAAAGGATGAATCATCAGCGGAGCCTATCCATGCGTATGTCTCTGTTTTGGCCGATGAAGCCCTTGCTATGGCAAGAGAGGCAGACAAAAGACGGGCTCGTGGAGAGGCAACGAAACTCACAGGAATTCCCATTGCTATCAAGGATAACATCAATGTGAAGGGATATGAGACCACCTGTAGTTCTCGTATTCTCAAGGGGTACAAAGCCAGTTATGATGCGACAGTGGTGGAGCGGCTTGTGCGTCAGCATGGGATGGTGGTGCTTGGCAAGACCAATATGGATGAATTTGCCATGGGTTCATCGACAGAGACATCAGCTTATGGCATCACCCGTAATCCCTTTGATCGCAAGCGGGTTCCCGGTGGGTCGTCGGGGGGATCAGCGGCAGCCGTGGGAGGAAAGCTTGCTCCTGTAGCCTTAGGCAGTGATACAGGGGGGTCTATTCGTCAACCAGCCGCTTTTTGTGGATGTGTGGGACTGAAACCTACCTACGGGACGGTTTCTCGTTATGGGCTTGTGGCATTTGCCTCTTCGCTTGATCAGATAGGACCGCTTGCGAAAACAGTTGAGGATGCGGCCTGGATTTATGAAGCCATGGCGGGACACGATCCAAAGGATTCCACAAGTCTTGAGCATACACCAGCGGTAAAACTGGAGGGAAATCTCAAAGGGGTAAAGATCGGTGTGCCAAAGGAATTTATCATTGAGGGACTGGATCCACGGGTGAAAGAAAACCTTGATGAGATGATTCGAAAACTTGAGGCGGCTGGAGCCAGTGTGGCGGAGATTTCTCTTCCCCACAGTGAGTATGCAGTTCCCACGTATTATGTTGTGGCGACAGCTGAGGCAAGTTCCAACCTTGAACGCTATGATGGGGTAAAGTATGGCTATCGGGCTCAGGCTTCGACCCTTTCGGAAATGTATGTCAAAACACGAACAGAGGGTTTTGGCCCAGAAGTGAAGCGTCGTATCATGTTAGGAACCTATGTGCTTTCGGCGGGGTACTATGATGCGTACTATCTCAAGGCTCTCAAGGTTCGGACACTTATCAAAGAGGATTTTCAGAGGGCTTTTGAGAAGGTGGATGTGATTTTGGGTCCTACTACACCAACCCCACCCTTTGGCATTGGAGAGAAGGTGAGTGATCCGATTGCCATGTACTTGTCCGATATCTATACGATTTCAGCTAACCTTGCCGGTATTCCGGCTCTTTCTCTTCCTTCGGGGTGGACGAAGGAGGGGCTTCCTCTTGGGATGCAACTCATGGGTCCGGCTCTTGGGGAACAGAAATTGCTTGATGTCGCGTATGGCATTGAGCATCTCAGATAGAATATTTTTCAAAGGAGGCCAGAAATGGCATATAAGATTATTGCCAGTAAGTGTACCAACTGTGGTGCCTGTGAAGCAGCATGTCCTGTTTCGGCTATCAGCGAACAGGGTGGAAAACGTGTGATTGATGCCGGTAGTTGTATTGATTGTGGTGCGTGTGCGGCTACCTGTGCCTTTGATGCCATCGAGGCATAAGGGTGAGTAATTGGGGGCAAAAGCCCCCTCGTTTTTATTTTTTATCCTGTGAGTGGGAGGCAGAATATGCAGATGCTTATTGAAGAAAAGGAATTGTTTCGTCAGAAACTTCTACGGGGAATAGGGATCCTCCTTGTGTTGGGGTTGGGTCTTTCCCCTTATGTGAGTAACTATAAAACCGCTGATCATCATTTAGACTATCTCAACCATGATTATGGCAAAAATCTTATGGCATCTGCTGAAATGGATTCTGTTTATATGACAGAAGGGGGAGATAACCAGGTGTTTTCTTCTCTCTATTTTATCTATGCAGAAAAGATACGCCCTGATCTTTCTGCCTATGACCAGATGGGGAATGTTTTCAAAAAGATCTATGGTCTTATGCTTTATAGTGATCCCCGGGCTATTGCACGACGCAAGGACCTGGTGGATAGCAATATTTTTGCTGGGCTTGAGCCTTTTTATGTCCCTATCTCTAACATCAACGATCCCCGTGTGAATCTTGATCCCTATTTTATTCCTTACTGGCAGGGGAGGCGTCCTGTGTATCTCACCTGGCAACGACCAGAGGTCTGGAAGCTTGGGGATTATACCTATCGTCGGTACGGGATTATGTACAAGGTGGAACCAATTGCTCATAGACTCCTTGATGACCTTTCGATTCGTGGTTCGGTGAGTGTTGGAGAGGCACAGTATCTCTTTTCGGAATGGCTCCGTCGTCCTGTGGATCGTGGTTATGTCCTTGATCAGGTGAAAAGTCTTGCGTCGCAGGGATATGTGAGACTTGAGGGAGAGAGGATTGTTTTTGTGAGAAGTACGCCGTTGCCATTAGCGGACTATTTTTCTCGTTATAGAATACGATGGCAAAATATTCCCAATCTCCCCTATCTTGATCGGATGACAAGAGAGATTGCCATTGGTTATGATATGCAGATGGGGGATATCTATCGAGAACGCATTCGCAATCTTCAGACCATGTATCAACGAGAAACTCGTCCCGAGGTGCGAGAGAAGATTGCCATGGAAATCACCAATGCCTGGAAGAAGACCAAGGAAGTCTACAGGGAGGCTATGTATTATGGCTATGATAGTGTGTCGATTATAGGGGCCCTGGTGGCTTTTGTGGAAAATGAAGTTGGCGAGGATCTTTCAGAAGAGGCTTGGCCACGTTTTCGAAAGCTTCTTTCTTATTATCACAACTCTCGTACTTTTATAGGGATATCTATGACCTATAATCAACTTCTTCTTCGGACAATTTACCGCTATCCACAGAGAAAGAATACTCTTCTTCCGCTTCTTGAGGAAAACGTGAGATATCTTCGAAAGACACTCTCTCTCCGGACGGAGGCCAAACTCAAGGAAGCTCCACCACGTGATATGGGAGGGTTTGTAAATCCTGCGTATCAATCGTATCAGGAGTTTCTCCAGTGGAAACAATATACGGATATGTTAGACGCGGTACTCAAGGATATGCGCTTGCCACAGGCTTTTGATCTTGAGGCAAAAGCAAGGGAACTTTTACAAAAACCGGAGAGTTTTTCAGCGGAGATGAAGCAAATGATCCTGATTCAGCTCATTCAGCGGACCCAGTTAGCGAACTATGTGCCATATGCAAGGCTTGCTGGTGATATCATGGATATCCTTGCTTTAGAGAGCGACTACCAGATGCTTCTTTTTGCCTGGCAGATAGCCATGCAGGTTCCAGACTGGACAGCAAAGGCTTATCTTTTTGGGGATAGGATCTTACAACATGAGGATTTTGCGCGCCAGCCCGTTCCTGAGGTTGCCTATAATCTTGGTATTCTGGCCTATCAGTCGGGAGATACTTCCCGCGCCAAGGAGTATCTCAGGCGTTTTAAGTCTCTCTGTGAGACGAGTCTCCAGCTTCAGGCACGCTTTGCCCAGCAGCTTCGTGTGGCAGATATGATTCTCAGTCAACCGTAGGGTTTTGAGAAGAGAGGGAGAAAGGGGGAAATGGTTGATAGGGAAGAAAAGCCGTGAAGGGTAAAAAAGATGCCTTATTATGATCTTCTGATCGTGGTTTTTCTTGTGGTAGGGTTTGTGTATGGTTTTAGCCGGGGGCTTATCAATATGCTTTTTACCCTTTTGGCTATTGTGGTGGGGCTTGCTGGCGGGATTCTTTTAGGAAAACTTGTCGTTTCCTGGCTACCTGAAGGGTATCGGCAGGTGTGGTTCTGGATTGTGTTTGTGGTGGTATTTACGGGGGGATATTTTGCTCTGAAGAGGCTTTCGTATTGGCTTGAGGACGTGCTGGAGTTTCTTGAGTTAGAGTGGCTTGATTCGCTTCTTGGTGGACTTCTGGGGCTTTTCCAATTTGGTTTTCTTGTGGGGCTTGTGTTTATTCTTTTAGCCAGGCTTCCCTTTCTTCCCCACGATTGGATTCGTCAGGAATTTCCCTTTGGCATACTTCTTGGGAGATGGACTCAGGTAGTGATAGCCTTTTTTAGTCGGTTGGGATAGAAAAGATTTGCAAAAAGAAGTGGTTTGGTCTATAATGTGAGTGAAGAAAGAGAGGAGGCGGTTATGAAGTGGATATGGCGAGCCGCCGGCTTTTTTTTGCTTGTGGCAGTGGTGGGGTGTTCTCGACCAATGAGGGTGTTGATTGTGGGGGATTTTTCAGGGGCTACCTCAACCCTGCATGTGGAAGGGAGGGAAGGTATTCTCTGGGCTATAGCGGATCTTTCCCCTTCTCAAAAAATTGTCTATCGTGTTCTCAATGTGCATAGCCTTGATGAAGAAAAGCTTTCGCAGGAAATTGCGGCCTATGGTCCAGATGTGATTCTTGGGCCGTTTGATTCAGCTACGGGAATGAAGGTGATACCTGTGGCCAATAGCTTGCGGGTTCCGATTATTCCACCGACGGTGAGTTCTTCTCTCTGGAGTGGGCAGAGGGATTATATGGCAAGAATTGTTCCCGAGAATCTTCAGGAGATACGAAGTATTCTCTATCTCATGGCGGAGGATGGGGTGTCAAAACCTCTTCTGGTGTACACGGAAGCCAATGAGCCGTATGCTCGGGCGTGGATAGGGGAGTTTACCAACTTCTGGCAAAGAAGAGGGCTCCTCTGTCAAGTTCTGTCCTATCATTCAGCCGTGAAGGGTTCTTTAGATGAGGTGGTGAAGAAAATCCTGCTCTGGAAACCTCAAGCTCTTGTGCTAGTGACCCCAGGGGATGAGGGGGGGCTTCTTGTCCAGAAGGTGAAAGAGAAGCTCTCTGGTCTTCAGGTGTATGTGGCTGGGTGGGCTATGGACAGGTATTTTCTCCGGTGGAGCGGGAAATATGGAGAGGGGACAAAAGCAGTCCAGCACTTTGTGGTCTCTCATACCAATGCGGTGTATCGTCAGCTTTATGAGAGGTTTGTAGATAACTATCAACAGGAACCTTCGTTTGGTTTTGTGTATGGATATGAGAGTCTTTTGTTGGCCGTAGACCTCTATCGACAAAGTAGAGGGCATTTGCGTCAGAAATGGTTTTCTCTTTTCCCCCGGACTTTTGCCGGGCTTCAGTCAGCGGTGTATCTTGATCAGTATGGGGATGCTACCAGAACCCTCTATATGATCCAGGTGGTAAGTAACCAGTGGAAGGTAGGACGTGAACGGTAGGATGTTTTTCTTCTGGCAATCGTGGCCGTTGAGCCGACAGGTTCGGTTGGTGACGGTTCTTCTTCTGGTGATGATCACGGTGCTTTCGGGGGTATTTACAGGTGTTCTTTTCTTTCACTGGTGGAGGGCTGAATACCAGAGACAGGTATCTGTGAGTGCTCTGTTAGCCACAGATCTTGTGTCCACAGATATAGACATGTTTCGAAGGTTGGTGGTCTCCTCTTTTGAACAACTTCCTCTTACGAGTAGGGAAATCACAGACCGTCATCGGCTTATGTTTGAGAAACTGAGAAAACATTTTGCAGAATTGCAGGCGGTGGTTCTCTATGATTCCTCTGGAAAGAGGTTGTTTTTTGCTGGAGAAAAGCAGTGGGAGGAGGTGAATCTTCCTGTGCTTTTTTCTTCATCAGCTTTGATCTTTTCAAAACTTCGCTATGAGGTGGTGTTCTATCCTGGAGAAAGAAAATCCTATCTTCTTGTAGAGTATAGTACCCCTGAAAAACAGGCTGTGTATGTCTTTTCTCTTGCTTCGGTATTGGCCCATTTTTCTACCCAACTTCAGCTTTATAGAATTGCCATGGGGGTTGTGGATATCTATGGAAATTATATTGTTCATACCGATCCTTTGAGGGTGAGTACCTCGGAGGGAGTAGGACATCTTCCTGGTTTTCATGAGTTTGTCAATTCAAATGAAGATGTTATGTGGCTTTCTGATGTGGGAGGGGTAGGGAAAAAATCGTATCTTCTCATCAGGATCAAAAATCTTCCGTGGTTTGTGGTAGAGGAGATAGAGGCTTCCCTGTGGCTTCAGTTTGTCTATCAGTTTATAGGACTTATTGCCATGGTGCTTGTGATGGGACTTGCTCTTGCTCTTCTCGTTGCGGTGAAATTTTCAGCCACCCTTCAACGTATTTTTGATTTTTTTGTCAGGTACACCAAGGCTATGCTTACTGGACAGCCCTATGAAAAGTCTGTGGAGGCTTCTTTTCCTGAGATGGAGTTTTTTGTCTCGACGGTGGAGCAACTCGTACGTTCTCTCAAAGCCGAACAGGAAAATCTTCTCTACTCCCGGCAGGTGATTCAGGAGATTGTTCAGTCTCTCAGTGAGGGGCTTCTCATTGTACGTCCGGATGGAACAGCGGTGTATCTCAATCCTGAGGGGGCCCGTCTTTTAGGTGTGCCACCAAAAACGGATATTGAAGCCCTTGTGCAGGGAAGGAGTGGAGGGGGCTTTGCTATTCCACTTCCCCTTTTGATGGCTATCAAACCCTATGAGCGTTTTCATGTGGTGAAAGAAGAGGTGATGCTTTATACCCCTGAAGGAGAGAAGATATGGCTCTTTGTTCAGAGTAAGGATTGGTGTGCGCCTGATGGAAGGTTTTTGGGGAAGATGGTGATGCTTGCCGATGTCACCCAGAGACGGTTGTATGAACAGAAACTGCAGGTTTCTGAGAAACGGCTTACCACAGCCCTTGAGACAGCCAATGCCATCTTCTGGGATTGGATGATTCCTGGGGATGAACTTCTTCTCTCAGAAGATTGGGAGAAAAAGACGGGTTTTCCCCTTGCCACCTCTCTTCAAAATTGGCTCACTCAGTTTGAGAAGGAGGATGCCTCTTTCCTTCGTGAAATGATATTTGACTATTGCAATGGAAAGCGGCAGGAGTTTTCTCTTGAGCATAAGATACCAGCAAAAAATGGAGAGGAAAGGTGGGTTTTGAACAAAGCCCATGTGGTGGAAAGGGATATCTTCCAGCAACCGCTTCGTCTCATCGGCGTGATGGTGGATATTACCACTATCAAAAAGCAGCAGAAACAGATCGAAGAGGCTTTGGCAGAAAAAGAGGTTCTTCTCAAGGAGATTCACCATCGAGTGAAGAATAACCTTCAGATTATTTCAAGCCTTTTGTCTCTTCAGGCAGACCAGACAGAAGAAGAGTCTATCAAGCGGGTGATGCTTGATAGTCAGGTGAGAGTACGTTCCATGGCGATTGTCCATGAGAAACTTTATCAAACGCATTCCTTTTCCACTATCAGGGTGAGGGAATATCTCATGGATCTTGCCGATGCGGTGAGGAGTATTTATGAGATGGCGGCTCCGCTTCATATTGAGGTGGAGACAGAGGATGTTTCTTTGCCACTTGAGGTATGTATTCCTTTGGGACTATGGGTTTCTGAGGCATTGACCAATGCCTTCAAGTATGCGGTTCCTGGACAGGAACATCCTTTTATCCGGATCTCTCTTGTCTCTGGTGAGGAGGGGCTTGTTCTGGAAGTGGCGGACAATGGACCAGGACTTTCTTTTGAGCCAACAAAGTCCAGTGGTTCTTTGGGGTTGAAGCTTCTTTTTATTCTCGCAGAGCAACTGCGGGGAAGGGTCTCTTTTGTGAATGATGGGGGGCTTCGGGTGAGGGTGGTGTTTCCACGACCATGAGAGGGTGTGGTTGCGGCAAAAGGCGCTCTTCTTCTGTGGTGGTGAGGACAAAACGCTATGTCTGGGAAGTGAAAGGAAGTTTTTGTTGGCATGAAGTGGCGGCTTTGTTAGACGCGATGGGGGGAGTGCGGGATGTGGTGTTTGAAAGGGACAGGATTTCTTTTCAAGCCGAAAGGGATTTTGATGGTGAGGAATTTGTGAGATCTCTTGCTCTTTTGGGCATTGAGGTGAAAAAGGGGGATAGGGGAGAAAAGAAAGGTGTTTGAAGCCAGAGAAGATTAATCACTCATTGCCTGATAGGTCAATTTGAAAAGGAGGGTGTCTCCTTCGATATTGGGGCTCTCAATCACCAGAACTCCTCCAATGTTGTAGTCAATGAGGGCCCGACAGAATTCCCTGTAACGGGCATCGGATTTTCGGAGAATGAGGTGTTTTTGTTCTCCTTTGGCGCTGTACTGAATCCCGGAATAATGGATATGCATATCCTGGAGAGCTTCTTCTCCAAGGGTTTCTTTCACTTTTTCAAAGACTTTGGCAAATTCTTCATAACTGTTGAATTTGCCTGTTCTTGCGTGGAGATGGGCAAAATCAATACAGGGTTTGATAGGGGGACCAATTTCCGCACAGATATCTAAAATCTCATCAAGAGAACCGAACTGGGTAGGTTTTCCCATGAGTTCAGGTCGAATATCGACTTTGAGGGCTTCTTTGTGAGCGATATCAGCGATATGTTTGAGATGGTCTTTGACAACGGGATATACCTTGTGGGGTGGTTGCTGGAGGTAAAAGGCGGCATGGAATACAATGGAATAGCCACCAGCCGCATCAAGGGCACGTGCGGTATCCAAGATATAGTGATAACTTTTGTCGATTTTGGCTTTTTCGGGCGAAAAGAGATTGATATAATAAGGAGCATGAGCGGTAAGGACAAGCCCGAGGCTTTTGGCCTTTTCACCAAGGGCTTTCATGTGGGTATAATCCACCCGTATCCCCTGGACGTACTCCAGTTCGATCCCATCAAGCCCCAATTCAGCGATACGGTCAAGGGCAGAGAGGGATCCCTTGGGTTTTTTGGTAGAATAAGGGATACCGGGTGTGAGAATGGCAAGTCTATTCATCAAAGCATTACCGCCGTTTTGTTTTCGATGAGTTGAATGATAAACTCTTTTGAGGGATAAAAGGTATCACTCGCGTTGACGATTTCTGCAAGGGAGAAGAATCTCACTTCTTTGATACTTTCGTTTTCTGTGATCACACCCACGTTATTGAGATATTCTTCTACCACACGTACATCAAAACCAATATGCACTACATGCCTGGAGGAGGTGATAAACTCATCCACAAAGACAAGTTCTTTCACTTCCACATCTTCAAAACCGAGTTCTTCGTTCAACTCTCGTCTGAGGGCATTTTCGAGGCCTTCTCCAAACTGGAGATGTCCACCGGGGAGAACCCAGTAGGTTTTTTTGTCCTTTTCGTGGCGAGCGAGGAGAATTTCGCCGTGGTCATTGAAGATAACACCATCTACACGAATCTCGATGTGTTCCATTTGCTTCTCCTTAGGGTTCTATCATAAGGCAAAAGGATTGAAAATGCAATTTTTCTTCTTTCGGAAAAAGAAGAGCTGTCACATAAGAGAAAGCTTTTGTGAAAGAAAAAAGCCTGCCCGAAGGCAGGCTTTTGAGAGCTTTTTTACCTGAGAAGTTGCAGTACCATCTGAGGTTTCAGGTTGGCCTGGGCAAGCATAGCATTGGCGGCCTGAGTGAGAATCTGGTTCTTGACAAAGAGAGACATTTGCTCTGCCATGTCTGTGTCTCGGATTCTCGATTCGGCAGCCTGTAGGTTTTCAAAACCAACCATGAGACCAGCAGAGGTCTTTTCGAGGCGGTTCTGGTAGGCACCAAGGTCAGCCCGCTGCTTGTTCACCTTGAGAAGAGCCACATCAATCATACCGATGGCCATGTTTGCCTTGTCAGGTGTACTGAGACTGATGAAAGAAGCGGTAGCGGCATTGCCAACGGGAGATTTGAGGCCAAGACCCTGAGAGCTCATGGTACCAATATAGGCGCGAATGCGCTGATCCATATTGGGACCAACATGGAACCACATCGAAGCCACCACGGTGTTTTCTCCAGTGAAACGAGCAAATCGACCGGTGAGAAGATTGAGCCCATTGAACTGAGCATGGGAAGCAATTCGGTCGACTTCCGCAATTATCTGGGAAACTTCCACCTGGATCATCATACGATCCTGGGCATCATAGATACCGTTCGCTGCCTGAACAGCGAGCTCTCTGAGACGCTGCAGAATAGCGGCAGTCTCTTCCAAGTACCCTTCGGCTGTCTGGATCATTGAGATAGCGTCGAGGGTGTTCTGGTTTGCGCGGCGAAGACCGCGAATCTGGGAGCGCATCTTTTCTGACACAGCAAGACCAGAAGCATCATCCCCTGCCCGGTTGATTTTCATACCGGACGACAGCTTCTCGATGTCCTTTTCAGACTCGAGGTTGTTCAGGGTAAGCTGACGATGAGAGAAAATGGAACTGATGTTGTGGTTGATGATCATACCATCCTCCTTGATATGTTCTGAAGACATCCTTGTCTTCACTGTTATGTTTCGACAGAAAAGACAAAGAGTTTAGAGAAATGGAAAGGGATTTTTTCAGGGTATTTTGTGGTCGAGAAAAGTGGGAGGTCGTTCCACATTCATAAGAATGAGACCCTTGCACGGGTGTTTTCTTCCCCTGTCTGGGTCAGGGGCTACGCCCCTGAAACCTCGCTTTTTCCATTTACAAGGGCTTATTTGTCTTTTTTTGTTCAAAGGAATAGTTTTATTTATTACGTTAAGGAACATTTTTATACTATTTTTTGTTTTTTTACCACTTTCTTGAGACCTTTGCACATTTGTGCAAAGGTCTCTTTATACCACTTTTTGTTTTTTTATTATTTTTTTGAGCCCTTTGCACATTCATGCAAAGGGCTCGAAATTCAAAAACTTGAGAATTTTTCTTTTTTCTTTTACAATACACCAATATCTGAAAAAAGAGGGGAGTCTATGATGACATCACGAGAGCTGCGCAAGGTTTTTTTGGACTATTTTCGTTCGAAGGGACATACGATTGTGCCATCCAGTTCCCTTATCCCGGACAATGATCCCACCTTGCTTTTTACAACGGCGGGGATGGTACAGTTCAAACAGTATTACTCTCGTGTGGTAGAGCCTCCTTTTCCCTGTGCGGCGACGGTACAGAAGTGTCTTCGAGCCGGCGGAAAGGGAAGTGACCTTGAAAATGTGGGAAAAACTCCCCGTCACCATACCTTTTTTGAGATGCTTGGAAATTTCTCATTTGGGGATTATTTCAAAAAGGAAGCTATTGAGTACGCTTACGAATTTGTCACGAAAGTGGTGAAAATTCCGCAGGAAAAACTCTGGGTTTCTGTTTACCAGGACGATGATGAGGCCTTTGAACTCTGGCAGAAGATAGGCGGTTTTTCAGCGGACCGTATTGTTCGCCTGGGCAAAAAGGACAACTGGTGGGGACCGGCGGGTGATGAAGGGGCCTGTGGTCCGTGTTCAGAGATTTATATTGACTTACGTGGTGTGATAGAGTATCCCCCCTGTGAGGTGGAAAAACCAGGTCCCTGTGATGGGTTTCTTGAGTTCTGGAATCTTGTGTTCAATCAGTACAATCAGGACAAAGAGGGAAAACTTCATCCCCTGCAATATACAGGTATTGATACGGGAATGGGGTTTGAGCGACTTTTGATGATTTTGCAGGGAAAGAAAAGTGTCTATGAAACAGATATCTTTGAACCGATCATGAAAAAGGCTATCAAAATTTCTGGTCTCAAGTACGAGGGCAAAAACCGTATTCCCCTGAATGTGATTGCCGACCATGCGAGAGCCGTTACCTTTGTGTTAGCAGAGGGGGTTTTCCCTTCTAATGAGGGACGGGGGTATGTGCTTCGTCATATTCTTCGTCGGGCTATTCGTTATGGAAAAATGATGGGACTTGACAGGCCGTTTTTTTATCAGATGGTAGAACCTGTGGTAGAGGCCATGGGAGACGCCTATCCAGAGATCAAAGAACACGCCGCGATGGCTGAAAAGGTTATCCATTCTGAAGAGGAGGCGTTCTTCAAGACGCTAAACCGTGGTCTTGAGAGGCTGAATGATTTTATTGCTGAGATGAAAGCCACAGGAGAGGGTAAGCTCTCTGGTGAAAAGATTTTTATGCTCTATGATTCTTTAGGGTTTCCGCTGGACTTTGTTCAGGAGATTGCAGCCGATGAGGGTTTTGCCTTGGATATGGAAGGTTTTCAGAAACGAATGGAAGAACAGAAGCAAAGGGCCCGGGCACACTGGAAGGGAGAGGGTTTTGATCTCAAGCTTCTGCAGGGGACTTTGCAGCCAACCGAATACGTGGGGGAAAATCTCTATGAATGTGAAGCAAAGGTAACCAAGCTCATCAAAAATGGGCAGATTGTGGAGAGTGTAGCGGAAAATGATGATGTGATTCTGATTACTGATAAGACACCTTTTTATGGGGAAAAGGGTGGTCAGGTAGGAGATCAAGGGGTTCTTGAACACAGGGCTACGAGGGTGGTGATTCAGGATACGAAGGTGTATGAAAATACCATTCTTCATTATGGTCGTGTGCTGAATGGAACCCTTCAGGTTGGTGATGTGTGCCTTCTCAGGGTGGATGCCGACAAGAAACAGGCCACAGCTCGCCATCATACAGCCACACATTTGATTCACAAAGCCCTTCGTTCTCTTTTAGGAGATCATGTTCGTCAGGCTGGTTCTTATGTGTCTCCTGTGTCTCTTCGTTTTGATTTTACCCATCCACAGGCTCTCACAAAAGAAGAGATTGAACGGATTGAGGAGGAAGTCAATAGGATTATCCTTGAGAATCGTCCTGTTCATCGCCATATCATGTCCAGAGAAGAGGCTATGAAAAGTGATGCCGTAGCTATTTTTGAGGAAAAGTATGGGGATGTGGTGCGGGTAATTGAGGTTGAGGGATATTCCAAGGAACTCTGTGGAGGAACGCATGTGCATCGAACAGGCGATATTGGGCTTGTGAAGATTATTTCTGAGAGTTCTGTTTCCGCAGGGACACGAAGGCTTGAAGCGGTGGCTGGTATGCGTTCCCTTGAACTCTTGCAGACGCTTTTCTATCGCTCTAAAGAACTTGCTCTTCTTCTTGCTTCGGAGGAGGAGAAAATTCTTGAACGGGTGAAAGACCTTCAGGAACAACTCAGAGAACAGGAAAAGACCATCTCAGAGAATAAAAAGAACTTGGCCTGGTTGGAGGTAGAGAGAATCCTTGCCACTCTTGCCCAGGACAAACCGGCAATGGTGATTACGCGTCTTGATGTGGATCAGGAGGCGATGTTGGGTGTTGTTGATACCTTCAAGACGAAAGTGAAAAGTGGTGTGATCTTTCTTTTCAGGGTGACGCAGGATGAGAAGGTCCAGATGGTATGCGGAGTGACCAAAGATCTCACTTCTACCATCAAGGCCAATGATCTTGTGAAGAAGGTAGCTTCCCAGCTCGGTGGTGGAGGAGGAGGACGACCGGATTTAGCTCAGGCTGGTGGAAAGGATGTAGCGAAGATAGATGAGGTGATACAGTCTCTTTCCCTTGAACTGAAATCTCTTCTCGGGGTATAGAAAGCGAAAATTTTGCCGATACGTAGAAAAGCCCCTTTTCTTGTGAGAAAGAGGGGGCTTTTGTCCAAGGAGAGTATCGGTGAAACGGCTGATAATAGTTTTTTTGATGAGTCTTGGTCTGGTCTTGGGATGGACAGAGAGTAGCGATTTTGGGTTCAAGCCACTTCGGAATAAAATTCGCACTAAAGAGGATTATTTCAGGCTTTTCAATCAGTGGCTTTATCAGGACATGGATTCGATAAGCCGCAATATTTTTTTCCTAGAACTAGCCTATGTGATGCCTTATGATCATCCGATCAAGGCTTTGACACCTATCACCAACGAGATGCAGTACCTTCATTATCAGTATCTTCTTATGATGCAGATATGTCAGTTATTGACGCAGTCGTATATTGACTATGGCTATATGTACATGAAGGAGCATATCTACTTTTTCAACGAAGAATTCAAAACAAACTACTTAGAGGGGTATGAGATCGCTGAGTTTTATTTTACCAAGGCTAAAGAATACTGGGATCAGGCGGTAGAAAATGCCATGAAGGCCTATGAGACACGATGGTATAAGACGGATCTTCTGTATATGGAGGATATGGTTTACCGGATTCGGGATGGGGATCTCAATTATTACAAGGTGATTGACAATCTGATGTATCGTATTGCACGAAATCGTGAAGAGATAAAACGTCGATGGGGAGAATAGATATGCGCCGTTGTTGGATAGGGCTTGGGATGTTTCTCACAGCTATGCTCTGGAGTGAGTTTGTGATTGATGAACCTGGAAGCGGGGGAGGGAGTGCTACACCTTCTTCCCGGCCTGTGTTTAGCGGAGGGGGTGGTGGTTTTGCCATTGATATGTTAGGCACGGTGAATACCTTTGATAGTCTTGGAAGAGGGACATTTTCGGGAAAAGTGGTGTTGTACGAAAATGGGGGATTTGGGTTCCGTTTTCAGGTGGGGATTTTTGATGTGCTGGATATCGGGATTTCGGAAGGGATAGAGAATGTGATTGGTGTGGGCAATCCTGAGTTTTTTATTCCTGGAGCGTATGCGAAACTCCAGATTATCAAGAATCTTTCTCGTTTCAATTGGGCGGTGGGTTTTGATACGTTTGGGTATGGACGGCGTTCTCTGGTAGTGAATGAGAATGGGACAAAGGATATGCTCTATGGGTTTTATAGTGTGATGGGATGGAAGTATCCTGGTTTTGGGAGTGATGACTATCTTGTGATAGGTATGAGGGTGCCTTTGTTACCGGCTACGATGCGTCGCTGGGAGGCTCTCTCCCTTGTGGGAGGGGTGAGTGTCCATCTTGGAAGGTATTTTTTCCTCTCGGCTACCGTAGAGCATGTGTATTTTGCTCAGGAGTACTGGAATAGGGTGCTTCCTACTCTTCTTGTGGGTTTTATGCCTTCGGAAAACTTTGAACTGCAGGTTTTGTTTGAGTATCTTTCTGAGGCAAACGCTTTTCACCGCTCCCTTATCTTTGGGTATAAGGCCCGGTTTTAGGTATGGTAAGGCTACTTCGCTGGTTCTGGGTGGCTTGCTGGGGTGGACTTCTTGTGTGGGCATTCTGGAGGCGGGAATTATCCAGTATTCATTTCTTTTGGCAGGGACTTGTGTGGGGTCTGGTGGGGCTTGAACTCATTGGGCTTGTGAAAAAAGAGCGGTATGTGGCTTTTTCTTCTCTGGTTTTTCTTCTCTGGACGTTGTTTGTGTATCTCATTTATGGAAAACCGGGTGGAGGAATAGAGAAAAGTTTTCTCACCAATGGTGATACCTACAATTTGCTCGTGGTTTTGACCATCTCGTTCTGGGTGATATGGCTTTTCAGGAATTCCGGGCTGCTCAGGTGGATTTCCCGGATGGGATGGCAACCGTATATGGTGATCGTTTTTTCTTTTGTGGTTCTTATCTGGATAGGGACGGTGCTTCTCATGTTTCCTTTCTCTCAATCGGTGCGTGGTCAGGTTTCGTTTCTTGATGCTCTTTTTACGGCTACTTCGGCGGTGTGTGTAACAGGGCTTACCGTTCTGGATACGGGCAGAGATTTTTCTCTTGCAGGTCAACTGGTGATTTTAGGGCTTATTCAGTTTGGGGGGCTTGGGCTTATGGTTTTTGCTGGTGCCTTTGCTTTTATGATGGGGAGGGGGTTGTCACTTCAGAGTGGCGCAACGCTCACAAGTGCTCTTGGGGTACCAAGCTTTCGGGAAGTCAGGCATATGATAAAAAGTATTCTTTTGTTTACCTTGTGGTGGGAGTTTGTGGGGACGGTGCTTCTTTTCTTAGCTTTTTCAAAGGAGTTTCCCTGGTTTCAGGCACTGTATTATGGGCTTTTTCATTCGGTGAGTGCCTTTTGTAATGCCGGGTTTTCTCTTTTTTCGGATAATCTTGTGGGTTTCCGCGGGAATACGCTTGTCCTCTTGACGGTGGCTTTTCTTATTATCTTTGGGGGGCTGGGTTTTTCGGTGATGCGAAATCTCTGGTGGTTTTTCCGTCGCTCACTTCGGATGAAAAACAAAAGAAAAAGAAAAGAAAACGTGTCATCGGCTGAGGAAGAAAAAATCAGGATGATGGAAAATGAGGGGTATCTCAGACTCCATAGTCGTATTGTTCTTGGTATGACGGTTTTTCTGATTATGGTGGGAATGGTGGGGATTCTGATGTTTGAATATAATGGGCAATTGGCGGGATTGTCTTTTTCTGAGAAAGTCTTGAACGCATTTTTTAGTTCGGTGACAGCGCGAACAGCCGGTTTTAATACCATTGATTATGGCAAAGCTCAGCCAATAACGCTTTTTTTGACCATGATTCTTATGTTCATTGGGGCTTCGCCTGGATCAACTGGGGGGGGTATCAAAACCACGACGGCTTTTTTGATTTTTCTCAATACCTATCATGTCCTTCGGGAAACATTGCGGGTGAGTGTAGGGGAGCGGGATGTGCCTTTTGAGAATATTCGCAAGGCCTATCTTATCTTTGTGATGTCGCTTCTCTGGGTTCTTCTTGCTTTTGGGGTTTTGCTGGTTTTTCAAGGGGGAGTGTTTGAGAGGCTTTTGTTTGAGGTGATTTCTGCTTTTGGGACGGTGGGGCTTTCTACAGGGATAACGTCGTCTCTTTCATCTCCCGCCAAGGTGGTACTAATTTTCACCATGTTTTTTGGTCGTGTGGGTCCCCTTGCCCTTTTCTATGGGATTGGTATTTCGGCTCAGCGGGTTTTCGTGAGGTACATTCAGGAAGACGTAATGGTAGGGTAAGGGTCTTTTTCTGCATTCCTAAAATGAGATTTTTGCACGAATGTGCAAAGGTCTCAAAATTGCATTTCCTTTCTCTTTGTGATATACTATACTCGTGTGAGAGAGGTATGCTTGTAGATAGTCATATTCATTCTTCGTTTTCTGATGGGGTGTATTCTCCTTCTGAATTGTGGCACAAGGTGGTGGAAAAAGGGTTGGCTGGATGGGCTCTCACCGATCACGATACCATGAACGGTGTGGAAGAGGCCCGTCTCTTTGGAAGTACGCATTATCCGGACAAATTTTTTGTCGCGGGGTGTGAGTTTTCCACTCATCATTCAGAGGTGGGCGAGGTGCATATTTTAGCCTATTTTTTTCGTTCGTATGAAGGGATTTTGCCCCTTTTGGAGGAGTACCGAAAGTCCCGGATTCAACGGGCCAGGATTATGGTGGATCTTTTGCGCAAAGAGGGGTATCATCTTGAATGGGATGAGCTGGTCAGTCGCTATGAAGACAAGCCTCTGGGAAGAATGCATTTGGCAAGGGCTTTAGTGGCGGCGGGCTATCTTTCGACCCCTTCTCAGGCTTTTCAGGGGCTTTTGGATAATCGTGGGCGGTGTTATGTTCCCAGACGGGAGATTCGTCCAGAAGAGGTGATAGAGGCGGTTTCCTGGGCAGGAGGGTGGCCCATTCTTGCTCACCCCACGTTTTTGGTAGAATCGGATAACCATCGTCACATTCGTGAGTGGGTGAAAAGAGGAATGGTGGGTATTGAGTATCGCCATCCTCGGGTGAGTGAATCGATAAGTGCGTTTCTTCTTGGGGAATATCGTTCGCTTCTTCTTGTTTCGGGGAGTGATTTCCATGATGAAGGCGGAGAGAAGGACCTTGGAAAATATGGGGTTCCCTTGGCCTGGTGGGAGAAGGCTCTTGAGAATGAGAGAAAGCATGATGTCAAGGCTTGAGGGGTAAAGGGCGTGAAAGCAAAGTTTTCATTTATTTGTATTTTTTCTCGTGAGGCGTTATAATAACGGAGAAAACTGAGAGAAAAGCGGAGGAAAAACGATGATTATTGTGCTCAAACCTACAGCGACCAAAGAGGAAATCGACCATATTGTTCAAATGATTGAGAGTCATGGCCTGAGGACCAATGTCTCTCAGGGAGAAACGCAAACCATTATTGGCGTGATTGGGGACAAGACGAAATTGGCCAACACACCGATTGCTTCTCTTGCGTGTGTGGAAGCGGTTTTGCAGGTCTCCAAACCCTATAAATTAGCCAGTCGGGATTTTCAGCCCTACGATACGATTATTGAGGTTGGTGGGGTGAAGATTGGTGGTGGAAACTTGGCCATTATGGCAGGTCCCTGTAGTGTGGAAAGTGAAGAACAGATGATGATCATTGCTGAGGAAGTGAAGAAGGCAGGGGCAAATATTCTTCGGGGAGGGGCTTACAAACCACGAACATCCCCATACGCCTTCCAGGGGTTAGGAGAGGCAGGCCTCAAGATCCTTCGCAAGGCTGGAGATAAGTTTGGGATGCCGGTTATCTCCGAGGTGATGGATACTCAGGACGTCAAAACCTGCGTAAAATATGTGGATATTCTTCAAATCGGGACACGAAATGCCCAGAATTTTGCGCTACTTCGAGAGGTTGGAAAGACAAGAACACCTGTTCTTTTGAAACGGGGCATGAGTCAGACCATCGAAGAGTGGCTTATGTCGGCAGAGTATATCATGTCCGAGGGGAACAAATCAGTGATTCTCTGTGAACGGGGTATTCGTACTTTTGAGACCGCCACTCGAAATACCCTTGATATTTTAGCCGTACCCGTCGTAAAAGAAAAGACACACCTTCCGATTGTTATTGATCCCAGTCATGCCGCTGGGGTATGGAAGTATGTGATTCCTATGTCACTCGCTGCTATTGTGGCCGGGGCTGATGGTCTAGAGATTGAGGTTCATCATGATCCGGAGAAGGCAGTTTCCGATGGGGCTCAGTCTCTGAAGCCAGCCAAATTTGCTCTTTTGATGGATGAGATTCGAAAGATTGCTCCAGTGGTAGGTACAGGGAAAAACCTATAAAACGAGGTAGTCATGGAGTGTAAAAGGGTAGGTATCTATGGTCTTGGACTTATTGGGGGGTCTCTTGGGCTTGCAGTGAAAACCTATCTCCCGGGGTGCCAGGTGTATGGTTTCGGGAGAAATAAGGAGAAGCTTCAGAATGCCAAGGCCTTAGGTATGATCGACGGGTATGCTACCGATATGGATCTTGATCTCATAGAAAGCTTGGATATTTTTGTGATCGCCACTCCCCCGGAGGAGGTAGCCCCTATTTTTGAGAGGTTTATGCCTTCTCTCAAGGATGAGGTTATTGTGATGGATGTGGCGAGTATCAAACGCCATGTAATTGATGCCGTCGAAAAGGTTAATAGTCGCCAGCTCACTTTTGTGGGCACCCATCCCATGACAGGAAGCGAGAAGTCCGGGCTTGAGTTTGCGAGGGCAGACCTGTTTGAAAAGAAAATTGTCGCCATTGTGGGGGACTATCCAGATGAGGTGCTGGAGATTGTCAGAGATTTCTGGAAGTCTTTTGGGGCCCAGATTGTGATTGTTTCCGCTGATTTTCATGATGAGATAGTGGCGGCGACAAGTCATGTACCACACCTTATTGCTTCGGCTTTGTCCTGTTTTTTGGAAAAAGATGGCTGGGCTGAGGTGAGGTTTTTCGGGCTTTATGGAAAGGGGCTTCTTGATACTACCAGGATTGCCCAAGGAAATCCAGCCATGTGGGTGGATATCGTGTTCAAAAATGCGGATAATATCGAACGTTCGCTCATGGATTTTTCTCGTGAAATTGATACGCTTCTTCATCTGATTCGTAATGGGCGTAAGAAGGAACTGGAGGAGTATCTCCAGAAAGCCAAGGAGTTTCGTGAAACGTTATGATTATCACGATAGATGGCCCTGCAGGTAGTGGAAAATCTACGATGGCCAAACGGTTGGCGAGACGATTGGGGTTTCGTTTTCTCAATACGGGGGCAATGTACAGGGCCGTTACTCTCTATCTTTTGCGTGCAGGTATTGAGGTTTCAGAGAGAGAAAAAATTCAAAAGATTCTTCCGGAGATTCATCTGGAATTTGCAGGGGAAAACATCATCATGAATGGTGAGGATGTTTCCTTGGCCATTCGTTCTCAAGAGGTGGAAAAGCATGTTTCGGCGGTTTCTTCGCTTCGAGAGGTGCGGGAGCGTTTGGTTGAACTTCAGAGAGAGATAGCTTCTTGTGGGGATTATGTTCTTGAGGGGAGGGATACAGGGACGGTGGTGTTTCCCGATGCCTTTTGTAAGTTTTATCTTGATGCTTCGGTGGAGGAAAGGGCAAAGCGGCGACAAAAGGAACTCAGCGAGAGGGGAGAGTACCACGATTTAGACTATCTCAAAAAGGAAATTGAAAGGCGTGATAAACTGGACAAAACAAGGGAAATTGCTCCCCTGATGAAGCCACCTGATGCGGTGGTTATTGAGACAACCTCCCTTTCTCCCGATGAGGTGGAAGAAAGGCTCTATCAGGAAGTGATGAAAAAAAGGGGGGAATTGTGAAGGTTGTTTTGGCCAAGGAGTATGGGTTTTGTTTTGGGGTGCGGCGGGCTTTGAAACTCCTGGATGAACATCTGGCTACAGGAAAAAAAGTGTACTCTATTGGGGAGATTATTCATAATCCGGTGGTAATTGAGCATTATAAAAGACGCGGGGTAGAATTTGTTGAAAGCCCGCAAGAGGTGAAGGAGGGGGTGGGAATTGTGCGTGCTCATGGACTCCCCCAGTCCTGTATTGATGAGGCCCGGGCAGAGGGGCGAGAGATTGTGGATGGCACCTGTGCTTTTGTGAGGCATATTTCAAAGATTATATTGCAGGAGAGAAAGCGTTTGCCCGATGTTTCTGTGTATCTTGTGGGGGAACCAGAACATCCTGAGGTTATAGCGGCTACGGCCGATCTCAATGGGCTGGTGAAGGTCCTTGACTATCGAACGTTCAATCCAGAGGATTTTGATTTTCCTCAAAAGGCGGTGATTCTTTCTCAAACGACGCTTGAAGAGGAGAAGTTTGCCCGTATTGCTTGTTCTTTCATCAAGGAGGGGCAGGAGATTTTTGTGTATAATACGATCTGTCCTTCTACCCGGCGAAGACAACGGGCGGCTAAAGAACTGGCGGCCCAGGTGGAGGCTGTGGTGGTTCTTGGGGGTAAAAAAAGCTCAAATACCCGTCGGCTCTATGAGATCTGTCAGGTGTTGAAGCCTTCTTATCTTGTGGAAAGGGCTTCCGAATTGCCTGTAGAAGAAATCAAAAAGTATCGGGTGGTGGGAGTTACCGCTGGGGCCTCTACCCCTGATGAGGTTATTCAGGAAGCGGTTCACTTTTTAGAGAATTTGTAGGAGCGCGTATGTCACAGGTGTATGGAAAAAGGGTCCTGTCCTACGAGACAAAGGCGGTCTTTCAGGCTGTAGAGGATCTCTTTGCTCAAGGAAATTTTTTGAAGATTCTTTCACAGAGAGGAAAAAGGGTACTGGTGAAGCCCAATCTCCTTGCTTCACAGGCGCCGGAAAAGGCTGTGACGACTCATCCCGTGGTGGTGGAAGCGGTGATACGCGTGCTCAAGGACGGTGGGTTTGATGTTGAGGTGGGGGATTCTCCAGCGATTGAGGATATGATCTCGGTGATGAAAAAAACAGGGCTTGATGAGGTTCTTCGTCGTTATGGGGTAAGGCCTGCCAATTTCAAAGAGACGGTGGTTGTGGAAAATCCCAAGGGAAAGCTGGTGAGACGCTTTGAGGTAGTGAGGGCGTTTGTAGAAAATGATATGGTGATTTCTCTTCCAAAGCTGAAGACACATACGCAGATGTTTTATACTGGGGCTATCAAAAATCTTTTTGGGCTTGTTCAGGGACTTCAGAAGTCTCGTTTTCATCTTCAGTTTCCCGAGAGGGAACGATTTGCACGCCTGATAGTGGATCTCTACGAAATGGTAAACCCTGTGATGAGTCTCATGGATGCGATTGTGGCCATGGAGGGAGAGGGACCCCAGGGAGGTGATCCCAAAGAGGTAGGACTTCTTTTGGCTTCTCTGGATACCCTGTCTCTTGATGTAGTAGCCGCGGAATTGATTGGTTATCAACTGGATCAGATTCCTATCCTGAGACAGGCCGTCGAAGACAGGGAAAAGGGTTATAGAGAAAGTATTCGTCTTGAGGGAGTGAACTGGGAAGAGGTGAAACCTGATCATTTTGTGCTGGTGAAGGAGGTTTCGGATACGGGGTTTATTCGGGAGAGATTCCCGTGGCTTTTTGTACTGGCGAGAAATCTTCTTGTTCCAAGGCCTGTGTTTCTTCATGAGAAATGTATTCGATGTGGGCGATGTCTTCAGATATGTTCAGCTGAGGCACTCTCCTGGAAGGAAAAAAAAGGCAAGAAGTTTGTTTCCATCAATTATCAACGCTGTATTCGATGTTTCTGTTGTCATGAGATATGTCCGGTGGAGGCTATCGAGCTTCGTCGGAAGGTGTGGTAGAGTTTTTTTTGTTTTCGGCTTCGCTTTTTCGTAAATAGAGTGGCTCAAGGGCAAGTATCTCATCGTGGGAGAGGGCGGGGGTAGAAAGACCGTGATCTCTCAGAACTTCTGGTCGTATCCAGAGGTTTTGAGAAGAAAGCGTTGTATGAGAAAGTTTTTCTCTAAAAAGGGAGAGATAAGGGTTATCTCCAATAAACCAGAAGGGTCCCCCGTAGGAAGAAAGTATCTGTATCAATTCTTCGGGAGAGATATCTGTTTCGGGAAGGATTTTCTTTTTTGCCTGGTAGATACAAGCGTAGAGTTTTTTCATCCTGGCATCAGTGGTGGCTACAACCGTAGCGTCGGGAAGACATTCCCAGGGGAAGGAAAGGGCGAGGGCTTCAAGTGAGGAAACGGCATGAAGCGGGATGGATTTTGCCCAGGCAAATCCCTTGGCAAGGGAAAGCCCTATCCGAAGACCTGTGAATGAACCAGGGCCGATTCCTACCACGATGTCGTCCAGTTTGTCTATGGAGGCGCCTATAGTGGTGAGAAGGTGGTCGATACTGGCAAGAAGTTTGTCTTGCTGACTGGAACTGATATCCAAAAGAAGAGAAGCGTTTTCTTTCTCCCATATGAGATTGAGGACGGTTCGCCTGGGGTGAGAGGTGTCAAAGGAGAGAACCTTCACGCTTTCCTCACAAAAAAGGAGAGCTGGCTATCCCCGTAGGATTTGGTTTCCTGATAGCCGGGGAAGTGGGAAAGATCGTCTCTGGTTCCGTGTTCACAGATGAAGATGCCATCAGGTTTGAGAACACTCCAGACAAGACGGTGAATGAGCGGAAAGCCATCCTTGATGTCCTCATAGAAGGGATCAGCAAAAACAATATCAAAGGTCATTTCAAACTGTTCTGGCTTCATGGTGAAGATATTGGTTTTGATGGTTTTGTAGAGGCTTTTGTCAATACCCAGTGTGGTGAGGTTTTGTTTGAGAAAGATATAGTTTCGTTCGGCTTTTTCCACAAAACAGACAAACCCTGCTCCCTGGCTGAGGGCTTCAATCCCTACAGAACCTGTTCCACAGAAGAGGTCGAGAAAGTATGCTCCCTCTAACCTGTGTCCTAAGGAATTCATGAGGGCCTGTCTTACTCGTTCTGCCGTGGGTCTGATACCTTTGGTAGGTGTGAGAAGGGTTTTCCCTTTGAGTGTTCCTGTGGTGATGTGCATGGTTATTCTCCTGCGTGGATCAGGGTACCTACAGGTTTTCCCATGATGGCATCCACAATATGGCCTGGTTCAAAGATATTGAGCACCATGATGGGAAGGTTATTGTCCATACAGAGGGCAATAGCGGTGCTGTCCATGACCTGGAGTCGTCTCTCTAATACTTCACGGTAGGAGATATCCTCAAAACGTTTGGCGTCGGCATATTTTTTGGGGTCTTTGTCATAGACGCCATCTACCTTGGTGGCTTTGATCATCAGGTTAGCCTGGATCTCGATAGCTCGAAGCACAGCCGCGGTATCGGTGGAAAAGTAGGGGTTGCCTGTCCCGGCGGCAAAGATGACAATACGGGATTTTTCAAGGTGGCGGATGGCACGACGTCGGATAAAGTCCTCTGCCACCGAAGAAACCTTGATAGCTGACTGAACCCGTGTCTGGAGATTATAGCGGTCTTCAAGAACTGCCTGGAGGG
This sequence comes from Longinema margulisiae, assembly GCF_025266855.1. GTDB lineage: Bacteria > Spirochaetota > Brevinematia > Brevinematales > Thermospiraceae > Thermospira. The sequence goes on from NZ_CP053071.1 coordinate 1,790,513, forward strand.
CAAGGGAGTTGATAACCGTGGCTAACATCCCCATATAATCGGCTGTGGTTCTTGCCACCCCAAAATTCTGGGCATCAACCCCACGAATGATATTGCCTCCACCAACCACAAGGGCTAGTTCGCAGCCCGTTTGAGCTGCACTGGCAATCTGGGAAGCGACATTGTTGATAGCCTCATAGTCAAGTCCACCCGTTTTTCCACCCAATACCTCTCCACTGATCTTCAAAAGAACCCTTTTGTATTTTGGTAAGGCCATAGATAACCCCTTCTCAAGGATTTTCTGTATCGCACCCCATGATTATAAAAAAACGGCTGTCCCTTTTCATCAGAACAGCCGTCTCGTTTATCTACTGGAGAGAGAGGCGAATAAACTGGTGAACAGTGAGATCCACACCGGTGGATTTCTTGAGTTCAGTGAAAAGGTCTTTCACCTTTTTCTCTTCATCAAAGATGAAGGGCTGTTCCATGAGAACAACCTCAGCGTAGTACTTCTCAAACTTTCCTTTGACGATATTTTCTATCACCTTTTCAGGTTTGCCAGTAGCCCGGGCTTCTTCCTCAAAGGTTTTCTGCATTTCAGCACGGACATCGGCAGGCAGGGTATCTACAGACACACAGATAGGATTCATAGAGGTAATCTGCATGGCAATTTTTTTGGCTACATCCTGGACCTCGGCATTGTCAGAGAGATTGCCAAAATCAGTGATAGAGGCCACTTTGTTGAGGTGAACATAGGGATAGAGTGTTCCCTTTGCCTCAATCCATTTCCAGGCCACGAGAATGTTTTCCCCAAAGTTAGCGATAGCTTCTTTGCGAAGCTGTTCCACATCCTCAGGGAGAGTATCAGACGATGGGTATGATTTGGCAAAAACCAGATCCATAATCTTTTCTGCAAAAGCCTTAAACTCAGGTGTTTTGCCTACGAAGTCGGTTTCACAATTGAGGCGGAAAAGAAGGCCTTTTTTGCCCTCAGTTTTGACCATAACAATACCTTCAACAGCGGTACGGCCCTCTTTCTTGCTTGCCTTGGCAAGACCCTTCTTCTTGAGGATCTCTACAGCCTTGGCAATATCTCCATTGGTTTCGGTCAGAGCCTGTTTGCAATCCACGATACCAGCACCGGTTTTCTCCCGGACTTCTTTTATCATAGCAGCGGAAATTTCCATATCGTAGCTCCTTATTTTACAAGAGTGTCTTCATCAACATCGGCGTATTCATCTTCGACGTTGACAGCCTCTGTTTCTTCCTCTTCTTCTTCGACAATGTGGCTTTCCTGCTTGGCAGCCATCGTGGATCCTTCGATGATAGCATCAGCGATAAGCGAGGTGATAAGTTTCACAGAACGAATAGCATCATCGTTTGCAGGAACAGGATAATCCAGGAGATCAGGATCACAGTTGGTGTCGGCAATACCAAAGACCTTGATACCCAAGGACCTGGCTTCAAGAACAGCGTTGATTTCTCGCTTCACATCCACCACCCACAAAGCATCGGGCAGTCTTTTCATATCACGGATGCCCTCATAGAAGCCCTTCATTTTGGCAATGGTGCGTTCAATATCAATGGCTTCTTTTTTGGTCATCTTGGCACGATCAGCCTCGAGTTTTGCTTCGAGTTTCTTCATCTTGTCGATAGACTTTTTGATGGTGCTGAAGTTGGTAAGGGTGCCTCCAAGCCAGCGTTTGGTGACGTAAGGCATGTTACAGCGGGTGGCTTCCTCAAGAATTGAGGTTTGGGCCTGCTTCTTGGTCCCTACAAACAGCATCACACCATCGTTGGCAGCCAACTCTTTGGCAGCCTGGTAAGCCTTTTGAAGCATGTCCATCGTGTGGCGCAGGTCTATGATGTAGATGCCATTTCGTTTGGTGTAGATAAATGGCTTCATCTTGGGATTCCAGCGCTTGGTCTGATGGCCAAAATGCACTCCTGCTTCAAGCAAGGCGTTCATGAGTTCTTTTTCCTGGTAAATGAGACTCGCCATACTCTCTCCTTTCTTTCTTTGGGAGTTTTAGTGTAAGATTATAACATACTTTGGACTATCTGTCAAATAAAAATGGGGGAGAAGTCCTGGGAAGAGAAAACGAAAGTCCTATAGCAGGTTGGAGGCAACTTCAGCAAGAAGGGACCGTTCACCCTTCTCTAAGGTAATATGGGCATACAGCGATACCCCTTTCATTCTATCGATGAGAAAGGAAAGTCCATTACTTCGAGAATCAAGATAGGGGGTGTCGATCTGATAGGGATCACCGGTGAAGACAATCTTGGTTCCCTCCCCCGCGCGAGTGATGATGGTTTTCACCTCATGGGGGGTGAGATTCTGGGCCTCATCAACAATGAAGTAGAGCTTGGAGAGGCTTCGGCCACGAATGTAGGCGAGAGGGGTGATCTTCAGGGTTTCGTTATCAAGCATTTTGGAGATGGTGGCGAGTTCGTGGCTTCCTTCGTTGAATTGGTGCTGAATGACAGCGAGGTTATCATAGAGGGGTTGCATATAGGGATCGAGTTTTTCTTCGATAGAGCCTGGCAGAAACCCCATATCCCGATTGGAGAGGGGAATAATAGGCCTGGCTAAAAGGATCTGTTTGTATATGCCAAATGAGGCGAGAGCCCCGGCTAAAGCCATGAGGGTTTTTCCCGTACCGGCTTTGCCCGCAAGGGTGACCAGCTGGATATTTGGGTCGGTCAAGGCGTGAAGAGCAAAGGCCTGTTCAGCGTTGCGGGGAGCAATCCCATAACAGGTGTGCTTCTCAATGAGTTGCCATCCTGGAAGAAAAGGGGAATAGGTGGCCAGGATACTTTTCTGGTGATTGCGGAGGACGAAGAATTCATTTGGCATGGGTGGGGGATTGACGGAGAAAAACTCAGGGGGAAGTATTTTTTCTTTCTGAAGGGTGTAGAGAAGCGTCTCATCAACGTTCTCAATAATACGTTTCCCTGTATAGAGTTCCTCGATACTTTTGATTTTCCCTGTTTCATAGTCCTCGGCAAGGAGGCCAATGGCCCTTGCTTTCATGCGCAGGTTGATATCTTTGGACACAATAATCACTGTGGATGGGTCTTTTTCCTGGGCAAGATAATAGGCACAGGCAAGGATGCGGTGATCGGGTTTATCTTCCCAGAAGAGTTTGCGAATGGAATCATCAAGATGGACATGGGTATCGATACGAACGGTTCCTCCGGAAGGCAGTTTGGCGGGTTTGTTGAAAGGGACATCCTTGAAAAGATTGTCCAGTTCACGGCTGAATTCTCTGGCATTGAAGTGGATAATTTCATTGCCCTTTTTGAAATTGTCCACTTCTTCCAAAAGAGTGATGGGGATAACGACCTCATGTTCCTGAAAAGAAAAGATAGCACGAGGGTCATAGAGCACAACGTTGGTATCAAGGATAAACGTTTTCTTCTTTTTTGCCATGTCTTATGGTAGCATGTTTTTGGGGAAAATGCAATTTTCTTGAAACCCCTGCACGTGTGCTTTCTTTCCCTCTCTGGGTCAGGGGCTATGCCCCTCTTCCCTGCTTTTTCTGTTTACAGGGGATTATGTGTCTGTTTTATTCAAAAAAGCAAGTTTATTTATTACATCAAGGAATATTTTTATGCCATTTTTGTTTTTTTATTACTTTCTTGAGACCTTCGCACATTCGTGCAAAGGTCTCTCTTTGCAAAAAAGGGAAGAGGGGGGAGTGTGTTGGTTTGAGCAAAGAATTTGAGAAGGAAAAAGTCTCACCTGGAGGGAAAAAAGTTATTTTTCTTTCAGATAGGCATCAAAAAGATACCCATCGAGGCGTTTTTTCCCAGGGACAATAACCCGTGCCCAATAACCACTTTTTCCGGCAATTCTTTGTTTTGTTCCCACTCGCCAGAGAAGATACACAACGCTTCCTCTGGAGAGCTGGGTGAGGATGGTGGCATTGGTAGAGGGGAGAAGGCGAAGATTTACCCGATCACCGGTGAGTTCACACTCTTTCAGGAAAGAAGAAGAGAGATCATTTTCTCGTGGAAAAAGGGCCTGATTGGTGATGAGATCAAAGCGTATAGCCCATGGGACAAGGGCATTGGTTCTGTCGTAATAGAGCATGGTTTGCCCCAAGAAAAAGACGTTTTTGTATACCCTGAGTTGTTCGTTATAGGTCTGGTTGTTCTCGTATCCTCGAATGGATCCATTGGGGAGAACGTGGCAGACAAGGAATTCATTCTCTGGATATTCGACAAAGAGAAACCACTCCGGTATTTTCCTCACGGGTTGAAGATCCTTTTCGCTGAAGAGGTCTTTAGATCTTATCCAGCCTATTTCGATACGTTCGTCGTCTTTTGTGGCGAGGCGAACCTTGATCTGGTACCACGCCTCTTTTGGGGAGGTGTTGGTTCGAGCAATAACCTCGACTGACTGGAGGGCGGAGAGTTCGCGACGTTTTTGTCCCTGAGGGGTATCGTAGAGGATAGCCTTCCACGAGGCGATACCAACAAACCCCACATCAGGAGAGAGATAATCCCTTTCGGCTGAAAAACCCACACTGCCTATCAAAAAAAGGACCCAGAGATAGTTTTTCATTGGTACTCCTTGTCGTTTCCTTGAGGTAGAGTATAGCACAAAAGGGTATTTTTTTCAAATGGAAATGAGAGAGGAGCAAAAAGGGAGAGAATTTTGTTCTTGAGACGGACTTTTTATCTTCCTGCGAGAAGTCGGTAGGCTAATTCCTGGCGTATGCCGAGGGAGAGCATGCTCTCTATGGTTGAGGCAATATCATACTCATAGCGAATGAATTGCACCTCCCATCCCTGGCGACGTGAGGTGAGAAGACAGCAAGAGGCTCTTGGGTCACCATCTCGTGGCTGTCCAATACTTCCGGGATTCACGAGATAGCGCTTTCCTTTTTGCAAGAGGAAAGGTTTCTCTATTTCATACCAGAAGTTTCCTTCTTCATCGACAAGGCCTGGATAATGGGTATGACCAAAGAGGGCGATAAAAAGGCCCGCCTCCTCTAAGGCATACAGGGCAAGAGAGACTTCTTTAGGACCGGTGATGTAGCGATCAGGATCATCCGGGCTTCCATGGCATATCCAGAAGGGGGATTTCTTGGTATCTATTGGCCAGAGAGATATGATGCCTAAGGATTCCGAAGAGAGATGTCGTTTTGTCCAGAGAATCTGGTCTCTTGCCATGGGGTTCATGAGATGCCTTTCGTGGCTATCAAAAAGGGCCCTTTCATGATTTCCTTGAATCACAAGAGAGGCGTGTTGCTGTATCCATGAGACGCAGGCTTCTGGAAAAGGGCCATATCCCACCACGTCTCCCAAACAATACAGTTCATCATAGTCAAGAGAGAGTTTTTCAAAGGCCTGAAGGGAGGCTAAATTGGCGTGAATATCACTCACAATGGCTATTCGCATCACAACCTCTCTGTTTCTATGAGATAAAAGTCCACTGTTCCATCCATGAAGTTTGAGATCACCACCATCTTTCCATCCGGAGAGATGGCAATACCAATGGGTTGGTTTCCTCCACGGATAATCTCAAGGAGTTTAGGGACCTCACCCCGGATATCATAGAGTTCAACGGTACCGTCCTCAGGGCTACGATAGTCTGATCCTTTTGGATGGTCCTTTCCCCGACAGGTGATAATCATATAACGGTAATCAGGAGAGAGTTTGAGGTTTGATGGATGGGTTCCACACGAATAGGCCGGTGAGAGGGTATCTGTATTCAAATCAAGGATGTAGAATTGAGATTTTCTGAGATTGTTGATATAGACCCAGTTTCTTGCTGGATGATAACGGAAACGCCCATTTGATCCCCCTGTACGGATGACCTTGACCACCCTATCGTTTTGAGAGATGTCGTATTTGATGATTTCTCCCGAGCCGTAAAAAAGCACATAGAGATATCGTCCATCTGGTGAAAATCCAAGCCCTCGTGGTTGATAGCCTGTGGTCCGAATAATTCTCTGGAGAGTGTAGGTCTTTCGATCTATCACCGTAACCGTCGCAGAGTCCCAGCAGGTGACATAGTAGTATTGCCCATCGGGGGTGAACTCGCCTACCTTTGGCATGCTTCCTTTGACATCGATTTCACGCACAATACTCCAGTTGGAAAGGGATAAAACAAAAACTTTGCCCCTCTTGTCCACCTGGGTGAACCAGAATTCCTGCCCATCGGGTGAAAAGACCCCTTCTACATAGCCCACATAACGATGATACTGTGGGATTTTTACCATAGAAAGCTTCTGGTTTTGCATATCGTAGTAGCCTATGCCCTGTTCACCCATAAAGGTAATGAGAAGGTATCGCCCATCTGGAGTGAAAATGACATCCTTTGGCATGGAACCAACCTTTTCTTGTCTGAGAAAGGTAAAAAAGGAGTTTGTTGGGAGCATGCGGACAAAAACATCTTTTTGCTCTTTTATCATCTGGGTAACGGTTTTGTGGCCGGAAAGGGAGATTTCTATCATGCCGGATATTCCCGAAAGGGAGAGGGGTGTTTTTCCCAAGAGAATACCCCCCTGTCTCACCTCTGCCCCCTGGGGAAAACTTTTTATAACTACACCCCATGCTATAAGAGGAAACACAAAAAGCCAGTATCCTATTCTACACATCGTTTCATATCCTCAAGGTATTTTTTGAGATAGAGACCTGTATAACTTTCAGTACAATGGAGAATATCCTGTGGGGTGCCTTCGAAGACCACTCTTCCTCCTCCGCTTCCCCCTTCTGGTCCAAGGTCGATAATCCAGTCGGCTACCTTGATGACATCCATATTGTGTTCAATGACAACTACGGTGTTTCCACGATCCACGAGTTTCTGAAGCACCTCAAGAAGCTTGCGTACATCATCGAAATGGAGCCCCACCGTGGGTTCATCGAGGATGTAGAGCGTTTGTCCGGTACTTATTCTGGAGAGTTCTTTGGCGAGTTTGATGCGCTGGGCTTCTCCCCCGGAGAGGGTTGTAGCGGGTTGGCCTAAGTGAATATATCCGAGTCCCACATCCCGGAGGATTTCCAGTTTTCGTTTGATTGGAGGAATAGCCTCAAAAAAGGCGAGGGCTTCATCAACTGTCATATCCAGCACATCGGCAATGTTCTTGCCCTTGAAGAAGACCTGAAGGGTTTCCCGGTTGTAGCGTTTTCCCTGACAGACCTCGCAGGGAACATACACATCGGGAAGAAAGTGCATTTCAATCTTTTTGACCCCATCTCCTTGACAGGCTTCACATCGACCACCCTTGACGTTGAAACTAAACCTGCCTGGGGCGTAGCCGCGCATACGGGATTCGGGAAGGGCAGCAAACAGGTCACGAATGAGGGTAAAAAGCCCTGTATAGGTCGCCGGATTACTTCGAGGGGTACGTCCTATAGGACTCTGATCAATATCAATAATCTTGTCGATGGCTTCTACGCCGGTGATTTTATCATGAGCTCCTGGTTCTTCACGGCTTCCGTTGATTATTTTATTGAGAGCCTTGAAAAGGATATCGTTGACAAGGGTTGATTTTCCTGAGCCGCTTACCCCTGTGACAACGACAAACTTCCCCAAGGGGAAGGAAACGGTGATGTTTTGTAGGTTGTGTTCTCGTGCCCCGTGAATGGTGATAACTTCTCCTGTCCCTGTTCGTGGCCTCTCAGGCATTGGTACGCATCGTCTGCCAGAGAGATAGAGGCCAGTGAGAGAAGTGGGGTGGCGCCGGATTTCGTCAGGTGTTCCTTCGGCAACCACCTGTCCCCCATAGATACCCGCTCCTGGTCCAATATCGATAACCCAGTCGGCTCTGGCAATCATCTCTTCGTCATGCTCTACCACTATGACAGTGTTGCCTGTATCGCGGAGTTTTTCAAGGGTACGGATGAGTTTATCGGTATCTCTGGAGTGAAGACCAATGGTGGGTTCATCAAGCACATACAGTACCCCCATGAGACTGGAACCAATCTGGGTGGCGAGTCGTGTTCGTTGAAACTCTCCCCCTGAGAGAGTGCTCACCTTTCGATCCAGCGAAAGATAATCCACACCAACATCGACAAGAAAGGAGAGTCTCTTGTCAATCTCTTTGAGAACACGTTCCGCTATCATCATCTGATGAGGAGAAAGCTTGGCAGGCAGGGTACGGAAGAACTCCTGTGCTTTGGCGATGGTCATCGCTGTGACATCCATAATGCTGTGGCCGGCTACCTTGACCGCCAAACTTTCCTTCCGCAAACGTTTTCCCTGACAGACGGGGCAGGGAACGGATGTCATATAGTGTTCAAACCATTCTCTCATCTCTGGGGAACTGGTCTCGAAGTATCGTCGTTTCAGGTTGGGGATGATACCCTCATAGATGGTGGTGCTTCGTACATCCATGCGATAAGACTGGTAATGGATTTCCACCTCTCCACTGTCTCCGTAGAGAAGGATGTTCTGGATATGGGGTGGGAGTTCCTGGAAAGGGGTATGAATGTCAAAACCATACTTCTGGGCAAGGGATCGCCACATACTCATCCATGTTTGTTGTGAGGGAGGATGAGTCCTGATAGCTCCATGGGCAAGAGAAAGATGCGGGATCACTAAAAGATCTGGTGAGAATTCCATTTTTTCTCCTAAGCCGCCACATTCGGGGCAGGCTCCGTAGGGGGCATTGAACGAAAACATTCGGGGCTCAATCTTGCCAAAACTCACCTGGTGAACGGGACAATAAAAATTTTCAGAGAAAAGTTTTTCTTCTGAAGATTCTACCGAGAGAATGATAACAAGTCCCCCACTTTTTTTGAGAGCGAGTTCGACGGATTCAGCAAGACGTCCCCTTTTTTCTTGAGACACAATAGCCCTGTCAATCACAATATCAATAGAGTGTTTTCTGTTTTTGTCTAAGGCGATTGGTTCTTCGAGATTTTTTATCTCTCCGTCTATGCGTACTCGAACAAACCCTTCTCCTTTGAGTTCCTCAAGAAGTTCCTGATGGGTGCCTTTCTTTCCCTGGACAACAGGGGAAAGGATCATTATCTTTGTTCCTTCAGGCATGGCAAGAATAGCATTGACAATCTCATCCACCGTGGTAGCCGTGAGTTCCTCTCCACACTCCGGACAAGTTGGTGTTCCAATAGTTCCCCAGAGAAGTCGAAAATAGTCGTAGATTTCTGTGACTGTACCCACAATCGAACGGGGATTGGCATGTACCGATTGTTGCTGAATAGAGATAGCGGGAGAAAGCCCTTCGATGGATTCCACCTTGGGTTTTTTCATTTCTCCTAAAAACTGGCGGGCATAGGTGGAGAGAGATTCAAGGTATCGTCTTTCTCCTTCAGCATAGATAGTATCAAAGGCAAGGGAAGACTTGCCGCTTCCTGAGACACCGGTGATAACGACGAGTTTATTTCTGGGAATTTCGACGTCGATATTTTTCAGGTTATGTTCCTGGGCTCCTTTGACGATAATCTTGTCTAACATGAGGTCTCCTCTCTGTGTGTGGTAGGTGATTACTATATCATAACTACAGACATTTTTCAAGTTTGAGACCATGGAAGAGAGCTATTACCATGTTTCAGCAAAAGCCCTTCATTAGCTGAAATAAGGTTATAGCCTTCACAGTATCGAGACCCTTGCACGGATGTTTTCTTTCCCTGTCTGGGTCAGGGGCTACGCCCCTCTTCCCCGCTTTTTCTGTTTACAAGGGCCGGTTTGTCTTTTTTATTCAAAAAAATTGGTTTATTTATTACAGCACGGAATATTTTGATACTAATTTTTGTTTCTTTATTACTTTTTTGAGACCTTTGCACATTTGTGCAAAGGTCTCGTATCCTTGATGGATACCAGAAAAAACACCCCCGGGGTTATCCCGGGGGTGTTTTTCAAAAGAAAAGGTTTTTTTATCGTTTTTCGAAAACTCCTCCCTTGTTGGCGGAGGTGACGTGCTGGGCATAACGAACAAGATATCCTTTGGTGATTTTGGGAGGAAGGGGTTTGAAATTGGCTTTGCGTTTTTCTATTTCCTTTTCATCGACCAGGAGGTTAATTTTTTTGTTGGGGATATCGATTTCTATCATGTCTCCTTCTTCTACAAGTCCAATAAGTCCACCAGCAGCAGCTTCCGGGGAAATATGTCCTATGGAAGCCCCACGGGTGGCACCGCTAAATCGCCCATCGGTGATGAGAGCCACCTCCTTGTCAAGTCCGAGACCGGCGACGGTGGAGGTTGGGGCTAACATCTCTCTCATTCCCGGTCCTCCCTTTGGTCCTTCATAACGAATCACAATCACATCGCCCTTTTTGATTTTGCCTTTCAGGAGGGCTTCTACCGCCTCTTCCTCACTATTGAACACGCGAGCTGGTCCTTTGTGATGAAGCATTTCAGGGGCCACGGCGGCCTGTTTGACAATACAACCCTCTGGGGCTAAATTGCCCGTGAGAACCGCAAGTCCGCCTGTTTCGTGGACGGGCTTGTCAATAGGACGAATAACTGTGGGATCTTTGATACCGGCCTTGTATTCTTTGAGAGTCTCTCCCAATGTCTTTCCGTTGACTGTCATGGTATCAAGGTGAATGAGGTTTTTCTTGGAAAGTTCAGCGAGAACAGCAGGAACACCACCGGCACGGTACAGATCAAGGATGTGATGAGGTCCTGCAGGAGAAATCGTGGTGAGATGGGGAACCTTTTCGGTAAAGGGAGCAAAGTCTTTGAGTTCAAGATCCACTTCCCCATAATACGCAATAGCCGGAAGATGAAGGGTGGTGTTCGTTGAGCCACCGAGAGCCATGTCAACGGCAATAGCATTTTCAAAGGCCTTGCGCGTCATGATATCCCTAGCCCTGATGTTCTTCTTGACCAATTCCACGATTTTCAGACCTGATTTTTTGGCAATACGGATACGATCGGCAAATACAGCCGGGGCACTTCCATTGAAAGGAAGAGAAATACCAAGGGCTTCGGAGAGATTACTCATGGTGTTGGCTGTGAACATTCCGGCGCAGGAACCGTCTCCTGGACAGGCCCGGCATTCAAGGTCGTAGAGTTCTTCATCGGAGATCTCTTTTTTGGCGTATTTACCAGTGGCTTCAAAAACAGTACTGAGGTCTACTTTGTTTTGATTCACAAGCATACCGGGAAGCATGGGACCACCGCTGACAAAGATAGAAGGGAGATTGAGACGCATGGCGGCAATGAGCATCCCTGGAATAATCTTATCACACGAGGCAATAAAAACAATCCCATCGAATTGATAGGCCTCTGCCATAATCTCTATAGAATCAGCGATAAGCTCTCGGGAAGGAAGGGAGTATTTCATTCCCCTGTGCCCCATGGCAATACCATCACATACTCCGATGGTATTGAATTCGATAGGCATACCACCTGCGGCATAGATACCTCGTTTTACAGCATCGGCAATCTTGTTGAGATGAATGTGGCCGGGAATGGCTTCATTGAATGAATTGGCTATGCCAATGAGAGGACGCTCAAGTTCCCAGTCATCAAACCCCATGGCCCGGAAAAGGGAACGATGGGGGGCCCTCTGAAATCCCTTTTTGACCGCATCGCTTTGCATAACTTTCCTCCATTTTTACAGGTTTTGAATAAGCCCTGAAAGAGGCTATTCAGAAGTATTGTAATGCAGGATATTCTTTTTTTCCACATTTTGGAAGCATGGCAAAATGAAAAAGTTCTTAGAAAAATCCAAAAAATGGGGAAGGAGGAAATCAAGGGGCCTTGTGCAAGGGGGCAATACCCATGCATATTTTGGAAACATTGGAAAAAGGGGTATTTTTTGGTGACTTGACAAGATTTACACAAAGTACTCAGAAAAATATTTTCAAATTGCGTTCAAAGACTTGACTTTTTAAAATCTCGTCTTTAATATTTAACTGAACGGTTAGTTTAACTAATCAGTTAGTTGAAAGGGGTTATGAGATGGACTTAAAACCAAAAAATAGAATTCTTGAGTCGGCAATAAAACTTTTTGCAGAAAAAGGATTTGATGCAACTTCTGTTGATGAAATTGCAAAAAACGCAGAAATTAACAAAGCAATGATTTACTACTATTTTTCTAGCAAAGAAGAGTTATTATCAAGCATTATAAGAAAAAGTATTAACGAGTTTACTTCGATTATTGAAGAAATTAATCTTTCAAATTTTAAAGACCTTGAAGAAATTATACATTTTTTTGTCGAAGAAGGGATAAATTATATTGATAAAAACGATATGTTAATAAGAATTTACCAGAGAGAAAGTTTAAATATATCTTCAAGATGGGGTACAAATATTATAGATACAGTAGGGCTTGTTTTTGAAAAAGTTGAAACTATGATAAGAAAGATGAGAAAGGAAAGTATAAATTTTGATATAACTCTTGTTGAACAAATTCTTGTTACAAATTTGATCATAGGATATTTAAGTCTCAAAGACAAGCTGGGAGGTAAGATTGATGAAGAAGCAGGTGAGATTATTAAGAAAAGATATATAGATAGAGTGTCAAGAATAATATATCTACTTATTACAGACGAAGGGGGAAAGAATGAAAAGATTTTTTAATTTTACAGTCTACAAGCCTTTTAAAACTTTAGTTGTTACAATAATAGGGGTAATAGTTTTTTCACTCGGGATTTCAAGAATATATCTTGATAATGATTTATTGCACTGGTTTTCAAAGAAAAGCAAAATAGGAAGACTCAATTACTATATCAACGAAAGATTTGAAAGCAACAATCCTATAATAATCATGTTTACTCTCGACAATGATGTGATTTCAAAAGAAAACTTAAAACACATTAGGGATATTTCATTGAAAATGAAAGAACAAAAAGATGTTGTAAATGTTATAAGTCTTACAGAGATTGAGGATATTCAGGGAAAAGAAGATGAAATGAGGGTTTCAAAACTTGTTCCCGAAGATCTTGAAAGTGTTGATTATAGTAAACTGAAAAGTTATATTTTAAGTAAAGAAGCATACAACGGAAGTTTACTATCAAAAGATGGATTATCAACTCTTTTAATAGTTCAACCTTCTCCAGATACAAAAGCGGATTTTTTGGCAAAAAAGTTGAGGAAAGTGACGGACTCTTTTCTTAAAGAAAATAATCTTAACTGGCAGGTTTACTATGGTGGAACTCCAATGCTACTTAATTCTATCTCCGATCTCGTAGTCAAAGACTTGAGATTCCTTATTCCACTTGTTTCTCTGGTAGTTTTTATGGTACTATTTATTTCTTTTAGAAGTATAAAATTAACCCTATTGCCTCTTATAACAGTGTTATTAGCTACAGCCTCAGCTATGGGTGTGATGGGCTACCTTGGTTTGCCTCTTACTACATTTGGAGTAGCAATTCCTGTGGTACTTATTGCCGTAGGAAATGCTTATGGTATCCACTTTATTAATGAATACCATGAAAAAAAATTATCCATGCAAACAGAAGAAGCCCTTTTGAAAGTTCATGAAAGAACTTTTATTCCTATACTTATGAGTGCTTTGACGACATTTGGTGGATTTATGTCGATTGCTGTCTCTAACGATATGCTTTCAGCAAGGGATTTTGGTATAATTTCAGCTATAGGAGTAATATTCTCGTTTTTAATAACTATCAGTTTTATCCCTGCCTTACTCAAAATATTTCCGAAAACAAAAGGAAATTTTGGCAATCTCAACGAAGAAACTGAACATAAATTGTTTTATGAGACATCAAAGTTTATCTTTAAAAATAAAAAATGGGTTGTACTTACGTTTTTAATCTTCGGAGTTATAGCTATATATTTTATAACTAAAGTACAAATTAAAGTTGACTATATGTCTTACTTTGATAAAAAATCCGAGCCAGCTATAGTAACAGAGAGAATTAGCAAAATTTTCGATGGAGTCTTTGAGTTAAAACTCTATTCAAAGGGACAAATTTCAGCAAATTATTTGAGAACTCTCCAGATAATAGAAGAAAATTTAAGATATATTTCCGGGGGTAAAACCAGACCTGTCTCAATAGTAAGTATAATCTCCTCCCTCAATGAAGGTATGACGGAAATTCCAATGATTCCAGACACTGACTATGAGATTGAAAATTTATGGTTCTTTATTGAAGGGAACGAAAGTATAAAAAGACTTGTTACAGAAGATAAAAATGAAACGCTCATATCTCTTCTTCTACCTTCCATAGAATCCTCTGTAAGATATGAAATTGTAAAGGAGGCAGAAAATTTACTGAAAAAATATAGCTCTATTTCTACAAAAGAGATGAAAGAATCAAAAGAAGAAATTTTTAATCTTTTAAGAATTATGCTTAAAAACAGAGTCATTCGTGCAAACCTCAATATTTCAGACTCAGAGATAAACAACTTTTTAACCAAAAATATAGTTGTTGATAAATTAAAATTAACTGATTACGACTCTAAGAATAAATTTTTAAACGAAATTTCCCAAAAATTCATAGAGGAATTTTCAATACCTGAAAATAAACTTTCAAAAAATGACATTAAAATAGCTTTTTCACCTTTACTATGGGATAAATTCATTATACCCGGGAATGATATAAAACTATTTGATGATTATGGTGTTGCCGGACTCATGAAACTTTTTACCGATGTTGAACAAACTTTATTGAGAAATCAACTTATAAGTCTCTTTATAATTATCCTCATAGTTGTTATATTGAATACAATCACCTTTAAGTCATTACTAGAAGGAATATTTTCACTTATTCCAATATTATTTACTTTGATTGTTAATTTTGGAATAATGGGACTGTTTAAGATTAATATGGATTTTATTACTACCACTATAGCAGCTATTGCTGTAGGTGCTGGTATAGATTACACGATTCATTTTCTCTCAAGATATACTTATGAAGTAAAAATGGGAAAAGATTATGAAGAAGCCTTTTACCATACTTTTTCAACCACAGGAAAAGGCATCATTTTTAATTCTTTTTCTGTTGGATTTGGATTTGCCGTTTTGAATTTCTCTGGAATTATGCCACTCAGGAGTTTTGGAATGTTGATGTTTATTACAATGATAGTAAGTGCTTTATCAGCGTTGACAATCTTACCAGTACTTACTTTTTATTTCAGGAAGAAAATATTGAAGGTTTAGGAGGAGGTTATGAAGAAATATTTCTTTTTTCTTGTGATTGCGGGAAATTTATTTTCACTTACGGGACAGGAAGTTCTTGACAGGGTGGAAAAATCACTTACTGGATTTTCAGATCAAATGGCGACCTGTGAGGTTATTCTTGGTGAAAAAGGGACTGTTAAAGAAACAAGAGTAATGAAGATATGGAGTGCAGGAAAAAGCAGAAGAGTCGTTAAATTTGTAAGCCCCTCAAATGTTAAAGACATTGGTATACTCGTTTTGTCTGAACAAGAAATGTATATCTACTTACCTGCTTACAAAAAAACACGAAGAATTGAGGGAAGTATGAAAAACCAAAACTTTCAGGGGACTGATTTTTCATACAGAGAAATTGGTAGTTATGAATATTCAAAGGATTTTGATAGTAAGGTTATAAAAGAGGATGATAAAATCATTCAACTTGAATTGACAAAGAAACCCGATTCAGATTCTTCATATAACAAGATAATTATGGAAGTAGAAAAACAGAATTTTCTACCAAAAAAACTTGAAATGTATTCAAATAATGAACTTAAAAAAGTATTGACAATCATTGACGCAGAAAAAAAAGGTAATTACTGGGCTTTAACCCATGTAAAAATGGAAGACCTCACAAAAAATCACTTCACAGAAATAAAAATAAAAGAAATAATTTTTGATAGTGGGCTTGAGGGAAAAGGTATTTTTACTGAAAGATTCTTAAAAAGCTCTTCCAACTAAAGGAGGTGTCTATGAAAAGGATAATTTTTTTATTCTTGTTCATCTCTTCTTTCATCTATATCTATGCGGAAACGGATCTAAATGTTGAAATATCAAGTTTTATTGGAATATCTCTTTCTAACTCCAGTTATCTATATAATGAAAATGAAGCATTTTTTAAAGCAAATACAAAGTTGTCTGAAGATATTAACTTCTTTGGCTCATTTGGGATAAATTATACTCCATATCCTCTATCAGAGACTTCTTCAAAGGATATGCTTGAAAATTCAAGCTATCTTTATCCACTTACCATTTATCTTGATGAAGCCTATGTTTCTGCTAATAATTTTGTTTTCGATGGACTTGATTTTGTAGTTGGAAAACAAAGAATAAGCTGGGGGAAGGCTGATAAGGTTAATCCCACAGATGTGTTAAATCCTCAGGATTTATCAAAAATAACTGATCTTGGCAGGAAAATTCCTCTATTTGCCTTTAATTTCACTTACTACTTTCCTTTCCTTAATGATTATGGAGTTCAATTTGTGTGGGAACCTTACCAGGGACAGTCGATTCTTCCCGTAAGATTTATTGAGGAAAAACTTACTTCACGAATCAAAGAAAAAATTTCCGAAAGTGTTACTTCTGTTGATATTGATGAGAATTGGACTGGCGAGGTGAAATATCCTGAATTTAATCTTACCAATTCGACATTAGCTGGAAAAATCTTTGGAAAGGTTTTTGGCTTTGATTTTTCAATTAATGTTGCAAGAAGACAAAACGACATACCGTATATAAGTGAAATCTATCTTGAAAATAGCAACGCTATAAATTTTCCATCAATGTCAGAAACAAATGTTACAGTTTTATCAAAAAGCTATAAAATGGCTTATCATAAAGAAACTGAAATAGGATTCGATCTTGAAAAAGACTGGGGTATATTTGTCAATAGATGTGAGCTTGCTATTTTTATTCCGGATGAAGTAAAAACAACCACCTATACTACAGTTAAAACACCTATCCCTTTTCCTCCCACTACGATTGTCACAAATATTACAAATGAAGAAGTTATTCTCAAAGAACCATATGTAAAGTGGATTATTGGGCTTGACAAAAACTTTGATGGTGGATGGTATATCAACTTCCAGATAGCTCATGGACTGTTTATGGAAAGGGGATACAAGGAAGAAAAACTTCAGGATTATTTCACTTTCAATATTGAAAAGGGCTTCTTTGATGATAAGTTAAAATTCAAACTATTTGGAATAGCAAATACTGATAATTTTATCGACAAATTTAAGGATAATGATATAATAAAAAGTTTTATAGATAATAGTGCTATAATGGGAAATTTTGAGATTGTGTATTCTCCAATTATGGGACTTGATTTTAAAGCGGGAATCTGTGGGATAGATGGAAAAGGGAAGGCTACCCTCACCTCCTATAAAGAATATGATATGTTCTATCTTGAAGTGAGTTCAAGTTTTTAAATATAGAAAGCTGTCCAGCAACCCTGGACAGCTTTTTTTGCCTTTAGAGTCCCTTGTACGAATATTACGAATATGAGTTGTTTTTGGCCGAATAAAGCGAAAAGTGGGAATCAAGGGGTGTTTGTGCAAGGAATTTCTCTTGGGTTTTTAGTTAGAGAAAAAACCTCTCAGTTGGTTTGTTTTGATAAAAAGCCTGTCCTTTGAGCTTCTTGTGAAGCTTCGGGACAGGCCTTGTTTGCAATGAGAAGAGGAATGGTTTTATTTGTTGAGTTTATTCAAAAAGCGATTGAGGCTTTTGACAAGGTCATGAAGTTCATCCTGCTTTCGAAGGCGAAATTCAAGCGTCTTGATATCAATCTTGCCATCAGCTGCTTCGTCTAAGGTTTTCTTTATACGATAGATAGGACCTGCCATCTTGTGAGAAATAAAAAGCCCGAAAACAGCAATGAGAATGAGGTACACCACACTCAGCCAGATCATGGGCCACATCTGAATTTCAAATTCATTGTAGGCTTTGCTCATATCGAACACTTCATAGTATGGGAGTTCAGGGTTGGTTTTCGCCTTTTCCTTGAATTCTTCTACGTTTTTGACCTGATAGAAAAGGTTTTTGGAATATCTTTGCCTGTAAAATACCCCCATAAAAAGAAGAGAAGCCACAAGACCTAAGACGATAAGGAAAGAAAACCTCGCAATGAACCGAATCTGAAATGGCTTGTCGATAAAATATCTCCAGCGCATTTTCTTATTCTTTGTCTCTTTCACGGTAACCTCCTTGGGATCTTTTGTGTTATTATCGGATAGAGAGGGCAAAGAAATTTATAGATTTAAGAAAAAAAGATGGAGAGGGTATGAGGATGAGGCTCCAGAAGATAGATGAGCAGGGAGTTTTTTTAAAAAATTTGGTAACGTTTTTTTCAGGAGACCTGCAGTGGGAAGATGAGGAAAAGCAAAAAAAAGTTCCTCCCTGGCCGATAATAGGACACAAGGAGGAACCCATGCGTAAAGAATTCACCTTCACTTTGACTATCGACTACCCTGACACAAAACTTGAGACGTTAGTGGTGGTTTTTCTCCAGGCCATCAAAGGAGTGTTTGAGTCATTTGTTCATCAGATTTCTGTAGAAGTGGCAGAAAAAGAAATAAAAGAAGGTCGTATCACCTGTACATGCGGAGAAAAACATCACTTCATATGGAAAACAAAGCATGGAAAAAACACTGTTTTTGTTCTGATGCCCTTTGGAAAGATCACTCTTCCTCAGCTCCAAATTCAATGCAAAAAGTGTGGAAGAAAACTTTTTCTCACAAGATCTCTTCTTGGTGTAGAAAAGCGAAAAAGGCAAATCCTGAAAGATATCTACAGAGTGGCTTTAGCCGGGGCTCTTACCACCTATCGAGTGGCCGCTCGTATTCTTTCCTTCACAGGGTATAAAATAGGTCTTAGCACCCTCTGGAAAAACCTTCAAAATATTGGGAGAAAGATACATTTCAGTATCTCAGAAAAAGAAAAACCCTGTGGAGAAGCCGATGGGACGGGTATTCCTGTTCAGGGCAAGAAAAAAGGAGAAGAAGCTAAAATTCTTTTGCAGGAGAGGCAACAAGCCTCCCCATTGACAGGAAAAAATACAAGAATAGCAGGCCTTCTTGTGGATAATTACCATGCAGGTTGGGACAAACTTCTTAAGCCCATTCAAGAAAAACACTCTTTTTCTCGGTTTTTTCTTGTTGTCGATGGAGATACAGGGATTAACCAGGGCAAACATCCCGGTATCGTTTTTCAACGATGTTTGTGGCATGTAAGTTATCAATTGAAGTATTTTCTTCGTCTTGATAGAGTGAGATATCGTTCTTCTGAGTGGACAAATATTGTCGCTGAAACAGGGAAAGCCTGTTTCTTGGGGTACAAAAATGACTGGCAAACAAGACTTGGTTATCAAAGCGAGCGCAGACAGCATATTCAGAATCTTCTTGACTTATTTCACGAAAAAGGGCGCAAACATTGTTTTTATTATCTTCTTCGTGCTCAAAAAGACATGTTCGCCTGTGACAGTGAAGATGGTTTGCCAGGAACAACCTCAAGGGCAGAACGGGTGATGCGAACCATAAACCAGAGAATGGATGTAGGGGTATGGAAAAGAGAAGGGGCAACCAATGTTCTTGCTGTGCGTTTGCATTACTACTATAATCGTGATGAGGCTATCGATGGTGTCTACTGGCAGGATGTGATATAAAACATAGGGATGGTACGTACTTATTGCCCTGTTTTATGGCCTAAAAAGGGTACTTTCCCCAGAAAAAACTTGTTTATCTAAAATGTTCCCTGTATACTACAGTTGACAAAAATCTTTTGAGCCAGGGGTAACTTCTTTATCCTTTTCTCTCTCTTTCAGGTCTCCTGTTGGAAACGTAATCAAAAATTTTTCAAAAAATTTCCATTTTGGAGTGAGAAAGAGATATATATTATTGAGAGGCAAAATCTCTCTAAAAGGATTGATAAAAGACAATGGTAGGGAAAAAGAGAAATTTTTATATAAAAAAAGAGGGTTGCTATGTGGACGAGGAAAAGAGGGATAAGAGGGTGGCTTTTAGCCATAATTGTAGTAAGTAAAGTATGGGGATATGTTTACTACGATGATTTTGCTTCTTCGAACGGTTTCTGGCAATATAAATTTTTGTATTCTCTGCAGGCGGGTATTCATAACGAAGCCCACAATATGACCATTGCTCCTTCGGGAGGACTGCTTCAATTTTCAGGGGATGGTCTTACTACCGAATATTATGCCGAACTCTTTGGATTTTTTGCCCGTTATACCAATGTACGTTTCTCTGCTACGGAAGAACGTCCTTTTGGTTTTGAATTTACAAGAACTCTTCTTTCTCTGGATAGTGATGAAGGTATTTATGAGGAATCTGGCCGGAAAAAAGCAGCCTTTAATGTAGGGATAGTTCAGTATGATCCTCTGGTGAGTGGTATTTCCAATAAATATGCAAACTACCTCTTTTTCTCCGAGGTGTATCATCCAAAACTGGCAGGAGAAGCAAACACCCAGCCGAGAAGTCTGTGGTCTCTGAATGAAAGTGGTTCTCCCAGTAATGTGATTGATTTCAGTGCTGTTGTGAGGCCAGATGGAGTTGCTACATCGGATCTTCGGGGGATTATGAACTGGTGTTATGATGATCGGTGGGGGACAAATACCGTCGAACCAGGCGGGACATTGAATAACTACTCCAACAATAACAATCATATCAAGATTCGTGTTACCATGGATGGTAAATATGCTTCATTGTATATCAATCCAAATCCCAATGGGGTTTCTCAACAGAACTGGGATGGAACAACAACCACGTATCTGAACACTTTTTACCTTGTAGCAAAGGTGCCTGTTATTTTTTCTAATGAATTGATGGTCGTGTTTGGATTGGCTAATAACCGTGGTGACGCGGAAAGGCTTCTTTTGAATGTGGACAATTTTACCATTCGGACTATTTCGGCCAGTAACATTGCCGAGATTAGTCCTGTTATGACAAAGGCAGGATCAACGAATGTCCTTACTATAGCGATCAAACCATGGTTTAGTACCACTACAGAGGCGGGAGTACAGGAGTTATTTATTCGATTGCCAGAAGCCTTTTCTCATACCAATTGGGCGGCGTTTACCAATACGGTAGCGGTTTTCTGGATGCATACGAATAAGACGGTGTATAAAACCTTTGCGAAGACGTTTGGGGACATGAATCCTTCCGCGGGAAGCGCTGCGTTATCGCTTAAGGAGAATGGCAGGCTTCTCAAAATTCGGTTTGCTGCAGGCGCCACAGCGGAGGTTTTTCATCCTGATTTCTTTGGGGGAGATATAAATGTCACTCACCAGTACATGATAGTGGTTGTGGTGAGTAATTTCTTCACCTCTTCAGCCGGTGATGTGGTGGGCAAGACTTTTGAAGTGTATGTCAATAATGAAAAATATCCTGATACCACGTGGGGACGAGTTGCCACAACAGGTCCTGCAAAAGCCATGGCGGGGGATGTGGCAGATTGGGGAGGGGCTTTCTTTGATAGCAATACGCTTTGTTTCCGAACGGCTAATGATCCGGTTGGTATTGCTTCTGTTCGACCAAATTTTGTGTACGAAGGAGAATCCAAGACATGGTTTGTGGATATAGCGGCCAAAGATACCAATGAAATGGTGGATAACAATGCCGATATTGCCCATGTGGATATTTTCTTACCTCCAGGATTTCTGGTGGACTCTTCTTCTATAAAAAGTGCCGTGTGCTCTTCCATCTTTTATGATTCAGCCCAGAGAAAGATATCCCTTCTCTATTCGAATGACAATCGTGTACTTGCCGCAGGAAGTGGAAATGATACGGTGAGTTTTTTAAATCTTACCACAACCAACCTTGATATCCCTGCTCCGGGTACCAACGAAATGTCTAACCGGATTATGGTGGTGAGTTATTCTGCTCTTCCGGGGACAAAGCCAGTAACCAATGGGATAAGTATTTCCTATCCTACACAACACTTTCTTGTTCGCAAAAAACCACCAAAAGCAGAGGCATATCAGACTCCTCGTGAGGTAAAAAATATCCTCTCTTCGCAGGAGTATAGTTTTGTGGTCAAAAATCGTGCTGAAAATCCTGGGAACTCCATCCGTCGCCTTCTCATTCGTGTGGATAAGGTGATCACAAACATTGCCTCTGTGGTATCCGGGCGACCGGCAACGGTGACAGTGACGAAGAATATCACCAATGGGAATATCACAAATACTGAAGGGTATTTATGGATTCTGGTGGATTACTATAGCCAGAATACCAATATCCCAAAAGATTATACGGAGATTGTTCGTTTTACAGGGTATGATAATGTAAAGTCTCTCACAAATGTGATTATCCGGGCAACGAATATAGCCTATGTGGATAACGGAAATGGAGATGGCTGGACAGAGGTCAAAGAGGATGTGTCCAGTGGCTGGAGTTACTTGTTCTACACTCCGCCCGCTGAACTCAAGGCGTCCATTGTAACGCCATTGAATGAAGATGGAGTAGCCGATGCTTCCTATAATCATCATCACTATGTGGATGAGAATTCCCCTTTCTATCTTCAACTAAGCCTCCGAAATACGGGTGAAAAAGATAACACCATATTCCGGGTGAGGATAACTTTTCCTTACGGTATTACCAATGTGATGTATCCCTCTTCAATGATAGTAAGTTCTAATCAAATCAGCCTTTATAAAACCAACAGTGGCAGCAATTGGGTGATGGAAGTTGCCTATACCAATACGGTGGCTCTCTGGTCAGGAAGCAATGATATGATAAGCTGTTATCTCATGGATGATATTGCTTCTCCCACCAATGTTATCATCCGTCTGGAGGCCCGGAATACGACGAATTATGTGTTGGCTGAAAATGATGGGGCTGATAATACGGAATTGCGTTTTCTTTATCCAAGGCCAAAGGCTTCTGGTGGCGTGGTGATTCCTGGTGGGTTTATTGATGCGGCCACCAATCAGGCCACTATTACGTATATTGTTTCAAACCATGGTTCTGTAGAAAATCTTATCAAGCGAGTGTTCTTCCTGGTTCCTACCAATATGATTACGAACGTGACCTCAGTGTCTTCCCTGCTTGGGGGTGTTTTCTCTGGTTTTGAGTTTCATGCACCCGGGTATTATCGGGTTGTGTTGGATTATGGAAACCAGTTTTATGGAGGGAGAAGTGATACCATTACCATGACCTTGTGGGACAGGGTAGAAACAGAAGCGGAGTTTCCTCTTCGGGCCTCTGTTTCCAATCAAAGGATGTGGTCAAACACCATTGCGGTATTGCCAGAGGGAACACAAATGGTTTCCATTATTCCACCTCCGACCTTTTATGAATATGCGGTTCTTCCCACGGTGCTTTATCGGAATTATAGCGGGAAAACCAACACCAATATCATTTGTTTGAGAGTGAAGAATAATGGATGGGGAAGTAATAGGCTTGAAAGATTGCGTATAGTTTTGCCTCCAGTAGTCTCCAACCAGATTTTTATGGTCAGCAATGCTTTTTTGGGTGTAACTTCACCAGGCGCAGCGCTTCGGTTTATCACCCTTGGTGGTACTAACGTGGTGGAAGTGAACTACAAACTTTCTAATACGAATATTCCACCGGGTGGCATGGATGATTTTTATCTGTATGTGGCACTCACCACCAATGTCGTGGCCACAAACTGGATAGTTGTTCATGCGGCCAATAATTCTACCAATATCGATGGTTCTCCGAAGTGGACAAATTATTATGCGGTTTCCTCTTTACTTTCTCGTACCAATGTGATCACTCTTGTAGATCCGGTTCGATTCTTTGTGTTGCCAGGAGAAGTTTCTTCTCCAGCCTCTTCAGCCATATACTCCAATCGAATAGAGAATGGCTTTGAAAATGGAGGGCGCTTGATTTCAGCCGTAGAGATTGAATATCCTTCGGCATTCTTTAGTAGTCTCCAGGTTCTTTCTACGACGGGGAATTCAAGTGTCAATGGAAGTTGTGTGCGGATAGACTATCCCTATGGGCTTATGCCAAACAATGGGGAATGGGTGGTGATTCGTGGGTATGATACGTGGACGGCAGGGGATACGAATTTTTCTGTTACGGTTCGGGTATGGTACACAAATAATGCTTCCTTCACGAATATGGCTGTTGTTCGGGAGGGATATACCAATAAGGTAAGTTTTGTTCATCCTTTTGCCGAAATGTGGGCCTGGAGTACTCCAAATACAGTGGGACAGGATTTTATCACCAATCTGTATGTGTTTGGTTTTACCAATGTGGGAGGAGAGGGGAATGATATTCGGTGGGTGAAAATCGTTCTTCCTTCGTTTATAACGAATGTCACAGGGCTTGCCTCGCTACGGGGGGCCTTAGTGACCAATACCAATGGAGCGCTGTGGATATATTATCCTTCTCTTTTACCGGTGGAGGGATATGATGAAGTACGTTTCTGGGGATGGGATACCATAGATCCTGGTCAGGAAACCAATATCATCTGGGAGGTGTATGCTGATAATACTTTGGGATATACCAAACCGGTACTGGCAGGGACGTATCCTTCGAGAAGTCTCGCTCTCTCTATCATTCAGCCTGGTTATAGGGCCGCCGCTTATCTGGAAGTGACCAATGCTATTTCTCTTTCTCAGACGAATGCGATCTGGACGACGGAAACGAATAACGGTCTTCGGTTCTACTTGTATAACAACAGTGATACAGGGAACCTCATAAGGATGGTGAAGATTCCTGTGCCTTCAGCGGGAGGGCTTCTTTTGACAAATGCTCTCACTTTTACGAATATGCGGGCCGGGGTGAATCGAGTTTTTTCAAACGGGGCGATGTGGCTTGATTATCGAAATGCACCACTCTATCCTACGGAAAGTGATGAAATATGGGTTCAGCTTCATGATAGCGTGTTCTATAGTAATACCAATGTAACCTGGCAGGTAGAGGCCGCTTACAATACCACAGATGATAAATTTAAACCTGTTTCTCTCCAGCCTGGAAGGAGTCTCTCCGTGTATTATGTGGCTCCCTCTCCTGTCGTAGAGGTTTCGCTTTTACCGGGGATAATTTATTTTGACAGGAAATACTTTGCTCTTTCTTTTGTGCTCTCCAATGCCGGCAAGTCAACAAGTGCGGTGGATGAAGTAACTATTCTTCTCCCGCCGGAGTTTACCAATGGTTTTTCGCACACAAGAGTCTCCAATACCATGGCTACTTCTCGATCTTATGCGAACGGGGTACTGACTTTAGGATACGGTACCCCTCTTGCTGCAGGTCAAAAAGATACTCTTGTGCTCTGGTTGTCAAATACCATGATCATGCCGGGGATAAAGGGCTTTAAGGTCAATGTGAGAAGTTTTGTTACGAATGCTGTGGCAAGAGGTGAGAGTAATCTTGTGGTGTCTTCTATGCCGGTATATGCGGTGTATGTCAATGATAGAGAAAATGACAACGACCTTGATACGACAACCCATAGCAACCGGGTAGTTGTCCAGGTAGTGAATGATGTGACCTCGGATAAGCCAATAGAGAGATTGCGAATATCTTTGCCGGGGTTCTTTACCAATCGGGTGCAGACGCTCAGTCGTAAAGTAAATGTGGGGTTTATAAGTGGAGATCCTACGAATATCGTTGTTGATTATAAGACGGGTGGAAACCTCCTTGCTGCTGGAGAATATGATATTCTCCAGAATGATGTTCTGGATAATTTTGAAGTGGGATATACGACAAATAGTGTCTTGGTATGGGTAGAAGATCCCTGGGGTTATCTTCCTTTGCCGGTGATATCGGGTCGAACCAATGAGATAAGGATGGTGATGCCGTTACCCAAGGGAAGGCACTGGTTAGGAAGTGCGACGATTTATATTGATACCTTTGTCTCTAATCTGACCATTTTTGTCTCGAATACCGCTCAAACTGCCAATGTCATCTCCAATGTGGAAATTCTTCTTCCGGAAGGATTTGTTGATATTCATGATGTTATAAGTGGTTTGGGCAATGCAAGTTATGAAGCAGGAAATCATCTTATCAGGGTAAGATATGCTTCCGGGTTATCTTCTAACAGGTGGGATGCAGTGACTTTTACCTTTAGCAATACGTATCGAGCGCCCACGAATTTGCGCATTATGGTTCGAGCCACACACTTACCTAATCATACGGCCATTTTGCCCTCTCTTTTAGGAGAGGATTATAGCACTTTCCCTGTAAGTTATCCTCCTGTGGCTGTGGAGGGATATTTTGTGGGGGATAATGCGCTTTATATTGTGGAGAATGAGGGGATTCTCACCTATCGCTTGATGAACAGAACGTTCAAGAGTGAGGTGAGGAGAGTGTTATTGACCTTTGAAACCAATACTCTTTTGTTGTTTTCCAATATTGTTATTACAAATACCAGGGCAACGGTGACGAGGTTACAAACTAATTCTAATCAATTTCTCCTTGAGTATCTCCCGGGAGCGGGTATAGGGAGTCAGGAAAACGAGGATCTTAAAATCCACTTCTCCTATACCTTGAGTAATACGGGCAGTGTGCCTGTTCGAAGTATTGTGGATCTGGTGTCCACGGGAGTTGGGGGTACCAATGTTTCGGATTATCAGACTTTCTCCTTAGATGAAAGGAAAACCAGAATAGTGATTACCAATTCTACATGGGGGATTGTATGTGGGAGTGTTTTCCCCGGGACAAAATTGGTCTATGTGAAGATGTATGGCACAGATGGGGTGAGTATAGGATTGGATGATACGGGAAATCCGCTGTCGCAGACCATTCAACTTGGTTCGGGAAGTTATAGATTAACCCATGTTCCTCAGGGAACATATGTACTTGAATTTTCTGCTCCTTATTATCGGACCATTCGGACTCATGTAGATGTTCCTGCCAATCAAACGGTAAGACTTCCGGTTATAGCGATGCGCAACGCTCCACTGATGGGTGGTGAGGATGAGGCACAGGTGGTGGAGTGCTATGAGGACACCAATACGATGGTGGTCTTCCCTGGTGGTTCTGTGGGCAAGGAGTTCTCGGTGGATATCACAAGAGTGCCGCTTACCGCTGAACAGAAGCGCAATCTCACGGAGAACAAGACGGTGAAAGCCCCGAGCACAACGACGGACATGTATGGCTACCGGTTCAGTCTCAATACACGGGACGACAAACCGATGGATGGGGCTGTAGTGAAGCGGGATGCTATCCTCTATCTTGCCTATGATCCTTCGGATATCGCTTCCCGTGGGTGGAGTGAGGGAGATCTTGCCATCTACTACTGGGATGACAACGGGCTGAATCCTCGGTGGGTACGGGTTGGTGGCGAGGTGGACACGGCGAGAAGACGCGTGGTGGCCAAGGTGAGCTATGTCCATAGTATGTACGGTGTGTTTAGCAAGGCAGGTGAGGACAGGCCTGGTATCATCACGGCGGTGACCCTGAGACCCAAGGTGTTTACGCCAAGTCGTTCTGGAGATGGTTATTACGGTTCTGTGCGTGTCACGATGGAGTTCAGATCTCCTGTGGAGAAGTATGAGGTGAAGATCTTTGACCTGAAGGGGAATCTCATCCGGCGGTTTGTCCGTGAGGATGGTCCGTACACGCAGGGAGAGATAGCTTGGGATGGCAAGGATACTGAAGGTTATGATGTGAAGAATGGTGTCTATATATACAAGATCTATGCCGGCGGCGAGACCTACAGTGGGACGCTGGTGATTGCACGGTAGGAGGTGGGGTATGAGAGAGAGAAGATATCGTTTTCTTGTTCTTGTGATGATGGCTCTGATAACGACAGGGTGGGGCAGGTCCCTCTACTACTACCAGGATTTTTCAAACCCGGCGATGGATGCGACGACCTACAATGCCGGCGGCTGGCAGTGGAATTTTCCCATGTCGAGGGATATGATTGCCTATGATATCTATAATGATTACGGAGGAGGGGCTGGACCGAACAATCCAGCGATGGTAAGGCGGTGGAACGGTCTTCTTGAAGTGTATGGAAGACCGAATAATGGTGCCCTCTGGTGGAACACCTGGTATATTGGAGATGGGGCGAAATTTAATCCTTCCGGGGCAGGGCTCGGGACAATCAATGCCACGCCAGAGGAGCCCTTTGGGTTTACCGTGATACGATATACCAATAGTCTTGACCCCCGTGCCTATACTTCAGCAGGGGGAAGCCAGAAATGGGTGTATATGAGTGTATGGCTTGCCAGCGATAATGGGGCAACCGGGCAGTATGAACGGTGGGAGAATTTTGCCTTTTTCTATGAAAAAGAGGCCATGAATAGTAGTGATGTGGCTCAACCAAGTACCTATGGTTTCTTTGCGAACTATGAAAATCCAAGAAGTTTTTCCGAACTTCTGATAGACATTGATGGAAATTCGGTAGGAACGCTTGCCAATGTGACCAATCGTTTTCAGAGTACGTATGATGACGCCAATGAAAGTACATACCTCAATACTCCTGCGTATCATTTTACAGGAGGTAACGGGTATTCGAAGCCGGTTGTTTCACCCCTTGGTATTCGGGTGACCCACGATGGGAAAAAAGTCTCCTTCTATGTGAACTACAACCCTCTTGGTACAAATAATAATCTCAGCAATGCATGGGTCAAGGTGGGAGAACAACAGGTGGCCTGGAGTACCAATCTCGTAGCTTTCCTTGGGACGGAGACACCTTATTGGGGTTCTGGTCATGTGGAGACTCAATTCGACCATTTTTTGATTCGTAGTGTAGCCAGCAATATTGTGGCCACTCTTTCTCCCCGAAGGGTGATGACGAATACGGCGGTGAGATTCAAGTTGTCTATTTCTGTAGCCACGCAGCCTAATGAGAGTGGCGTGCAGGAACTCTATATCAAAAAACCCTCTGGATATGGAAACTGGGATCTGAATACGATTGCGGTAACAAATTCCCAATATGGTGGTTTAGGGAATAATGGTGCAGGGAATCCTACGTCCGGGTGTTTCCAGGTTCGGGATCTGGGGAATGGAGAACTTTATATTCGTTTCTGGGCACAGGGGAAGAATACACATAATATTGTCACGAATGGCACTATTGATGTGTATTTTACCCTGGTGACTCCTTCTGTGCCGGATGCAGAGGGATCTGTTTTTGAAGTGTATGCTGATAGTGTGAAACATATCGATACGGCTCAAGATATTCTTTTTGATGGGGTTAACGGTCTTCCTTATGCTACGACAGGAAGACAGAAAGCTTTTCAAACAAACAATTCCCTCACCGTCATGGTGTTCCGTGCGCCGGCAGCGTATGCCAAAGTGGAATATACTCCCTCTCCTCTCATTATTGGCACAGAAGAAAGTAGTTTCACGGTAAAACTCTCCACGGAGGGGCTTTATGATATTCCCCCATTGTCGTCCGCAAGGGTTTTTGTCCCGGCTGGATTTTTTGTTTCAAACAATAGTGGTACAGTCACGAATATTGTTTCCACAGCCTTAGGAATGGTGGCCAGTTACCGTCAGATTTATCTCACGAATCTTCAAGGAAGCAATTTTATCTGGATCTGGTATACCAATCTGAGTGGAGGGGGACTTCCTGCAGGGGTTTCCCTTGATAGAATTAGTTTTAAGGTTAATGGAACTCCTTCTCTTTTACCGGGAATGGTATATTCCAATTTTCTCTGGCAGGTTGAAGTGGAAAGTACGACTGTGGTAGCAGGAGCATCATGGCAAAAAGCGGGTACCAATACCGTATATAACTCTCAGTTAGTGAGAGTAGCCCTTTCAAATGCTCAGGTGGCTGGATTTATTGAACCATCGGAAGTGGCTATAAGGCCTGTGTATGCCAGCAATGCCATTCTCTATACCTATACGTTGAAAAATGAAGGGTCTCCTGGAAATGTGATTTATGGGGTGAAGATTGATATTCCCACCTGTTATTCTAATACCTCTCTTTCCAATGTGAGTGTTTCTCCTTCTGGTACGTGGGCTTATAGCAATAATGCCCTGTGGGTTCTATATACCTCTCCTTTGACTAACAATCAGGTTTCTATTGTCAGATTTTTTGCAGCCTTTACCAATACCAATGTCAAAGGAAATTCAGAAGTGGCGGATTTCAAGCTCTATGCGGATAATGGAAACTCAGCCGGTTATGTGCTTCAGTATGAAAATACTCCTCAAACGTGGCGGGTCACCATCACTCCTCCTCGTCCCAAAGCCGAGCATAGTATTTTCTGGATAAAAGGCGCCGAGACAAATGCCCCTGTTATCACCACGGCTCATGTCAGCAATCGTTTTCTCCATAGGTTATACAATATTAGTTCAGCGGGAGTGGATATTCTTTCGGCTCAGATTCTTTTCCCGACAAACCTCATTACCAATATTTATATGGTGGTGAGTGAAAAGGCGACAAATGTTACCTGGTCAAAACAGGGTTC
Source organism: Longinema margulisiae (assembly GCF_025266855.1). Classification (GTDB taxonomy): domain Bacteria; phylum Spirochaetota; class Brevinematia; order Brevinematales; family Thermospiraceae; genus Thermospira. The sequence continues at coordinate 1,820,655 of NZ_CP053071.1, forward strand.
TTGGTATGTGATAACCCTCAGGTATGTCGCTGGAAGTCTCTGTTCCATATATGATGATGTAGCTCAATCTAAGGACGCTGTTCAGATAGATCTTGCTGATGGAATAGTTCTTCCTACGAATTTTGTTGTTCCTCTCTTTGTATTCAAAACAGCCTCACCGACCAACGATATCTATTCTTCGAATGCGGCGGGTATAGGTGTGTTTTATCAGGGTTCGAATAGTCTCTATGTGGAGTATCCTCTTCCTGAAGGAGCTTCTGGTATCGTTCCAGGAGATATTGATGTCACGACAGAAACCAATCGAATGACCATGGTCCTCAGCAATTTTGGTCTTGCCGGGAACACCCTTTATCGGTGGGAGATCACCATACCTACCAATATTACCACCAATCTGGTGAATTTTGTTCTCACGAACAAAAGTGGTCTTTCTTTAGGAATTCCTTCCTATAGCTGGACCACGGGAAAAGTGGCTATTACCTTTACTTCCGCGGTAGATGGTGGAGGAATAGCTTTTCTCCATTTTGATATGATTGATCATGTGCGGAATCAGGATCTTCTCAACGTTGGCTTACTGGTGAAGGTAAGCAATCAGCGAGGATGGTATACCCTAACCAATGTTGTAGAAGGGTATTATGGAAGCCTCAATTTCCGTTTGCCAAAGCCTAAGGGTGGGATTCGAGTGTCACCAAATGTCTTTTATATCACGACGAATAGTAGCCATGCTATTACCCAGACAATGGTTATAGGTATTACCAATTCTGGATTTAGTGGGGATAAAATAGGGGAAGTATTGCTTGTGATTCCTGCCCCGCTCACCAATACGGTGTTATGGGTTCACAGTAGTCGCTTAGGGCAATCTTCTACAAATAGTTCATGGTTTACCATTACTCCCACCAATATTCTGGTGGTGTATAGTGGAAGCCATGCGCTTACGGGAGGTTCCTATGACCAGCTTTTTGTGACTTTTGTGACAACGGGAATCTCTACTTTACCTCAAATGGGGGAGTGGCAGGCGACGGCGTATAACGGATTTGTGGACTATGGAACTATACCACCCACAAGATATTTTCCCCTCACCAATGTCTTTGACAGAAATCAGAAATTAGTTTATGCTACCGTGATGGCCTATGGTAATCTTCAGCCAGCACTTATTTCGAGAACAGCCACCAATGGCAGTATGACGTTTATTCTGACAAATGGCATACCTCAGGGGATGAATTTGCGCTGTATTTCTATGGCTATTCCTGAACCGTTTGTCGTTTTGACAAATTCCCTTACCGTTGATGGGGTGCCAGCGGGAAAGGCTATTTCGAATGGAAAAATATGGTTAGATTTTGGTGGGGAAGGAATGCCGTCGGGGGCAAGACTTTCTCTTTTCTTTACATGGAGAAAACCTATTCTCGCTGATCCTACCAATGTATCCTGGCAGACCGAAGTTTATTATGTATCAAATTGGGAAATGGTGCCTCAGTCGCTTCTTCAAAGTACGGGACAAAGTATCAGTCATGTAGCTCCGATCTTTTATGCGGTGATGTCTCCTACTGAAGTAAACAAGGATTTAGACATGGTTCAATATACCCTTGTTGTTTCAAATGCTGGAGAGCCAGGGAATAAGATCGCTCGATTGAGGATACCCATGCCCGAAACCAATGGCCAAAAGGTGATTACCAATATCACAGGAATGGTCTCGGGACGTGGGGCTATGCTTGTGTGGTCTAACGATCAGTCTCTCTATGTAGATTATACCGGTGTTGGTTGGTTAGATAGTGCCCAGAAAGATACCATTGTGTTTACCGGCTGGGATAATCAGAAACAGGCAGGTTTTGAAGGCAAATGGGAAGTGTATGCTAGCGGAGCGATCTGGGAGCCTCTCACAAACCGTGAACGGGAAAATACAGGGCAGTTGCCGGGTTCTCTTGTGTTAAAATTTGTGGTTCCTCCCTATAATACTACCTACGCGGTGAGCCCTCTTCAGTTGAATACCGTGAAAGTTTCCAATTCTCTCACTATTAACATCCAGAATATCAGTGGTCGGAATGAAGATGAAATAACCAATGTGAGGATTCATCTTCCATGGCCTCTTACCAATGTGGGATCGGTAAATAGTGAGAAAATGGTTTCTTATAGAAAGGAAATGTTCACTCACGAGACAAAAACCAATTATGTGGTGATTCTTGTATATCCTCTCGGAAAAATGAAGCCCGGCTCCAATGATACTATTACTCTTTCTGTTCTTGATGCTTTAGAGGAAGGAGAAACCAATGTGAGGATAGAAGTGGAGAGCCTTTTCACGACATCAGGAAGTACCTTTGTTCCAGGTATCTTAGCTCCGAATGCGACAAATGTGGTGAAGTTTGGGATGCCAGAACCTGTTGCAGAGATACGTCTGAAACAAAATGAGATCTATACCACCCATGAAGAATTTACCCTGTGGTGGACGATTTCCAATACCTCAGAAAGATCAAATGTCATACGAACAATAACTATGAGTATACCTTCTTCTTATACCAATGGTTTGGGTGTCTGGTCGGTACTTACCAATGGCTGGATTACCAATGTCTCTTATGCTTCTGGTACCTCTTTGATTCTTCTTTTGTCTAACCTTCCTCCTACCAGGGAGTGTAAGTTTGGCATTGTACTTACCAATCGTTTCACCAATGCCACGGTGGTGTCAAATTGGGGTATAGTTCTTTCTAATGGCTGGTATGGGATAAGTACCAATTTTGTGCTCTTGATTCGGGAAACCCCCTCGGCTTCAGTCTCTCCTGGGGTGGTGTATTCTACGAGAGTGACACAAGAGGTCGCCCTTGATTTTGTCAATAACACCAGTGGGACTTCGGCTGTTTCGCAGCTAAGGGTGACGGTTCCATCCTACTATACGAATATTGAGGCTGTCATGAGTACAAAAGGAGGGGCTCTCCAGCGACAGGGAAATCAAGTGATAGTAACCTATGAGGTTCCTTTGGCGAAGGGTGAGTCGGATAGGTTGGTATTTATGCTTCGGGATGGAACGAACTTTGCCCGCCAACTTCTTGGCTGGAAGGTAGAAGCAGATAATGGAAGTGGTCTTGCCTTGGTGCGGGAAAAGTATCAGGATTCCCTGAAACAGGAGGTCCAGATTGAATCACCTGGAGCTACTCAGGAGTGGTTGACAACATGGTATCTTGCTGGTGTCATTGGAAAAACGAATTATGCCGCGGTACTGATTCGGAATACCGGTGAAGAAGAAAACGGTATACTCACCAATGAGATTCTTTTGCCTGAGAAAATGCGGTCTGTTCTTGTTTCGACACTCGCTGTTTCTTACCCGGAGGCTCAGATTTCGCTTGTAGGGTCAGAGAGGATTCGGGTGACCTATCCAGGAGGAAGGGGGCTTCTTCCAGGGGAAACAAATTTCATCCAGTTCTTCTTTACGAATTTGGTTGAGCAACCGGAAAGGGTTATGGTTCAGATTGTGGCTTATAATGGTTCTGTACAGCCCTCTCTTTCTCAACAGTTTGTAGATTTTGATCCAGCTCAAGTGGATTCTGAAGGGTATGTGGAGAATCATCAAATTCTTTATAGTATTGACCATGAGGCGGTGATTCGGTATGTGGTGCGGAATGGGTCTTATAATCGGGCAATCAAACGAGTTCTTGTGAGCTTTGATACAGATCGTTTGAAGGTACGAGATGTGCGTTCAGATAATCTCAAAAGAAGCCTCAAGTACGTACTGACTTCTACCAATATTCTGGTAGATTATGAAAGCAGTGCTATTCCAGATAAGAATGGACAGGACGTTCTCGAGATTTACGTTGCCTATACCAATAATCAAAACTGGACAAATGATATGGTGTCGTGGGTATGGTATGAGGGGGCCAGTGTATGGTCACTCACAAAGGCGGCCATTGGGGAAACGAATATCTTGCCAGTTCTTCTTGCCGACTTTGGGCGGGTGAAGGGCGTGGTTCTTCCCGGTTTTGCCAATCCTTCAATTAAGCTCTACCAGAAAGGGACCTCTATTCTTGCCAAGGATAAGTTTTCCAATGAGCTGGTCGCAGGTGCAGACCTCGCAGGAAATTATCTTCTTGATTTTGTTCTCCCTGGTGAGTATGAGATAGGTTTCATTGGCAAAAATTATATTGAGACGAGAAGGGGTGGGATTGTTGTGGTTTCCAACAAGGTCACCAACATCGGGACAAACAAGATGGAGCGAGACATTTTGAGTCCTGATGCGACAGGTGAACAGACGGTGGTGTGTCTTGACGACCTTGAGACAGCGATTTCCTTCCCGGCTGGTACCATCGGAGAGAACTTCAGGCTTGATATCTGGATCACCAATATGACCACTGAGCAGCAAGAGGCTACCGAGAAGAAGCCCATTCAGGCGCCTCTTGATAAGCTAAATGCCAAGGCATGGATATTTGTCATCCGCAATGCGAAGGGAGAGGAACAGCCTGAACAGTGGCTGAAAAACGATGCGACAATCAAGATAGCCTATGATCCAGCGTATATTGCCGCTCAGGGCTGGAGTGAGGACAAACTCTCGATCTACTACTGGCGGGCTACCACCAAGCAGTGGGTGAAGTTGGGTGGCAAGGTTGATCCAAATAACCATACGGTAAGTGTGAAGGTAAGCTATCTCCACAAGTACTACACGGTGATGGCTGATACGGCGGAGAAGGTAAAAGAAGGCTTCATCAGTGTACGAACAGATCCGAAGGTATTCACCCCACGGCGTGGTGGTCGAGAGGTGCAGAACATGAAACTCTCCATTGTGTTTGAGAAACCAGTGGAGAAATATGTGGTGCGCATCTATGATCTCAAGGGCAATTTGGTGTACAGGGTAGAACGCAGTGGTGAGTATGGCAATGGTGAAGTCTTCTGGGATGGGAGAGACCTGTCTGGCTACGATGTGCCTGGTGGGGTGTATGTGTACAAGATTGAGGCTGGTGGGCAGGTGTACAGTGGAACCATTGTGATCGCAAGATAAAAAAAGAGCCTCCCCGAAAGGGAGGCTCTTTTGTTTTTTATAGCAGAGAAGCGCTATCACCTTGTTTCAGCAAAAAGCGAATACGTGTGCAGGGTGTTCTTTGGATAAAAAAGACATATAAACCCTTGTAAACAGAAAAAGCGGGGAAGAGGGGCGTAGCCCCTGAACCAGATAGGGGAAGAAAACACCCGTGCAAGGGTCTCATATTGTGAGACGACTATTTTCATGAATTAGCAACTAACTTAATTTTTTATTGGGTATAGTATTTTGACATGGCCTGGATTTTCTGATATAATACATTCATCTCGAGGTGGAGGAGGAAAAAGTGAAAAAAGGATTTTTTTTATTGGCCACTGCTTTTCTGGTGTCTTTGGTGTATGGAGAGGAAACTGAAACAGCCCTTATTTATGGCAAGAGGCATTTTTTTTCGGTAGGGACACCGGAGGGCTGGATTGTTGATACAAGCGGGGCTTCTGAAGGAATTCCTCACTTTGCGTATCCTGTTATTTATACGAATATTCGTTCACTTATGCCTGTGTATATCTATGCCAGAGGAGGAGATAACCCGACAGGCAAAACCAATAATTTGGAGGAATTTATTGATGGAGATACGAATTTTTTTCTGAAAACCTATCCAGGGGTGATTATTCAACCTCGCAAAATAGAATTTAAGAATATTCGCAAAACAGAATATCTTACGGGAAGGTATGAGGTCTTGGATTTTCTGTATCCTCAGGGAGAGCATGAGACAGTCGTTTATATTGATGCGGGGGAGACGGTGGTAACGATTGTGTATATGGCTCGTAAGAAGGAACTCTATGAAAAGTATTATAATGACTTTCTTTTTGTGGTGAATTCGTTTGTCTTTCTTGGTCGACAAAAACCTTTTTGAAAGGAGAAAAACCTATGTCTCGTTTTTGGGTACAGGTGGGTATTCTGGTTGGTGTTCTTGTTCTCTTGAGTGTCCTCATCCTGCAGAATGTGACCATGGTGGTGGTGAGTTTGCTTTTCTGGAGTTTTCAGTTGCCTCTCATTGTGGTGATGCTTCTTTTCTTCTTAGGTGGCTTTGTGGTCGGGATTTTGGTGATGGCTTTAGCTCAGTTTAAGCGCGCGAATAACCCATAGTTCTTTTCATGAAGACAAAAATCTTTTACTACTGTACCTCGTGTGGGTATAAGTCCTCAAAGTGGTTGGGGAAGTGTCCTGAGTGCGGGGAATGGAATACCTTTGAAGAGGTGGAAGAACACCCCGCTTCAAAAGGAAGTGGGGAGGCTTCGTACACCACGATTTCCCTTGTTGAGGCAAAGGAGTCGGAACGGATCTTTTCTGGTGAGTCTGAGCTTGATCGTGTAGTGGGGGGATTTGTTCCAGGGCAAACCATTCTTTTGGCCGGGGAACCGGGAGTAGGGAAGTCCACCCTTCTTCTTCATTTGGCCAATATTTTAGCCAAAGAATACCGGGTCTGTTATCTTCATGGCGAGGAGTCTGCCTCTCAGATAAAGCTTCGTGCAGGTCGGTTGGGGGTCAAACAGGACTTCTGGCTTTTGGCTGATACACGGGTGGAGGTGATAGAGGACTTTCTCAGGGCCAAAAGGCCCCAGGTACTTCTTGTGGACTCTGTTCAGATGCTTGAGCTTACCCGCTACAGTTCTCCTCCGGGAAGTATCCTTCAGGTGAGGGAGTCAACGCAGGTTCTTGTACGGGTGTGCAAGGAACTCGAGATTCTTCTTGTGTTGGTTGGTCATATCACCAAAAGTGGACAGATAGCCGGGCCCAAGGTGATTGAACATCTTGTAGATACGGTGCTCTTTTTTGAACAGGATAGGAAGGGGCTTTATCGAATTATTCGTAGTCTAAAGAACCGTTTTGCTCCTACCGATGAATGGGGGATTTTTGAGATGACGAGTGAGGGGATACGTTCGCTTCCTGTGACAGCCTCTCTCTTTCGCCACCGCTATGAAAGCCCGCCCACGGGGGTGAGTTTTTATCCTCTTCTGGATGGATTGAGGGTGATTCCGGTGGAGGTGCAGGCCATTGTGGTTTCTTCTTCGTTTAGTTATCCGCGGAGAACGGCGGAGGGCTGTGATATCAATCGATTGTATCTTCTTTTAGCGGTTTTAGAAAGGCATCTTGGGTATCCGTTTTCAAAGTTTGATGTGTATGTGAATATCACCAGTGGGCTTGAGGTTTCGGATACGGCTCTTGACCTTTCCATTGCAGGGGCTCTTATCTCGGCTTATACGCAGATACCTCTTCCTTTGTCGTGGGTAGTCTTTGGTGAAGTGGGACTTGCGGGGGAGGTGAGGCTTGTGAGAGGAGGGGATAGGAGAATAGAGGAGGCTTTCAAGCTTGGATTTGAAACGGTGATATATCCAGCCGGAATACGGGTGGAGAGGAGAGAGGGGCTGAAGCCGCTTTCCTCTCTCTCTGAGATGAAGGTGCTCATAGAAGGGTTGAAGGGGTGAGGTTTAGTTGATATTTGTGTGTCTATGTGTTATAATAAAAAAGTCGCGAGAAGTTTTGTTTGAACCGTTTTGAAGAAAAAGGTATATTTGAAGAAAATTTTTGTGGAAATTTCATTTTTTTGACGCATTTTGCGTATTATATATAAAAATATTTTAAAATCAAAAGGAGGTTTGTAATGTCAAAATTGTGGAAGTTCTGGTGTTTTCTCTTCCTTGGTGCCATCATAGTGGCGTGTTCTGTTTCTGGTGGCACGTCGGGTTCGGGAACGGATTCAGGAAGTGGAAGTGATGGTAGTTCTACACCAACGCCTGATACCACTCCTCCAACTCTGGTGATCTCTCAGCCAACCAATGGTCAGGAAGTCGGGGCTACCTATACTCTTCAGGGTACGGTAAGTGATAATGCCTCCGGGGTACAGGCTGTGTATGTGGCTGTTGATGATGACTCCGTCTTTGGTGTTGTGCCTGTGGTCAATGGAAGCTGGAGTACCAATATTTCCCTCGCCACCTATGGAAAGCATACGAATTATGTGTATGCTGAAGACAAGGCTTCCAATGTAACCGTGACCAATCTTGTGGAAGTGGTTCGTGCCGCTGTGCCTTCTCTTATTATAACTTCTCCGGTAGAGGGATACCTTACTACGAATGCTTCTGTTACAGTGACGGGAACAGTGTCTATTGAGGCTCCTTATTCAATTGCTACAGTAGAGGTGAGCCTTGATGGGGCAAATTATGTGCCGGCAAACGTCAGTGGTATCGACTGGTCCGCGAACGTTAACCTTTCAGAAGGGACAAATACTCTCCATGTCAGGGCTACGGCCGATAATGGAAAGACAACGCAGGTTACCAGAAAAGTGGTGCTGGATACGGTTGTCCCTGGGGTTACTATTATTGCACCAGCAGCCGGGAGTGAAGTGAGTTCGAATTATACTCTTTCGGGAACGGTAAGTGATAACATTGCCTACAAGGCGGTGTATGTAAAAGTGGATAATGGTTCCTGGAAGGCAGTTTCTGTGGTCAATGGAAACTGGAGTACCAACATAACTCTTTCCACCTATGGAAAACATACTAACTATGTCTATGCGGAGGATCTGGCCGGGAATGTATCGGCTATCGTTGAGAGAGAGGTTGAATATCCTGTAGCGCCTGTAGTGGCTTTTACGGCTCCTGCTGATGGGGTTTTGACCAATGCCGTAGCTGTCACCTTTACGGGAACAGCTTCTGTTAATGCTCCCTATAGTATTACCAAAGTAGAACTGAGCCTTGATGGGGTGAATTATACTGAGGCTACTTATAATAATGGCAACTGGTCTTTGACTTTGTCGTTGGCAGAAGGGACGAACACTATTCGGGCTAAAGCCACGGCCGATAATGGCAAGACCTCTCAGGTGACCAGAAAAGTGGTACTGGATAGCACGAAGCCAACCTTAACGGTAACTTCTCATACAAACTTCCAGTTTGTTTCTACCAACTATGTGTTGGCCGGATCGGCTTCTGATCAGAATCTGGATAAAGTGATGATTTCTGTCAATGGTTCTTCTTATGTACAGGCCAATCTGGTTGGAAATAGCTGGAATTATAATGTAGCTATTGCTGGAGGAACCCTGCAAACGAATGATATCTATGCCCTTGATAAAGCCGGGAATAGTTCGGTTACCAACCGCATTATTCTCACAAATTCCGCGCGACTGCCCTGGACTATTATGATTTTCATGAACGGAGACAGTGATCTTGAACCAAATGCCATGGAGGATCTCAATGAGATAGAAGCAGGGCTTGCTGGAGGAGAGAACAAGGTTCATGTGGTCGTGCTGGTAGATAGAAGTCCTGGTGATGATACCTCTGATGGAGACTGGAAGGGAACTCGTCTCTACTATATGCAATATGATAGTGGTGGTTTGAATGGCACGGTGATTTCCAAGAGGCTTGCCGGTATGGGGCTCTCTGATACAGGGGATAGTGACGAGAAAAACATGGGAGATCCTGCTGTCCTTGCGGCCTTTGTGGACTATGTGAAGGCATACTTCCCGGCAACCAATACCATGCTTGTCATCTGGAACCATGGAGATGGCTGGAGAAGTAAAACCTCTTCTCAGAACATTCCCACTATCCTTTTACAAAAAGAGATTATGCTCACCTCTTCTCGTAAAGAAAAGACACCTTTTTCTTCGATCTTTACTCTCCCCGAAAAAGAGACAATACTTCCTTCTGTTGTTTCTGCAAAAAGAAATGATGTGTTGAAAGGGATCAGTTGGGATGCTTCTTCTGGAGATGAATTATATAACTCGGAAGTACGCACTGCGCTGACAGGAAAAGGGATTACTATCCTCGGAGCAGATGCCTGTCTGATGGGTATGCTTGAAACAGCCTACGAATGGCGAAGCCTTGCTGAGTATCTCATTGCTTCTCCTGATACTACTCTGGGGGATGGATGGGAATATGATCAATGGTTACCGGTATTTCTCTCTGGTTCGTTGTCGAAGGAAAATCTCTATCAGGCTATTGTCAATGCCTTTGCTAACCGTTATGCAACTATCCAGACAAGTGCAATAGCAGTTTATGATCTTTCCAAGATCAATACCCTCTTCACTGCTTTTGAGAGTTATGTTACTAATCTTTACAACAATCTTTTGAATGCCGCTCATGACTTGAGAGCTCCTCTTCATTTTGCTCCTGTGAGGGATACAGTGGAAGCATATAGTGCCTATATTCATGGTGGCTATTACCATGTAGATGTGTATGAATTTGCTGACAAGGTAACTATAGCGGATGGTTCTGCTGTCAAGACGGCTCTTCAGAATGCGGTGGTGTATGAATGGCATCAGCCGGGTGGTAATATTATCGCAGGTAACCCAAATGCCCATGGAATGGCAGTGTACTACTGTACATGGTTGACAAATTCTCAGGGAGATTTAATGATTTGGGTAAGACCTGACTATGTGCTCTCAAACTATACTCTTTTCAACCAGGCATCACTTTGGGATTTATATATTGACGCAGTTGGAAATCAGTTTAACGTGCCCTGGTTGTTCAATAATGTGGGTATGGTGAGTAATTTTACCGCTTCTGGTCAGATAAGAGTTTTCCAGTTTTATGTATCTCAACCAGGAAGCATAGAAGCCACTCTTTCCTGGAGTGGATCGATGGATTTTGATCTGGAGTTGTATGATGCGAGAACATTGCAACGGCTTAAGTATGCATACACTGAGAACAACCCTGAGATAATCACCTATACTATAACTCAACCGGGGTGGTATCTACTGGTGGCGGGTGCCTATACTGGAACGGGTAGCTTTACTATCAAAGTCAAGGGCGTCACCGCCGTGTTGAAGTAGATTTTTCGGGGCAGTGAAAACTGCCCCGAATGTTTTTATCTTTGAAGGAGAAGGAAATGATGGGAAAGAGGTTTTTGGTTTTTCTTTTAGCGGGGATGGTTTTTGTTGGGTGTGAGAAGAAACCAACGCCTTATCTTAGAAACGGAGATGCATCTCTGGAAGAATACCGTCATAAAGTTACCTCACCAGTGAAGCCTGTTGAACAGGGGTGGCGGGGACTGGTGAAAATCTATGAAGGGAATCCGACGGTCTATTTTATCCTCAACTGGACAACGAGGTCCCAGAGGGCCTTTGAGGTGGTGAATGCTGACAAAATCAATCTCCGTCAGTATGCAGGCAAGATTCTCACAGTGAAGGTGGAGGTGATAGAGGAACAGCCGTATTCGGGGAAAATCAGAATCATTGAGATTCTGAAGATTGAGACAGAAGAGCAGGCGAAGTAGAAATTTTTCATACTCATCGGGTGATGATAGGTGCTTTGTGGGGTGATGAGAGAAAAGAGAATTGTATATAGAGGAGGAAAGAGATGATGAAGTTTGATCGCTGGGTGAAAGGGCTTTTGGGACTTTTCTTTGTCCTGGTGGTGTTTTCGTGTTCGAGTACCTCCAGTACCGTCAAGATGAACAAGGTTTATCTTGAGAAGCCGATGACGGTGTTGTTGGACATAAGAGAGAGTTATAAGGTGGATTTTCTCTCTGGGTATAGAGAAAGGATGAGCGAAGGTCTAATAGGAATAACTCTTGTGACGGCGATAGATGCCAGTATGGGAAAGCAGTACGCAAGGGGAAAAGAGATTATCTCAAATTTTGTCCCGAAGGTGGTCCCTCTCTTTATTGAGAGATTGCGCACGGATTTTCCCACCTATACTTTTGTGGTGTTGAATAGTGCAGAGATCACAAACTTTGAACAAGACAAATTTCTTTTGCAGGAGAAGTATGGTGCTGATGCTTATTTGATGTTAAATATTGAATTTGGAATATTGAGATATGAGGGTTTGTTTGGATGGGAGTATCTTGTGAGGGGAAAAGTGAGTGGCACGATGTATGATTTGCGAGAAGAAAAAACAAAGGGGAAAAAGACCGTCATCTGGAATGATAAAACCCCTCCCTATGATTCCAAATGGAAATCTGGGGCCAATCTTGATAGATTCCTTGAGGATGATATCATCAATCCTTTGCTGGATGATTGTTTGACCAACACGTATAATCAGTTTATTCGGGTGATCCAGGAAGTGAAGTATAAAGAAATGGAGAAGTTATAAACTTTGTTCTTGGCACATCTTTTCAAAAAAAAGAGGATGATAAGGGGCCTTTGTGGGGAGAGATGAGAAGGACAAAATCTCCCTGCAAAGGCCTCAAGTTTTTTTACCTCATGTGTTCTTTATTTCCAAAAATTGCGTTTTCTTTCTTTTTTCCTTATACTAAAATCCTATTTTATTTTCCAAGGATAGAGAAGATATGGATAAATATGTCATTCATGGAGAAATCCCCCTCAAGGGAACGGTAGCGATCAGTGGAGCAAAGAACTCTTCGCTTCCTCTTATGGCGGCTTCGCTTCTGACAGATGAGCCGGTTATCTTGCATAATGTACCCGATCTCATGGATATCCGGACCATGATAGCCCTTCTCACCTACCTAGGCAAAAAGGTAACTATCGAAGATACTCATACTCTGCGCATTGAAGAGGTGTCGTCCCAGTCTTATGAGGCTCCTTATGATATTGTTCGCAAGATGCGAGCCTCTATTGCGGTTCTTGGTCCCCTTCTTGGGAGACGTGGGCGGGCAAGGGTTTCATTCCCCGGTGGGTGTACCATTGGGCCTCGACCTGTGGATCTTCATATCAGGGGTATGAAGGCGTTAGGGGCGGAGATTGTCATAGAAGAGGGATATATCAATGCCACCTGTCCTAAGTTGAAAGGGACTTCGATGAACCTTTTGGGAAGCTTTGGTCCCAGTGTGCTTGGGACAGAAAATGTCATGATGGCGGCTGTGTTAGCAGAAGGGACAACGGTTATTGAAGGGGCTGCCTGTGAGCCAGAGGTAGCGGATCTTGCCCAGTGTCTTAACAAGATGGGGGCGAAGATTAGCGGGGCGGGTACCAGTGTGATTACCATCGAAGGGGTGGAGAGACTTCACGGAGTGGAATACACGACTATTCCTGATAGGATTGAGGCGGGTACCTTTATTGCAGCGGCAGGAATTACCGGAGGAGAGATTACTCTCACCAATACCTGTGTGGCCCATTTGGCTGAGCCCATTGAGGTGTTCTCAAAGGCGGGGGTGGAGATAGAGATCCTCTCTCATACCACGCTGGTGGCCAGGGGGAAAACCATTCGGCCTGTGGAGGTAGAAACCAAGCCGTATCCCTTTTTCCCCACAGATCTTCAGGCGCAGCTGATGGCCATGGTCACGCTTGCCGATGGGATCAGTATTATTTCTGAGAAGATTTTCCCTGATCGTTTTCTTCATGCGGCAGAGCTCTGTCGTATGGGAGCGGATATTCATGTTGATGGGGCTGTCGCTGTAGTGAAAGGGGTGCCAAGGCTTTCAGGTGCTTCTATCATGGCTTCGGATCTTCGGGCCGGGGCAGGGCTTGTGCTTGCGGGGCTGGCGGCAAAGGGCAAAACAGAGGTTCTTCGTATTTATCATATTGACCGTGGATATGAGCACTTTGAAGAGAAGCTTCGTGCACTCGGGGCGGATATCCAGCGTCGTCCTCAGGAGGAATAATGGCACAGGAGAGACTTGCTCCCCATATAATGAAGGTAACGCTTTCTGAGAGGGAAATCCTTCTTCTCGGGACAGCGCATATTTTGGAAGAAAGTGTTCAGGAAGTGAGTCGCTGGATAGAAGAGTGGCAACCGGATACCGTGTATGTGGAGCTTTGTGAGGCTCGTTATCAGGCTCTTACCTCAAAGGATCGGTGGAAAAACCTTGATATCGTGAATGTTATCAAGTCGGGACAGGGTTTTCTTATGTTGGCCTCGCTTCTGCTTACCGCTCTTCAGAAAAAGATGGGGATCCAGCTTGGCGAAGAGGTTGGAGAAGATATGCTCTCTGCTATTCGTTTGGCAGAGGAAAAGCGTATCCCTTTTGTGTTAGCCGACCGCGATCTCAATACCACCCTGAAACGAACGTGGCATTTGGCCTCTTTCAAGGACAAGATGCGGATTGTGGAGATTCTCTTTGAGAGTCTCTTTGAAACTGAGGAGGTTTCTGAAGAAGAGGTCAAAAAACTCCTTGGGGAAGGCAATCTTTACAACACCATGATGAGTGAACTGGCAAAACATTTACCGGCGGTGAAACGTGTCCTGATTGATGAACGAAATCTCTATATGGCTCAGAAAATTCTTTCAGGAAGTGGAAAGAAAGCTCTTGTAGTGATTGGAAGGGGACATCTTGAGGGGGTGGCTGAGGCGTTAGAAAATCCGGTGGTGGAGAGTTCTCAAGAATCGCTTGAGACAATACCTCAGAGCCGTATCAGTGGGGCTGTGGTAGGGTGGCTTGTCGTGATTCTTTTTGGCTTGATAGTGGTTGCCGGGTTTTTCAAGGGAGGTACAGGGCTTGCCATTTCTATGGTCCGGGACTGGATACTGGTCACGGGGACGGCGGCGGCTCTTGGTTGTCTTGTGGCTTTCGCTCATCCTGTGACCATTCTTTCAAGCTGGGTTATTGCACCACTTACGACCCTCAATCCCTTTGTGGGGGCGGGGATGTTTTTAGCTCTCATTGAGGCCTTTTTTCACAAGCCAAGGGTGAGGGATTTTGAGAATCTGCCCTATGATATCACTACCTGGAAGGGTTTTTGGCAGAATCGTATCACCAAGATTCTCCTTGTCTTTGTGACAAGCTCTCTTGGGGCTTCTATAGGAACTTTTATCGGTATTCCCTGGATCTCTCGACTTCTCAAATAGAAGGAGACCCTTGCACGGGTGTTTTCTTCCCCTGTCTTGGTCAGGGGCTACGCCCCTGAAACCCCGTTTTTTCTGTTTACAAGGGTCTATTTGTCTTTTTTATCCAAAAAATAGGATTTTTTATTATAGAAAGGCATATTTTTATACTGTTTTTTTGTTTTTTATTACTTTCTTGAGACCTTTGCACATTCGTGCAAAGGTCTCAGAAGTGGAAAAAATACTTTTTCTATGGTACAATGAATGATAAGCGAATCCTTTCTCGATGATAACTTTGTGGAGGACTGATGGAGAAAATCAGGCTTGGCATCATTGGAGGGGGGCAGTTGGGCAAGATGATGGCTCAGGTAGCTCAGCGGTTGGGTTTTTCTGTCTGGGTGCTTGATCCGTATGAGAAATGTCCCGCCTCTTTTGTGGCTGATCACACCATTGTAGGAAGCTTTCATGATGAAGCTGCCATCCGGGAACTGGCACGTCATTGTACTTTGACCACGTATGATATTGAACATATTTCCACGGAAGCTATCAAAAAGATAGAGAACGAAGGTCACCGATTTGCTCCTTCTCCTGATCTTTTAGCTCTTATCCAGGACAAGGGGCGGCAAAAGGAGTTTCTCGCCCGTTGTGGTATTCCTATGCCTCGTTTTGCCCTGTATGATACCCTGGAGAGAGAGGCTCTTCGCCGGTTTGGTTTTCCCTGTATTCAGAAAGCCCGAAAGGGTGGTTACGATGGAAAAGGGGTTTTGACCATCAGGGGGGAAGAGGATCTCAAAGGGGCCTTTCCGGAGAATTTCCTTGTTGAAGAGAGGGTTTCCATAGAAAAAGAACTGGGTATCATGGTGGCGAGAAATCAGCGGGGAGAAGTGGTTACCTATCCTCTCACAGAGATGGTGTTTGATGAACGGGCGCATATCTGTGATATGGTGCTTGCTCCAGCCCGGGTTTCCTCTCAGGTGGAAAAGGAGGCAAGGGAGATAGCCATCGCCTGTGTTGAAGCCTTGCAGGGGGTGGGTATTTTTGGTGTGGAACTTTTTCTTTCTACCGATGGACGACTTCTTTACAATGAGATAGCTCCTCGACCACACAACTCAGGGCATTATACCATTGAGGCCTGTGAAACCAGTCAATTTGAACAGCATATTCGGGCTGTTCTGAATCTTCCTCTTGGGTCTCCCCGGCTTCTGGCTCCAGCAGTGATGTTTAATCTCTTGGGAGAGGTAGGGCATGAGGGTCCGGCGGTGGTCGAAGGTTTTGAAGAAGCCCTTTCTATTCCCGGGCTTGCTTTTCATTTTTATCGGAAGCCTGTTACCAAACCATTCCGCAAGATGGGACATGTTACTATCACCGCCCAAACAGTGGAAGAAGCCCTGGAAAAAGCTCAGGCTATTCGATCAAAAATTCGCATTGTTTCGGAGGCTCTATGAAAAAACCTCTGGTAAGTATCATCATGGGAAGTGATTCGGATCTTGAGGTAATGAAAGAGGCCGCTCTTGTGCTTGAGGAAATGCAGGTGCCTTATGAGGTTCATATTGTATCGGCTCATCGGACTCCTCACTGGATGGTAGAATTTGCGGATGGGGCATCTTCTCGTGGTATTGAGGTGATTATTGCCGGAGCAGGGGGAGCAGCTCACCTGCCCGGGATGGTGGCCTCTCTTACCGAATTGCCGGTGATTGGTGTTCCTGTCAAAAGTTCTCATCTCCAGGGTTTGGATTCTCTTCTCTCCATTGTGCAGATGCCTGGAGGGGTTCCTGTAGCCACCGTGGCGATCAATCAGGCCAAAAATGCCGGGCTTCTTGCGGTAAGCATGTTAGGGATCAAATATCCGGAGTACAGAGAAGCGTATCGAAACTACAAAAAACACATGGAGAAGGAAGTCCTTGAGAAGGACGCAAAGCTCACTCTTGCTGGATGGAAAACCTACCTTGAGGAAAAGAAAAAATGAAAGTGTTCTGGTGTGAATTGGCACGAAAGCAGTTTTTCGACTCTCTTGCCGGTCTTCCTGAAACGCTTGTTCTCTTCTTTCGGGAAAAGAGGGCTTTTCTTCTTGCTGAGACACTTCTGCAGTGGATAGAGGATCTTGCCATCTATGCCACCGGTGAAATCCCTCATCATGGCGTGGTAGAGACCTGCCGTGATTTGGGGCTTTCTCTCACAGAAGAGGAAGAGGCTTTTCTTCGTGAGATGGAAAAAGCAAGTCGCAAGGAAGAGGCTTACCGGGAATTTGTGGAAAAGCATGGAGAAAATCCGCATTTTTTGACGATTATCGAAAAGGTAGAGGCTTATCAAAAGACTTTTCTCTCTTAATAAAAAAGGCGTACCCATGATGGATACGCCCCAGGAATATGGGAAGGTAGTTATTCTACGAAGCTAAATGAGCCACTCTTGGCTCTAAGTGAAGAAGACCGGATACCTGATACGAATACCCTTCGGTGAAGATCTTTGCTTCTTCTTTTTGTTTCTCGGCATAGTGAGAGAGAAGTCTTGCAAAATCCACATCTAACGTATGGCCACCCTTGTAGGATACCAAAAATCCTTCAATATCATAGGGGAGAAGGGCAAGGGCACCTAAAAGGTCTAGCACCTTGTGACGAACAGGTTCATCGTCGTAGCGGGCACCATTGATGGAGCGGTTTTCTTTGCGGCTATACACATGAACATTGTCGAACCCGCCGCCTAACACAAGACCATTCTTTTGGTAGTAGTCAATATCCTCCAGAAAACCAAAGGTTCTTGCCTGGGCTATGGAACTAAAGGCATCCTCTTCTGTCATATTGAGCTGGAAGGTCTGTGTCCCAATGGGTGAGTTTGGAAAAGAAATAGTATAGTTGATCTTGAGAGCATAGAAAGGAACGCCCACTAAGAACTTGTCATCTTTTGTCACCCACAGGGATTCCATGAGACGAAGGACCTTTTTCTCGCTATGCTGGGCAACCACTCCTGCTTTCAGAAAAGCCTCGACAAAGGGAGCGGCACTTCCATCCATGATGGGCATTTCAGGGCCGGTAAACTCAAGAATGGCATTGTCGATTCCAAGGCCATACAGGGCCCCCATCATATGTTCTACCGTCTTGTAGGAAACCACTCCATCCGACACAGTAATATTATTTCTTGTATCAGTGATATAATCGACGGTATAAGGGATAGCCCTTTCTTTTCCCTGATAACGGGTGAGGAAGACCAGTCCTGTATCTTCAGAAGCGGGATGGACTTCTATGGTGCTTTTTTCGCCTGTATGAAGACCTATGCCTTCAAAACGAACAGAAGACTTGAGGGTCTGTTGTTTTCTTGACATAACGTACACTCCTTCTCTTTTTTAATTGCAAGAATCGTGCCAAAATAAAAATTTTTCTAATTGCTTTTCTGAATTGAAATTAAAAAGATAAAGATAATTGCAAATGCAACTTTGTATACAAAAGTATACATCTCTTTTTCAAAGAATTCGTGAGACTACGGCGTCACGAAGGGAGGCATAGGCTTCATCAAGATTTTTGTTTTCAATACAGAGGTCGTAGAAGGAAGCCATTTTCATTTCTTCAGCGGCCTGGTGAAGACGGCGTTTGATGGCCTCAGGATTATCGCTACAGCGTTTGAGGATTCTCTCTTTGAGTTCCTCAAAAGAAGGGGGAAGAATAAAGATGAGATAGGAGTGTGGAAAAGCCTTTCTAATACTCATCCCACCCTGGACGTCGACGTCGAGAAGAGCTGTTTTTCCGCTTTTCATGATTCTCTCAAGTTCACTTTTGAGCGTGCCATAGTAATTGCCATATACCTCCGCCCATTCTGCGAACCTGTCCTCTTCTTTAGCTCTCTCAAATTCTTCTTTTGTATAAAAATAATAATCCACTCCATCCACTTCTCCAGGTCGTGGAGGGCGGGTTGTCACCGAAACCGAGAAGGCAAGCTTTTCAGGAAATTCGGCAAGAAGTCTTTTGTAGAGTGTGGTTTTTCCCACCCCGGAAGGACCGGAGATAACAATAATGCCACCCTGTTTCATTCGAGGTTCCTCAGATGTTCACGGATTTTTTCTATTTCTCCCTTGATGTCTATGGTTGCCTGGATGATCTCATAGTCCTGGGACTTGGAGGCGATGGTATTGGTTTCACGATTCATCTCCTGGGAGATAAAGTCGAGTTTTTTGCCATCACCGGGAAGTTTGCCCTCAATGATCTGATCAAACTGGTGAAGATGGCTTCTCAGTCTCACAATCTCTTCGTTGATGGCAACCCGGCTTGAAACGAGTTCTACTTCGAGAAGGATACGGTTCTGGACAATTTCTCTTGTACTTTCCCCGAGACTGGAAGCGAATTCGACAAGTTTTTTCTGAAGTTCCTGCTGATAGCGCGCTAAGCTTTCGGGATAACGCTGTTCGATTAGCGAGAGGGCTTTCTCGATGATGGAAAGAGACTTGCGAATATCTGCGATGGTTTTTTGTCCCTCAAGGCGCATCATATTTTCCGTACGTTGCAGGACATCACTCACCACTTCTCGAAGTCTCTCAAAAAGGGTGACATCAGCGTCCAGTTTTTCCACCTCGATAATGGGACCTAAAGAGAGAAGATGAGGGATAGTGATATCGCCGGGGATCCCTAAATCGTGGGAAAGGGTTCTGAGGGCGTCCAAGTATTGCTTAGCAAGTTCAGTATTGACCACAACGCGGGTGTTT
Source organism: Longinema margulisiae (assembly GCF_025266855.1). Lineage (GTDB taxonomy): Bacteria > Spirochaetota > Brevinematia > Brevinematales > Thermospiraceae > Thermospira. The sequence continues at coordinate 1,840,003 of NZ_CP053071.1, forward strand.
TTGGCACTTTTTTCTACCACGCGGATCAAGAGATCAATTTTGCCCCGTTTGAGGACCTCGAAAACCTGTTGACGAAATTCGTTTTCCCACTCCACAGGAAGAGGGGTTCCTAAAAGCCGAAACTCAAAGTAGCGAGAATTGACGCTTTTTATTTCCACTTCGATATCAAAGTCGTCATATGTGAGAAAGGCACTGGCAAATCCTGTCATACTACGAAGCATTGGATTTCTCCTCTTTGCGAATCTGGGCAAGGAGTTTTTCGGCGGCTTTTTGTTCGGCTTCTTTTTTGCTTCTTCCCTCAGAGACGGCCCGATAGGTTTTGTGAAGGGAGACTTCTATAGTGAAAACTTTGTTGTGATCGGGGCCTTCTTCTTTGATCACCTTGTACACGGGATACTCTTTGTAGGTAGAGAGGGCCCATTTCTGGAGCTGGCTTTTGAAATCTCGGGTACCACTTTGAAGACGGTGGGTGAGAAGGGGAGAAAAAAGGCGTTTGATGAGTTCAAAGGTTTTTTCCCAGCCGTGTTCAAGGAAATAGACGGCAAGAAAAGCCTCAACGACATCGGCAAGCACCTTGATTCTGGCTCTTTCATCGGAGAGACTTTCTCCTTTGCCAAGGTTAAGATACTCATAAAAGGAGAATTGCTGGGCAATTTCGTAGAGGGTTTTCTCATCCACTAAACTTGAACGAAGGGCCGAGAGTGTGCCTTCTTTTTCCTGGGTACGGGTTTCATAGAGAAGACGGGCTACACCTAAATTCAGTACAGAATCGCCTAAAAACTCGAGTCGTTCATAGTTATACATGGGGTCTCGATTATCATGTCCGTATGAAGCATGAGTAAAAGCCCTGTCCAGCAAGGCCAGGGCTTTTACTTTTACCTTCATTTTTTTGCAGAGATCTTTGAGTTGCCTGATGCGTTCAGCAGAAAGCTGGGCTTCACTCGTACTTTTTGAAAACCAGAGAGACATCGTGTCCACCAAATCCAAAGGAATTACTGATAGCGTACTTGACATCCATCTTGATGGCCTTGTGTGGCACATAGTCGAGGTCACACTGTTCATCAGGGTTGTCGAGGTTAATGGTTGGGTGAATGATGCCTTCTTGAAGCATCTTCACCACAGCGACAGCCTCTATGCCACCGGCTGCCCCAAGGGTATGACCGGTCATGGATTTTGTCGAATTGATCTTGAGTTTGTAGGCATAGTCCCCGAAAACCTGTTTGATAGCCATGGTTTCAGCAACATCCCCGAGGGGAGTGGAGGTACCGTGGGTATTGACAAGCTGGATATCAGTGGGTTTGAGGCCGCACTTTCTGAGAGCGACTTTCATGGCAAGGGCAGCCCCTGCACCATCCGGACAGGGAGCGGTGATATGGTGAGCATCAGCACTCATCCCATACCCCACCATTTCTGCATAGATAGGAGCCCCACGCTTGAGGGCATGGTTCAATTCTTCAAGGACGAGGACACCGGCACCTTCACCCATCACAAACCCGTCTCTATCCTTGTCAAAGGGACGGGAACCCTTGGTAGGTTCATCGTTGTAGTGAGTGGAAAGAGCCTGAGCCTGGGTAAACCCAGCATACCCAAGGGGAGTGATAGCGGCTTCTGTTCCCCCGACAATCATCACATCAGCATCATCAACAAGAATATGATTGTAAGCCATAGCAATGGCATGAGCCCCGGAGGCACAGGCAGAAGAAACAGAATAATTTGGGCCTCGATATCCATAGCGAATAGAAACATAGCCTGAGGTAATGTCCGTAATAATCATAGGAATCATAAGGGGAGATACCCGTTTATGGCCCTCTTTTTCCATTTTGATGGAGTTCTCATAGAAGGTTTGAATACCACCAATGCCGGCAGCAATCAGAACCCCAACCCTATCTTTGTCGACAGAAGCATTTTCCAGGCCACTGGATTTGACCGCCTCTTCAGCGGCTACCCACCCAAAGTGGCTAAACCGATCCATTCGACGGGCAAGCTTTCTGTCGATGAAGTCTTCTGGATTGAAAACCTCATTTTTGACCTCACCCCCGATAAGGGAAGGGGAGTCTTTGAGGTCCACATTGGTGACCCTTGAAATGCCAGAGCGGCCATTTTTGAGAGAATCCCAGAAGGCTTCAACATTGAGACCGCAGGCATTGATTGTCCCTATACCCGTAACAACAACACGTCTTTTTTCCATATTTCCTCCTGGTGAGGCTTATGCCATCACCATCCCACCATCTACTGTGATTGTCTGACCGGTGACATAGTCAGAGTCTGGTGAAGCAAGGAAGAAGACTACATTGGCCACGTCTTCTGGAAGCCCCATGCGTTTCATAGGAATCAGCTTGAGCATCTCTTCCTTCACGGCATCGGGAAGCTGGTCTGTCATAGCGGTTTTGATGTAGCCGGGAGCCACAGCATTGACCTGAACACCACGACCGGCAAGTTCTTTGGCAGCTGTCTTGGTGAGAGCAATCACGCCGGCTTTACTTGCCGCATAGTTGGCCTGACCAGCATTCCCCATGAGCCCAATGATAGAAGCAATATTGATGATTTTGCCACTGCGCTGCTTCATCATCACGGGATAGACAGCCTTGATACCATTGAACACACCCTTGAGGTTAATATCAATCACAAGATCGAAATCCTCAGGGGTCATCTTGAGAATGAGGTTATCACGGGTGATACCCGCATTGTTCACGAGAATATCCACGCTTCCCCATGCTTCTTTGGTTTTGTTCACCATGGCCTCAACCTCTTCGTAGTTGACCACATTGACTTTCATTGCCATGGTTTTGACTCCTTTGGCAGCGAGTTCCTTGGCGGTTTCCTCAGCGGCCTCAAGATTCACATCCACAATAACCACATTCGCACCTTCGTCAGCCAAACGGGCTGCAATAGCCTTTCCAATACCACGAGCAGAACCCGTCACAATAGCGTTTTTGCCAGTAAGTTTTCCCATAATCACATCCTCCATCTTGGTTTTATAATCGTAGGAGACCAGCACCCCAGGTGAAGCCTCCTCCAAATGCTACCATAGCTACCAGATCGCCTTTTTTCACCCGTCCTTCTTCGATGGCTTCGTAGAGAGCCATGGGAATAGTGGCAGAACTGGTGTTTCCATACTTTTGCAGATTCACCATAACCCTTTCTTCGCCTATGCCCAACCTTTCGGCAATGGCTGAGATAATTCTCAGGTTTGCCTGGTGAGGGACAATAAGTTTTACTTCAGCGGGATCAATGTGGTGTTCCTTGAGGATAGACTCAAGGGCTTCAGCCATGGTTCTTACCGCTACTTTGAAGGTAGCGTTTCCATTCATTTTCATGTAATGGAGACGATTGTCTACCGTCTCGTGGCTGGCAGGATTTTTTGAGCCTCCAGCCGGCACCCATAACAGGTCAGCATACGAACCATCACCACCAAGACTAAACCCAATAAATCCCGAAGTATCTGTAGCCTCGGTACGGCTAACGACGGCCGCTCCGGCCCCGTCACCAAAGAGGATACAGGTGGTTCTATCTGTCCAGTCGGTAATCCGGGAAAGGGTTTCAGCCCCGATCACGAGGACATTTTTGTACATGCCACTGACCACGTAAGCATTTGCCATGGAAAGGGCATAGATAAAACCGGAGCATGCGGCTTCTATATCCACCGTGCCAGCATGGGGAAGCCCAAGAGCGTTTTGCACAAGAGCGGCTGTGGCCGGGAAGATATAATCAGGGGTAATGGTAGCTACAATTACCATATCGATATCTTCCGGTTTTACCCCGGCTTTTTCCATCGCCTGGCGAGCAGCCCTTGTAGCCAGATCAGAGGTTGACTCATTTGGGGCTGCGATACGTCTTTCTTTTATCCCTGTTCGTGTTGTTATCCATTCATCGTTTGTTTCTACCATCTTTTCCAAGTCATGATTAGTCAATACCTTTTCCGGCACATACATTCCCATGCCTTTGATGATTGCTTTGTACATAATCGCACCTCTTTTGTGTGGTTTTCTATATCAGATGAAACTCCTCCAGTTCGGTGTGGATTTTGGAAAGCACCTGATGTCGTACGGCACGCGCTGCTGCCTTGATGCCATAGCGGATGGCGTCTTTCCCTGAGGCACCATGGCCAATATACACATTTCCATTGACACCCAAGAGAGGTGCCCCTCCATACCTTTCGGGATCAATCTTTTCCTTGAGTTCGTCAAGTGCCCCTTTGTAGAAAGGAATGGTGAGAAGAGCAAGGGGACGTTTCTTGAGAGCCTCTTTCAACAGCTTGGAAATGGCTTTTGCGGCTCCTTCGGCTGTTTTCAGGGCAATATTTCCGATGTACCCATCACAAACAATGACATCTGCCTTGGTACCAAAAATATCGCCACCTTCAACATTTCCAATAAAATTCAGAGGGAGCTCTTTCAGGAAACGGTGTATATCTTTCATTTCCTTTGTGCCTTTGTGTTCTTCCTCGCCAATGTTGAGAAGCCCAATGCGAGGTTTCTCGATACCCAGCATTTCCCGGCTATAGATTTCTCCCATCACACAGAACTTGACATAATCCGATGGTTCGCACTCGGCACTTGCTCCTACATCAAGGAGAATATTGGCTTCTCCCTTGATATTGGGCATGAAAGTGGCCAGAGCGGGTTTTTTGACTCCCTTGACGCGGCCAAGGATAAGAGCAGCGGCTACCACAATGGCTCCTGTATTGCCGGGAGAAAAAAAGGCGTCGAGTTGTCCCTCTTTGTGAGCACGGAGTCCAACGTAGATACTCGCATCTTTTTTTTGCTTCATGACATTGAGAGGGTCGTCTTCCATGGTTACCACTTCCGTCGCATGGAGAAAATCGATCTTAGCGAGGACATTCTCGGGGTAGCGTTTTTGCTGTTGGATTTTCTGCAGAAGATGTTCGTAGGTTTCCTTTGGCCCAATCAAAACAACGGTAATATCCTGTTCCTCTTTGAGGGCATCCAGAGCCCCCTCGACCAGTTCAAGGGGGTCCCTTTCTCCACTGATGATATCCACACCGATTCTCATAAGTGCCTACCTTCCCATTTTATGCACTTATGCTTCTTCGCGGATAGTTCTTGTGAGAATCTGTTTGCCCTTGTAGTACCCACACTCAGGACATACGCGGTGAGAAAGTTTGCGAGCGCCACAGTTGGGACAGAGAGAGATCCCTGGAGCCTGAAGGTTGTAGTAACCAATGGATCGGCGCATGCGAGTTTTGCATTTTGCTACTTTATGTTTGGGTACTGGCATGGTTTCCTCCTTTGTCCAGTAAATGTCCTGTTATTTTAAGGTTAAAGAAGAAAATTGTCAAATTGAGAGCATTGCAAGTTCGTGCAATGCTCTCAAAAAAGTCATAAAAAAGCATAATTAACCAAAAAATATCTCTATTGATAAAACAAGATGTTTTTTTGAATAAAAAAGACAAATAAGCCCCTGTAAATGGAAAAAACGGGGTTTCAGGGGCGTAGCCCCTGACCCAGATAGGGGAAGAAAACGCCCGTGCAAGGGTCTCAATTTAGAGATAGGAATGGTTTGAACTCTTCAAGAATTGGCATTTTTTCCTTTTTTGTGCTACAATAAACTTCTGAAAGAAAAGGAGACGAATGTGTCGATAGATGTGTATATTTCTGCTGAGCGTATTCAATCCCGGATAAGGGAAATGGCCGAAGAGATTGATCGATGGATTGGTGGAGGTGAGGTTCTCTGTGTAGCGAATCTCAAGGGGTCGTTTGTTTTTTTTGCTGATCTTGTTCGGTGTTTGAAGAGCTCACGACTCAAAGTCGATTTTATCGCTACGGAGAGTTATGTGGGGACACAGAGTTCAGGACAGGTGCGTATTCTCAAGGATTTGCAACAAACCTGTCGGGGAGAAAAGCTTCTGGTGGTAGAGGATATTGTGGATACAGGGCTTACTCTTTCCAAGGTGCTGGAGCACTTTGTCACCATGCATTGTCCCGCTGAAATGAGAGTAGCCACCCTATTGGACAAACCATCCCGGCGAAAAGTGGAGATGAAGGCTGATTTTGTGGGTTTTACCATTGAGGATGCGTTTGTTGTTGGGTATGGTCTGGATTATAATGAATACTATCGAAATTTGCCTTACATCGGGATTTTGAGAAACACAGAGGAGAGATAGCGTATGGCACGAAAGTCAAAGCGGAATAACCCTTATCCTCCCCAGAATAATCAGTCGATGTATGTGGGGATTTTTTTGCTGATTGTTCTCTTGGGTACTTTTGTGGTACTTCAGTTTACCAGCCAGCCAGGGGAGAAAAATCTCTCCTATACTCAGTTTTTGGCACAGGTAACCAATGGGAATGTGGCTCTTGTTCGCATTGAAGGACAGGTGATTCAGGGGGAATTCAAAAATAGAGTGGAAAATGCTACCAGGTTTGTGACAATTCTTCCCCTTATGGATGAGGAGCTTTTGCCCCTTCTTAAACAGGCCGGGGTAGAGATCATAGGGGAGAAGGTGAAGGATCAGAGTGGTTGGTCTCTCACCTGGATGATTGTGGGAGGGCTCCTTTTTGTGGGATTTCTGCTCTTTGTGATGCGTGGTGCCCAGGCGGGGGATTCGTCCAGGGCCTTTACCTTTTCGAAATCCAGGGCAAGGCTTCATAGAGAGAATACGAACAAGATTCGTTTCAGCGATGTGGCCGGGTGTGAAGAGGCAAAACAGGATCTTCAGGAAGTGGTGGAGTTTTTGAAACGACCTGAGAAGTTCAATGCCATAGGAGCGCGTATTCCCAAGGGAGTGCTTCTGGTTGGCTCGCCTGGAACGGGAAAGACCCTTCTTGCCAAGGCCGTGGCAGGAGAGGCACGAGTGCCTTTCTTTAGTGTCAGTGGCTCTGAGTTTGTAGAAATGTTTGTAGGCGTGGGAGCGGCTCGTGTGAGGGATCTTTTCTCTGAAGCCCGCAAGCATGCCCCCTGTATTGTGTTTATCGACGAGCTCGATGCGGTGGGACGTTCTCGTGGGGCTGGTCTTGGTGGTTCTCATGATGAGCGTGAACAGACCCTCAACCAGATTTTAGTAGAAATGGATGGTTTTGATTCCTCTGAAGGGTTGATTATCCTTGCGGCTACGAACCGCCCGGATATTCTTGATCCAGCTCTTCTTCGCCCTGGTCGTTTTGATAGACAGGTAGTGGTGGACAAGCCGGATGTCAAGGCTCGCGAGGCTATCCTGAAAATTCATACGCGTAAGGTGCCTTTGGCTGAGGATGTGGACCTTTCGATTATAGCCAGAGGAACGCCGGGATTTACCGGGGCTGATCTGGAGAATCTTGTCAACGAAGCGGCTCTCAATGCGGCTCGAAATAACCGCAAGAAGGTCACCATGGAAGACCTTGAGTTTGCCAAGGACAAGGTAAGCCTTGGTCCTGAAAGACGTAGCCTTGTTCTCTCCGAAGAAGACAAATGGATGACAGCGTATCATGAGGCAGGTCATGCTATCTTAGGACACATTCTTCCTCTCAATGATCCTGTGCACAAGGTGACCATTATCCCTCGTGGCCAGGCTTTGGGTATCACCTATCATCTCCCGGAGGTGGAAAAACGTAGTATTGTCAAAGAAGAAGCCATCCAGAATATTATCATGGCCATGGGTGGGCGTGCTGCTGAAGAACTCAAGTTTGGCAAGGACTATATCTCCAGTGGAGCTTCCAGTGATATTGACCATGTGACCCGTTTTGTGAGAACGATGGTCTGTGAATGGGGGATGAGCGATATTCTTGGACCTGTGCGTTATGGGGAGACTGAGGGACCTGTATTTCTTGGCAAGGACCTTGTGACACGCAAGAACTTCAGTGAGAAGATTCACGAGCTCATTGATGAAGAAGTCCAGAAGATCATCACGCATTGCTATGAGGAGGCATTGAAACTTCTCAAAAAGCATGAGAAAAAGCTGGATCTTCTTGCCAAGACCCTCATAGAAAAAGAGGTGCTTACCGGTGAAGATCTCAAAGAACTTCTCGGAGAGGCACCCAAGAAACAATTTCCTCGCCTTGAACTGATCAAGAAGGAACTTGAAAATCCTTCTCAGGCATAGGTGAAGAAAACAAACTTTCTGGTCGATACTCAGGAGAGGACCAGAAAAAGGAGGATGGCATGAAAAAAGCGCTTGCCATCATGTGGTTGATAGGAAATATCGTATGGGCCGGGAGTGTGTGGAACACTCCCGATGCCTCTCTCTATACAGTCAAGGTGGAAGAGGGGGATGTTCTCCTTGTCGTGTTTTCTGAGAAAACCGTACTCAAACTCAAAGAGGACCAGAAAAGAAGCGGAAATGAAAATAGTACCCCTCTCTATGGTCGGGGTGGGGTGTTGAACTTCTACCCTGAGGGTGAAGTGGTGGAACAGACGACGCGCAAAGGGCAGAGACAGTACTCTCTCAGTGAGGAGAGGCGCCTTGTTCTTCCTGCTCGTGTGATATCGAAAGAGGGGAAATGGCTCCGACTCGAGGGACGGTTTCAGTCAGAGATTGGTGGGCAGATCTATAGCTTTCTTTTTCAGGGGGAGGCTATGATGCGTTTTGTTCAGGCGAATATGACCATTCCTTCGTCGGCTTTGTACAATCTTCGTTTTCAGTTGGTCCAGGAGGACAAAACGCGTGAGCCTTTCCTTACGGAAGCGGACCTGATTTTCAAAACAAACTACACGGATATCAGAACAAATCTTGTTGTGAGCAATGCTATCACCAATCTTGTTGTGGAAACGAACCAGTCGGCGTATGAACTGGTTCTCAAGGGAATAGCCGAAGAGAAAAAGAAGACGCTGATTCTTCAGTATCTCAATCGGCTTGTGGATCTTATTTTCAGGGAGTAAACGTTCTATGCTACTTGAACGAATATCCTCTCCGGAGGATCTGAAAAGTCTTTCTTTGGCTGAGTTGAATACCTTGGCAACAGAGATTCGATCCTTTCTCATTGATTCTGTTTCAAAAACGGGGGGACACTTGGCGTCGAATCTTGGGGTAGTGGAACTCACCTTGGCCATTCACAGAGCGTTTCATCTTCCCGAGGATACGCTCATCTGGGATGTGGGGCATCAATGTTATGTGCACAAAATACTTACCGGAAGACGGGAAAAATTTTCAACGCTTCGACAGAAGGGTGGGCTGAAGGGCTTTCCCGATCCCAAAGAGAGTTTTTATGACGCGGTGCATGCAGGTCATAGCTCTACCTCTCTTTCGATTGCGGCAGGAATAGCCAGGGCAAAGAGACTGCAGGGAGACCACTCTGAGACGATTGTGGTGATTGGGGATGGGGCTTTTACGGCGGGGTTAGTGTATGAAGCCCTCAATCAGATTGCCTATGAGTCTTTGCCGGTGATTATTATTCTCAATGACAACGGAATGTCTATCTCTGAGAATGTCGGAGGGATTGCTTCGTATTTTGACAAACTTTTTCAGTCAAGCGCCTATTTCCGGGCCAAGAAGCTTCTTGAGGACGTGAAACGTCGGTGGCGATGGACGGGCTTTTTTGTGGGAATTTTGTATCATACGAAGGAATGGATCAAGAGACAGCTATGGAGGATTGTAGGGAGAAAACGGAACTTTTTTGAGGACCTCAATATTTGTTATTATGGGCCTCTTGATGGGCATAACCTCAAAGGGCTTCTCAAAACCTTTGAAGGGATAAAGGGACTTGATAAACCGGTGCTTGTTCATGTTCGTACCATCAAGGGAAAAGATTATCAGCCATCGGAGGAGAATCCAGAGCGTTACCATGGGATAAGTGCCCCAAAGGTCTGTGCACCCGGCGAGATCCCTACTGAGGGGAGAAGCTTTTCTGAGATCTTTGGGGATACGATGGTAAGCCTTGCCGCTTGTGAACCACGGCTTTTTGCTATCACAGCGGCCATGGAGAGTGGGACGGGGCTTTCGGAGTTTGCTTCTCTCTATCCAGAGAGATTTGCTGATGTGGGGATTGCCGAACAACATGCGGTTACCTTTGCTTTTGGGCTTGCTCTTCGAGGGTTTATTCCTGTGGTGGCTATTTATTCGACCTTTTTGCAGAGGGCTTTTGATCAGCTTGTGCATGATATTGGGATTTCTAGGGCCCACGTGGTGTTTGCCTTGGATAGGGCGGGGCTTGTTCCAGGAGATGGGGAGACACATCAGGGAATTTTTGATATCGCTTATCTCTCCATGATCCCGGGGATGATGGTGATGGCCCCAGCGACAGGAAGGGAACTTCAGATGATGGTAGAATATGCTGTGAGAGAAGCGAGGGGGCCTGTGGCTATTCGTTACCCAAAGGCTATTGCCCATGAGTGGGATGGGTATGAACCAGCAAAGTATCCCCTGGATGGAAAGCCGGTGCTTTGTCGGGAAGGGGGAGAGGTGCTTTTAGTTGGGGTTGGGGCACTCCTGGGAGAGGCTTTTGAAGTAGCAGATGCACTAGCTAAGGAAGGATATGGTGTCTCGGTATTAAACCTTCGTTATATAAAGCCGATACATACTATAACCTACGAGATACTCTCTCGATACAAACGGGTGTATGTGCTGGAAGAGGGTATTGTTCGTGGAGGGATTGGGGAGCACCTGAGGGCGGTGGTAGGAGAAAAGGTAGAGGTGCTCGCCGTCGCCGATCATTATCCTGAGGTGGGGACAAGAGAGGAGCTTCTCAAGGAGGAAGGCTTGACAAGGGAAGAGATTATCGCTATAATAAAACGAGGAGAACTCAAAAACTCGTGAGACGCAGAGAAACACATTTGGCTTCTCATGGTGTGTCGTCAACAGGTGTCGATTATTATGAAGGTTTTGTCAAAAGGGATCGCGCGCTCAAAATTATCAAGGAGATGAGTGAGTTTCTACGAATTTTGGATCTTCAGGAAACAGAAATCCTCAAAACCATGATTGTTCGTTTTGCTATTGAGTCTGTTGAAGCCAGCCAGGGGGCCCTGGTGGTGTATGACAGGGACAAAAATATCCTGAATTATCAGGATATGTATGTGTATGAAAATAACCGCATCATGCTTGAGAGTTTTGGAGAGGTGGTGAAGGATTACAAGATCGTGCCGGGTGAGGGGGTGGTGGGAGACGCCTTTGTCAAGGAAACACCAATCCTTGTGCCCAATATTCGTCAGACGTCGTATTCTCAACCGGTGATTGGTGAGGTATTGCGTCGAGAAATTAAGTCCGTTATTGTAGTTCCACTGAAGGTTGATGGGGTGGTTGAGGCCCTTCTTGAGATTACCAATACGGTGGATAAGCGAGAGTTCAACAGTGAGGATATGGAAGTGGTGATGATTATTGCCAATTTTGCTTCCACCATCTTGGAAAATGCCCGTCACTATAGTCTCGCTATTCATGACAGGCTTACGGGGCTGTATAATACCCATTATTTTCAAAAGGAGATGGACGAGGAGATTGAGCGGAGCCTTCGGTATGGGAGATTTTTCTCGTTTGTTATCTTTGATATTGATGACTTCAAGCGGATAAACGATACCTATGGCCACAGTTATGGGGATAGGGCTCTCAAGGAATTGGCTTCTTGTATTCAGCGAACGGTGAGAAGGGATGTGGATATTGCGGCCCGGTATGGGGGGGATGAGTTTGTTCTGCTTCTTACCAATACGCGGGGGGAGGAAGCTCTCAAGGTATGTGAAAGGCTTCTGAAATTGGTGCGTACTATCACCATTACCACAGAGGATGGGAAGTCCTTTGGGTTTACCCTGAGTATGGGGGTTTCTGAGTTTCCCACGCATGGGGAAGAGGCGTACTATATCTTCAATGCGGCCGATGATGCTCTGTATCAGTCGAAGAAGGCGGGGAAGAATCGGGTGAGTTTGTATCAGGCTCCGGAGAAGGAGAAATAAACTTCACTTTTCCAAAAAGCACACACCCCGCTTGTCCTGGTTTGCAGGTTTTTTCAAGTCTTATACAGAATCCTTTGTCGTAAAATTTGCATTCAAAGCTCATCCTTTTCTCCTTGTTGTGAAAAGAGGGCTATAAGGTATTCCTGGTTTTTGCTTTTTTGTCCGGTAATAGGTGAGGGGATAATTTGAGATGTTTTCAGCTTCAGCTGATGGGCACAAGTGAGTACGATTTCCCATGCTTTTGGATGATGGGAGGGATCTACAAAACCTTTTTCTCCTACGAGTTCTGGACCAACTTCAAATTGGGGTTTGATAAGGCAGACGATGGTGAAGGGGATGGCGAGGATAGTGACTAACGGAGGAAGAATTTTGGTGAGGGAGATAAAAGAAACGTCAATGGTAGCAAAGGTGGGGCTGGGATCAAAATCTTCAGGGCGAAGATAACGGGCGTTGGTGTTTTCCCGGCAGATAACCCGGGGATCGGAGCGAAGCTTCCAGTCAAGCTGGTTGGTGCCACTGTCAATGGCGTAGACTAAGCGGGCTCCACGTTCCAGAAGTACCTGGGTAAATCCTCCTGTGGAGGAACCGATATCGATGGCTACCTGGCCCTCCGGAGAAAGGTGGAAGGTGTCCAGGGCATGGAGAAGTTTGAGGGCTCCACGACTTACATAAGGGAAGGATTGTTTTAAGCGGATGTGATCATTTTCTCGAACGGTATGGCCGGCTTTGGTGATGACTTGGTCGTTTACAAGTACTTCACCGGCCAAGATAGCGGCCTGGGCCTTTTGTCTGGAGGGGAATATCCCTTGTTCGACGAGAAATTGATCAAGTCGGTGCTTCGGAGTTGCCATGGAAACGTCTCCTTCCCTATTATTGTAGGGAGAAGAGGGAAAAAAGGCAAGGGGAGGGGAGAATGCTCTCGCAATGGGAATAATATGTTTTTGTGAGATTATTCCCGAGGTAAAAAAAAGAGTATTTGCTCAGCTAACTTTCTTGTTTCTCCATTTGGATCAAGTTCGATAGCTTTTTCCAAATCAAGTTTTGCTTTATCATATTGTCGAAGTGCAAAGTACACATCCCCGCGGTGCAGATAGGCATCAGTAAAGGTAGGATGAAGCTCTATAGCCTTTGTATAGTCTTGAATAGCCTTGGTATATTTACCAAGATAATAATATATGTGTCCTCTATTGTCATAAAAATAAGGATTATTCTGGCATAGAGCGATAGCCGAAGAATAGTCTTTGAGTGCCTTGCGATATTCACGAAGTTTCTCATAAATAACTGCTCGATTATTGTAGGCGACAGCGTTTTTAGGATTTAGTGAGATAGCAAGAGAATAGTCCTCCAGAGCCTTTTCATAGTAACCCAAATTGAAATAAATATATCCTCGTCCAAAGTAGGCAACATAAAATTTTGGGTCTATTTCTATGGCTTTTGAATAACACCAGACAGCCCGTGGTTGGTCGTGCATCACGCTATGAAAAAAGCTCCCTAATGCTCTATAATCCCAAGAGTTTGTAGGAGAATATTTTTTGCTTTCTATATAGCATTCTACTACTAATGTATCGTCTTTGGTTTGACCAGAAGTGAAAATGTCCGCCGCAAGAAGGAGTTTTTCTATTCTTAATGCAAGAGAATTAGAAAAACTTTTGAGAGCCAAATCACATACACGAAGGCCTACCTCATATTCTTGGAGGTTTCGAAGAGATTCCATTTGCATGATTGCGGCCTCAATTGGTCTGTCATTTTGAGCAAACGCAAGGGAAAATTCTTCTATAGCGTTGGTGTATTTCATTTGAAAAAAATATACCATTCCCCGATCAAAATGTTTTTGGCAGGAAAAGAGCATAATTATATTAAGACTGAAGATCAGGGAAATCCATAGTTTTTGTTGCATACAAATATTATAAAAAGAGATAAGAATAATTGCAAATCTATCGATTTCCTGATTGGTGGTAAAATTAAACTTTCTTCTACCTTTTCCTTCCCCATCCTGGCTTTGCTCAATCTACCCATCCTTTGCCTCATGTTTGAGAATAAAGGGGAAAGTTTTATTTCGGGAAGGTCTTGAAAATTGTTGCAAGAAGGTATAGATTTCCTCAAAACTATCTCTGTGGCTACTTTCTCGTACACCGGGGGCTTTGTAAGAGCCATTCGACTCCAGTATCCAGCTATTGGCGCTATCCTGCATCTGGAGATCAAAGATAGTCTGTATCATATGCTGAAGGGTTTTGTTTTCGATAGGAAAGAGCACTTCGATTCGTCTGTCTAAATTTCGTTTCATCCAGTCTGCACTGGCAAGGTAATATTCTTCTTCTCCATTATTGTAGAAGTAATATATTCTGGAATGTTCTAAATAACGACCTATGATGCTTTTTACCGTGATGTTTTCTGAAAAGCCTTTGATCCCCGGTATGAGACAACAAATACCTCTCACAATGAGCTCGATGGTAACGCCAGCCTGAGAAGCCTCGTAGAGAGCGGCAATAATCTGGTCATCAGAGAGCGAATTCATTTTAGCACGAATGTGGGCTCTCAGTCCAGCCCTGGCATGGCGGATCTCTCGCTGGATCAGAGAAAGAAAACGCTGGCGAAGGGTGAGAGGAGCAACCGCAATCTTTTTCCATGATTGGGGGAGAGAAAAGCCGGTGAGAAGATTAAATAACTGATTGATATCATCGCAAATCTCAGGATTGGTGGTGAAAAAACTGAAGTCTGAGTAGAGTTTTGCCGTCGCTTCGTTGTAATTACCCGTGGCCAGATGTACATAACGACGGATTTCTCCTTTTTCTTTTCTCACAATGAGAAGGGCTTTGGCGTGGGTCTTGAGATGGGCGATTCCATAGGTGACATGGGCGCCGGCGTCCTGAAGATGACGTGCCCACGTGATATTGCGCTGTTCGTCAAAACGAGCAGTAAGTTCATCTACCACCGAAACATATTTCCCGTTTTCTGCAGCAAGAGTAAGATAACGGATAATTTCCGACTGGCTGCTTGTTCGATAGAGGGTTTGCTTTATGGCAATCACATCTGGGTCATGAGCGGCGGCTTCTAAAAGCCAGAGAACAGGGTCATAACTCTGGTAGGGATGGAAGAGGAGAATATCTTCTTTGGCAAGAAGGGAAAAGATGTTTTTTGACCTTGTGAGAGGCGCAGGAAGAAGAGGAGAGAGAGGTTTGAGTTTGAGGTCTTCTCGCTGGCATGACTGATAGATCCCCATCAGATCCTTGAGATTGAGAGGGTGGGGAATAGCGAGAACAAAATCCTCAGGAAGATGAAGATGACTACAAAGTGTTTTGACGATTTTTGAAGAAAGTCCTTCACTTATTTCGAGTTTGACAACCTCTCGTTTATGGAAATGCTTGATATTCTGTTCTACTGAACTGATGAGGTCTAAAGCCCCATCTACCTGGTGTTCATAATCAGCATCCCTTGTAATCCTGATGATACCACACTGTTTGATGGTATAACCTGGATAAAGGAGAGGAAGAAACATCTTGACAATATTTTCTATGGGGAGAAAAACATTCGTTTCTATCTCATAAAAACGCCCGAAGGGTGTTATGGGAAGTTCGAGAAAGGAGAGAGATGGTTTTTCTGAAAGGGGGTGATTGGCTGGGGGAGAGAGTTCAATCACCATATAGAGTTTTCCACTCTGAAGGGTTGGAAAGGGGTGGGTCTGACTTACCGAAAGAGGGGTGAGGAGAGGAAAAAGGGTATGTTCAAATACCTGTTGCAATTTTTCTTGATACGCAATACACTGAGTGTCTTCAATCAAGATGTGGATACTATGTTTTTGAAGTTCCTGCCGGACTTTGTCAAAAATGTGATATTGATCCTGAATCATGTTTCTGACTTCTTTGAGGATGGTTTTGAGAACGGTTTCAGGATCCTCTACCTCAGCCACTAAAGAAGGGTTTTGCCATTGCCTTTTGAGCACAGCTACTCGAATCATAAAAAATTCTTCTAAGTTGGACGTCACAATGGAAAGAAATTTAAGCCTTTCTAAAACAGGGTTGAAAGGATCAGTGGCTTCAAACAAGACTCGACTATTGAACTTGAGCCAGCTATAGTCCCGGAGTATCCATGGGTATTTCATCGTTTTTCTATCACCACCTTGATACCAAAAAAGTTTTCAAAAAGGGTTTTATTGACGGTTACCGCATTCTGTATGACTTCATAGGCATGTCCATGCTTTGGTTCGACATGGCAGAGAAGAGAGAGGGTGTTATCTTTCAGGTGTACTTCGAGGTGACGAATGGCGGGCATATGACAGGTATCCAGAGCGTTGGCTATCCGAAGGATAGCTGAAAGGCGGGTGACTAAGATACGCTTGTGAATATCTAAATTGACAAACTCACTGTGGGTTTTCTTTGGAGGAGATTTTCGATGGTAGCGGGCAATGAGAGCGATGAGAAGTACCTCTTCCGGGTCAAGACCAAAGATTTCGGTATGACGAAGAAGGTCATAGGTGTTTTTGTGATGGTTGGTGGGGCCAACAAAGTAGCCAATATCGTGAAGAAGAGCAGCCACTTGTAGATAGAGTTTTTCCCTTTCGGAAAGGTGTGATGTGATTTTCAGGGCATCAAAGAGAAGGGAGCTATAATGCATGACTTTCTGTGCATGTTCTGCATCGTATTGGTAGCGTTTGGCAAGAGCCATGACCGAGGAGAGGGTAGCCGTTGTGAGTTTTTCGTTGTCCTTGTGAAGAAGTTCATAGGCAAAACCAAAGGTGCTGATGGTATGGGGAAGATAGAGTTCACTCAGACTCAGTTGTCTCAGGATAGTGAGGAAAAACACAAGAGAAATCCTGATAGTTTGTATAGTGGTATCCGGGATACTGTAGTGAGCGACCAGTTCTTCATCGGGAAGAGAGAGAAAAGCCACGGTGATTTTTTCTATCTCCTGTCTGGAAAGAAGATAAAGATGATGGTTCTCTTTGTAACCGAGATGTTCAAGCATTCTCACAATATCATCGTGGAGAAGAACAAGGTGCAGGGAAGCCTCTCCAATGGTGGTCTGAATGGTCTTTTGCAGGTGTTTCACAAAAGGGTAAAAATAACTTTCATAGGCTGAAGGGGTTGATGGGAGGTACTGGCTGAGACGGAGAATCCCCGTGTGATAGGTCTGGTTGAGTAAAAGACTTCCATTTTGTTCGAGAAAAAGTCGACTTGAGCCACTTCCCACGTGAAGGGTGAGGATAGTCCCGTGTTTGAGCTGGGGGTGGTTGTGGGTGATATGAGAAACAGCGAGGTAAATGGCTTCGTTTTCCTGATGGGGATGGATAATCGTTACAGGAACGCCAAGGATACTCTCACAGCGGGAGATGACGGATTCACTATTGCTTGCTTCACTCAGGGCACTGGTGATGAAAGCCTTGATGTCGGTGATTCGATAACTTCGGATAACTTCCTGATAGCGAGTGAGAATACGATTGAGTTCAGAAAGGGTTTCCTGACGGATGGACCCACGGACAAAAATGTCTTTGCCTATCTGGATAGGAAGCCACATGGAATCTACGATCTTCCACTCCTGTTTTGAGGAGGAGACATTCAGGATGTAGAGCTTGATAGTATGAGAGCCTATATCGAGGAGAGCAAGGAGGTTTTCTTTAGCTTTCCATGGCATGTGAGGGCAACTCCGCTGTCTCTTCTCGTAAGATGAAGTTGCCTAAAAGCTCATCTAACGAGGAAGCATTGGCAACCACCTGATTGAGGATTTCCTGGATGCTTTCAAGTCCGGTAAGAAGGTCATTGAGGTCTTTGAGGTGTTCTTGAATGATGTGTTTGTTTTCTATAGAGACATCTCTCAGGCCCCGTACCGCATCACTGAAATCCTGAGTGGCTGCATTTTGTTCTGTGATGGCTAATTTCACCTCTTCTGTAATCTTGACCATCTCATGGGTGGAATCAAGGATTTCTTTAGCACCGTGATTCTGTTCGGACATGGCAATGGTAATCTGGTTGGCTATCTGGACATTTTGCTGGGAGTAGGCCATGATCATATCAAGGCCAATACCGGCTTTTTCTGAGAGTTTCACGGAGTTGGCGATACGATCGACAATCACATTGATCACCTCTCCGATCTCTTTGGCATTTTTGTTGGTATCTTCGGAGAGACGTCTGATTTCTTCAGCCACAATAGCGAAGCCTTTGCCTGCTTCTCCGGCATGCGCAGCTTCAATAGCGGCGTTCATGGCAAGGAGGTTGGTTTGTTTAGCAATATTGGAAATAATCTGAAGCATCTTGATGATTTGCTGAGAATATTCTGCCACTTCCTTAATAGAAGCGATGGCCTGTTTGACTGCTTCACCGCCTTCCTGGGCCACATTGTTGAGGTTGGTGGAGATGGTCTGGGATTTGACGGTGGTGGCCGTGATGTTCTCTATGTTGCGTACCATTTCTTCGATGGAACTGGCGCTTTCTTCGACGGCTGAGGCCTGGCGTTCCATGTTGTTCATGATGCTCTGGATGGAGCGGCTCATCTCCTCAAGGTTTGCTGTGAGTTCCTCTATACCAGAGGTGGCGTTTTCTGTGGAATAATCTATCTGAATGATTTTGTTTTTGATGGACTCAAGGCTTTTCTTGATGGTATTGGCCATAATCTCCTGGGAACGGGCTGTTGAACTTTTGAGAAGCTGTGAGGTTTCTCGTACACTGAGAAGGTCGTTGTTGATGCGATCTAAGAAGCGATTCATCAGGGTGGCCATTTCCCCAAATTCGTTCTGGAGATGGATTTCAATACGTCGGCTGAGGTCGGCTTTTTCTGTACCGGAGGAGATGTTGGCAAGTTTGGTCTGGATAGTTTTCAGAGAATTTCTCAGGCTACGTGATATCCAGTAACTGATAAGGCTCATCACCACAAAAGCCAAAAGGATCACAGAGAAATTGATGATACGAAGTTGAAGGGTTTGTTCGTCGATCAGACTTTCAGGGACTTCAGCCACAATGATCCATGGGAGGTGGGGAAGCTTTTTGAAATAGGCGATCACAGGGATTGTGGTGTTTTCTTCTTTTTTTCGATAGTGGAGAAGTCCATTGCCGGTTTCAAGAATGGTTTTGAGGGTTTCCGGGCCTTGTTCATCGAAAAGGGAAAGGATGTTTTCTCCTTTTTTGAGGGTATTATGACTGATAATTTTGCCTTCTGTATCCATCAGGAAAATACTGGTTTTTTTGAGTTTCCCGATGTTCTGAAAAGCATCCTGCAGGGAGGAGAGATCGACCATTTCGCTGAAGTCCTCTATGTACGCGGTAGAAAAGACATACCACTCTTTCTCCGGATAATAGGACACATAGAGAACTTTGTCCCTTGGAGCCTTTTCTCCCGGGTTTTTCCAGCTATAGAAAATAATGCCATCTTTTTGTTTCATCGCCTGCTGGATAAAATCATACGAGGAGAGATCGGTTCCTGTGGCTAATTTAGGGTGAATCACTATCTGGCCCTTGCTATCAATGATGGCCATATACCCTGTTTTGCCTATGGAAATAGAGAGCAGGCTTCGGCGTAAAAAGGTGAGGGCTTCATTTTCTCTCATACGGTTTCGTTTGACCTGAGAAAAGGTTTCTGACACGGTTCTCAAAGCGGAGGTGTTGATGCCCTTGAGATAGTGCGTGGAGAGACTGGTAACTTCGTGCTGGAGGAGGTTATGAGAGAGGTCAACAAGAGAATCAATCTGTCCTTCTAAGGATTGCCGGAGGGCCCTGATAGCCATGGTGTAATTGAGAAAACCGATGCCTCCTACAGCCACCACAAGAAGAACAGCCATGCCGATAAAAAGCTGCATCTGAAGAGAAAAACGGCGCATAAAAACCTCCCGCACGCTGAGTGTTATATTATTTTATCGGCAAAAAGTAGGAATATTCTAAAGCCCTATACAAAGAAACGGATCATGTCTTCGAAGGTTTCCCTTCTTCGAATGAGTTTTGGTCCCTCCGGGGTGATGAGAACTTCGGCTGGTCTGGGACGCATGTTGTAGTTCGAACTCATCGCAAAACCGTAGGCACCGGCGTTGAGAATGGCTAACACATCCCCCTCAAGAGGGGTGGTGATAGACCTGACCTCTGGACCATGTTCGTTTCTGGTGAAAAGATCCCCTGATTCGCAGAGATAACCGGCGATGACGACTTCTTTTTGTTCTCCCTGAACCCGGAAGGCGTTCAGGATGGGATGATAACTTCCATAAGCCATAGGACGAATGAGATGGTTGAATCCAGAATCGACACCTACGAAGGTGTACTTTGGGGTATGTTTGATTTCTGTAACCGTCGTAAGAAGGATACCTGCTTCAGCGACTAAAAATCTTCCTGGTTCAAAGGCGATAATTACCTCTTTGCCGTACTCTTTGGTGAATTTTTGCATGGTTTTTTCAAGATGCTCGGCAAAAAGATCAAACTGGAAGGGTTTTTCATGTGGACGGTAGGGGATACCAAAACCACCCCCAAAGTCCACGAATTCAAGATCGGGGAAGTGTTTGGCAATGGAGAGAATGAGAGAAATGAGTTCTATGAACTTTTTTTCTTCAAGGATGCCGGAACCAATATGGGCATGGATTCCCACTAACTTGAGATGGGCCCGTTCTATGATCTGTTTGGCCTGGGGGATCTGGTTGTAGTTTCCTTCCTGGCTATAGAAAATACCGAATTTGCTTTCTCTTCCCCCTGTGATCACATGAGAGTGGTGTCCTCCACCAAAATCCGGATTGATACGAATCGAAACCTCTGTGCCTGGGAAAAGAGAAGCATATTTCTGGAGCATGTGAAGAGATCCGATGTTTACCCGTATATTTTGAGAGACCAACCAGTGGAGTTCTTCGTTTTTGAGGTTGATGCCTGTGAAAAGGATTTTGTCCGGCGAAAAACCGGCATGTAAAGCAAGCCGAACCTCTTCCAAGGAAACAGCATCAATATAGGCTCCCATTTCTAAAAAAAGTTTGAGAATACGGAGGTTGCTATTGGCCTTCATGGCATAATGAAGCCGTTTGTGAGGATAGGGAATGGCATTCACCAGAGTCGTATAACGATCCCTGATGACACTCTCATTGTACACATAGAGGGGGCTACCAAATTCACTGACGAGTTCCGAAACCTTGATGCCTCCGATGGATAACTGGTTATTTTCAATGTCGTATGGCTGTATCATATCCTTATCCTGCTTTTCAAAGTAGGTTTTATTATAGCCATAAAAAGTGTTTTTGGCAAGTTTTGGTAAAGATGGAGATTTGGTTGGAAAGAAAAGGGAGATGGTTTTGAGAGAGGGGGAGGATGAGTTCTCTCCTTTTTTCAAATAGCAATACGAGACCTTTGCACGAATGTGCAAAGGTCTCAAAAAAGTAATAAAGAAACAAAAATTAGTATCAAAATGTTCCTTGTCGTAATAAATAAACCGATTTTTTTGAATAAAAAAAGACAAATAAGCCTTTGTAAACAGAAAAAGCGGGGTTTCAGGGGCGCAGCCCCTGACCCAAACAGGGGAAGAAAACACCCGTGCAAGGGTCTCAATACTATAACCTAATACCATGAAAAGAAATAGGGTGATTTTCCTTGAGAAAAGGAGAGAGCCTTGTCTCCCTTTTTCTCTTTTACGAGAACTCCGTTGAAAGAGATGGCACGTGTGTTCTTTTATACCAAACAGGTTTTCTCCCTTGAGTGAATAGAGACCTTTGCACGGATGTGCGAAGGTCTCAAAAAAGTGGTAAAAAACAAAAAATAGTATAAAAATGTTCCTTAACGTAATAAATAAAACTATTCCTTTGAACAAAAAAAGACAAATAAGCCCTTGTAAATGGAAAAAACGGGGTTTTTGGGGCGTAGCCCCTGATCCAGATAGGGGAAGAAAACGCCCGTGCAAGGGTCTCAAATATTGACTTTTTTGTATCATGGCTTACAATAGTAGAGGGGCAAGAGGAGTTTTTTTCTATGGTATTTGGTGGTGAGGAAAGGGTTTCGCTTTCTTTTCTTCAAGCGATGATCGATGCTTTGCCTTTTCAAATGGCTATTTTAGATGAGGAGGGGGTGATACGCTTTGTCAATGAGGCGTGGCGCCGTTTTGCACGGGAAAATGGCCTTGACAATGATGAGATAGGGGCAAACTACCTTGACATTACACGACAGGCGGCTCTTACGGACAAAAGTGCAAAGGAGGTACTGGAGGCGTTAGAAAAGGTCATAGGAGGGGCAAACATTCATACCTTTGTAGAGTATCCTTGTCATTCTCCAACGGAGAGGCGATACTTTCATGTCCATATCAATGGCTTCACCCATGAAGGGAAACGGTGGGTGCTGGTAGCCCATGAAAATGTGACGGCGGAGGTGCTCAATCGAGAGAAAGAAGAGGAGATGTATCGGCGTTTTCAGGATCTCTTTACCCATATGCAGGAAGGGGTAGTGCTTCACGAATGGATACGGGATGAGAAGAATGAGATTGTTGACTATCGAATTGTGGCGGCAAACCATGCCTTTTCGACCTATACCGACCTTGATGTGGAGAAAAGTGTTGGCATGCCCGCCACCCGTTTGTATGGGTTAAATCCGCCCCCTTATTTTGAGGTCTATAAACGGGTGTATGAAAATAAAAAGGCGGAGACCTTTGAGACCTACTATGCGCCGATGAATCGCTATTTCTGGATCTCAGCTATTCCCTGGGGGGAGGGGTTTGCTACGATTTTTCTTGATATCACCCCCCTTCGGAAGCAACAGCAGATGTTAGAAGAAGCCTTAGAGAAGAAACAGTTTCTCTTTCGTGAGCTTCAGCACAGGGCAAAAAATACCTTCTCTTCTATTGCTGGACTCATTGGGCTGGTGGCCCTTGATTATAGTGGAGAGGTGTATGAGGTTCTTCTGAAGCTTCGGGAACAGATAGTGGCGATGGCCCGTGTGTACGAGCTTCTCTATCACAAGGGGGGAGGGAGTGTTCTTGATCTCTCTGAGTATCTTCTCAAGGTGCTTGATGGTTTCCGGGAGAGTTTTTCTCAGGTCTTTGAAAAGGTGAAGATAACCCTTGATCTGAAACCGGTCATGCTTTCTGCGAATAGGGCAAATTTGATAGGGCTCTGGTTTACCGAGGTGCTTACCAATGCGATAAAGTATGCCTTTGGTGCCAACCGTGAAGGATGGCTTTCGTTTACCCTGCAAGAGAAGGATGATATGGTCGAACTCATCTATAGCGATGGGGGAAGGGAGAAAGAAGAAAAACCGCTGGTGAAAGTAGAAGCAGGAAGTAGTGGATTTGGTTCACAGGTGATGCTCATGGTGGTGGATGAACTCTCTGGAACGCAGGAGATATGGCGGGGAGATGGGATACGGATTGTGCTACGTTTTCCCCACCAGAAAGAGGATAGTGAGGAGGTATGAGATGAGAAAAGCGGTGACTAAAGTAGTCTTTATCGTGTGGCTGTGGGTGGTAGGCTATGGCCTTGAAGTGGACAAAAAGGAACTTGCCGACAACGCCCGTCGGGTGGATTTTGTGAACTACACAGGACCCTATACCCGTCCACAGGGGATGGATGACCTTCGGGTGATTGGAGAGACGTTAGCTCTTCTCAGGCAAACCAATCGGCAAATCTTTTATCCTGATATGAAGTATAGTATTCTTCGGGCGGTGGATGAGAGACAAACCAATGGCTTTGATGCCGATATCGTGGAAATACATACCAATGCAAGAATTTTTCATGTGAGATATATCCAGGCCTTACTTTCTTTTTATTTAGCCAAAACCTTTGCCTATGATAAAGCAGAAAATGATACGATAGCCTGGTTTATTGTGTATTATAATGCGGTGCACAGGGGGGACTGGACATTTTTCCAGAGTCGATACAAGTCGGTGGTGATGGGTTTTCTTTCAAGGCAAAAAGTGGGGCTTGCCCGCCGATATACAGACTGGCCGGGGAAAACTCAAATTGTTATTCCCCTCTCTCAGAATCCGCTGAATCAGTCGCTTCGGCTTGATACTCTTGCTTTAGGAGATGAAAAGACTATCGAAAATCTTCGAAAGCAGCCTGGCAAAGGGGTAGAGGAACGCAGAGAACTTGTGGAGATCCAGAAAGAGCAGGTCAAAGAAGAGGAAAAGATCATCCAGGAAGCCAAAAAAGAGGTTTCAGAAGAGAAAAAAGAGATAGCCAAGCAGAAAGAGGAAATAACAAAAAAAGAAGCTGAGATTCAACACGAGGAAAAGGAAGTGACTCAGAAAAAGCAGGAAGCCGCCACCCTTCCTCCTGGACCTGAAAAGGAAAAAGCCAAAGAGGAAGCTGCCAAAAAAGAAGAGGAAGTGAAACAGCAAAAGCAACAAGTAGAACAGCAGAAACAGGAGGTGGCCAAAAAGGAAGCCGCTGTCGCAGAACAGGAGAAAAAGATTGCCCAGGCTGAACAGAAAGTAGAACAGGCCAAACAGCAGATAGCCACAGAAGAGAAAAAGATTGCTCAGGATGAGAAAAAAGAGACCACCACGTCCACACCACAAGAGCTCCAGAAAAAAGAACAGGAGCTTGCTCAAAAAGAGACTAACCTTATCAAACAAGAACAAACCCTTCGGGAAGGGTTGCCACCTGATATCAAGGGGGGCAAGCTCTACTACCTCAAGATCAATGGCTATTACACGGATGGACATTACTCCAATGAGATGCTGATCATCGATCCTGTGAACCGCAAAGTGCTTCAGAAATCTCCCTATACGAGTATTGGGGGGCACAAGTTTGATTTTTCTCCGGAGGGGATTGTGGTGATAGGGTTTGAGCCCCTTCCTGGGACGGGGACACGGGCCACCCGTTCTGATAATCGGGAAGTGTTAGTGGGGTATGAGGGACCGAGGCCGGAAAACTATGTGCTTGTGATGCTCAATGAGACAAATTTGGGGGTACGTTACAAGGGAACGGATACGATTTTCTGGCGAAGTTTTGTTGAGGTGCGAGGAGAGTCTATTTATGTGCTTATTCCTGAGAAAGACAAATATTATCTTGCTCGTTTTGATCTTCTTTTCAAGAAACAGTCACAATCCAAGGAACCGGTTGATCCAAATACCTTTATCAGTTTCTTTGGGGATGAACTCTTTGTGAATAGTCCGACACAGGAGATTCTTGTTCTTGATCAGAAGACCTTGGAGGTAAAGGAAAGGATAAAACCGTGAAATGGCTTCTGTGGGTCTTTGTCTGGTTGCCTGTGGGACTCTTTGCTTCTGTCCCCTGGTATGTGGATGTGATGAACCTTGAGAATCCAGAGTGGGGGTTTTCCTCGTCGGGAGAGGTGTTACCGGTCAGTGTTTCTAATGGGCATTTTTACGCAGAGGGAAAGAGGCTTCGTTTCTTTGGGTTCAATATCACAGGAGATAAAAATTTTCCTCTCAAGGGGGATGCTCCAAGGATAGCCCGAGCTCTGCGTCTTTTTGGGGTCAATATCGTACGGCTCCATTTTATGGAACATAGCTGGGGGGAGGGTTCCCTTTTGGCTTCTCCTGAGAAGGAAGAATTGGACACGAATGCCCTTGACAGGTTAGATTATTTTGTCTTCTGTCTAAAAAAAGAAGGCATCTATGTCAATATGAATCTTCACGTGGGGAGGGTGTTTCCGCAAATCCCGTTTCAGGATAGAGAGGTGTTTGAACTTGGAAAGATCGTGGGGTATATTGATGACCAGCTGGTAGAGTCTCAAAAGCGATATGCGGCAGCTCTTTTAGCTCATACCAATCCCTATACGGGAATGCCTTATACCAAGGATCCTGTGGTGGCGGTGATTGAGGTCAACAATGAAAATGCCCTGACAGGTATTGATTTTCAGGAACTTTCTCGTTTGTCTTCGTACTATCAGGATATTCTCAGGGTGAAATGGACTGATTTTCTCAGGAAAAAGTATGGCAGTTTTGTCCAGTGGCAGGCGGAAAATCATATCAAAACTGAAAAACCCCTTTTGATCTCTCAAACCAATAGAAGACAGCGCTTTTACTGGCGATGGGAGGCTCATGAAGGGGCTGCTTCCCGTTTTGATTGGCAGGGAGATACCCTTATCTGGAAGGTCGAAAAGCCTGGAACAGAAGAATGGCATAATCAGTTTATGTGTGCGGGGTTTCCTGTAGTAGGAGGGGGTGTGTATGAGGTGGTCTTTGAGGCGAAAACTGAGGGATCTTTGCCCGTTTTTGTTTATCTCATGCAGGATCAGAGTCCCTGGGAGGGTTTGGGGTTTTTTACCAATATCAGGATTTCTTCTGGATGGCAGAGGTATCGTTTTCGTTTTATGCCAGCTTTCGATGAATCAAAAACACGGCTCAATTTCTCCACGGAGAGGGGGAAAACGGGCAGGGTAGAGATACGGAACTTTGTTCTCCGTCAAGTAATCGAAACAGGGGCAGAAGAAGGACTCTGGCAAAAGAATAGCATGCCTTTGCCCTGGGAAGGGCTGATCGGGAAGCAGGTGATAGCAGATTTTCGGACTTTTCTTCTCCACAGGGAACAGGAGGTGGTGAAGCGAATTCGCGAGCATATTCGTGGTTTGGGGTGTGCAAAACCTATTACTCATACGCAGGTGACGTATGGTGGACTGGCCGGGCTTCTCCGTGAGGGACACCTGTCTGATTTTGTGGATATTCATGCCTACTGGCAGCATCCAGAATTTCCTGGCAAGGCGTGGTCCCCTACGGACTGGAGGATAGACAATACCAGCCAGCTCACCGATGCCGCACTGGGCCCACTCTCGTATGTGGCTTATTGGCGGGTTGTTGGGAAGCCCTTTACCGTCAGTGAATATAATGTGCCTGATCCCAATGAGTACGGTTTTGAGGCGCCCTTGTGGCTTGCTCTGTGGGGGGCTTTTCAGGATTGGGATGGGGTTTATCTCTATACCCTTCTTGATTTTGGTGGGAATTATTACCAGAAACACATGACGGGCTTTTTCCACTTTGTCGGGAGTGGAGGCAAGATGAGTCTTTTGCCCTGGGCTGTCCGTGTGTTCCGAAAAGGAATACCGTGGTCTTCTGAGGTTATAAGGGGGGTAAACCCATCAGAAATGGAGAAAGCCTATACTCAGGGTGGACCATGGTATGATGTGAAGCGTTTTGCCTTCTGGATGAATGAGAGTTTGTTTGCGAGGGTAGGGGTGGATTTTGCAGGAAGGAATCAGGCGGTTCTCTCTCAAACCATGCCCTGGAGATGGGAGAGAACAAAACCCCTTCTTCTCTGGCAAAGTGAGGAGGCTTTTCTTCTCACGGGAAATATAAGGGGCACCTCTTTTACCAATGGGAATATGGTTATTGAGGTAGCCAAGGATGCCTCATGGGGAGCTATTGCTCTCTGTACCTTGGATGAGAAGTCCTGGAGAGAGACAAAAAAAATCCTTGGTGTGATGGTAGGAAAAGGAGAAAATACAGCCATGAAGTGGAATGCCACAAGAACTTCTGTGGGGAATAAGTGGGGAAGACCACCTTATATCCTTTTTCAGCTAACGTGGAGGTTGTTTCTCCCGGGATTTCGGGCCTATCTTCTGGATGAAAGGGGGAGGAAAAGAGAGGAGATTTTGTCGTCTGAGGGCTGGTTTACCTTTGGGGTGGAGACTACGCCATGGATTCTCTTTGAGAAGAAGCCCTGAAAAGAGACCTTTGCACATTCGTGCAAAGGTCTCAGCTGGGGAGAAGGGCAAAGCCCCTGACCCAGACAGGGGAAGAAAACACCTGTGCAAGGGTTTCGAAAAATATGTTGTTAAAGTTTGACATTTTGGTGTTTTGGTGGTAGGATATGGGAGAGAAAACAGAGGGAGGCGCAGGTCATGAGTGCGGTGGTTCTTCTTTCTGGTGGTCTTGACTCGGTTGTTAATTTCAAAAAAGCGTTAGATGACGTGGGTGTGTCACGCGTGCTTTTTTTTGATTATGGACAGAGGTCTCTGAAGCGGGAGAGAGAAGCTGTCAAAAAGATTGCCTATCGCTATGATGTGCCTTTTCAGGAGATACGGCTTGGTTTTATGACGCACTTTGGGAGTGCCTTAACAAGAGGGGGGATTCCTTCTCTTCGAGTAGAGGAACTTGATAAGCGGGAAAAAACAGAGCAAACAGCTTCTTTAGTCTGGGTTCCCAATCGAAATGGTATTTTTATTGAGATTGCCGCTGGGATTGCTGAGAATGTAGGGGCTTCTACCGTGGTGGTGGGTTTTAACAGGGAAGAAGCGGCCACCTTTCCTGATAATTCATCAGACTATCTTGATTGTTTGAATATCGCCCTTCATTATTCTACACGGGCGAAGGTTAAACTGGTTTCCTATACGCTCACCATGGACAAGAGAGAGATTTACCGTTTAGGGAGAGAATGTACTGCTCCCCTTGACCTTGTCTGGAGTTGTTATCGCGGTGGGTGGAGGATGTGTGGCGAATGTGAGTCCTGTCAGAGGCTCAAGCGAGCCATCGGTGATGAGATAGCGTGGTTCTCTTCTGAACATTTTCGGGGAGGGTTTGCGAAATGAAAAGTCTTTGGATAGAAAGGCGAATGACTTACGATGGCAGGCAGCTCTCTTCTCATTTTGCGTATCGAAACTATGGGGTGATGGGGGATGTGATTGTGGGTTTTGTGGGTCCTGCTGATGTTCGTATTACAGAGATGGTGGATATTGAGGATGTCCGTCAGGTGGCTCCTATTTCTTCTGATGAGATGGTGCATTTTTTGATTGAAATGTTTGAGGTGGGACTGGGTCAGATGGTATGGGTCCAGAGATTTTTTGTGCTTTTGCTTTTTGAGAGGTTGGTGAAAAGGGTTTCTCCTTCTCACTTGACGAGGGATGGGGATGATATTTTCTATCAGGGGAGAAAGTTGTCAGTATCGATTGCCACGGTCAGCCCTGTATCAGGACTCGTCCATACAGCTCTCAATGTGAAGGGAACAGGGGCTCCTTTGCCCATTGCCTGTCTTGAGGAAATGGGTATAGAGGCGGTGTCCTTGGCAAAGGAGGTGATGGAGGCTTTCTGTGCTGAGGTGGAGGGGATGTCCATGGCTAAAACAAAAGTGAGGTGGGTATCCTGATGTTTACAGGGATTATTCGCTATCAGGGAGAGATAGTGCAGCTGAAGAGGGTAAGTGGGGGAACACGTTTGGTTATTGAGGCACCTTCTGATGTCGTGGAAAGGCTTGAGGAAGGGATTACCAGCATTGCGCTTGATGGAAGTTGTCATACCGTTGAGAAGAAAGAGGGGACATGCTTTGAGGTGTATTCCAGTTTTGAGACTTTGGAGAGAACGACATTAGGGGAAGCGAAGGTGGGACGGAAGTTGAATCTTGAACTTCCCGTCACGCCGTCAGGGCTTCTTGATGGGCATGTGGTGATGGGGCATGTGGATGGGATAGGACGACTTCTCTCAAAAAAACAGAAGGGAGAGGCGGCTCTTTATCGTTTTGAGGTGCCACGGGATTTAGAGGTTTATCTTGTGGAGAAGGACTCCATAGCCATCGATGGGATAAGTCTCACTCTCTTTGATATTGATGGGGGACAGTTTTCTGTGGCAGTAATTCCCCAGACGCTTGCTCATACGACGTTGGGGGTTAAACGAGAAGGGGAGAAGGTGAATATAGAGGTCCATCTTTTGGCCAAGTATCACTATGAGTTTATGCGACGACGGGAGAATAAGGAACGTCTTCTTGAGGAGTGGATGCGCTCCTTGTAAGGAGGGAATATGAAACGGTGGGGGTTTGTTTTGGTTATCTGCTGTGTGTGGCTTATTTCCTGTCAGCCGGGAGGACTCACTGAGGAGGAGAAGGCCTGGATTGCTACTCATCCTGTGGTAAGGCTTGCTCCAGATCCGGATTTCCCGCCGTTTGAGTTCTTTGACCAGTGGGGGAGGTATCAGGGCATTGGAGCTGATGTGGCGCGGGAATTTTCCCGTTGGTCGGGTATCAGGATTGAAATCTATCGGTATAAGAACTGGGATGAGGCGCTTCATGCTCTCAGTAATCGTCAGGTGGATATGATCAACTGTGCTATTGACACGCCGGCAAGGAGAGCCTATGCTTCTTTTCCCACACCGTATCTTGAGATTCCCAATGTGGTGGTGACCCGCAAGAGTATGCCCTCAGGAGTGCCTTTTGAGAGTATTCTCCGCGCAAAGACGGGGATGGTACGGGGTTATGGCATGGTGGATATTTTAGTAGCGAAATATCCTTTTTTCAGACCTGTTTTGTATCCTACCCTTACTGATGGTTTTCGTGCCCTTATCAATGGGGAGATTGATTATTTTTTGGCAGACCTTGCGACAGCCAGTTATTATGTGGTAGAGGGGGGATTTTATACCCTTCGTATAGATCAGGCTTTTGAGCCAATGAATGTGAGTGGCTTTGGGGTGAGGTCGGATTGGCCTATTCTGGTGGGAATTATTGAGAAATTTCAAAAGAACTTTTCACCTTCACGCCGGCATGAGATTGTCCGGAAATGGGTGATTTTTGGGGAGAAGTATCTTCCCCGTCCTGTTCCACTCTGGTTTAACTGGGTGATAGGGGGAGTTTTTGGAGGCATTCTCCTTGTGGTGGTTTTTCTTCTGAGAAATGTTCGTCGGATGGAAAAAGAACACGAGAAACGGGAGAAAGAACTCTACAACGAGCTTTCCGAGATGGCGGAAACGCTTCCTGTGGTGCTTGACAGGCTTCCCATTGGAGCTATGATGGTAGAACTTGACGGAACAATCTCCTATGTCAACTCCCTTTTTGTGGAGATTTTTGGCCTGACACAGGCAGATATCAAGAATTTTTATACCTTCTATCAAAAGACACCCGCTCAGGAGAGTGATAAAAAGCTTCTCTGGGAGAAATGGGAAACTATTGTGACAGGTCAGAAGCCAAATCCGTATATTATCCTGGAGCATTTTCTCTTTCGTGATGCTGCGGGTAATGAACATCCCTGTCGTGTGGATATTCATAGACTTGGGCAGAAGTTTCTTTTCACGTTTGTGGACTATTCTGAACAGAGGGATGTGGAAAAGGCTTCTCAGTACAAGCAGAATCAGATGCTTTTGGCCATGAAGGAAAAGGATCTTCTCTTCATGGAACTGGAACATCGGGTGAGAAATACCCTTCAGCTCATGCGCTCGTTTGTTCGTTTGCATGGTGGGCTTGTCAAACGCTATACGGCTGAGGATCTTTTGGTGAAGTTGACCTGTGGGATTGATCTTCTCACTATCCTTCAAAATTATACCATGCAGGATCTCAAGATCAGACTCTACAATGTCAAAGTACCCCTTCTTGAGTTTCTTCATCATGTAGAAGAGGAACTCGGATTTGTGATCAATGCGGATGTGGACATGGTCGAAATGAATAGTCAGTCGATGTTGGCACTTCTGTTTGTGGTGCAGGAGGTGGTGTTTCTTGTGTGGCAATGCTGTCGTGATGGGGCTACGCTGTTTCTTACCCTGAAAAACCAGGGGGATGTGGTTCTCCATATTGAGTTTGCAGGTTCCCTTTCGATAACGGATGAGGATTTTTCTGTGTCGAGAGATTTTGTGAAGGAATTGGGCGGAACGCTTCTGTATGGAACTGCACCGGTCTTTTTTGTAGAGGTTCGGGTGGAGAGAAAAAAGATAGGTGAGTTATAAAGGAGAGGGGAAGAGAGACAGAGATACAGAAGGGACTCAGAAAAAGAGAGGGTTTTTCTGGAAATTGCGAGTTTTTTTCTTTTGCTTTACAATATGATGATTTTCTTGATTTATCCTGGAAAAAAGGGGAGATTTTTCTATGAGTCTCAAAAAGCATCTCCATGAGATTCGCAAGCGTTTGCCACTTCCCAAACTGGAGATTATTTTTTATACTATTTTGGTCATGATAGGTATTGTGGCTGGTATTGTGATTGCCCAGATTACCATAACCTTTCGGGAATTGTCTGATATTAAACCCCTTGAGTCCTATTCTACCTATGCGGTGCCTACCAAGGTTTATGATGTCAATGGCAAACTCATTGCCGAATTTTATCGAGAGAAGCGAGAGATTATCTCCTACAAGGATATGCCACAGAGTCTCATTTATGCCATTGTAGCCATAGAAGATAATAAGTTTTTTCAACACCGTGGGTTTAACCTTTTTGCCATGATTCGGGGGGCGCTCATTGATCCCCTTCTTGGCAAAAGGGCACGTGGGGGATCTACCCTGACTCAGCAGCTTGCCAAGCGTTTATATACCTCTGGGGAAAGAAGCATATTCCGAAAGATTGTGGAACTGTGGTATGCGATGCAGATTGAGAAAAAATACTCCAAGGAAGAGATCCTTGAGATGTATTTCAACCAGGTGTATCTCGGGCATGGTTGTTATGGGATAGAGGCAGCAGCCCAGTTTTATTTTGGGAAACGGGCAAAGGATCTGACTCTTGCTGAGTCGGCTATGCTTGCAGGTATGGTTCAGATGCCAGAGGGATATTCACTTCTTCTCAATCCTGAGAGGGCTAAAAGACGTCACAAACAGGTACTTGATGCGATGGTTTCTCTCAAGTATATCACACGGCCTCAGGCAGATGAAGCCTATGAGGATTTCTGGGACAATCTTCATGCCTATGTCAAGGCAGAGTCTGTCATTGTACAGCGAACAAGCCAGGCGTACGCTCCCTATTTTGTGGAATATATTCGCCAGATTCTTGAGGAGAAGTTTGGGAAGGATAGGCTTTATACCGCCGGGTATAGTGTATATACCACCCTGGATCTGGATAAGCAAATCTTGGCTGAAAAATATGTCAAAGCAGCTGTTTCTAATGAACAGATGATTTATGATGCCTATAACCGGAGTATGAAACGTGCTCTGCAGGAGAATTATGCGGATATTGTGGATGCCCTTGGGCTGTATCTTGGGATTTCCTCTGTGTATGTGGGTTTTTCCAAGATTCAGGATAGCCTTGATGAGGCTATTCGTGATTATGAGGATGTCCTATATCTTGTTTCCTATGGCTTAGGGGCTGAGAAGGTGAACCTTGTTCTTCGTGATAGACTCAATCCCAATCGTATCAAGTCGGCCCGTCAGGATCAGGTGGAAGGGGCCTTGATATCTATTAACCCTGCGACGGGGTACATTGAGGCCATGGTTGGTGGAAAGGACTTTTCTTCCTACAACCAGTTCAATCGTGCGATGCAGGCCCGTCGTCAGATGGGTTCTCTTTTCAAACCTGTGTATTATGCTGTGGCGATAGAGAAAAAGATCATTACTCCCGCCAGCGTCTTTGATGATGCTCCCAAGGTCTTTCAGGATGGGGCAGGAAATCCCTGGATCCCCAGAAACTATGAAGGTACCTTCAGAGGAGAAATTCGTGTGCGAACGGCCCTTCAGTATTCGGTGAACCTTGTGGCTATTCAGATATGGCAAAAACTGATGCAGACGGTGGGGTATGAGGCGACAGCTTCTATGATAGCCGGACTTTTGGGAACTACCGTGGAAGATGTCAAAAAAAATGTGATGCCTTCACTGGCTTTTGCTCTGGGTGTAGGAACATTTACTCCTTTTCAGGTGGCGCAGGCTTTCTCCACCATTGCGAACAATGGGGAATGGGTGAAGCCGCTGGCTATTCGTCAGGTTAAAGACAGGTATGGGCGTGTGGTGGCTGATTTTGAGATGGAACGGGATCTCAATAAAAGCAATCGTCAACAGGTGCTTTCTGAGGGGGCAGCCTATATTATGCAGGATATGCTTTCTACGGTTCTTTATCGTGGAACGGGAGCTGGTGCGGCAACAGCGGCTGGTTTCAATTATCCCGCTGGAGGAAAAACAGGAACCACCCCTAACTGGAAGGATGCCTGGTTTGCTGGATTTACCAAAAACTTAGCCACGGTTGTCTGGGTTGGGTTTGATGATTATCGAAAAGCCTTAGGGCGTCATCGTGCCGCAGCGGTGGTGGCAGCTCCTATCTGGATGAACTATATGAGAGATGTTTCCAAGATGAATCCTCCACCGAATTTTACTCAACCTGGAGAGACAGTGAGGGTGGGCGTATGTGCAGAAACGAGGCTTCTTCCGACGGTGTACTGTCCGGATGTGATAGAAGAGATTTTCCTTCGGAGTACGGTGCCTTCCAGAACCTGTGATAAGCATACGTCGGATTCTTATGAGCGCCAGAATAAAGAGATGGAGATTCTGACCAACAAAGTGGATTATCAGTTTGATTTTGGTGGTGAAAATTCTCAGGAAAACTGGAATCTGGATAGCGGTCAGGAATCTATCAATCTCAATCTGGGGTTGTAGGTGCGGTTTCTTCTGATAGATGGCTATGTGGATGAACCCACGGCTCTTGGTGTTCCCCCTTATATCTCTCCCTATGTGAGGTATGTGGCAGGGGCTATTCTCTCTGCGTCAGGACACACCCTTTTTTATCGTACTATTGACCAGCTTCGAGAGACAGAAAACTGGCCAGAGGCTGATGTTGTGGTCTTGATTTCTGGAAATCCTGTGCCGGGGAAGTACTTAGGCGGCACTCCTATAACTAACGAGGAAGTGAAGCTGGTAGCTCTTCGCTACCAAAAAAGTCATGTGCTCTGGGGAGGACCGCAGAGTCTTGAGAAACAGACAAGGTTTCCCTCCAATGTCGAGGTTATCTCAGAGGATATAGAGGCTTATGTAGCTGATGTGGCTCAAGGGATTTCTCCCCGCATGCGAAAAAGAACCGAAGAGGAATGGGATTTGTTTGCCCGAAAAGGGGCTGAGGTGGTACTTCAGCATCCTTGGTTTCCTGATGTGGTGATTGAACTGGAAACAGGGAGGGGCTGTCCCCGTCGGTTTCATTGTAGTTTTTGTTTAGAGGGGCTGTATCCTGTAGAATTTCGGTCTGTAGAGTCGGTTGTTTCAGAAGTGAAGGCGCTTTTTACTCTTGGGTGCAGGCATTTTCGATTGGGAAAGCAGGCGGATATTCTGAGTTTTCATGTGGATAGAAATGTGGAACGGGATGGATTCTTCAGGCCAAATCCTGTGATGGTGCGAGCCCTTTACGAGGGTATTCGAGAGGTGGCCCCTGCCCTCAAAACCCTTCATCTTGATAATATGAATCCCGGAACTATTGCCCGTTTCCCTGAGGAGTCAGCCAGGATTCTTGAGAGTATTGTTCAGTATAATACCCCTGGGGATATAGCAGCCTTTGGTATGGAATCGGCTGATCCAGAGGTAGTCAGAAAAAACCAGCTCAAAGCGACCCCTGAACAGGTGATGATGGCGATAGAGATGGTCAATGAGATAGGGGGAAAAAGAACAGAAGGAATTCCGCATCTTTTGCCAGGGATCAATCTGATTCATGGTCTTGCCGGTGAAACGCGACAGACCTTTCGTTTGAATTATGAGTTTCTTCGGGTAGTATTAGACAAAGGGCTTTTGCTTCGTCGTATCAATATTCGTCAGCTCAAAAAAACACCGGGTACTCCTCTTTCACAGATGGATGTGCGCCTAGATGTGAAAACGGAGGCGGCGTTCAGACACTACCGAGAGAGAATTCGGCGAGAGATTGATATTCCCATGCTTGAGAAGGTGTTTCCTGTGGGAACGCTCTTCCGGGAGGTCATAGTTGATGGCACAAGAGGGGAATGGAGTTTAGCGAGACCTTTAGGGAGTTATCCCATTACGATAAATATTCCAAAGATATATTCCCTTCGGACTCATTTAGATGTATTTGTCATAGGCTATAGGGAGAGGTCTCTTGTGGGGCTTTCCTATCCCTTCTCTCCGGGAAAACTTACGTATCACGAGATCCAGCATATTCCGGGTATGGCCAAAAAAGCGGGATTTCTCTTTTCAAAAGGGGACCTTTCCCTTTTTGATTTTTCAGAAAGTCCTCTCTATGGTGTGCTTGAGAGAATGTCTGGTTAGTAAGCCCCTTCTCTTTTGAGGAGAACCTCAAAGGTTTTGAGAATGATCACGATATCTAACCACAGAGACCAGTTTTCCACATACCACACGTCTGTTTGAACGCGATACGCATAGTCCGTGTTGGATCTCCCGGAAACCTGCCAGAGACCGGTGAGACCAGGCCTTACGGAGTAGTAATAGACGCGGTACTCTTTGTAGAATTTTTCGATTTCTTCTGCTGATACTGGTCTTGGGCCAACAATGCTGATATCGCCTTTCAGGATATTCCATAGCTGGGGTAGTTCGTCAATACTGGTTTTGCGGATGAAATGACCAATAGGGGTAATGCGGGGATCACGTGAAAGTTTGCGTTTGGTTTCCCATTCTTCGCGGGCTTTTGGGTCATTGGCTAAAATCTCTTTGAGTCTTGCCTCAGCATCTGGGTACATACTGCGAAACTTGTAAAGATAAAAGGGTTTTCCATTTCTGCCGATACGCTGTTGTCGGTAAATCACCTTTCCTGGAGAGGTGAGTTTGATAATGATGGCCACAATAAGAAGCAAGGGAGAAAGCACAATGAGGCCTATGGTTGCTCCTACGATATCCATTGTCCTTTTGAGGAAAAGGTTGTACCATGTGTTGAGGTTATTTTTGGTATAGATGAGATAAGATCTTTCTTTGAGGAGGTATTGGGTTTCTGCATTGAAAAGAACAAGGGGATAATCAAGGGGAAAAAGAACAATATGTCTTGCGCTACTATAAGCTTCGCTGGTAAGATGGGAGAGGGTTTCTTCGTTGAAAGCTTCCGTGATGATAAACACGGTATCGATTCCCAATTTTTTAATGAATCCTGCGATGTCATTCTCATAGTAAACAGGGAGGGTTGTCTGACTTTGGGATTTTTTTCGTTTCCCTTTCGTATAGGAGAGGATGGCCAACGGACGATAACCAAGAAAGGGGTCTTTTGCGAGTTTGTTAGCTAATTCAAGGCCCAAGTCTTCACGACCCAAAATGAGGATATTCTCTCCCCATAAACTCAAGGAATACCCGACTTTTTTCATGATATAACGTAGCAAGGGAAAGAAAAAGAGAGAAACTGCCCAGAGAAAGAAAAGGGTGAGACGGGAAAAGTCTGCATGCATTTTACGGATACTGATCACAAAAAAGATGATGATAAGTCCTAAAGAAAGAGCTTTGACAAACTTTTCTGTTTCCTCCCAGAAGGAAAAGTGTCGATGATAAAGTTTGAAAAGACCGATACTGAAAATAAAGGCAAGAGGAAGCCAGGGAATAGAAGCAAAATAGGTGTATTGAAAATTAAAAGACGGGAGATTAGAAAAGAAAAAGTTAGCGATGTTTTGCCGGAGGAAAACAGCCAGAGCTAAAGCGAGAAAGTAGGCGGCCAAATCAGAAGCTAGCAGTAAAAAGAACTGAAGTGTACGACGGAGGTATTTCATGGAAACTCCTTTTTCAAAAATACTCCTTTTTATTATATCCTCTTTTTGAGAAAAATTCCAAAAAGAGGGTGTTCTCTTGAAAAAAGTGTCGTTTCACATTGTTTTTTCAAATATAAAACTGAATGCCTATTGTCACGTTTGGTGGAAAAGAAAAGGAATACAAAATGTTTCTGTTGTAACAAGGGGTATAGTAAAGTGTATATGAGAATATTTCAATAATAATATTGAGGCTATTATCTTGTTTCAGCTAGAGAGGGTATATTTGCTGAAACAAGGTTATAGCGTTTGTTCTTACAGGGGGATGCTTTTTTTAAACTTTGGCGCATAAAAAACGTAGATTATACTTATTTAGTCTTTATTATGAAGGTAAGGTTTTGTGAAATGGGATAAAAATAAAAAATTTCAGAGAAAGAGCACGTTTTTTCTTGACAAAAAGAGATTTTTCACTTAAAATATACTAAAATATTTTAAGTGAAACTGAAATGCGATATTATTTTGGGGAAAAGCTCAGAGAAATTCGTGAAAAGAAGGGGATGACTCTGCGAGAGGTGGCAGAACGGGCGGGGGTCAGTGAGAGTCTTGTGTCTCAGATTGAACGGAATCGAGTTTCTCCTGCACTTGATACTCTGTTAGCCCTTCTTGAGGTTTTAGATACGGATATAGAGTACCTGTTTCGGGACTGGAAGAGGTCTCGTCCCTTGGCCTATGTTCCTCTCCACAAGAGAGAAAGGGTGGAAGTGGAGGGGACGGTGTATGAGAGACTTGCCTCTATTCCTGGTCAGGAGGGGGAGGGCATTGAGGGATATTTTCTTTGTATTCCTCCCTACGGGGAAAAGAGAAGTGAGCCTCTTGGACATAGGGGAAAGGAACTTGGTATTATCCTTCGGGGAGAGGGAGAGTTTGTGTTAGGAGAGACGACTTATTCTTTGAAAGCAGGGGATAGCATTGCTTTTGAATCGGGGATTGTACATCTTCTTCGTAATACGAAGGATATCCCCCTTGAGGCATATTGGATTTTGACGCCCCCAAGGCGAAAAGTATAAACGGAGGACGCTATGGGAAAAACGATTGCCGAGAAGATTTTTGATGCCCATTTAGTGGATAGGCCATACGAAGGGGTGTATGTACTTCGTCTGGATATGGTGTTTTGTCATGAGATTACTACCCCTGTCGCTATTATGGATTTGGCCAGTCGTGGGCTTGATAGGGTGTTTGATCCCAATCGGATTAAGGCCGTGATTGATCATGTGACTCCAGCCAAGGATTCCAAAACAGCTACACAGCATAAAATTCTTCGGGATTGGGCTCGTCGTCATAATATCAAAGACTTTTTTGATGTGGGAAGAAATGGCGTTTGTCATGCTCTTTTCCCCGAACAGGGTTTTGTACGCCCGGGCTATACCATCATCATGGGAGATTCTCACACCTGTACCCATGGGGCTTTTGGGGCTTTTGCTGCGGGGGTGGGAACGACGGATCTTGAGGTGGGTATCCTGAAAGGGGTGTGTGCTTTTAAGTATCCGAAGACCATCAAGTTTGTTCTCAAAGGAAAACTCCCTGAGGGAGTCTATGCCAAGGATGTGATTCTGTATATTATTTCCCAGATTTCGGTGAATGGGGCTACAGATCATGTGATGGAATTTACGGGGTCTATTGTGGATGCTATGTCCATGGAGAGTCGGATGACGCTTTCCAATATGGCCATTGAGGCAGGGGGTACGAGTGGAATATGTTATCCAGATATGACCACAGTGGAGTATCTCTGGAAGTTTATCAAGGACGAATATCCTTCCAAAGAAGCTGCTCTTCAGGATTTTCAGAAATGGGTTTCTGATCCTGATGCCCACTATGAGAAGGTGCTAGAGTATGATCTCTCCAATCTGGAACCTATGGTTACCTATGGTTATAAGCCTGATCAGGTGAAACCGGTAAGAGAGATGGAGGGTACTCCTATCGATCAGGTGTATATTGGAAGTTGTACCAATGGTCGGCTGGAGGATTTACGTATTGCGGCAGAGGTGTTGAAGGGCAAAAAGATTGCTCCTACGGTGCGAGGAATTCTTTCTCCTGCGACCCCTGAAATCTATTTCAGAGCTATGGAAGAGGGTATTCTCAAGATCTTTTATGAGGCTGGGTTTTCGATTACCAACCCTACCTGTGGGGCATGTCTTGGTATGTCCAATGGGGTGCTGGCTGAGGGCGAGGTGTGTGCCGCCACAACGAATCGCAATTTCTATGGTCGAATGGGGAAGGGTGGAATGGTGCACCTGATGAGTCCAGCCACTGCAGCGGCTTCGGCTATTGCTGGTAAGATTGTGAATTCCCCCCTTTATCGTGGAAAATAAGGAGGAAAACCATGCGAAAATTTGAGGGAGAAGTTCTCTTTCTTGATAGAAGTGATATCAATACAGATGAGATTATTCCTGCGAAATATCTCACTGAAATAACCAAAGAAGCCCTAAAGCCTTACTGTCTTGAGGATCTGAAGCTTGAGGGTTTTGATTCAAAAAGAGACCTGCCAGGAAAGTCTGTGATTATTACCCGGGCGAATTTTGGATGTGGGTCTTCTCGTGAGCATGCTCCCTGGGCACTCGAGGTAAACGGGATCTATACGGTGATTGCTGAGAACTTTGCCCGTATTTTTCGTCAGAATATGTTCAACGGGGGGATGTTGGCTATTGAACTTCCCAAAGAGACAATTGATGAAATCTTTAGAGAATTTGGTGGTAAAAAAACCTACGCTCGTATTTCTATTGATCCGGCAGAGATTACCCTTGAAGCAGAAGGAAAGAAGAAAACCTACTCTTATACTATTGGCGGATTTGAAAAGGCCCTGATTGAAGCAGGAGGATGGGTGGGGTACGCCGAGAAGCATTATTGAAAATTTATTGAGCCCCTTGTTCATAGAACAAGGGGCTCACCTCTACCACTTCCATCCCGCTATAACACCGCCTGCCATGGTGGTTTCTCCACCAGCCACTGTATTCCAGGGTCTCCACCTTCCATAGAAGTCAAGGAAGGTATGCTGGAAAAATCCGCTTCCTTTGATTTCTATTTTAATACCAGCCAAGACTTCCATGGCCTGATAATCCAGGAGAAAAGAATGATACCCCCATATCCACCCATAGCCGAGGTAGATATTTTTTGTTATTCTCCCAATCCAGGAAGAGTCGGAAAACCAGGGCCGAAAAAGATAGACAGGAGACATTATCTCTCCTTCAAAGAAATAACTCACCATATCCTGATACCCGGAAAGAGTACCTATTGTTATACTACCTTTGATATTTTTCCATTCTATATCAACCACAACCGCCGGTCCAGATTCTTGTCCCCAGAAGCCTGAAATACCTCGTATCTCCATACCTCCACCGAGCCACATATTGTTTGCCCATCCCATCTGCACCAAAAAGATAAATATAAAAATTCTTGCCATTATATTCATACACTTCTCTTTTCGCATAATTATCTCCTCCTTATCTCTGGCCATGGTATGCGTTCTATAACAGTTTTGGCTGTTGTATCAAAACAAAAAACACCAGCATTTTGAGCAGAATTATTGAAATAGATTTTATTCTCTTTTCTAAAAAACACCCAAGAATACCAGAATTCTTTCGGAGAAATATTTTTTCCTGGATTGCTAAAATGAACAAGTTCTAAGAAAGCATATGTTTCTGTATCAAAAAGAAGAAGATAACTTTGATTGTCCATAAAATAATGAATATAAAGACTATTACTTACTGTCCCTAAGAACTTAGTCCATCCTTCATGATAAGAGGAATAACCAGGAATGGAATTGGTAAAGAAAAAATTAGTAATGAATGTATCTGTATTTATATCCCAGATGTATATTGAGTCTTTCGTCACTCCCCACACGGTGTGACCACAAAGGGTGTAATTATAAAAATTTATACCCTCCCTCCCATAAGAAAAACTCTGTTTTGCCTGATGGGGAGAGGAGATGGGTATCTTAAAAAAGTTTCGTCCTGAAAGTCCCCATGCAAAAATATGATATTCTCCAAAAGCATAGCCACCTAATAGGTCATTTTCAAATTTGAGAGTGATAAGATTCCAGGTTTTCAAGTCCATAATACCAATGGTAGAGGAGGGAGTGGAAATGAGAAGGAGATTACTATGTATATCAAGAGAAGCAATCATAACCCCTGGCCATGGTCTGAATCTTTGGACAATTTTGCCCTCTTTATTCATTATCACAATGGTATCATTTGCTTTGGCTCCTCTCTCGAATATTGATGGCACAAAGAAAACTCTTCCGTCATCACTTTTCACAGGATAGCATGGTTTAAACTTCCTGCCTCGAATAATCCACTTGATTTCCATATTGTTGAGATCAATGCCATAGGCTCCTTCACCATTATAAGTGAATATCAATTCAGTTGAATCGCCTTCTTTTTTCTCGAAATAAATACTTTCGTCATTGGGGAGACAACTACAACTAACAAACCCAACCCATAAACAGAACACCCCAAACGTAATACGTCTTTTCATAAACTCTTCCTCCAGCAATTTGCTTTGTTCTCTCTGGCCTCTCTTACGAGAGGCCAGAGACGGGTTTTACCTCACAGGATAAAAGGGATCATCTGAACCAAGAATCCACACCAGTGTACCATCACTCATAGCATTTCGGATATCATCTGGGGAAACAAAAGGATCCCATCGCCCCTTGCTATGTTCGATATTGACTCCCTGAGCAAGCCATGCCCGGTAAACAACCTTTGTACAATACCAGCAGTCGTTTTCATCTCGACGCACAGGTCGATAAACGAGATATGGAACAGGAATGCGGGCCACGACATGGTAGGTCCATCTTAATCTCTTGAAATCAAAAAGCCAGACGCCCACCTCGTGCCATCTAATGCCATGGTCCCACTTCATCATGCTATAGGGAAATCCTCTGAAATGAATCACCGAGTCAAAAGCAGATTTTCCATGGGTTTCTGTTTTGCCTACCACCCTATAAGCACTCACGTAAAGTTCCTTTTGCCATTGTTCGATAGATTCGAATCCCACAGAAGCTAAATAGTTACTGGGATTATCATATTGTTTTTCATAGGTCTTGTCCGAAGCTGAGTAGATAACCCAATAGGGATATTTTCCCCAGTTGCCATGATTTTTGGGAATTATCATTCCGCTGTGTTTCCATGTTCCCGGAATCACAAGCCCTATAGGAGAGCTGCTTCCGGAAAAAGATCCAGAAGATGTCGATCCAGACCCTCCAATAGACAAAAGAATATCCCCTGCCTGAAGAGAGAAATAAAAATCTTTTTCTCTTGGAGAATAAGGTACATGGGGTGGAAGAGTATTAGCATATGTGCTGTATACTATAGTAATATTCGTGTTTGTATCACTACTCTGAGGATCTGCAGCAAGAGGTGCTTCTAAAATTTGGATGGCTTCTTTCACTTCTGGTCGAGCCAGGATATTGGTAGCATCATCATAGATCCCCACTTCCTTGAGATAATCAGATAGGGCGTTGGTTTTTCCTCCGGTAATTTCCATCATGCCAAAAGCCTCAATTGCCTCGAGGGGAGTCATCTCA
This sequence comes from Longinema margulisiae, assembly GCF_025266855.1. Taxonomy (GTDB): domain Bacteria; phylum Spirochaetota; class Brevinematia; order Brevinematales; family Thermospiraceae; genus Thermospira. The sequence goes on from NZ_CP053071.1 coordinate 1,882,568, forward strand.
TAGGTATTTGTTACAAACACCTGATTGGTAATGCTAACATTTGTATTTATTTCTTCTCCGTCGTCGTTCGTTAATACAAAGATATCATTGGTAATGAACTCCATCACTTGATAACCTTCGTGATATATGGTTATTGTATCCGTCGTTGTATAAGTCAACTGTCCTTTTCCTATAGAAGGAGAAATAGCATTAGTTCTGTATTTCACCTGTACTTTTGCCTCTACAATAGCATAAAAATCCTGTTTCGCCTTTTCAATTACCTCAAGAGCTCTGGCTTTTTCTTCTCTTGTCACTGTCTTTGGAGCCTGAGAAGAAGTAACACTACACCCTAATATTCCCAAAATAAGAAAGAGAGAGAGAGAGAGAGAGAGAGAATTTTTTCCTGTCATATTTTGCCTCCTTATATTTTCTTTTGTTACCTCTTCATGTGGTATACAAAGAACAAGTTCCTTTGCTATACTTTGGATAATTCACAAAAAAGGGAGATATGTTCTTTGAAATCTTCTTTGTCCTTTCCTCCTTACCTTCTTTGTATACTGTCAATGAAGAGGATGACTTTTTATGTTGATAGAGTAAGAAAAAACCAAAAAAATGTCAATGGGCATTTGTCACATTTTTTCAATTTGTCGTTCCACATAGGAAACTGAATACCTATCTCCACATTTAACAAAGAAAGGGAACAACTCAGAAACTTTCTATTATGATACATGGTAGGAAAAAGTTCGTATTGAAAACATTGCGGCAAGCTATGGCTATCCCCATGTTTCAGCCAAAAGAAGGGGTTTTGCTGAAATAAGGTGATAGCCAAAGGCTAAAACCTCACCTCTTCTTCCCCTTCTCTCATGAGTTTTGCTGAAACATGGTGATAGCCATAGAAAAAATATATCATCCCTCCAAACTCCACTTTTTGGCAAGGTTTTTTAGGTTTTTTAAGTTCTTTGTATAAGCTATTTTCAGATGATATTTGTCTTTTTTGTGTCGTAGAAGAGAGGTTTTTCTCTTTCAAAGTTTGACGAAACCTTTTGCCTGTGATATACTTGAGGGAGAAGAAGAGGGAGGAAAATATGGATTTCTGGGATCTTATTCACACACGGGCAAGTATTCGAAGTTATGATCCACATCGGCCGGTTGAAGAGGATGTTCTTCACAGAATTTTAGAGGCGGGGAGGTTGGCTCCGTCGGCTGCGAATCGTCAACCGTGGCGATTTGTTGTCGTACACTCTCCTGAGAAGCTTGCTCTTCTCAGGCATGCCTATGCTAAGGATTGGTTTTATGATGCCCCACAGGTTTTAGTTGTGGTTGGGGACAAAAATGAAGCATGGAGACGGCTTCAGGATGGGTATTCATCGCTTGAAACGGATGTGGCTATTGCGATGACCTTTATGATTTTGGCTGCGGCGAATGAAGGGGTGGCCACTTGCTGGATTGCGGCCTTTCAGCCAGAGGTAGTGAGAGAGGTTCTGGGGCTGAGTCCACATGAAGAGGTGTATGCTCTCACTCCCTTGGGGTATCCACGTCCTGATTACCCCGGTCCAGGACCAAAGAAACGCAAGGATCTAAAGGATGTGGTGAGGTTTGTATAGGAGGAAATATGATAAGGGCCGTGATTTCTGATATGGATGGTGTGCTCTATAGGGGGAAGCATCTTATTTCTGGAGCGAAGGAGTTTGTGGCGAGACTTTTAGAAAAAAACATACCCTTCCTTTTTCTTACCAATAACTCTGAACAGACCCCCCTTGACCTGAAGCGAAAACTGGAGACTTTGGGGATCAGCGGGGTGAAGGAGGAAAATTTTATTACATCGGCTATGGCTACAGCCGAATTTCTTCGTTCTCAGAAGCCCGGTGCCACGGTTTACGTGATAGGAGGAGGGGGGCTTGCCACTGAGATGTATAGAGTAGGTTTTTCCATAAGCGAGAGTCAGGCTGATTATGTGGTGGTGGGAAAAACCTCTCACTTTAATTTTGAGATGCTCAAAAAAGCCGTTCGTCTCATTGAGAAGGGGGCTAAATTTATTGGAACGAATCCTGATGTGATTGATCCGGCAGAGGATGGGATTGAGCCTGCGTGTGGGAGTATTTTAGCGGCTATTGAGGCGGCCACGGGCAAAAAGCCCTATATTGTGGGTAAGCCCAATCCTATGATGATGCTTATTGCTAAGCGCAAGCTTGGGTGCCATGCCACGGAGACGCTTATGATAGGGGACCGTATGGATACAGATATTTTAGGGGGTATGGAAGCGGGGATGAGAACGGCTTTAGTTCTTTCTGGAGTAAGTACACGGGAGGTATTGAGAGAGTTTCCCTATCAGCCGGATTATGTTTTTGAGCATATTGGTGAGATTGATATAAAAAAACTGGAGGCTTAGATGGAGATTTCTGTTCCTTCTCTTGTACGGATTAAACCCAAGGCGTTATACAAGATAGGTAAATACCTGAGAGACGAGGACCACAGGCGTATTGTTCTTCTCTGGGGAGAGGGGATGGCTGAAATGTTGAAGCCTGTGGTAGAGGTAAGTCTTCTCTCCGCGGAGATAGAGGTGGTAGCTGAGAGCATAGCGACAGAGACAGAAGTAGAGGCTATTTTTCAGATGGCTGTGGAACTTCCTTCCACGGTGGAGGCCATTGTGGCCATTGGAGGGGGCAAGGCTATTGATATCGGCAAATACTTGGCTTTTTTGAAGCGGCTTCCCCTTTTTTCTGTACCCACAGCTGTTTCCAATGATGGCTTCTGTTCTCCTATGGCTTCGCTTACTGTTCGGGGCAAAAAAACAAGTTTTCGGGTGGAACTTCCCCAGGCGGTTATTGTGGATACGGAGGTCCTTCAAAAGGCTCCGACTAAGTTTCTCTACTCAGGAATGGGGGATCTTTTTTGCAAGATTACATCGGTCTATGACTGGAAACTTGCCTATCGTCGTACCAAAGAACCAGTGAACGATTTTGCTGCCAATATGGCCAGAAGTGCGGCGGATACCTTTCTCTACTATGATGAGAAGCGATTGGATAATCCGGACTTTTTGCGAGTTATTGCCACATCCCTGATGATGTCCGGAATTGCGATGGAAGTAGCCAGAAGCAGTCGTCCAGCCAGTGGAAGTGAACATCTGATTTCTCATGCCTATGATAAGGTAGCGGAGAAACCGAGTCTTCACGGACTTCAGGTGGGAGTGGCGAGTTATGCTGTGAGTCTTCTTCAGGAAAAGACCGAACCGCTTATTCGCAAGGCTATTGAGGAATCTGGTTTTCTTGCTTTTATGCGGGAGAATCCCCTTTCTCTTGAGACGTTTCGTGAAGCGGTAAAGCTTGCCCCACAGATGAAAGAAAACTACTATACGATTCTCTCAGAAAAAGGGAGTGTGGAGAAACTTTTGAGTTTTCTTGAAGAGAATGAGATACTTCGTTCCATGCTCAAATAGAAAAGTTGAATAAGGAGGGCATCATGGGAGACCCCTGTAAAGTGGCATGCGGCGTGCTGATGGGAATAACGCTTCTCCTGGTTGGAGGAACTCTATGGTTTCATGGCGGGGTTTCTTTCTGGATTCTTCTTGGGCTCCTTGTGGTGAACACGGGGGTAGCAGTAGCCATGTGGTTTTCTTTGGGCAGGCAAAGCTCTTTTGAGACTCTTGAATATCGGCAATTTCTTCAGAGTTTACGAAAATACCTTTCTCATCACCGGGTGGCCGATCAAAAACTCAAGGAATACTATGAAGAACTGAAAAATCTTGTAGAAGAGAAGGAGAGGGAAACGGCTTCTCTTCTTGCGTCAATTAATCTCAATCTTAATGAGCAGTTAGCGATGGCCCGGAAGGTTCAAATGGCTTTTATGCCACTTTCTCAGTCTTCTGTGGAGAGGAGTGAGTTTCGTTGGGCTTTCTGGTATCAGCCGGCGGAAACCATCGGGGGAGATCTTTTAGATATTATTCGTGTGGGTCGGAATGGTTATGCCTTTGTGGTAGCGGATGTGTCGGGGCATGGGATCCCTTCTGCGCTTCTTACTTCTATGACCAAGGTAGCGTTTATCAATCATTCCGGTTGGGAGAAGGATCCGGCCCAGGTATGTGCGGAGGTCAACCGGGACTTTTTGAAAACCCTGCGGGATGTAGGGTTTTATGTGACGGCCTTTTATGCTTTTTTGAACTTAGAGAAGGGAACCCTTTCCTATACTTCGGCGGGTCATATGCCACTTCTCTATTATTCTTCTCATGAGCATACCTTGACCCCCCTCCATACAAAGGGAACGATTTTGGGGGTTTTCTCTGATCCGGTTTTTGAAAGTCAAAAGCTTGAGATGAATCCCCATGACAAGATGTTTCTTTTTACCGATGGGCTGGTGGATATTCAGAATAGGGATGGAGAATGGTTTGGGGTGGAAAAACTGGAAAAGGTGGTTCTGCAGTATGCCCATCTCTCTCCCGAGCGCTGTGTGGAGGCTATTCGCCAGGAGGTTATTCGTTTTGGGTGGGGAGAGAAGAATGTCGATGATCAGGCGCTTCTCTGTGTGGAGTTTCTTTCAAGAACAAAAAAGGGGCATGGGTAAAGGGGTGTGAGAGGTATGCTTCTTTGGAGAGAGAACGTGGGAAGTGTTTGGCTGCTTGCTATGTCGATGTTTCAGCAAACGGAGGCCTTTGCTGAAACAAGGTAATAGCCTCTTTTCAGTTTTGGGACATTTTGAGAAAAGCCTTTTTCTAAGAAACATAAAAAATCATCTTCCAGATCTTTTTCGATGGTTCAGTATTGTCTTTCTTATTTCAGTTTAGTCATCTCTTCCTGTAATTTTTGTCTCCATTCCTGCTCTTTTTCTATAATCAGTCGGATATCTGTTTGCAAAACAGTATCAGAGGTAGAGGTAAAAAGATTGTCAAAAAAGGCCAGGACCCTTTTGTGAGTATCAAGCCAGAAGGCAAGAATTTCTTTTGGGGTTGCGTGAGAAAAATTCTTTTCACTAAAAGCCAGAATATCCGCAAAATTTTCTTTGAGATAGGCGAGGGTTTCTTCGTTGTCTATATAGTTGCAGATTTTCTGTTCTCTTTTTTTCTGTTTCTCTTGGCGGGCATAGAAAAGGACAAGGGTTTCTATTTCTTTGGTAAGTTCTTCTATGGCAGAAAGAGTGTTTTTGATCTTTTCAAGGAAACGTTTTTCTTCTTCTTTAATCAATCGAGCAATTTCAAAGAGTTCGATTTCTGAAAAATTCATGATGACCTCCTTGTGTTATTGTAGGGGAGAAGCAAGAGGTTGTCAACTTTTAGAAAAATTCTCTTTTTTGTGAAGGTATGGTGTAAAAATTTGGTAACGTTTTTTTCAGGAGACCTGCAGTGGGAAGATGAGGAAAAGCAAAAAAAAGTTCCTCCCTGGCCGATAATAGGACACAAGGAGGAACCCATGCGTAAAGAATTCACCTTCACTTTGACTATCGACTACCCTGACACAAAACTTGAGACGTTAGTGGTGGTTTTTCTCCAGGCCATCAAAGGAGTGTTTGAGTCATTTGTTCATCAGATTTCTGTAGAAGTGGCAGAAAAAGAAATAAAAGAAGGTCGTATCACCTGTACATGCGGAGAAAAACATCACTTCATATGGAAAACAAAGCATGGAAAAAACACTGTTTTTGTTCTGATGCCCTTTGGAAAGATCACTCTTCCTCAGCTCCAAATTCAATGCAAAAAGTGTGGAAGAAAACTTTTTCTCACAAGATCTCTTCTTGGTGTAGAAAAGCGAAAAAGGCAAATCCTGAAAGATATCTACAGAGTGGCTTTAGCCGGGGCTCTTACCACCTATCGAGTGGCCGCTCGTATTCTTTCCTTCACAGGGTATAAAATAGGTCTTAGCACCCTCTGGAAAAACCTTCAAAATATTGGGAGAAAGATACATTTCAGTATCTCAGAAAAAGAAAAACCCTGTGGAGAAGCCGATGGGACGGGTATTCCTGTTCAGGGCAAGAAAAAAGGAGAAGAAGCTAAAATTCTTTTGCAGGAGAGGCAACAAGCCTCCCCATTGACAGGAAAAAATACAAGAATAGCAGGCCTTCTTGTGGATAATTACCATGCAGGTTGGGACAAACTTCTTAAGCCCATTCAAGAAAAACACTCTTTTTCTCGGTTTTTTCTTGTTGTCGATGGAGATACAGGGATTAACCAGGGCAAACATCCCGGTATCGTTTTTCAACGATGTTTGTGGCATGTAAGTTATCAATTGAAGTATTTTCTTCGTCTTGATAGAGTGAGATATCGTTCTTCTGAGTGGACAAATATTGTCGCTGAAACAGGGAAAGCCTGTTTCTTGGGGTACAAAAATGACTGGCAAACAAGACTTGGTTATCAAAGCGAGCGCAGACAGCATATTCAGAATCTTCTTGACTTATTTCACGAAAAAGGGCGCAAACATTGTTTTTATTATCTTCTTCGTGCTCAAAAAGACATGTTCGCCTGTGACAGTGAAGATGGTTTGCCAGGAACAACCTCAAGGGCAGAACGGGTGATGCGAACCATAAACCAGAGAATGGATGTAGGGGTATGGAAAAGAGAAGGGGCAACCAATGTTCTTGCTGTGCGTTTGCATTACTACTATAATCGTGATGAGGCTATCGATGGTGTCTACTGGCAGGATGTGATATAAAACATAGGGATGGTACGTACTTATTGCCCTGTTTTATGGCCTAAAAAGGGTACTTTCCCCAGAAAAAACTTGTTTATCTAAAATGTTCCCTGTATACTACAGTTGACAAAAATCTTTTGAGCCAGGGGTAACTTCTTTATCCTTTTCTCTCTCTTTCAGGTCTCCTGTTGGAAACGTAATCAAAAATTTGCCTCTAAGGCTTTTTTTTCAGTATATTTATGACAAAAGTGAAGAAAAGGAGGCGTTATGGCTGATGAATTGAAGCGAGAGGAAGATATCAAACAAGAGTCTTCTCAGCCAGAGGAAACCTCCACCGCTTCTTCGGATCAGGAGAAGCACAACAAAAAGACAAAAAAAGAAAAACACGATCAGGAGAAGATGGTGGAACAATTACAGCAGGAAATTGGAAAACTCAAAGAAGAGAAGATGTCCCTTGAGGATGCCTACAAACGAAAGGTGGCAGAGTTTGATAACTACAAGAAACGCATTCTCAAGGAAATGGAGGATTTGCGGCTCCAGGCAAACAAAAAGCTTCTTCAACATATTTTGCCTGTGTATGACAATCTCTCGAGAGCAATAGCAACCGTTGAAAGTACGACAAAAGAAAATCTCCAGCAGGGGCTCTCCATTATTTTGGCTGAGTTTACCAAGGTGATAGAGGATGCTGGAGTGAAACCTATTGAGTGTGTAGGACAGGAGTTTGATTATAGCCGTCATGAGGCTCTTCTGATGGAAGAACGAGAGGATGTGCCTTTTCCCATGACGGTGATCCAGGAACTGGAAAGAGGGTATATGTTAGGGAGTGAGGTACTTCGACCCAGCAAGGTCAAGGTAGCCAAGAAGGTGGTGCGTGAGTCTGAGACGACAGACAATAGACAATCCGAAGAAAAAAAACAGGACAAGGAGTAATATATGCCAGGAAAAGGAAAAGTTATTGGTATTGACCTTGGTACGACCAACTCTGTGGTAGCTGTGATTGAGAACGGTCAACCGGTGGTGATACCCAACCAGGAGGGGGCAAGAACAACCCCATCGATTGTTGCCTTTACCGAAAAGGGAGAGGTATTGGTTGGTCAGCCGGCAAAAAACCAGATGATAACCAACCATGAGAACACGATTTATTCGGCCAAGCGGTTCATCGGTCGACGCTATGAAGAGGCTCAGGGTGAAATCAAGATGGTGCCTTACAAGGTGAAACCAGGGCCTCATGATGATGTGCGTTTTGTGACCAGGGCAGGAGAATTCAGCCCTCAGGAAATTTCAGCCCGTGTGCTGATGAAACTCAAACAGGCTGCAGAAGACTATCTTGGTGAGAAGGTTGAACGGGCTGTGATTACCGTTCCTGCCTACTTCAATGACTCTCAGCGTCAGGCCACCAAAGATGCAGGGACCATTGCCGGTCTCACCGTGGAGCGTATTATCAACGAACCGACAGCGGCTGCTTTGGCTTACGGTCTTGACAAGAAGAAAGAAGGTATCATTGCGGTGTATGATTTTGGTGGTGGTACCTTTGATATTTCCATCCTTGAGATTGGGGATGGTGTCTTTGAGGTAAAGGCAACCAATGGAGATACTCACCTTGGGGGAGATGATATTGACCATGCCCTCATGGATTATATGATCCAGGAGTTCAAGAAGGAAACGGGCGTGGATCTCTACAAGGACCCCATGGCTGTTCAGCGCTTGAAGGATGCGGCTGAAAAGGCCAAGATAGAGCTTTCTTCAAAACTGGAAACTCAGGTAAACCTTCCCTATATCACCGCAGATGCCAGTGGGCCGAAGCATCTTCAGATGAATATTACACGGGCCCAGCTGGAGAAGATTGCCAAACCCTTTGTGGATCGGTCAATTGAACCTTGTCTTCAGGTGATGAAGGATGCAGGTATTACCAAGGAGCAGATTGATGAGGTGATTCTTGTGGGTGGTATGACCCGTATGCCTCTCATTGTGCAGACGGTGAAAAACATCTTCGGTAAAGAACCATCCAAGGGGGTCAATCCCGATGAGGTGGTGGCTATTGGTGCGGCTATTCAGGGAGGAGTTCTCACGGGAGAAATGAACGATCTTCTCCTCCTGGATGTAACGCCACTTTCCCTTGGTATTGAGACATTGGGTGGGGTATTTACGGTGCTTATTCCACGCAATACGACTATCCCTACCAAGAAGTCTCAGATCTTCTCCACGGCTGAGGATAATCAGACGGCTGTGACCATCCACGTGCTTCAGGGTGAACGTCCTATGGCTCGTGATAACCGTACCCTTGGTATGTTTACCCTTGATGGTATTCCTCCTGCTCGTCGTGGAGTGCCTCAGATTGAGGTTACCTTTGATATTGATGCGAACGGTATCTTGCATGTGACAGCAAAGGACCTTGGTACTCAGAGAGAGCAAAAGATTCGCATTGAGGCTTCCAGTGGTTTGACGGAAGAAGAGATCAAACGCATGCAGGAAGAGGCTCAGAAATATGCAGAGCAGGATAGAAAAGCACGTGAACTCATTGAACTCAAGAACCAGGCTGATTCCTTGGTGTACAGCCTTGAGACTTTCTTGAGTGAGAATGGCGACAAGGTGCCTGCTTCCGAAAAGGCTCAGGTAGAGGAAGCCATCAAGGAGGTGAAAGAAGCCATCAAGACCGATGATGAGGCTCGTATCAAGTCAGCGATGGAAAACCTCCAGAAGAAATCTCAGAAGATTGGAGAGATGATTTACAAATCTCAGGGTGCTCAGGGGAGTACCGGCTCTTCTGGGGGGAAGAATGATGGTGGTGACGAAAAGGTGGTGGATGCAGAGATTGTTGATGACAAGTAAAGAGACTCGCAGGGGGCTTTTGCCCCCTGTGGGCTTTATTTCTTTGTTCTCTTTTGAAGATGCGAAAGGCATCTTCTGTTTTTATCCTTATCTCAACAAATGAGGTGATGAAGTATGGCAGAAAAGGATTATTATCAGATTTTGGGTGTAGCTCGGAATGCTTCACAAGAGGAAATCAAAAAAGCCTATCGTAAATTAGCGATGCAGTATCATCCGGATAGAAATCCAGGCAACAAAGAGGCCGAGGAGAAGTTTAAAGAGATTACTGAGGCCTATGAGGTTCTCTCTGATCCAGAAAAACGTCGCTTGTATGATCAGTATGGCTCAGCGGCTTTTGGTCAGCAAGGGGGCTTTGGTGGGGCTGGTGGTTTTGATTTTGAGGATATCTTTGGGGGAAGCGGTTTTGAGGATATCTTTGCCTCATTTTTTGGTGGAAGCGGACGACGTTCGCGCCGAAGTGGAGCCAATCGTGGAGGGGATATTCGCGCGGATTTGACCCTGGATATCCGGGATATTCTTGAAGAGAAGACCCTCAAAATTAAGGTAAGGCGTAAAGAGGCCTGTGATGTCTGCCATGGAACGGGAAGTCGTAGCGGAAACCAGTCCACCACCTGTCCAACCTGTGGCGGGACAGGGGCTGTGCGGGTTGCTCAGGGATTTTTCTCTATCTCGACGACCTGTCCTCAGTGTCATGGAACAGGAAGGGTGATCTCAGATCCCTGTCCAAGTTGCCGTGGAGAGGGGACGGTTGAAAGGGAGAGTGTGATTTCTGTTCGTGTACCGGCTGGTATTGACGATGGAATGAAACTTCGTGTGGCAGGCGAGGGAGATATAGGACGAAATGGTGGTCCTCGTGGTGATCTCTATGTGGTGATTCATGTGCGTAATACCACAGATTTCCGGCGAGAAGGGGCCGATTTGTACGGGAAGGTGTATATCAGTTTCCCAAGGGCTGTCTTTGGTGGGGTGGTGGAGGTTGATACCCTGAATGGAAAGAAAAGGATCTCCATTCCGGCTGGTGTTCAATCAGGCCATATGATTCGGCTTCGTCATGAAGGTCTTCCTGATATAAGAACAGGGGAGAGAGGGGATCTCTATTTTGAGGTGATAGTCAAAATTCCCAAAAATCCGTCTTTTAGGGAGAAAGAGATTCTCCGAGAGTACGCGCGTGTCATAGGTGAAGAAGTATAAGAGAGAAAGCAGGTAGTGAGAGAACATAAGCGGAGAAAAAGTGGCTGTTTCAGGTAACTGCCTGAAACAGCCTTTTGTTATCCGAAAGGAGACCTTTGCACGAATGTGCAAAGGTCTCAAGAAAGTAATAAAAAAATAAAAGTGGTATAAAAATATCCCTTTCCATAATAAACAATCCTATTTTTTTGGATAAAAAAGACAAATAAACCTTTGTAAACAGAAAAAACGGGGTTTCAGGGGCGTAGCCCCTGACCCAAACAGGGCAAGAAAACACCCGTGCAAGGGTATCGAAAGAGTATGTAGGGGCTGGAGGAGAGATGATTTCTTTTGTTGCTTTAGGCTTTGTTTTTGTGATGATGATGGTGCGAAGGCTTGGGAATTTTCGGTTTGATCTCTGGCAAATTATGGGTTTAGGGGCACTTTTTGTTCTTCTCACAGGACAAATCTCACCTGTTGAAGCTTTACAGGCAATTAACTGGGAGGTGATGTTTTTTCTTACCACGATGTTTCTTGTTGGGGCGGCGATGGAGGAGAGTGGGTATTTGTCTCATCTGACATACGAGGTTTTTAAGAGAACCAAAACGACGGATGGACTTGTGCTCACTATTCTTTTTGTGATGGGAATAGGTTCTGCTTTTTTGATGAATGATACTCTGGCTATTGTAGGGACACCGGTTGTTCTTCACTTGGCCAAGAAGCATCATCTCAGACCGTCTTTTCTTCTTTTGACGCTTGCCTTTGCTGTGACTATTGGAAGTGTGATGAGTCCGTTGGGTAATCCGCAGAATTTTCTGATAGCGAGTGAGGGAAAAATAGCCTTTTCTTTAGTGACTTTTGTTCGTTTTTTGGCTCTTCCTACAATTGTTAACCTCCTGATAGCGTATCTTTTGCTTCGTTTGTTTTACTGGAGGGAGTTTCGTCGTGAGGAGGTGCTGACGCATTCTCAGGAACCGATTCACGATCATCAGATGGCGGGGCTTTCCCGGATTTCTCTCTGGATTTTGTTGGGAGGGGTTTTGGTCAAGATTCTTCTTTCTCTGGTTCCTCATGGGCCCGATGTGCCTCTTTTAGCCATAACCACACTGGCTTCTCTTCCGCCGCTTCTTTTTGGGAAAAAACGGGTTTCTCTTTTGAAACGTCTTGACTGGCATACGCTTCTTTTCTTTGCGTCGATGTTTATTCTCATGCGGAGTGTGTGGAATACGGGGTATTTTCAGGAGTGGCTCACCCATCTGCCCTTTTCTCCTACTTCGTGGGAAGCGATTGGGGTAGTGAGTGTTCTCGGAAGTCAAATCCTGTCCAATGTGCCTTTGGTGGCTTTGTATCTTCCCATGCTTCTTTCCGCAGGTGGGGGGGTGAAGGAGTTCATGATTTTGGCGGCTGGGAGTACCATTGCCGGCAATCTCACTATTCTCGGGGCGGCAAGTAATGTGATTATTCTCCAGAATGCAGAAAAGCGGGCAAAGGAGACGGTTTCTTTCTGGGAGTTTCTGAGGATAGGGTTACCGTTAACGGTTTTGAATGTGGTGATCTATGGGCTTTTTTTGCGGTAGGGAATGAGATGGTTGTGGGGTAATGAGAGGGAAAGTTTTGTCCCACCGGCGCTATTTCTTTGTTTCAGCTAAACAGGGGGTTTTTGCTGAAACAGGGTAATAGCTTTATGTCTTGGGGAGTGCCATGATAAGGAAAACATCCTTTCTGGAAAGCGTCAAGAAGGGGTGAAATTGACTTTTTTGGGGCGGGTCGTTATCATATACCATCATTTTTTGAAAAGAGTGAGGATATATGCTTTACTATCTTCTCTATCCGTTGAGGGAGTGGTTTTTTGGGTTTAATCTCTTGAAGTATATTACCTTCAGGTCACTCATGGCTTTTTTTACGGCTTTTCTTTTGGGGGTGATCATTGCTCCCTTTTTTATTCGTCGGTTCAGTCAAATTGGGGTGAAACAGGCTATTCGGGATGATGGGCCCCAAACGCATCTTGTGAAAGCAGGGACACCGACGATGGGGGGGATTTTTGTGATGGTGGCGGTGCTGGTGTCTCTTTTGCTCTGGGGTATGCCGGTGTATTATGTCTGGGTAACGGCGCTGGCTATTGTCCTCTTTGGTCTCATTGGTTTTTTGGATGACTATCTCAAGGTGCGTTTCAGAAACTCAAAGGGGATTACTGAGGGAACAAAGTTTTTCATGCAGGTAGGGGTATCGCTTCTTTTGGCGGTTCTTGTGGTGCTCAATCCTGATCCTTCCCAGGTGCTTCTCTTTTACGTACCTATTTATGATAAGCCTGTTTTTGTCTGGCCTTTGTGGCTTGGGATAGCTTTTTATGTGTTTACGATGGTGGCCTTTTCCAATGCGACCAATCTTTCTGATGGGCTGGATGGTCTGGCTTCGGGGATGGGAATTATTTTGTATATTCCCTTTGGGATTTTTGCCTATGTGATTGGAAATGCCATTGCGGCTCAGTATTTGAAGTTTCCTTATCTTCCCGGGGCGGGGGAACTTGCGGTGGTGATTGCGGCTCTCATAGGGGGATATACCGCCTTTCTATGGTATAATGTGCATCCGGCCGAAGTCTTCATGGGTGATACGGGTTCGCTTCCTATGGGAGGAACTATTGCCCTGATAGCGATTTTTCTCAAGCAGGAGGTGCTTCTTGTGATTGCTGGAGGGATGTTTGTACTTGAGACGGTGTCTGTTCTTCTTCAACGCTCGTATTTCAAATGGACAAAACATACCCAAGGGACGGGTAAGCGAATCTTTTTGATGGCGCCTATCCATCACCATTTTGAGAAAAAGGGCTGGAAGGAAACACAGGTGGTGATTCGTTTCTGGATATTAGCGGCTTTGTGTGCTTTGGCTTCTCTGGCCTTTTTGAAAATCCGATAGGAGGGGTGTATGCAACTTGAGTTAACAACAGAACAGAAGAAAGCGCTTCTTCGGACAGCAAGGCTTGCCATTGAAGAGAGGCTGTTTGGCAAAATTTCAGGGGACTATCCAGATCTTTCTCATAAGGTTTTTTCAGAAAAATGTGGTCTTTTTGTTACCCTGACAAAGGAAGGAAATCTGCGTGGGTGTATTGGATATGTGGAGGGAGTAAAGCCTATTCGGGAAGCAGTGAAGGAAATGGCCTGTGAGGCGGCCTTTCACGATCCACGGTTTCATCCCCTTCAGCGGGAAGAGTTTCCCTTTATAGAGATAGAGATATCCATTCTGACGCCATTGGAGGAAGTACATGATGTGCGACAGATTGAGGTGGGGAGGCATGGGCTGGTGATGCAAAGGGGATACCATCGTGGTCTTCTTCTTCCCCAAGTGGCGACGGAGTATGGCTGGGGAAGGGAGGAATTTCTCAATCAGACTTGTCGCAAGGCGGGTATGGAACCGTATTGCTGGGAAAATGGGGCAAAGGTTTTTTCTTTTGAGGCGCTTGTCTTTGGTGAACGGGAGATATGAGGTATGTGGGAGAAGTGGCCTCCCTTCTTGCTTCGGTAGGATGGGCGGGGAGTGCACTTTTTTTTGAGTTTGGTTCTCGACGGATTGGGAGTCGGTTTGTTAATCTCTGGAGACTTCTCTGGGCTTTTCTTCTCCTTCTTGTGGTAAATCTGGTGTTTCACCGGTCTTTTTTGCGCGATGTGGGGCTTTTTGATGTTGGATTTCTTCTCTTATCGGGGTTTGTGGGATTTTTCTTGGGGGATATTCTTCTTTTCTGGTCATTTGTGGTTATTGGGAGTCGGTTGAGTCTTCTCATTATGCTTGCGAATCCTTTTGTGAGTGCGGTGGCGGCACTGTTTCTTTTTGGAGAAAGCTTGACCATCAGACAGTGGGTGGCTATGGGAGGCACCATTTTTTCGATTGCCATGGTGCTCTTTTTTCATCAGAAAGAGGATGAAAATCAGGTGGATGAAAAGAAAAAAGAAACGCTTTTAGGGGTTTTGGCGGCGATAGGGGGTATGTTGGGACAGGCTGGAGGAGCACTTTTAGCGAAACCAGTTCTTCCTCATACTCAGTTTGTTTTTGAAGCGACCTGGTTTCGGGTTATTGGGGGAGTTGTGGGATTTTTCCTTCTTCTTTGGTTATCAGGACAGCTTGGGGAATGGGTGAAATCTTTTCAGGATAAAAAGGCTATTGCGGCCACAGTAGGGGGGAGTTTTTTTGGACCGTTTGTGGGGGTTTCTCTCTTTTTGACAGGGATGACGTATGCCCCTGTAGGGGTGGCTACCACGCTTTCTTCGTTAGCCCCGGTGATTCTTTTGGGGGTAGATATGGTAAAGGGAAAAAAGATTCATGTGATGGAAATTCCTGCGACAATAATGGCTTTTGGGTTTCTGGGACTCTTTTTTTGGTGAGATAGTGTGCTATTTCCTTGTTTCAGCTAAAAGGGAGGTTCAGGGAGGTTCTTGCTGAAATATGGTGATAGCCGAGGGGCCAAATTCCAGTCTCTTTTTCTCGTTTTTTGCGTTTTGCTGAAACAAGGAAATAGCCAATGGTCTTCGTCTCCTTCAAAACCATTTTTTCCTCAATGACCCATCCGACGAAATCATCCCGATGATTTTCCTCTCTTTTTGCAAAAATTTTTCTGATGGGGTATACTATCACAGAGGAGAGGAAAATGATGTCAAATTATCCTACCTTGTCATCTCTTCAACGCCGTCCCAAAAGACCACGAGAAGAATACGATACCATGGCTGATTGGGAAGACAGGCAAAGAAACCGAAGGGGATGGTGGGGGCATTTGTCAGAGAAAGATTTTTGTCAATTGGTGTCGGCTTCTTATTCAGAGAAAAGGCAAACAAAACGCGAAAAAATAGAAATAGCCATAAGTTCTTTCTTTGATAACATCAAAGTTTTTTTGATTCTCTTTGAAATCGTGGGGATTTTTGTAGTTGTAGGTATCAGTGGCTGTGTTCTCGCTTCGGGGAAAGAATGGGAAGATCTCTCTCCATTTTTGCAGTGGTATTCCTATATCATCATAGGGGTCATAGGGGCCTCTCCGTGGGTCTATCTTTTGAATAGCTTTATCTCTTCTCGTTTTGGAACATCTCTTTGGGATATTCTTGTTTCTCCTTTTGAAAGTTTGCGTGATCGGATTCTTGATAGATTTTTTCCTCCTGTGATAAGGGATCCCTCGCTGGATACCATGGTTCGTTCCTCTATAGGTTCTGCTTGGGATTATTTTTTTTGTCGTAAGGTGTTTCGATTTCTTGCCTTTTTTCCCACTATTACTGATTTTCTTCCAAGGGTGAAGGTGTCAAAATTTCCTCTTCAGGCAAAAGACGACGAAGCCTGTGAACTCTTTTGTCAGGAGTATGGTTTGAATGAAAAAGAGAAAGAACGTCTTCGAGAGGTTCTTTCAAGGCATACACCGCCTTTTGTTTTTTCAGAGAATTTTGGGTCGGTTTTCTTTTTGAAAAAGCCAAAAGACCTTGATATTCTCTCAGCCGCCGCAAGGGCTTTTTATCGAGTGCCCCGTTTTTTGTGGGAGGGACCATGGGGGCCGGAGAGACTTCTTTTTTTGATGCTTGCTTTTGGAAGGGACTTCCCTTCTTTGAGAGAAAAAGAGACCGAGGGGAAGGTGTATTTGCAGGTTTGTGAGAGGGATCTCGGAAATTGGGTAACGATAACCAGAGGGATCTTTACTCAACGAGACAAGGTGATTCACTTTTTTGAGAAAGCCATACGAGAGGTTTTAGAAAGGCATGCTATTAACGAAATCAAGACACTTGCTGATTTTTGTGCGGCCATGGGATGTGTGGCAAAACCAGAATGGGAGAGGGATGGTATTCCCCTCTCGTCTGGTCTTTCTTCCGAGGGACTGGATATGATGGTGGTACTTTCCTCTTGTCTTGATGGTCTCAAAAATGAAGATACCCTCTGGACAGAGGTGTATCTCTCTCTCCAGAGGGTTCTCTCTGAAGCGGGGGAGAATACCTCAGAGGAAAGCCACCACACTTACCAGACCCCCCAATAGTCCCACATAGCCGAGACAGAACCAGAGAGAACGAGAAAGAATCTTTCCCTCCGAACCCTGAAGTCCGGTCGCTGATGTGGCGACGGAAATACTTTGAGGAGAGATCATTTTGCCGGCGGTTGCCCCGGAGGTGTTGGCAGCGGCTAACCACGTGGGATCGAGAGACAAACTTTTGGCGGTATCTCTCTGGAGTTTTCCAAAGAGGATGTTTGAACTGGTGTCGCTTCCCGTGACAAAGGTGCCAAGAGCCCCCAAAAGAGGTGAGACAAAGGGGAAAAGGGGACCAGAGAGGACAGCCAAAGCCTTGGAGAGATCACTTACCATGGGGGTATTTCCCATTACCTTGGCCATAATAACGATAGAGAGAATAGTCAGCATACTGGATTTGAGTTTCACAAGAGAAGAGAGAAAGGCTTCCCATAGCTTTTTCCCTGAGACTCCCTGGATTATTCCCCCAAAAAGAGTGGCAATCAAAAGAAGGGTTCCGGGTGTGGTGAGCCACTCGATGGTGATGGAATGGCCTTCGCTACTCCACGAAATCACAAAGGGAAAAGAGCGAATTTGCGGCAGAGGGACCAATCTTGTGAGAAGCACAAGGACAAGAAGAAAGCCATAAGGAGCCATTGGTTTGGCTAAGGAGGGAAGTTCTTTTTTGACTTCCTTCCATCGGAGAAGAACCCCTGTTATAAGTACCCCAAGGGAAGCAAGGACCGCTACCAGTTCTGGTCCTACAAAAAGAGCCACCGTCGTCTGGATGAGGGTAAAGACAGCCCCAAAGAGAAGGGCTTCTCCCCATACGTGAAAGGGGAGTTTTTTTTCATCGCTACTCAGAATGGCAATAACGACCGGAATGAGAAACGAAAAGGGAAAGAGTTGCCAGGCTATAGCCGGGGTGAGTCCTGAAAGAGGAAGATCTGTAATCCTGGAAAGAACAATCACAGGGATACCAAGAGCACCAAAAGCCACAGGGACCGAATTCGCGACTAACGAAATCACGATGGCTTTGATTGGTTGAAACCCTATACTCACAAGCATGGCCGTTGGAATAGCTACGGCTGTTCCAAATCCAGCCACACTCTCCAAAAATCCCCCAAATCCAAAGGCAATCAGTATGGCCTGAATGGCCTTTTCGGGGGAGATTTTCTCAAGAAAATTCTGGATTTTTTCCATCGATTGTGTTCGAACACCTACTTCATAGGTGAAAACAGCCATGAGAATCACCCACAGAATAGGGAGAATGGCTATGATAGTCCCTTCCAGATAGGAAAAGCCGATGAGAGACCACGAAGCTTGCCATCCTATTATGGCTAAAACAGTGGTGACGAAGAGAACAAAGAGAGTCACCACATACGTTTTGAGTTTGGTACCGAGAATACCTGCGAAAAGAAGCACAAAGGGGACACAGGCGAACACTACCTTTGTCCAGAATGAGAATTCCATACGAAACTCCTAAACAAAAGAATTACCGATAAGCATAAGGAGAAAAAACAAAACTCTCCTTTTTTTGTGGGAAGATGTTTGTTTTCTCGGTATATAAAAGTTCTTGAGGTGAAATTTCACTTTTTGGTATTTTTTTGCGTATATTAATAAAAAGCGCTTTTGTTGAGAAGCGCTTTTCTTTTTGGGAGGAGAGATGAGATTTTCTTACAGATTCGTTGGTGTGATGGTATGGACATTGGTGATGTTTACAGGGTGTGCTTTTCAAGGCGAAAGTGCTCCAACTCCAACCGAGGTTCCTATTCAGGATGGGGAGGCACGTCCTGGAGCAGGGCCTGATTGGCGGGATCAGATTATCTATTTCATCATGGTGGACAGGTTTATTGATGGAAATCCAGCCAATAATGGAACCGTAGCGGTAGGTTCAGGGGATAACCAGTGGCATGGAGGGGATCTCAAGGGGATTCAGGATACGGTGGATTACATCACCAATTTAGGGGCAACGGCTATCTGGATTACACCGATTGTGATGAATGTCTGGGAGGATGGGGGAAATGCCGGGTATCATGGATATTGGGCTCAGGATTTCACCAAGATTGATCCCCATTTTGCTTCTACCATTACTGAATATAGCAATTTTGTGGCCACGATGCATAACTATGGGGTTTTCGTTATCCAGGATATTGTGGTGAATCATATGGGAAATATTTTGCTGTACAAAATCGGTGGAAGTCAGGTCTGGACTCCCCCCTACAATAGTAGTGGTTATACGAGGGTATGGGTGGAGGATGAGTTTGCTGGACAGTCCTGGGTCACGACTGGCAATCGAGTAAAACCTTCTACGGCCCCATTCAATAGCCTTTCGAGTTTTCATAACTATGGAGAAATTGCCAACTGGGATACCTATCCAGAAACGGCTCAGGGGGATTTTTGCGGGCTTGATGACCTCAAAACAGAGGATTCTACGGTACGAGGCGCCCTGATCGAGGTATATAAAAACTGGATTACCTGGGTGAATGTAGATGGTTATCGCATCGATACGGTGAAGCATGTCAATGAGGATTTCTGGGATTATTTTTCTCCGTCTATTCGGAAGCATGTTCTCACTCTCACCAACAAAAACTTCATCCAGTTTGGGGAGGCCTATATTGGCTCACATAGTGGGACAGCCAAGTATGTGCAGAATAATCGCTTAGATTCGGTACTGAATTTTCAGTTTTATTATGCCTGTCGGGATGTGTTTGCCTATGGACAGGCTACGTCCAATCTTTCGCTTGAAATAAACGAGAGAAGGCAATATCTTCGTTCTACTCCTATCAATGATGGGGCTCAGGATAGTGCTCAAAACTTAGCGGTGAATTTTATTGATAACCATGACGTAAATCGTTTCATGACAGAGGCAAGTGGAAATACGAATAAGCTTCATGCCGCTCTTTCGTATCTTCTTACCGCGTGGGGTATTCCCTGTATCTATTATAACACCGAGTGGGCAGTGAGTGGGACAGCGGATACGGGGAGGAAGAATTTGGTGAGTACCAATTCCACGGGAAATACAACCTATGCTCTTATACGGACACTCAGCCAGCTTCGCAAGGAACATATTGCCCTTCGTCGAGGAGAAGCCTTTGTCTTAAAAGATAGTAATAGCGCCGGTGTTTTTGCCTTTGTTCGTCATATGAATGATCAGCCAGCCGAGGATGTGTTTGTTATTCTCAATAGTTCGGGAAGTACCCTTTCCGGGGTGAGTATTCCTGTTTCGACATACGCGGCTAATGGACAGATGCTCACTAATATCTATCATTCTTCGGGGACGCTTACAGGAAACATCAGTGTTTCTGATGGAAATATCACAGTTTCTGTGCCGCCCTACGGTATGGTAGTTTACAAGAAAGCACCTTGAGAAAAAGAGAAAAGGGCAGAGGAAATCTCTGCCCTTTTTTATTGGGAGAGGGCGTGGGGCTATAGCTATGAGACCTTTGCACGAATGTGCGAAGGTCTCAAAAAAGTAATAAAGAAACAAAAATTAGTATCAAAATATTCCATGCTGTAATAAATAAACCAATTTTTTTGAATAAAAAAGACAAACCGGCCCTTGTAAACAGAAAAATCGGGGAAGAGGGGCGTAGCCCCTGACCCAGACAGGGAAAGAAAACATCCGTGCAAGGGTCTCCTAAAAGTTCAAAATAATGCCTTTGGAGAGGGCAAAAGACAATATGCCCCCTTCCCCCAAAAAACAGGGATAAACAAGTATTCTGACAAAAGGCAAAAAACACTCCTCAGGTAGGTGAAACAACCGTTTCCCAGAAGATGAGAGAAAAAGTCCACTTGCGGGAAAGCTGAACTATCTTTTTTTCACCCTTTTTCACAAACCTTATAGCCAGATATATCAGATCCTGAATAATAGTGCGAATTCTCAGTCGATACAAACCTCGACTTTCAGGAGGATAATGCCCAAAAGAAGAAAGCCCTATCAGTTTCAAGATATTGAACGTCAAAATGGCTAACACAAGCACCGTGTGATTCGTTTCAAACTTTCCGCTTGGAAATCGCTCAAGGCCCATGTCCGTCTTGAATTCCGAATGAAATTGCTCACTGGTAGCATGCCCACGATAGAGTTTTATTACTTCCTCTACATTCGGTATTGAAGTCCAGTACCCAGAAAATTCCACCTCAGGAAAAAGAAGAACCTTCCCATCAGGGTCAGCTTCTCTCAACACAACTTCATACACAAGATACAAACCATCTCTGACAGAAATCCTGTCCCTGTACACGGTTTTCCCATCCCTTGGTTTTTTACATATAGCTGTTTGGGAATTTCTTGCCATTTCGACATAGGTGAAGAGGTCTTCCTGACGAGGATTTTTCTTGATGATAAAATCCACCCCCTCCTCCTGACACAAACGAATAATCTCTTCACTGTCTGCAGCACTATCCATGCGCACCAAAATCTTTACCTCTTTTTTCTGTTTTTGCTCAAGGATTTGCTTTGCCTTCTGGATGGATTCTCGTATAAACTTTCCCCCATCACAAAGCATATGGGCAGATCCTTTCCGAAGCTCAGCATGAATACAAAAACCTTCTTTCTCTCCAAGATAGGCAAAGATAGGAGAATATCCGTAAACCCCTGTGTAAGTTCGACTTACCCCTTCTTTCTTCGTTTCCGAGTTGTCAAATGGAGAGGTGTCAATGTCGAGAGGAACAAACATTCTTTTCTGAGAAGAAGGTCCCTCTTCAACGTAGAAACTTATCCTTCCTTTCTTCGCAATTAAGTGGTTATTCTCTTCTAAAATAACCTTTCTGAAGGCATCGTCTTTCTCATCTAAACGCTGCCTGAGGATCTCTTCAGAAGGTGGTTCTTTTCGTTCAAAAAATGAACTAAAAAATTCACTTCCTCGTAAAGTTTCAATTTCACAAAAGTGTGGTTTTGCCATAGCAAGCAAAAACGTCATCCCCACCACAATATCCATGTCTGAAAACTGTTCATGCTTCTTGCGTTTGAGTCTTTCGGCTAACTTTGTTTCTTGCCGCAAAAGATGATAAAAAAGGCTTATCCCCCCTCCTGGAACTATCTCATCATCCACAAGTTCTATCTCATATTCCCCAAGCTTTCCCTTCATATCTATACCTCGCTAAGTTTATTTCATTATATTATGAGACCTTTGCACGAATGTGTAAAGGTCTCGACACAGGAATAGGACCAGCCCTTTTCTCTGGGAGAAGGGTGCCGGGAGATGTTGCTATGACCTTATTTCAGCAAAGGGGGCTCGTTTGCTGAAACATGGTAATAGCCGGGGTAGGCTTTTCTCCCTGAAAGAAGGTGGTCGTCATTGTTTGGGTTTGTATGGAGGGAGGTTAAACGTTTAACCAGAAGGTGGGTTTGCTGAGACATGGTAAGAGCAAAAGACATGTGGAGTTTGTATAGAGAAGGGTTAAACGTTTAACCGGCGGGGTGGTTAGCTGAAACAGGGTGATAGCGATAGCCATGAGGGGGTGGATAGAGAGAGGTTAAACGTTTAACCGTTGCCTTTGGCTGAGACAGGGTAATAGCCGGGCGCCCTGCGGTCTCAGAAAGCCCCCTTCTTGCTGACTCGTCGCCAGGGCCCGCCCCTGCCTGCGGTGCGCCGTCATGGAAGCCCCTGTGGGGGCCACGTGCCCTGCGGGCTGGTGGGAGAAAGCCGCATTCTCCTGCCAGTATCCGAGCCACAGGAGGTGGCGAGGAAGACCGGGGTCAGACAGGGAGGGCTGTCCCCGGTCGGCTACGGAAGAGAGCGGGGCTACAGGCTTTTCTTCCAGCCAGCAAGGCAAGAGGGTGGACGGAATGTTACAGAGACCGCCGCAGGGGCGGGGCGGGGATTTCAAAAGGGGCGAAAGCCCCTTTTGTCCCGCGCGGAAGCGCTTCTTCCGAAGTCAGGAGGACAAGTTGAGGTCGCCCCGCGAGGAAGGACTTTCCCTGGGGAGTGGGATTTCTCACTACCCGCAAAAGCGGCCTGTCTTCCGTCCGAGGCGCATGCGTAGCATGCGACGAGGACAGGGCTCTTCTGGAGCCGGTGCAGGGGCGGGGGCGGGGATTTCAAAAGGGGCGGGGAGCCCCTGACCCAGACAGGGAAAGAAAACATCCGTGCAAGGGTCTCTTTTTTGTGGAGTAGGGCTGACCTTTTGCTATTACCTTGTTTCAGTCTGAGGTTAGGGATTGGTTTGGCTATAACCATATTTCAGCGAAAAGAGAGTATTTTTGCTGAAACAAGGAAATAGCCCATCCGACAAAATTGCACTTTTTTCCTCCCTGTCGTATAATATACGGCAAGAGACAGAGGAGTATCGTATGGAACATAAGAAGTATATTTTTGTCACAGGGGGAGTTTGTTCATCGCTGGGAAAGGGTATCACGGCAGCCTCTATTGGAGCCCTTCTCAAGGCGGCCGGCTACAAGGTGAACATGATGAAGATTGATCCCTATCTCAATGTCGATGCAGGCACCATGAGCCCCTTTCAACATGGAGAGGTTTTTGTTACCATCGATGGAGCAGAGACAGATCTTGACTTAGGAAACTATGAACGATTTCTCCAGATAGAGACCACGCAGGCCAACAGTGTGACCACGGGACAAGTGTACAAACATGTAATTGATGCCGAGCGACGGGGAGAATATCTTGGCAAGACGGTTCAGGTTATTCCCCATATTACTGATGAGATCAAACGTCGCATTCGTCTCTGTGATGAAGGCAAAAACTCTGATATTGTGATTGTCGAATTGGGAGGAACCGTTGGGGATATTGAAGGACTTCCTTTTCTGGAAGCCATTCGTCAGTTTGCCATTGAAGAAGGACGCAATCATGTGAAGTTTTTGCATCTCACCCTTGTCCCTATGATCGCTGGTTCCGGGGAACTCAAAACCAAGCCTACACAGCATTCTGTGAAAGAACTGATGTCCATGGGGATTCAGCCTGATTTTCTTTTTTGCCGGGCTGATGTCTTTTTGCCAGAGAGTCTCAAGAGCAAGATTGCCCTTTTCTGTAATATTGACGAGAGCTGTATCTTTTCAGCCGTGAATGTCTCTTCGACCATTTATGAGGTTCCCCTTCTCTTCCACCAGCAGGGGGCGGATCGGATTATTCTTGAAAAACTGGGGCTTCCCTATCGCAAGCCAAACCTTTCCGCATGGGAAAGGATTGTCCACACCTTCAAGTATGCCAAGAAAACAGTGAACATAGCCATGGTGGGCAAATATGTCACCCTTGAAGATACCTACAAATCTGTGGACGCCGCTCTGAAGCATGGAGGGCTTCCCCATGATTGCCAGGTCAAAATCATCAAAATAGATGCGGAAGACTATGAGGCAGAGAACTATGATGCAGAGAAGGGACTTCTCTATCGGGTTTCTGCTGAGTATTTCAACAATCAGATTCTTCCAAAAATCACCGATGAGAGGGACCAGGCCTTCCTTCGTTCTGTTTACGAGAAGGAAGTAACCAAGAATACCTATCTTCTCTCCCCGGATATCAAGGAGGATGATCGCAAACGGGTGGCCAAAATCCTGAAGGAAATCGGGTTTGCCGGCATTATTCCTCCGTCGATAGATGCTATTCTTATTCCTGGGGGGTTTGGTAACCGCGGGATTGAGGGAAAGATCAAGGCGATTTATTATGGGCGTACCAACAAGATTCCTACGTTTGGGATTTGTTTAGGTATGCAGTGCATGGTCATAGAGTTTGCGAGAAATGAATGCGGGCTTACCGAGGCTCATTCAACAGAGTTTGCGCCGGCCACAAGTCAACCGGTGATAGATCTTCTTGATAACCTCAAGGGTGTGAAGTACATGGGTGGTACCATGCGCAAGGGGGGAAGTAAGTGTCTTCTTGCCCCGAAGACCCGTATTCAGACGATCTACAACCAGAATGTCATCATTGAACGTCATCGCCATCGCTACGAGGTAAATCCTGAGTACACAGAGCTTTTGCAGAGCAAGGGGCTTGTGATTTCCGGGCGGGCTGAAAACGATCTTGTGGAGACAGTGGAACTCTCTGATCATCCCTGGTTTATAGGAACCCAATTTCACCCGGAATTTCAATCTTCACCTCTTGCCCCTCACCCCCTCTTTGTCTCCTTTATCAAGGCGGCACTTGAGTATCAGGCTAAAAAGGGGAAGTAAATGCAGGTGATAGAAAAGGTTACTCAGATGCAATCGCTTGCCTCCCGGTGGTGGAGGGAAGGGTTGTCCATTGGGTTTGTTCCCACGATGGGGGCCCTTCATGAGGGGCACCTTTCGTTAGTGCGAGAGGCAAGAAAACACCATGACAGAGTGGTGGTGAGTATCTTTGTGAACCCCTTGCAGTTTGGACCGAAAGAGGACTATAGCCGTTATCCCCGTACCTTTGAGCAGGATAAGGTTCTTCTTGAGCGAGAGGGCGTGGATGTGCTTTTTTATCCTTCTGTGGAGGAGCTTTATCCAGAGGGTTTTGAGACCTATGTCATTGTCGAAAAACTTCCTGAGCATTTGTGTGGTCTTTCCCGTCCCGGGCATTTTCGTGGGGTGACAACAGTGGTGGCAAAACTTTTTCATATTGTGATGCCTCACGAGGCCTATTTTGGCAAGAAAGACTACCAGCAGTATCGGATTATTGAGCGGATGGTGAAAGATCTCAATATGCCTGTTCGTATTACCCCTATGCCTATTGTTCGGGAAGCCGATGGTCTTGCGATGAGTTCGCGAAACCGTTACCTTACCCCTGCTGAACGTGAGAAGGCACTTGTTCTTTTTCGTACGCTTCAGTTAGCTGAGGAACTGATACAGAAGGGGGAAAGGGAGGCGTTAGTTCTCACCGAGAAACTCAAGACCTTCATTACGACAGAGGTCCCCGAGGCGCGTATTGACTATGTTTCCTTTGTGGATGCCTTGACTCTTGAGGATGTTTCTCATCTTCAGGGGCATGTGCTGTTAGCGCTCGCGGTGTTTATTGGCTCAACCCGTCTCATTGATAATCGTGAGTTTGTGATTGAGGATTGATATGATCGTAAAGGTGAAAAAACTGAGAGAAAAGGCTTCTCTTCCTTTGTACAAAACCGAGCATGCCGCTGGGGCTGATTTAGTGGCCTGTATAGAGAACCCTGTGGTTATTCAGCCCGGGGAGGTGGTGAGTGTCCCCACGGGGATTGCGATAGAGATTCCCGCTGGTTATGAGGGCCAGGTTCGCCCCCGTAGTGGACTTGGCAAGATGGGGCTTTCTATTCCCAATGCTCCGGGAACGATTGACGCAGACTATCGGGGTGAGGTGATGGTCCTTCTTGTGAATCTTTCGAGGGAGCCTCATACGATTCATCCGGGGGATAGGATTGCCCAGTTAGTGATAGCCCCTGTGGTTCAGGCTCAGTTTACTGTAGTGGAGGAACTTTCTCTAACCCGAAGAGGAGAAGGGGGGTTTGGAAGTACAGGGAGGAATGATGCTTTTCAAGGATGAGGTGGAGATCTGGGTCACGGCCGGTAAGGGAGGAGACGGTTCAAAGAGTTTTCGTCGGGAGAAATATATTCCCCATGGAGGGCCAGATGGGGGTGATGGAGGGGATGGAGGAGATATTGTTTTTGTGGTGAATCCCCATCTCCGGACACTTTCTCATATTCACAATAGACAGAAATTTCGTGCTGAAAACGGCGAAAATGGTATGCGTAAGCAGATGCACGGAAGAAATGGAAAGGACACGATTATTGAAGTGCCGCCGGGGACCGTGGTCTGGGATGCCGAAACAGGGGAACTTCTTGCTGATCTCACGGAAGCGGGTAGTCGTACGATCATAGCAAAGGGGGGCCGGGGAGGAAGGGGAAATGTGCACTTCAAGAGTTCCACCAATCAAACCCCTTTCTATGCAGAAGCAGGCAAACCGGGAGAAAGCAAACACCTTCGCCTTGAACTCAAGATGATCGCTCACATCGGGCTTGTGGGATTTCCCAACGCGGGGAAATCCACCCTCATCTCTCGTCTCACCAATGCTCGTCCCAAGATCGCGAATTATCCCTTTACTACCCTTGAACCGAATGTGGGCGTGATGACCATTGACGATGCCTATACCAGTGTGCTTATTGCGGATATTCCCGGGCTTATTGAAGGGGCCCACAAAGGGAAGGGCTTAGGGATTGAGTTTCTCAAGCATATTGAGAGAACCAAGGTGCTTCTGTTTGTCCTTGATATCGCGGATGATCCGAAAAAACATTTTGCTATTCTTCGAGAGGAACTCAGGGCTTATTCGGAAAAGCTGTATCAACGGCCTTTTCTCATTGCCCTCAACAAGAAAGACCTCTTTTTTGATGATCCAGCGGAACTGATGCACTTCTTTTCTCAGTATGCCCCCTGTTATCTTATCTCGGCTCTCACAGGTGAAGGCCTGCGAGAACTCAAGATAGCCCTTTTTGAGACCTATCAACAAGAAGAAAAGCGGGAGTTGGCCGATGAGAATCTCCCTTCCAGATAATCAGAGTCTTGAGATTAAGAGAGTGGTGATCAAGTTGGGGACGAAACAGATCACCGATACGACGAGAATCAATGAGGAGAATATCACCCGTCTTGTGGGTGAGATCGTTCGTCTCCGCCAGGCGGGAGTGGAGTGTATTGTGGTAGCCAGTGGGGCTATTGGGATGGCTCGTTATGCGATGGGGCTGGGCAAACAGGAGTTCACCCTCTCTCAGAAACAGGCACTCGCCGGGGTTGGGCAAAGTCTTCTGATGAATTTTCTTTCTGAGAAGTTTCGCTTTCATAACCTCTGGGTGGGGCAGGTTCTTCTCACGCATTATATCTTTGACAATCGAAAGACCTATCTCAATGCGAGAAATACCCTTACCACCATGCTTGAGATGGGGATTGTCCCTATCATCAATGAGAACGATTCTGTAGCCACGGAGGAGATTCAGTTCGGGGATAACGACAGGTTGGGGGCGTATGTCAGTGTGATGATGGATGCCGATCTCTATATTATGCTTACCGATATTGACGGTCTCTATGCTCATTATGGGACGCCAGAACAGACCCTTGTGCGTGTGGTGACAAACCTTTCCTCTGTGATGGGATATGCACAAAAACCAGAGGAGAGCTTCACTCGTGGAGGGATGATCACCAAGCTTCAGGCGGCTCGTATTACCACGACAGCCGGGATCCCGGCCGTGATTGCCAATGGTTTCAGGGAGAGGGTGCTTGAGGATGTCTTCTCTAACCTTTCAACGGGGACTATCTTTCTCCCCTCGGCTCGGGCTATCAGTCGTCGAAAGCGCTGGATCTCAGCCAAACGGATCAAAGGGAAGATTTATGTAGACAATGGAGCGAAACGAGCCCTTCTTGCCCATAAGAGTCTTTTGGCGGCCGGGGTTACCGGTGTGGAGGGTAGTTTTAAAGAAGGGGATACGGTGGCCATCGTGGATGCTCATGGACAGGAGATAGGACTTGGGATAGTGAATTATGATAGAGAGGAACTCATGTCCATTGCTGGAAAAAGAACAGAAGAAATCGTGGGTATCTTGGGCAAAAACAAGGTGAATACTGTTATTCACTGTGATAACATGGTGTTGTATGAGCAGGAGGGAGTAGGTGACCATTTATGAGATAGAGAGAGACCTTGCTGAACTTCTTCAGGTACATATGTTTCAGGATTTTTGTTATAATGGCATTCAAATCGAAGGGAAAAAAGAACCATCCCTTCTTGCGGTAGGGGTTTCTCTCAATATGGCTTTTCTGCGGGAAGCGGTGGCTCAAGGGGCTGATATGGTGCTTGTGCATCATGGTTTTTTTGGCAAGGATTTTTTCAGGCTCAAGGGGTTTCTGAGACAGAGGGTGGCATATGCCCTTGAACATAACCTTACGGTGATGGGGTATCATCTTCCTCTTGACGCCCATCCAGAGTATGGGAATAGTGCCGTGATAGCGAAAAATCTTGGACTGAGTATAGAACGTCGTGTGGATGTGGGGTATATCACGTCTTATGAAAAGCCGGTCTTGTGGGAGACGTTTGAAAAAAGGCTTCAGAGTCTTTTTCCTCATTCACGGCTTCAGGTGTATAGGCAAAACGAAGAGGTTCAGCGGGTGGGTATTATGACGGGGGGAGCAGCCTCTTTTTTGAAGGCTTTTGAAGGGGAGATTGATACCTTTCTCTGCGGGGAAACCAAGGAACAAACCCTTCATGAGGCTCTTGAGATGGGAATTACCTTTGTCAATGCTGGTCACTATTATACGGAAACCTTTGGGGTACAGGCTTTAGCGCGTTATATAGAAAAAAAATGGGGACTTCCCCACGTGTTTATTGACGTGCCAAATGAGGTATAAACCCTACATGGTGTAGCCAGGTTTGATCCAGAGGGCGTCTAACTGTGGGGCTATCTCGGGATCATAGACCTTTTCCTTCCATTCTGAGGGGGGAACTTCTTCGATGGCCACGGAAATGGTCTTTGGGTCGGCTCCAATAGACTGGACAATAGCCTCGCTTACCGCATTGGCCATGGCACGTTTTTGCTCTTCTGTGCGGCCGGGATAGAGTTTAATAATCACATGTGGCATACGAACCTCCTTAACAAGTATAGAGAAGAAGAGAATTTTTTGCAAGGGAGAGAGATGAAATCTTCTTTTGTGGAGAAAATACAGGTCTTGGCAAAGGCTCTCAAACATCCTGAGTGTCCCTGGTACGCAAAAGTGGTGATTGGGCTTACCTTGGCTATGGCGCTGAGTCCCATTGATCTTATTCCTGATTTTATTCCTGTTCTTGGGCATCTTGATGATCTTCTTCTCATTCCTGTAGGTATAACCATAGCTTACGCTTTGATTCCCCCGGAGATTATTCAGCAGGCAGAAGAAGAGGTGAAGCAGCAAAAAGAAAAGCTTCCCCGTTACTATGCTCTCTGGGGGGTGGGGCTTATGGTGGTGGTTTATGGGGTGTTGATAGCCATCGTGGTGATGGTCGTGATAGGGATGAGAAAAAACCCAAAATAAGACCTTTGCACGAATGTGCGAAGGTCTCAAAAAAGTAATAAAAAAGCAAAAAATAGTATAAAAATCTTTCTTGAAGTAATAAATAAACCTATTTTTTTGAATGAAAAAGACAAATAAGCCCTTGTAAACAGAAAAAGCGGGGTTTCAGGGGCGTAGCCCCTGACCCAAACAGGGGAAGAAAAGACCCGTGCAAGGGTCTCAAAATAATTGCATATTTTTTCCCTTTTCCTTACAATAACCTATCAAAAAAGGAAGTAGGACATGGAGGAAGTATGGCCATGAATATCTTCAAAGCTGTGGCAGATGCCTTTGTGAATGATATAGCGATTGACCTTGGAACAGCCAATACCCTGATATATGTGAAAGGCAAGGGGGTGGTTATCAATGAACCCTCTGTGGTTGCTGTTCAAACAGGGACAGGTCAGGTTCGTGCCGTGGGAAATGAAGCCAAAAATATGCTGGGAAAAACCCCGGGAGATATTATTGTCATTCGGCCTATGCGAGAGGGGGTTATCGCAGACTTTGATGTCGTGGGAAAGATGCTCAAATACTTTATCAACAAGGCCCAGGTAACCAGAAAATTGGTCCATCCGCGCGTGGTGATCAGTGTGCCTTCTGGTGTGACTGAGGTCGAACGTCGAGCGGTGAGAGAATCTGCTCTTCAGGCCGGGGCCGCCAAGGTTCACCTTGTGGAGGCTCCTCGTGCTGCGGCTCTGGGAGCCAATATTCCTATCGAGGAACCAGCCGGACACATGGTGATTGATATTGGTGGTGGTACCACCGAGATTGCGGTGTTGTCTCTTGGGGGTATTGTGGTCAGCAACTCTATTCGCGTGGGAGGAGACAAGTTTGATGAAGCCATCATGGCCCATCTCAAGAAATACCACAACCTCATCGTGGGAGAAAAAACCGCTGAAGATATCAAAATCAAGATAGGGAGTGCCTATCCCCTCAAGAACGTGGAATCCATGGAGATCAAGGGACGTGATGCGGTGAGCGGTCTTCCACGTATTCTCAAGATTGATAGCGTGGAGGTTCGTGAAGCCCTTCAGGATATGGTGAACAAGATTCTGGAGGCTGTTCGTCAGACCCTTGATCAGACGCCTCCTGAGCTTGCTTCGGATATTCTTGAGCGAGGTATTGTTATGGCAGGAGGAGGATCACTTCTTCGGGGACTTCCCAAGTTTATTGCCAAGAATACCGGAGTGCCAGTGTTTCTTGCCGATGATCCGTTGGTGTGCGATGTTCTTGGAGCGGGAAAGTTTCTTGAGAATATCAAAAAGTATGAGACCCAGTTCAATCTGTAGGTGAGGGCTTTTCATGCCAGTTTTGACGTTTACCCGTCGGCGGACTCTTTTGACCATGCTTCTACTCTGTGGTATTTCGACAGCCTTGATGGTCTGGGATGTGAAATTGCCTCAAATAACCGTTCGTTCAGTTTTTCTCTTTTTGCTTTATCCATTTCAGTGGGTATGGTCAAGCAGTATCCGTTTGGTGGGGGAGACGACGCAGAGGGTGGTGGCTCTTGGGGAAACCCAGAAGGCTCTCACGGAGGCAGAGAACCAGATTCAGGAACTGCAAACAAAGCTTTTGCTTCTTTCCCAGCTCGAGAAGGAGAACGAGGAACTACGGCAGATTGTGGATGTCAAAAAGCGTATTCAGTATGAGGCGCTTTATACCCGGATTATTAACAAGAGCCTTGATATTACCTCATCCCGGGTGTTGATTGATCGTGGAATGCGAGATGGGGTGAGGCGAAATCATGCGGTTATTGGGTATACGAAAGAGCATGGTTTTTTTGTGATTGGCAAGGTGGTGGAGGTCAATATCTTCACTTCTGTGGTTGAACTCCTTTATTCGGAAAACTTTTCCATGGGAGGAATGCTTCCCAATGGAGCCTTGGGGGTTGTAAGTGGTCAGGGTGGATGGCATCAGTATTGTGTCATGTCGTATGTTCCGACGGAAGCTCTTGTAGAGGTGGGCGATGTGGTGAGTACTACCACTGAAAGTGATATTTTTCCTGCTGGATTTGGGATAGGGGTGGTGGCAGGGATCACCACTTCTCTGAGACAGGAGTTTTTCAAGCGGTTGTATGTGAAGCCCTTTTTTCATCCCATGCAGGCACAATCTCTTTTTGTCCTGAAATGGTCACTGATAGAAGAGGGAGGAAAGCGTGAATAGGCCGTGGCTTCGGTGGGTATGGTTTGGGGTGTTTCTTTTTGTTGTGATTTCGCTTCAGTGCAGCCATGTGTTTCAGATATATCAGGTTTTGCCAGATCTCTTGCTCGTTGTTTTTGCGCTCTTTGCTATCTTCCAGGATAGATTCACGGCCGAAATGGTGGGGTTTGTGGTAGGGCTTCTTGTCGATACCCTCACCGGAGGGTGGTTTGGTTTTCATGCCTTTTTGTATACGTTTGTGGCCTGGTTTGTAGGGGTCTATCAGAAGAAATTTTTTGTGGATACCTTTCGAGGGTTTCTCTTTTTCGTGTTCTGGATTACCGCACTGAAGTACTTGATTTTTTTCCTCTTTTCCTTTATAATAAAAGGACAGTGGTTGGGGAGTAGTGGCTATTTTCTCACATGGTTTGGGGAGTGGCTCTACAATACTCTCTGGGCTGTGTTGTTTTTCTTTGTTGTCCCCCCGCTATTTTTCAGAGAAGAGTAAGCTGCGCCCATAGCTCAGATGGATAGAGCGTCAGATTGCGGATCTGAAGGCCAGAGGTTCGATTCCTCTTGGGCGCGTTTTTTCTTTTCTGGAGAGGTGCCAGAGTGGTCGATTGGGTCTGACTCGAAATCAGATGTACGCTTTTTGGCGTACCGTGGGTTCGAATCCCACCCTCTCCGTTGTTTTTTCTGTGTGGTGGGTCTTCTTTTTCCTCTTGACAAAGACGAAAAAATATGTTATACTATATGCCTCTTTGAGAGTGCCCCCATCGTCTAGGGGTTAGGACACAGGGTTTTCATCCCTGCAGCCGGGGTTCGAGTCCCCGTGGGGGTAAGAGGGCCGGGATTTCCCGGCCCTTTTGCTTTTTGAGGCTTTGTTAGTTTCTAGAAGGGGTATGTGTCGGGTATATTTTTTGTGAAACAAAAAAACCATAAAAAATTTGATTACGTTTCCAACAGGAGACCTGAAAGAGAGAGAAAAGGATAAAGAAGTTACCCCTGGCTCAAAAGATTTTTGTCAACTGTAGTATACAGGGAACATTTTAGATAAACAAGTTTTTTCTGGGGAAAGTACCCTTTTTAGGCCATAAAACAGGGCAATAAGTACGTACCATCCCTATGTTTTATATCACATCCTGCCAGTAGACACCATCGATAGCCTCATCACGATTATAGTAGTAATGCAAACGCACAGCAAGAACATTGGTTGCCCCTTCTCTTTTCCATACCCCTACATCCATTCTCTGGTTTATGGTTCGCATCACCCGTTCTGCCCTTGAGGTTGTTCCTGGCAAACCATCTTCACTGTCACAGGCGAACATGTCTTTTTGAGCACGAAGAAGATAATAAAAACAATGTTTGCGCCCTTTTTCGTGAAATAAGTCAAGAAGATTCTGAATATGCTGTCTGCGCTCGCTTTGATAACCAAGTCTTGTTTGCCAGTCATTTTTGTACCCCAAGAAACAGGCTTTCCCTGTTTCAGCGACAATATTTGTCCACTCAGAAGAACGATATCTCACTCTATCAAGACGAAGAAAATACTTCAATTGATAACTTACATGCCACAAACATCGTTGAAAAACGATACCGGGATGTTTGCCCTGGTTAATCCCTGTATCTCCATCGACAACAAGAAAAAACCGAGAAAAAGAGTGTTTTTCTTGAATGGGCTTAAGAAGTTTGTCCCAACCTGCATGGTAATTATCCACAAGAAGGCCTGCTATTCTTGTATTTTTTCCTGTCAATGGGGAGGCTTGTTGCCTCTCCTGCAAAAGAATTTTAGCTTCTTCTCCTTTTTTCTTGCCCTGAACAGGAATACCCGTCCCATCGGCTTCTCCACAGGGTTTTTCTTTTTCTGAGATACTGAAATGTATCTTTCTCCCAATATTTTGAAGGTTTTTCCAGAGGGTGCTAAGACCTATTTTATACCCTGTGAAGGAAAGAATACGAGCGGCCACTCGATAGGTGGTAAGAGCCCCGGCTAAAGCCACTCTGTAGATATCTTTCAGGATTTGCCTTTTTCGCTTTTCTACACCAAGAAGAGATCTTGTGAGAAAAAGTTTTCTTCCACACTTTTTGCATTGAATTTGGAGCTGAGGAAGAGTGATCTTTCCAAAGGGCATCAGAACAAAAACAGTGTTTTTTCCATGCTTTGTTTTCCATATGAAGTGATGTTTTTCTCCGCATGTACAGGTGATACGACCTTCTTTTATTTCTTTTTCTGCCACTTCTACAGAAATCTGATGAACAAATGACTCAAACACTCCTTTGATGGCCTGGAGAAAAACCACCACTAACGTCTCAAGTTTTGTGTCAGGGTAGTCGATAGTCAAAGTGAAGGTGAATTCTTTACGCATGGGTTCCTCCTTGTGTCCTATTATCGGCCAGGGAGGAACTTTTTTTTGCTTTTCCTCATCTTCCCACTGCAGGTCTCCTGAAAAAAACGTTACCAAAAATTTAGGCGTTAAAGTTATATTAATAGATGGTCTTCAATTGGCAGAGCTTATGATAGATCATAATGTAGGAGTATCTACTATACATAGTTATGAAATTAAAAAAATTGATAGTGATTATTTTGAAATAGATGAGTTTTAAAATAAGGAAAACAACATGCTCGACATTCAAACAAACCAAAAACAGGTGCCACAGGAGGAAACAACAGAAGAAATGAACCAGGAACTAAAGAAAAAGATAGTACTTCCTCTCCCAGAAAAAGAAAGCAATAATTTAGAATTTAAGGAGAGTAAAATCATTATTCCCTTTAAAGAAGATTTAGTTAATCAACACAGTGAAGATAAAAGTTCCCACAAAACTGTGGAGAAAACTGTGGAGAAAATTATTGCGGCAATTAAAGAGAATCCAAAAATTACAATCAAAGAATTAGGAGAGAAAACAGTCCTTTCCAGAAGAGGCGTTGAGTGGAATATTGAAAAACTCAAACAACAAGGCAAACTAAAAAGAATAGGATCAGATAAAGGCGGATATTGGGAGGTAATACTATGAATACATCAAAACCCAACTTTAAACATACGAGCACACAGTGCGCATATAAACAAACCGAAATCGGCATGATACCGGATGAGTGGGAGGAAGAAAGAACTAAAGGAGAGAGAATCTCGGCTTTTGTAAGTCGAAAAATTCAAAATACTAGATACCAATTAGGGAGAAATTTATGAAAACAGAAAGTCATTCAATCAATGATGTATTAGCAAAAAATGCTACTTCATTTTTTATTCCACCTTTTCAAAGAGCTTATGCATGGGGGAAACCCGAGATAGAAAGATTTTTTAGTGATATATCAAGGATTATTGAATCGGAGTTGGATGCTAACCAGCAAGACAAGCAAGAACATTTTTTTGGAACAATTGTAATCAAAGAAGAAAAGGCAGGGTTTGCAAATAAATCAGTTATTATTGATGGACAGCAAAGACTTACTACTACTTTATTGTTTTTAATTGCACTGAGAGATACAGAAACCGATCCCCACAAACAGGAGTTCATTACAAACACTTACCTGATTAATAACTCATCTACATTTCAAGATAAGATAAAGCTTAAACAAGTAACTAAAGATTGGGAAGCTTATAAAGCTTTAGTTAAGAAATCTCAACCGAATCCAGGAATAATAAGTAACGCGCATGAACTTCTAAAAAAACTTATCAACGAGAAAAGAAGTCTTAATCCCAAAATTAATTTTGAGCATTTCATTATTGCTATTCAGCGTATGAATGTTGCTGTTATTTTTCTTGATGAAAGACCATTTAAAGGTGAGGATCCGCAAATAATATTTGAAACACTTAATTCATTAGGAAAACCTCTTACCTTAT
Organism: Longinema margulisiae; assembly: GCF_025266855.1. Classification (GTDB taxonomy): domain Bacteria; phylum Spirochaetota; class Brevinematia; order Brevinematales; family Thermospiraceae; genus Thermospira. Next base: position 1,918,032 of record NZ_CP053071.1, read on the forward strand.
CAGACTTAGTTAGGAATTTTGTCCTTTTAAATATGGAAAGCAACAATCAATCTGATATTTATGAAAAAACATGGTATCCAAAAATTGAGGAAGTTCTTCAAGATTATACCTCAGAGTTTTTCAGGGATTACTTACAATACAAAACGGCAAGCTCATTAAAAGTTGGTAACGTTTTTTTCAGGAGACCTGCAGTGGGAAGATGAGGAAAAGCAAAAAAAGTTCCTCCCTGGCCGATAATAGGACACAAGGAGGAACCCATGCGTAAAGAATTCACCTTCACTTTGACTATCGACTACCCTGACACAAAACTTGAGACGTTAGTGGTGGTTTTTCTCCAGGCCATCAAAGGAGTGTTTGAGTCATTTGTTCATCAGATTTCTGTAGAAGTGGCAGAAAAAGAAATAAAAGAAGGTCGTATCACCTGTACATGCGGAGAAAAACATCACTTCATATGGAAAACAAAGCATGGAAAAAACACTGTTTTTGTTCTGATGCCCTTTGGAAAGATCACTCTTCCTCAGCTCCAAATTCAATGCAAAAAGTGTGGAAGAAAACTTTTTCTCACAAGATCTCTTCTTGGTGTAGAAAAGCGAAAAAGGCAAATCCTGAAAGATATCTACAGAGTGGCTTTAGCCGGGGCTCTTACCACCTATCGAGTGGCCGCTCGTATTCTTTCCTTCACAGGGTATAAAATAGGTCTTAGCACCCTCTGGAAAAACCTTCAAAATATTGGGAGAAAGATACATTTCAGTATCTCAGAAAAAGAAAAACCCTGTGGAGAAGCCGATGGGACGGGTATTCCTGTTCAGGGCAAGAAAAAAGGAGAAGAAGCTAAAATTCTTTTGCAGGAGAGGCAACAAGCCTCCCCATTGACAGGAAAAAATACAAGAATAGCAGGCCTTCTTGTGGATAATTACCATGCAGGTTGGGACAAACTTCTTAAGCCCATTCAAGAAAAACACTCTTTTTCTCGGTTTTTTCTTGTTGTCGATGGAGATACAGGGATTAACCAGGGCAAACATCCCGGTATCGTTTTTCAACGATGTTTGTGGCATGTAAGTTATCAATTGAAGTATTTTCTTCGTCTTGATAGAGTGAGATATCGTTCTTCTGAGTGGACAAATATTGTCGCTGAAACAGGGAAAGCCTGTTTCTTGGGGTACAAAAATGACTGGCAAACAAGACTTGGTTATCAAAGCGAGCGCAGACAGCATATTCAGAATCTTCTTGACTTATTTCACGAAAAAGGGCGCAAACATTGTTTTTATTATCTTCTTCGTGCTCAAAAAGACATGTTCGCCTGTGACAGTGAAGATGGTTTGCCAAGAACAACCTCAAGGGCAGAACGGCTGATGCGAACCATAAACCAGAGAATGGATGTGGGGGTATGGAAAAGAGAAGGGGCAACCAATGTTCTTGCTGTGCGTTTGCATTACTACTATAATCGTGATGAGGCTATCGATGGTGTCTACTGGCAGGATGTGATATAAAACATAGGGATGGTACGTACTTATTGCCCTGTTTTATGGCCTAAAAAGGGTACTTTCCCCAGAAAAAACTTGTTTATCTAAAATGTTCCCTGTATACTACAGTTGACAAAAATCTTTTGAGCCAGGGGTAACTTCTTTATCCTTTTCTCTCTCTTTCAGGTCTCCTGTTGGAAACGTAATCTAAAAGTTGTCAACGATAGCAATACAAAAGAACTTTATCAGCAATTTAAGGATTTTGTAGAAAGTAACTTTAAAAACCATGATGAATTTATAAAAGACATTATTCGGTATGTTAAATTATACAAGTGGATTATCAATGAAATTAATATTGATACTATTTCAAACAATAATGACAACGACAAAGAGATTAAAGAACTATTAAGGAACATCTTTCATGATATAAAGTCAGAAGCATTTAAACCATTTGTGTTAGGCTTATTGGAATATCACCAATACCCAACTGAAAATCCAAGACTTAATGACGAACTACTTATTTCAATTCTGAAAACTATTAGAACTTATTTGATAAGGCGTAGAGTTTTAGGTTTAACACAAGGAGAAAATAAAAATATTGTCACTTTGTGTAACAGAATTAATGATATTGCAACTGGAAAGGTATCAATGATTGAGCTATTAACTAATATGTTTTATAAATTAAGATTACCAAATGACTCCGAAATGGAAGCAGCACTAAGGTCTATGAATTTTTATGAAGAACTTAAACAGTATTCTAAATTTATTTTAGGTAAAATTGAGGAACACAACACAAAGGTATCTGTAGATTTCAGAGACCAAAGAATTACAATTGAGCATATCATGCCTCAAAAATTGAATGATAATTGGAAAGCGGAATTAGGTAAAAATTACGAAGAAATACACAAAAAATATTTGCATAATATAGGCAATTTAATTCTCACAGAATTTAATACCGAAATTGGGAATAAGTCTTTCGAAGAAAAGAAAATGCAGCTTAATAAATCATCTCTCAATTATAGGCTTGACATAATTAATAGGAATGTTTGGGACGAACAGAGTATTATAGAACATCAAAAAAATATGATAAATTGGTTTCTTGAAACTTTTCCATTACCCAATCAATATAAGAATAAAAACAATTGGAATACTAATACCGTTGATAATACTCTTTTCTCTCCACTTGATCCAGATGCGGGCAATATAGCAGAAGGTAATAAGCCAATAGAACTTCATATTTTTGATGAAATTATCGAAGTAAATTCTTGGCAGGATGTGTTTATAAAGTTTTTGAAATATTTAAAAGAGAGTCCTAACTATGATTTTGATAACATTTTGAACAATCAATACGAGATGTTCAAACGCGAGGGAACCATTTTAAAATGGAGTTTCCTCAAGAAATTAATGGAATCTAATAGAGATTTGAAAAATCGGTATAAAACACTTGACGGAAAATTTTGGGATAAGGTTGATGATCTAAATGATGACACATTATTTGTTCATATCAACATTTCAGCTTCTACTTGTCTATCAAGAATTACAACTATTATGGATAAATTATTTTTATCTAACGACTCAATTAAAATTAAATTAAAATAAATTTGACGGAAGGACAATCCAAAAAAGCTTAATAGTATCCGATAGGATAATTGATATTTTTGAAGCCGCTGGTATCCAAAAACCCGAGCTTTCCATTTTATCAGACGGTTTTCTCGAAGAAGTACGAGGAATGCCTCAAAAAAATCTAGCCTTTGAAGCACTAAAAAAATTGTTGAATGACCAGATAAAAATTATATCCCGAAGAAACCTTGTTCAGGGAAAGTCCTTCATGAACATGCTCGAAGAGACTATAAAAAAATACACCAACAGAAGCATAGAAGCTGCACAGGTCATCGAAGAGCTTATAGAACTGGCAAAAAAGGTAAGAGATGAAAAAAATAGAGGAAAAGAGCTTAACTTAACTGAAGACGAAATAGCCTTTTATGACGCGCTTGGTGTCAACGATAGTGCCGTTCAAGTCCTGGGTGATGAAACCTTACGAAAAATTGCTCTCGAACTGACAGAGACGATACGAAATAGCGTAACCATAGATTGGACTCAACGAGAAAGCGTGCAGGCAGAGATGAGAATAAAGGTTAAAAAGATACTGAGAAAATACGGCTATCCCCCCGATAAACAAGACTCCGCCACCCAAACAGTCCTGGAACAAGCAGAACTTGTGGCCAGAAACTGGGTAGCAGCATGAAAACTCTCCCGGGGAACCCAGAACATCCACCCACAAATTGACAAAAACTTCTCTGGCTCTTACCATGAGTACTTATCATTGTCGGTGAAATTATCCAACACTTCAACTTTTCCATAGTTTTTGATTGAAAAAAACCTCGTTACGTACCAAAACAGAGAAAAGTTTTTCGTTTTTAAGTCTTCAGTCCTAAAATGCCAATTCCCACAAAAAGTAAACCGCCAATAAATAAACCAAAGGTTGCAACACGTACCCCTCTTTCTAAAACTGCTTCTTTCGGGTTTTTTGGGTTATAATATACACTCACTTCTTTACCAACTGGGTATCTATCTACTACTTTTTGCATCCAATTGCTAATACTTGAACCGTATTGACCCAAAAAAACCTTAGAATTTGTGTACAATTTGCCATCCACAGAGTATTCATAACTTATATCAAAATAAAATGAATCATTCTCTCTTTTAAATCTATCAACAAAACCAACCTGTGAAACAAGAATTTTTCCTTGAGTAGAAGACCAGAAGTAAGTTGAAAATGCTTTGAAGAGAGTATTTAAACCCAACACGATTAACAGAGCCCCTATTCCAATGATAAAAATGAGCCATTTCTTTTCTCTTTTTTTCTTGTCTTCCATACCTTTCCTCCTTCTTCAAGGGATTTTTATGGTTTTTTATTTTGGAGTACCATTGGATTAAAACCATTTTCAATAAGCATTTTCTTTTCTTTTTTATCTAAACTTAATTCCCAGATGTCATACTCGTTTACCCATCCCTCTTTTATTAAGTTACTGAGAGGCTTTTGGTTCCTACGAGGGGTACGAATATAAGCAGATGATAGAACGAGTGAATTATTAGCTTGATTGAAATAGTGAATGGTAGGATCAACTTGAACATCCCAGTAAAAGAAGGGTTTTGCCTCGTTTTTCTCTAAATCAGCAATAAAAAATATACCCACACCAACATGGTAAACTATTCTTTGATCATCTAGCCAGACAGGATGAGGGTTATGTTCACTAAAATAGGAATCTTCATTAAAACGTTTCATAAAACCTGGTGACCATTTACCTACCACTTCTTTCCAATCTGGACTTTTAGGAATTATTCGAGTAGAACCTGAAGAAATATCGAAAACACACAGATTCAACCAGCGATAAAGACTCCCGTCAAAACCAATATCCACAAAAGCGATCTTTTTTCCATCGGGTGAAAAGACTGGATGGGAACCAATTCCAATACTCTTTTTGGTTCTATCTTTTAAGTTCATGACCCAGAGTTCTTTATTCTTTTTATAAAGAATGAGTCCTCCATCAGGAGAGAATCTTGGGCTATCTCCCTTATCAAGGAGAATAAAATTTGTAGCTGGAAGCTCCATCAACCAAATATAATCATCTTTTATGATAAACGTTTGTTTCCCACTTTTAATTTGATTTGTTATTTCTGCTGCTTTTTGGGTGTAAACGATTTTGTCTTCGTAAATATCGTCTAAAGTCAGTGTAATATTTAAATAATATGATTTTCCATCCCTGTCTGTATATTGTATGACTTCACCAAGTTTACGAATTTTTTCAAGCTGACCGTTTTGAACATTAAATTTAAAAAGACCTTTCACGCCTGCTTCAAAAAAGAAACTTTTACTATCACTTGACCATAGAATTCTTTGAGGTAGGAGTGATAACATTGGAATAGGGGTTTTTTCCCCTGATTTTAAATCATATAACCAACAATCAAAATTATTCTCAACACCAAGAGCAAGACTAGCAGGACCTTTTAAAGAACTAAAAATTATTTTAGTTTTATCAGGAGAAATAGAACGTAAGCCAGGAGAGTTAAATAAACCTTGGGAGTATGCAATAAACCTCACATCTGTAAAATCTTCATTCGCTATCCATAAGCTATTAATTTCTAAATAAACACCTTCTTTTTCTTTAAAATACTCTTTTCTCACAAAGAGTATTCTATTCTCATTTTCTCTGTAAAAAGAAGGATCATAAGGAATTTTTTTAAGAGGAGCCACAATTTGAGAAAAACCAAAAGTCCTGAAAAAAAGAGCGTTTGAAACGAAAAATATCCCATAGATGAAAAAAATTTTTAAAGCATGAAGATGGTGTTTCTCTTTAAAAATCATACGCCCTCCCTCCCTCTTTTTTAAAAATATTTTTCCCACTTTGATACATAATTTTTTATATTGAAGAAAAATCACCCGGGCATTAAAACTTCCACGTTCATTATACCGCACCTCTTTTACTTTTTCAAGCGAAAAAAACATTGTGTCAAGAAAATTGTGTCTGGTCATACGATACTCTCGCCGGGAATATTTTCTTTCGTGCATGAGTGTTGCTCACGATAGAGTTGAAAGTAATACTCCCAATTTTTTAACTTTCTTTTTAAGAACTTCTCATTTTGGTATCTTAATAACAGGTAAAGATATTTCTCAGCTGAAGCCTCGCTTTGACACATTTCCATTGTTTTTAATCTCCTTTTAAGTTCTTTAAAGAGTCTTTCCAGGGCATTGTTTGTATACACCATGCTTCGTATTCCTTCAGGTAATTCCATGTAAGTGAATATATTCTCTCTTATTGTCAAGAGGTTATTCATTAAGTTGGGATAGATATTTTTCCATTTTTGTGTAAATTTCATAAACAATTGTTCTGCCTCCTGTTTGTCTTTGGCATGAAATACCTCTTTTATTTCAGTGGCAATGATATTTCTGTGTTGAACTCTCACTTTAGCCAGTATGTTTCTCATGACATGGACTACACAGGGCTGATACTTTGCGTGGGGATATATCTCTGTTATGACGTTTTTCATACCACTTAAGCCATCAGAGACAATAAAATGAATCTGTTTGACACCTCTTTCTCTTATATCTAGCAAAATTTCCCGCCAGTTATAAGCACTTTCCATGCCTCCTGGCAGGTAGTATCCTAAAATCTCCCGTCTTCCCTCAGGTGTAATGCCTATAGCTACATATATTGATTCATTTTCTACCCTATCTCTCTTGATAGGAAACACCATAGCATCCAGAAATACCACGGCATATTCTTCCATGAGAGGGCGACTACGCCACTTCTGAATCTCTTCTATGCCTACCTGGCTTATCCTTGAGATGTTAGCATAAGAAATCTTTATTTCATAAAGCTCTTTTAAAACTTCTGCTATCTTCCTTGTTGACATTCCTGATATCAACATAGCCCTGATTAATGCATCTAAGTCTTCTGTGATGCGTTTGCGATAGGGAAGAAGGGCACTTTTAAATCCATTATCCCTTGTTCTTGGAACACGTATGGCTGTAAGCTCGCCAAAAGCTGTCTTTAAATCCCTTTTGTAAAAGCCATTGCCTTTTGTGGGTGGATTGTTTTCCAGGTAAATCTCTCTTTCCTCTTTTAACATACTCTCTAATACTTCCCCCGTTGCGTCAAATAAAAAAGTACTCGAAATTCGAATCATTGCCTCATAAAAAAAAGTACTCAAAAATTCCATACAGTTTCCTCCAAATTTTTGTTCCCCCCATTCTTTTTCTTTTGAAGGCTGAAAAGTTTTCTCTGGCAAGCCGTAATTTTTTGTCTTAGATGAAACAAATCGAGAGCCTTATAAAGCCTTGTGAGGTATTCTTTTTGTGCCTCACTTACATAAGAGCTTTCTAAAAGCCGTTGGTAGGGAGTTTTAATATCATCATGCTTCTTTTGCACCTTGCTTCCGATTCTCTTTTTCTCTGTCATTTTCATAACCGGTTGAAAAAAGTTGGCATAAAGCCTGAGATACGCATAGAGTCGGTTCAAGTAGTAGACTTCTTCCTCGGTATCGTAGCGGAAGTATCCAACATTCTGGCGGACTATGGAATAGTTTTTCTGCTCAACGTAGCAGTTATCATTGGAACGGGAGCTTCTCCCCCTTGTAAATTTTATCTGGTGCTTCTCACACCAATCGCGTAGAGGATGATTAATAAATTCAGCACCGGTATCAGAATCAATTCCCCGTAACTCAAAAGGAAGTCTTCTTTGGACTTTTTCTATGGCTTCTCTTACCCATTTTGAAGCTTTGTTTTTGATTGCCACAAGCTCTGTCCAACCGCTCCAAACATCCACCATATTTAATGTTTGAGCAAAGTCTCCTCGGCTATTTCCTCCCTCATGGGCTACCAGATCAATCTCCATGAACCCAGGGCAATTTTCATCCCACTCTGCCCACGTGCGTATAGCTATTTGTTGCTTTAACAACGTTCCAGGTTTTGTACCTTTTCGTCCTTTTATCTCAAGCTTTTTACGCTCATGTTTCAAAAGTCGGTCAATACTTGAAGCACTTATATGGCGCAAGTTCTCTATGGCCTGTTGAAAACCCTGGAGATGTCCGTTTGCTAAGAGATTATCTAAAACTTCACTTAAAATCGGCTTTAGGCGTTTACCACACATGTAGTTTTCAATTTCCCACACCTTTTTTAGAATTTTTAGTTCCTCTTCGCCGAATTTTTTCTTTCTGCCAGGTCTTTTGCCCTTTTTGGCTATATCGGCTTTAAGGTAATTTTTTTTGCCTACATATATGGTTTTCCCGTGCTGCCTCAAGAGCCTGGCGGCATAGTTTCGATTTTTTAAACCTGTTATCCTCACAAAGTAATCCAGTATCTCCTTTTTCTCCTTTTTGCTGGCTTTTTGATACTCTTTCGCCGTTTCCCTGTAAATAGGTCTCCTTTCAAACATCGCCACCCCAATTCCGGTTGGCGAGCTTGTCGAGCCATGAACTGGATTATTTTATACACAGATTTGGAGTACTTTTTTATTTTGAAGCAACGTTCCCTTTTCGAGTACTTTTATTATGAAGCAATTCGACTGTCGTTCCACACATTAACAGAAGGGGTATTTCCACATAGAAACTGAATACCTCATAAGTGTACCTCTACCTGGTGGAATTTTCAACTTTTTCTTTCCATGGATAACGGGCTATCTCCTCACCTTTGTAAAACAGTTTCACCCATTTCCCTGGGAATTCTCTTACTTCGATGTTGACGCCAGGCAATACCCGAAAAGCATTCTCTTTTGGAACCCGATATTTATGGCCGTTATACGAAACCTCATAAGTTTTATCCAGCCTGCGAAAAGCTCGAAACGCAAAAGCCTTTTCAAACTGTTCAGGGGTGGCTGTAAAGGGCTTAAAAAGGTCTTTCTGAGGCTTTCTACGAGCCTCTGAGAATACTTCTTCGGGAGTTCGTCCATCAAGGGCTCGAGAAGGCGTCTTATTGTGCTCTATGACATATTCTCTCAAAATCCAGTTCAGTTGTTCCAGGGTTTCAATGCGTTGCTTTTTCAAGGTTTTCTTGAGGTAAAAAGTGAGTTGTTTCTGGAATGTCTGGATTTTACGCTCAATTTTCCCCTTGCCCTGGGGTTGATAAGGTCTGGAATTAACGACACAAATATCCAGTTCCTCAAACGCAGTGGCTATGAGGCCATTATTCTTTTTAGAGTACTTTGGGTCATTGTCATAGTACACCTTGTAGGGTAAACCATACTCAGAGAAAACCTCCTGCCAAACTGGCATATGGTTTTCTATTGTGTCCTGGGATAAAAACTTAGCAGCAAGAACATAACGAGAATGGTCGTCCATAATCAAAAGGAGCGGAAAAGCGGGTTTCTTTTCAAGCCATGGGTGAATGGAAACGTCTGCCTGCACAATCTCGCCTATGGCTTCTGCCTGCCACCTTTTGCGGTAGTGATGCCTTGCTCGCTCAGGATAATGGACAAAGAATTTTTTTAGCACTCTCCGAATAGTTTCATCTGAAACCTTAGGAAAATCCTTGTAAAGCTCATATAAGGTGCTGGAAAGAATCCTTACCGAAGGGTACTCTTTCTGTTTATTCTCTTTTTCAATGGCCAGTTCTTCGTATGTTTCAAGAATAAGGGCTATATGCTTTTGCTCAAGCTTTGACTTTCTGGATGTTCTTTGCCGAACAAGATTTTCTCCTCGACAGAATCTTTGATACAAAACGGTAACCCAGGATCGGCTTATATCAAGTTTTCTTGCCACCCAACCTAAAGAAATTTCCCTTTTCTGAACTTGAACAAAGAATCCTTGTAATCTCTTTACCTTCGATTTAACCATATACTTCTTCCTCCTCTTCATAGTTCCTCCTTATTATCCCTTCGTTGCCCCTTCTTTGTCAAATGTGAAAATAGGTATTCAGTTTCATATGTGGAACGACAAAAAAACCATAAAAAATTCTTCAAAAACACTTGTTTTTTTTTTCTATTTATGGTAGAATGAAGATAGAGAATTCTCGCGAGGGAGGTAATTATGAGAAAATGGATAACCGGAAGTCTGGTTTTACTTCTTGCTCTTTGGTTTGTCGGTTGTTCTTCTGTTCCCAAAAAGGAACTGGAGGAAGCAAAAGCTGCCATAGAAAAAGCTCAGGCTGTGGATGCTTCTTTGTTTGCCTCTTCGGAGCTTGCCGCTGCACAGAATGATTATGATGCAGCTAACAAGTTTGTCGAAGGAAAGAAAAACAAAGAAGCCAAAGAAAAGGCTCTTTCTTCCAAGCAAAAGGCAGAAGAAGCTTATAAACTGGCACGTGAACGCCGAGCCGAAGATATCTATCAGAAAAATGTGGCTCTTATGAATCAGATTAAAGATAATTTTGGTGAAAAGCGTGCTCCTGAAGCGTATCAGGATGCGGTGGCTTCGTTTAGTGCCTTTGAGGCTACCTATGCGAAGAAAGATCCTGATGCCACCTATCAGGAGGGGACAAAACTCTACGAGAAGTTATCTCCTCTTGCTCAAAAGTTGGTTGCCGATGTAGAACAGGCGACGGCAGCGGTGACTTCAGCCCAGGATAAGTACTATGCTGCAGAAAATCGTGATATTGTGAAAACCTACGCTTCTCAAGAGCTTTCTGATGCTGCGGTTATTCTTCAGAGAGCAAAAGAAGCGCTTGCAAATGGTGATCTTGAAGAAGCCATTGCCCTTGCGCAGCAGGCCTCTGCTCTTATTGATGGGGCTGTAGCCAAAGCAGAACAGGCCTATCAGAGAGAGCTGGCTACCCAGCAGCAGCAACAGGTGAAGCCGGCAGGGGAGGAGACTAATACTCAGAAGCAAAAGGCTGAACAGTATATTGATGAGGCCAAGAAAAAACTCGAGGAACTCCGAAAGCGTCGAAGTCCGGGAAGTAGCTATCTTCCTGAAGCTCGGTTTAGCTATCTTGCTGCCGGTGTAGAAAGTACCGAAGAGGTAAGTGATGCCCTTGTGGAAAAGTATATCAAATTAGCTGAGGATGCTTATGCTCGAGAAGAGTATCTTGATGCTATTGATTATGCTCGTGAGGCTATTCGGCTTGCCGATATGCTCCTTGCTATGGAAGAGGCTGCGACATACACCGTGAAACTCAACCCAGCCAATAGAGACTGTCTCTGGAAGATTGCCGGGTATATGTACGATAAACGTTACTGGCTCTGGCCTATGATCTGGAGAGCAAACAAGTACCAGATTAAGGATCCGGATCTCATCTATCCTGGACAGGTGTTCAAGATTCCTCCTATGGTGACAGAGACAAAATAAGAGAAGAAAATGGATTTTTGAAAAGAAGGCCTGTCGAGAGACAGGCCTTCTTTTTTGAAAAAACTTGTCTGAAAACGTTTTTTATGGTATTATTATAGAAAATAAAAGAGGCGGTTTTTATGGAGGTATTTTCACAGGCTGTTCTTTATTTTTCTACTATGGCTTTTGGGGGATGGATAATTGAAACTATTTTCCGTTCTATTCAGCAGAAAAAGCTTGTCAATCCAGGTTTTCTTCAGGGGCCATTTGTGGCTGTGTATGGTTTTGGGGGACTCGGTATCTATGTGGTCACGCTTCTTTTGCCTTTTGAGCGATGGGGGGGATGGGCGTGGGTGGCGATCCTTCTTCTTCCTTCTGTGGTAGAGTATATAGCAGGCTGGTTTACGGAGACGTTTTTTCATCTCAAACTCTGGGATTATAGCGATCTTCCCTTTCATCTTCATGGGAGGATTTGTCTTCTTTTTAGCATTTTTTGGGGAATACTCGCTATTGTTGTGGTATTCTGGGTACAACCTTTTGTCCTTTCACTTCTTGAGAGGCTCTCTCTTGAGTGGCGGTGGCTTCTCACAGGATGGCTCAGTATGTATCTTGCTGTAGATTTCTGGTTTTCAGCCAGGATGTATCAGAGGTATGCTCGCTGGGTAGCGCACCTGAAGGAGAATTTAGCCCAGCTTCCTGAGAAATTTTCTTTTCCTTCCCTTTCTGTTCGTGAGACACAAAGGTACTTTCGCCACCTTTTTCAGCCTCTTTATGCCTTTCCTCATCTTGCCAAACAGTTTCGAGAGAGGGTAAAGGAAGTACCAGAGTCTTTTGTGGAATTTATCAAGCGTTTTCTTCCGAAAGACGAGTAGAAGAGGGTGAGCCTCATGATTCTCAGAAGGCATACCTATGCGGTGGTACGTCAGCCGGTGTATTTGCGTCTCAAAACAATTCGACATCATGAAAAGAGTATTTTCTATCACAATCTCCGTGTGGCAAGGGTAGCCTACCGCCTAGGGAGAATGATAGAGAAGATCAGTCGATGGCGTATGAAGCGAAAAGCTCTCATTCGAGGGGCGCTTCTCCATGACTTTTTCTTCTATGATTGGCGAAGAGAAAGGCCCGCCAGTGGCAAGCTTCACGCTTTTGAGCATCCCAAGGAATCTTCCAGGCACGCGGAGAGGTTTTATTCAGCCACTCGTCGGGAGAGAAATATTATTCTCTCTCATATGTGGCCTCTTGGGATGTCATGGCCGCGGCATATGGAGAGCTGGCTTGTTACCGTGGCCGACAAATGGGTATCTTTGAAAGAATTTTACCGAAAATGGTTTCGATAAGGAGAAAGCGGTGTTTGAGACAAAGATTGGTTCGCTTATTTTCAAAAATCCGGTGCTTACCGCCTCGGGAACCTGGGGTATGGGAGAGCCTTTTGCTGATTTTTATGAGTATGGTCTTTTGGGAGGAGTTGTTTTGAAAACACTCACCCCTTCTCCCAGAAAGGGGAATCCCCCTCCCAGGTTGTATGAAACGCCGGCGGGTCTTCTCAATTCTATAGGCCTCGAAAATGAAGGATTTGATGCCTTTGAGAGGCGGATTTGTGAGGAGAATCCCTTTTCGTTGTGGAAGACAAATGTGATTGTAAGTATAGCGGGTGATGAAGAGGAGGATTTTGTCCGGCTTTCGGAGAGGGCGTCACGACTTCCTGGTATTGCCGCTATAGAAGTGAACCTGAGTTGTCCCAATGTTCATGCGGGGGGAGTAACCTTTGATGCCCGGAAAGAGGATGTCTATCGTATTGTTTCGAAGGTAATGGAAAAAGCCTCTCTTCCTGTTTTTGTGAAACTCAGTCCTCAGCATGATTTGGTGGGAAATGCTAAGGAGGTCGAAAGGGCAAAGGCTTGCGCGGTGACTATTTCCAATACCTTTCTTGGTCTTGCCATTGATAGCCAGAAGAAGTCCTTTGTCTTTGCAAGAAAGTTTGCGGGTTTTTCTGGTCCGGCAGTCAAACCTCTTGCTTTGGCCAATGTCTATCGGGTAGCTCAGGCGGTGAGCCTTCCTATTATTGCCAGTGGAGGAGTGGCCTCTGGGGAAGATGCTCTGGAATTTCTTTTGGCTGGAGCCAGTTTGGTGGAGATAGGGACCATGGCTTTTGTGAAACCAAGACTTCCCGTTGAGGTAGTGGAGTTTCTTGAAAAAAGCTGCGGGAATGTGCGACCTACTCCCCTTCCCTGATTTCGCATATTACCTTGTTTTTGCCGGAGCGCTTTGCTTGATACATGAGGTGGTCGGCTCGCTGGATGGCGCTTTCAAGGCTTTCTGGGGGAGAGACGGTGGTTGCCCCTATCGAGGCGGTGATGGTGATAAGTTTCCCTTCCTGTTCAATGAATTGAGAAGCAATGAGTTGTCTATAACGTTCGGCAACAGCCGTGAGATGTTCAGGGTTATCCAGGAAAACTATAACGATAAACTCTTCTCCTCCCCACCGGCAGAGAAGATCAAAGGGACGCAGGGTATGTTTGAGGGTGGAAGCGGTGTTGAAGAGTATCTTGTCTCCCGTTTCATGGCCATAGGTGTCGTTGAACTGTTTGAAGTTGTCGATGTCAATAAAGAGAAGCCCAATAGTTTTTTTGAAGGAGATCATTTCCTGCAGTCGGGAATAAAAAAGGCTCTCAAGCCCACGTCTATTGAGGGTTTCTGTGAGAGGGTCCTGGAGGGCCATTTTGAGCAGATCCTCTGTGTCGATGAAAAATCCCTGCCACAGAGGGGAGAAGAGTTCAATGGCGTATATCTCGGTGGGGCGAGAGGACGAAGGAAAAAGAGTCGAAGGGAAAAGAATACCCTTGATATGCACAGGGAGTCGATAGCCTTTTTTGTGGTGGAGAAAAACATTGGCTTCGATAAAGGATTGTCCCTGGAGAATCTGAACCATAGGACACCCCAACTCACAGAGATTGGTGCCATTCTCATCTATGTGTCTCAAGATATTGTCTTTACAGGATTTTCCTACGACCTCGCTTGCGGCAAAGCCTGTGATTTTCTCTGCGGCCGTATTCCAGAAGAGGATGGTACGGTTTTGATTAAGGATATAGGCACCTTCCTGGAGCTGGTTGAGAAAGTCTCTCATGAAGGGAGGAATGGTCATGGATTCTCCTTTTTGCTTATAATCGGCCGAGACGTCGTAAAACATAAATCGCGGTGAGAAATCTCTTTTGAGACTCCTCAATACGATAGTCTCCCCAGTTCTGGAAAGAAATAACTCCTGAACGGATATCCTCAAGGAGGTTTTTCATCGTGGGCGAAAGGAGGGGTAAGGGGATATTCAGGGGTTTGAGGGCATAGATACACGGAGCTACGCCGATTTCATAGGTGATGAGTTCAAGTTGCCAGGGAAAAGAGAGGGTGGAGAGAACAGCGGAGGTTTCCTCTGGTTGGATGAGTTCTTTGGCTTCTAAGGTAAACCACTGTTTCACAAAAGCCATGGCTTCTTCTGCTCGTTCATCCAGGGGTTGGGTGAGCCACCACAGGCGATCTTCCCGCAAAATGTCAAGTCCTCTTCGAGAGAGAGCGTTTTGCCACCAGGAGAGAAAGAGGTTCTCTGGAACAAAACTTCCATAGGCGGCTATGGAACGGGTTGGCAGGTTACTCACGTATCTTTGTTTGATTTCAAGGGGAAGATGAACAAAAGAGCTATGCCAGTGTTCGGCAGTGGGAAGAAAAGAGAGAAGATTCTCGGTGGTTTGTTTTTTTCTGAGATCAGCGTAGCTTTTCAGAAGAGTTACATGGGTGGACAGAAGTCCTGTGTGGCGAAAAAGGTTATGATGGATAAGGTATTTCACCTCCTCGGCCCAGCGGTACGTTTTTCCCCGTCTGTAGCCTGCCATGAGTTCTCTCATCTCCTGACGAACAGAGCGGGAGAGATTATCTATCAGTCGTTTTCCCTTTTCATCTAAACTCCAGATGTAGGCGGCGAGCATGTCCACAGAGACAATATTCTGAGAGAGCATCCAGTTAAGCAGCCACTGGAGCTGGTGGTCTGGAAGTGAGGTAATCATGGTCTCAAAATCAAAGGGTGGGCGGGTGAGAGCGGCCTGAAACCAGTGGGAGAGTTCTTCGAGAAGGAGGTCTCTCTCGGTGAGAGACGATTCTTTTCCAGAGAGAAGGTGGATGAGGACCTGGATATCCAGAGAGGAGAACCCAAGGACAAAAGAACGGGTATCAGAGGAAAACCGGAGGAAAAAGTAGTCTTCAAGGGGAAGTGGAGGAAAGGATGATTTCTTTTGCAGATGAACCCCAGAGGGGAAAAGCCGTTTCTGATGAGAAAAAAGGGTATTGAATTCGTCTTCAGAAGGGAAATTTTCCACAAAGAGCGGCAGGAGACGATCAATCCCGAAAGGTTTATAATACATCCGCAGTCCAGCCGGAGAAAGAAGGGGAGGAGATGAAGAAACAATCTCAACGTGCCAGCTGGGAGGCGCAAAAAGGTAGGCCCATCCGATCATGATTTTGAGAGAAACAGGTCTCCAGAGTAGACTTTTTCGATTGATTGGTCTGTTTGAATGATGGCAATACCCTGTTCATTGATATCGATAAAGGTTCCTTCGATAACCTTTTGGCCGGTGTCAATTCGTACTTTTTGACCGAGTCCCATAAGAGCGTTTCTCCAGGCTTCATAAATAGAAGCAAAATCACCGCACCCGTATTGGTGAAGAAGATCAAAAAATCCGTTGAGGATTTCTGAGAGAATGATATGCCGATCGAACTCCTTGCCTGTCAGGGACTTGAGAGAGAGAGCGTGTGGAAGGGAGGGAGAGGAATTGACATTGATACCCACGCCAAGAATAAGGGTACGGAGACGATTCTCTTCGGTAAGCATTTCTGAAAGAATACCACAGACCTTTTTGCCCTGAATATAGATATCATTTGGCCATTTGATGTGTGTGGTGGTGTTGACTATCGGAAGCAGAACACGATACACAGCAAGGGCCATCATAATGGTGTACTGATAGTAATGGCACACATCGGTATTGAGGGGAACCGCCAGCGAAAAGGCAATGTCTTTGCCTGTTTCAGATTCCCATTGACGGCCAAGGCGTCCACGACCGGCATACTGCTTGTCGGTAAAAAACACGGAAGGTTTTTCATGACGCACCATAACTTCCTTGGCCCAGAGGTTGGTGGAATCCACTTCTGGTTTGTAGAACCACTCAACAGGGTAATGGCAAAGAAGAGAGAGTTTTTCTACGATCCAGCGGTTTTCTGGCAGGGTGTGGAGTCGGTATCCCTTTTTCTTGATGCAGTCTATGCCATATCCTTCTTCGATAAGACTCTGGACATGTTTCCAGACAGCAGTGCGGGAAAGTCCCACCTCTTCAGAGATCCGCATGCCGGACACAAACTCGCCCTGATTTCTCAGAAGGGTTTGAAGAACGGGATCCATGTGTTTTCCTTTTGATGTATTTTATGAGAATAGGATAACAGTATTATAGAACAAACAGGGAAGAAAATCAAGTTTTCAGGCTTTTGAATACTTTTTCTGTCGTTCCACATTCATACAGAATGGTTATCTTCACACAAAAACTGAATACTCATTCGACCATCTCTTTTCTTTCAGTTTTGAGCTATTTTTGTTGCCTGTCTTCTTTCTTCTACGAAGCGCTTCCGCGCAGGACAAAAGGGGCTTCGCCCCTTTTGAAAACCCCGTCCCCGCCCCTGCGGCGGTTTTTGTAGCCACCGACCTGTCTCCCGTGGTGCGGGCTGGAACAAAAACCTGTAACCCCGCTCTCTTCTGTAGCCGCCCGGAGACAGCCCTCCTTGTCTGACCCCGGGCTTCCTCGCCACCTCCTGTGGCTCGGCCAGTGGTGAAAAGACGATGGCTTCCATTACCAGCCCGCGGGGCGCGTGTTCCCTGCAGGGGCTTCTCTCAGGTGACACCGCAGGCAGGGGCGGGGGCATGGCGACGGGTTAGCAAGAAGAGGGCTTTCTGAGACCAAAAGGCCCGGGCTATTACCCTGTTTCAGCCAACCGCCTCATTGGTTAAACATTTAACCTTTCTCTATACCCCCCCCATACCTCTTGCTATCACCTTGTTTCAGCAAAACACCCAATAGGTTAAACGTTTAACCTCACTCTATACACCCCACACGCCTTTGGCTATTCCCATGTCTCAGCAAAGCCTCCGCGGCTCCGCTTCGGTGGCCTTGCGGGCAAAAGCAACAGAAAATGTCGCCCCGGGTGCCTCCTGCACCCTCACTCCGGAAGGACTTCCCCCTTACGACAAAGGACGCACAACCGCAAAAGCGGCCCGGTGGGGTACAGAAAAAAGGGTGAAAGAACAGAGCTTTCTCGTGTTATTTCCCTGTTCATTAAGAAATGTGGAAATAGCTATTCAGTTTCCTATGTGGAACAACAGCTTTTGAATACTTTTCCCTGGTTTTCAAAAGGGAAAGGTGTGCGAAAGAAGAATTTTTATGGTATAATAAAAGAAAAAGAGGTTGGTATGGAGAATGTGCTTTTTGTTCTCAATATAGTGGGTATTGTAGCGTTTGCGATTTCCGGGGCCATGAAGGGAATGAAGTATTCGCTGGATATTTTGGGGGTGGTAGTTCTCGGTATCTTGACAGCCCTTGGCGGGGGAATGGTGAGAGATGTTCTTCTCAATCAGGTGCCTATGGCTTTGTTGCACGAAAATGATCTAGGATATGCGATTGTGGCTTCTGTGATGACCTACTTTTTTGGCAAAAGAATTCAGAATGTGACATCATGGGTGAGGTATTTTGATGCCCTTGGGCTTGCTGTGTTTACGGTGGTAGGGGCGGAAAAAGGTATTCAGGCCTCATTGGGTATTTTGGGCGTGGTAATTATGGGAACGTCCACGGGGGTAGTGGGAGGAATGCTACGGGATATTTTGGTGAGTGAAATTCCGTCCGTGCTGAAAGAGGAGATTTATGCTTCTTTTTGTATTGTGGGTTCGATGATGTATTATTTTCTTTTTCGTTTTGGGGTTTCTCATCTTGTTACCTTGTTGGTGGTGGTGTGTTTTATCTTTGTCGGGAGGGTTCTTGCGATACGGTACGATTGGCATCTTCCTAGACGAAGCTTGTGAGAGTGTTGGCTATCACTCTGTTTCAGCTTGTGGAAGGAAGATCTCCTCTTTTTTCAAAAGAATGGGGTGTATTTGTAGGGCCTGTAGTGTCTTATAGGATTTTTGTTTGAGAGAAGGAGATAACAGGGGGTAATTTGCTGAGACAAGGTAATAGGGTCTCTCTTTCTCATCTAAGAGAAGGGGACGGGGAGCTTTTGCTATTACCATATTTCAGCTACGCAGGTAGCTTTTGCTGAGACATGGTAATAGCCGGGACTCTGTGGAGGACTGTATTTTCCTGCTGAAACATGGTGAAAACCATCGCGAAGGTTTGTATAGAGGTAGGTTAAACGTTTAACTAATCGGATAAGAAAAGCTCTCCTTTTTTCAAAAGAAGGTGATGTATTAACTTTTCTTACCAAGGTTTAGATTCTTTTTGTTTGAGAAAAGTGGATAACACGTAGCTCTTGTTGCTGAAACAAGGTTATAGCCGATGGGGTAATATTCACAAAGATGGCAAGAAAATCATAACAAGCCTTTTCCCTAGCGATGCTTCTTGTTTGCAAAAATAGTTTCTCTTGCTTATAATAACAGAAGAGAAATCTTTTGATGAGGAGGAGAAAACGTATGAAGAAGGTGCTTTTGTCGCTTGGTCTTGTGCTTTTGGTGTTGGGATGTGCTTCCAAACCCAAGGAAATTGCTGTGGGATTTATTGGGCCTCTCACAGGGGATGCAGCCAACTACGGGAAACTCTCCCTTCAGGCTGTTCAGATTGCTCTGGAAGAGATTAATAGCCAGGGTGGTATTGCCGGTCTTCCTGTGAAGCTTTACGTGGAGGATGATGAGGGTAAGCCTGAAAAGGCCAATGCTGCTTTTGAAAAGCTCTACGGTGTGAATAAGATTTATGGTTTTGTAGGACCTATGTTTTCTTCCTGTGCTCTTGCTATTGCTCCCAAGGCACAGGCTGCCAAGGTGGTAATGATCTCTCAGTCGGCTACTCACAAGGATGTGACTTCGAAGGGAGATTTTATCTTCCGCAATGTGCTTTCTGACCAGCTTCAGGCTGAGGTTTTTGGTCGCTATGTGGCTGAGAAGCTTGGTATCAAGAAGGTAGCTATCCTCTATATCAAAAACGATTACAGCCAGGGTCTTGCCATGGACTTCAAGCGGGTCTATGAGGCAAGTGGTGGCCAGGTTGTGGCTGTAGAAACGGGTGTTCAGGGAGACAAGGATTTCAAGACCCAGCTTACCAAGATCAAAGAGGCAAATCCTGAGGCTTTGTATATTCCCAATTACGTGGCAGAGATGGCACAGATTCTTGAACAGGCCAAACAGCTTGGGTTGAATGTGAAGATTCTCTCTGCTGATGGGTTCTCTAATCCTGAGATTTTCGCTCTGGCAAAGGATCTTGCTGATGGAGTGATTTTCTCCAACTCTGCTGATGAGAGTGGTATCAAGAATCCTCTTCGTGAAAACTTTGTGAAACTGTATCGTGAAAAGTATGGTGAGGATCCTGACGCCTTTGCTATCAATGCGTACGATGCCTTCAAGGTACTTCTTTTAGCTATTAAGAATGCTGCTGAGGGTTCAACTGATGGCAAGATTGATCGTACCAAGATTCGTGATTTTCTGTTGAATCTCCAGGGGTATCAGGGTGTTTCTGGAACCATCACCTTCTTGCCTTCGGGTGATGCTATCAAGAATGTAGGTATTTTTGTGGCTGATGCGAAGAACAAAACCTACAAACAAACCGCCGTATACAAAGTAGAGAACGGCAAACTTGTAGAAGTAAAGTAAAGAACCTATACCGGGCGGCATTGTGCCGTCCGGTCGTTTTTATTTTTAGTTTAAGGAAGGGCTTATGATGCTTTTTCATCTTTCCTGGTCAGAGATTGCCCAGCATGTGGTGAATGGCATAACGCTTGGCAGTATTTATGCCCTCATTGCTCTTGGATATACCATGGTCTATGGGATTTTGAAGTTTATCAATTTCGCCCATGGGGAGATTTTGATGATGGGGGCGTATGCGGGATATTTCTTCTACCTTGGGCTGAATGGGGATATGCTTCATCCTTATTCTCTTTTTCTGTTTCTTGTGGGGATGGTGGGGGCCATGGGAGTAAGTGCTCTGTTGGGGGTAACCGTGGAGAAACTTGCCTATAAGCCGCTTCGTCAGGCTCCTCGTTTAGCTCCGCTTCTGAGCGCTATCGGGGTTTCTATTATTCTCTCCAATTTAGCGGCTTTTCTCTTTGGAACAAAGTCAAAACGGCTTGATTATCCCTTTGCCAATGAGACCATTCTTTTAGGGACGGTAGCGATTACGCCCCATCAGATTCTGATTGTGATATCCGCCCTTGTGTTGATGGTGACCCTGAAGGTTTTTGTCGATTATACACGACTGGGAAAAGCGATGCGGGCGACCAGTCAGAATATGACGGTGGCCAAACTTATGGGGATTGATACGGATTTTATCATCTCTTTGACTTTTGCTATTGGTTCGGCGTTGGCGGCTGCTGCCGGTATGCTTGTGGCGCTTGAGATCAAGATTTATCCCACCATGGGAACATTAGCCGGTCTCAAGGCCTTTGTGGCAGCGGTTTTTGGTGGAATCGGGAATATCACCGGGGCTATGATTGGTGGAGTACTTTTAGGGGTGATTGAGACCTTTGGGGTGGCTGTGCTTGGGATTCCTCAGGGTCTTCGGGATACGGTAGCCTTTACCATTTTGATTTTGATACTTCTCTTTCGTCCATCAGGACTTCTTGGAAAAAAAGAACGGGAGAAGGTGTAATGCTGAATTTTCTTTTTCTTCTGATTATCTATATGGAAATTTATGCCATTCTTGCCTTGAGCCTCAATCTGATTGCCGGTTATACGGGGCTTCTTTCTCTCTGTCATGCTGCCTTCTTTGCGATTGGAGCCTATACAACAGCCATAGGAACTACCATAGGTGGCTGGAATTTCTGGTTGGTGCTTGGACTAAGTGGGATTTTTGCCGCTATGCTTGGATTTCTTGTAGGACTTCCTACCCTGAGACTCAAGGGAGACTACTTGGCCATAGCCACGCTTGGCTTTGGGGAAGTGGTGAAGAATGTGATTATCAACTGGGATAGTCTCACCCGTGGTCCAAATGGTATCAATGGGGTTCCTGGTCCGGTTTTGTTTGGGATCCAGTTTGGGTATGATACAAGTGTAGGCTATGTTATTCTGTATGCCCTTTTTGTTGTAGTGACCTTTTTGTTTATCCGGCGGCTTGTCCATTCTCGTTTTGGGAGGGCGCTTGAGGCTATTCGTGAAGATGAGGTAGTAGTAGGGGCAATGGGCATCAATGCGGTGAAGTACAAGGTGGTGGCTTTTATGATTGGGGCTTTTTTTGCCGGGATTGCGGGTTCTCTTTGGGCGGTGTATAATCAGTCCGTGGCTCCACAAACCTTTGATTTTATGCTTTCTGTTTTGATTCTCTGTATGGTGGTGTTGGGTGGACTTGGGAATTCTCTTGGGGCTCTTTTTGGGACGATGGTACTTGTGCTGCTTTCGGAGGCCCCTCGTCTTACCGGGCTTACCAGTGTGATTCCGGCTCAGTTCAATCAGATTTTCTTTGGTCTTCTCTTGATTGTGGTGATGATTTTCAGGCCTCAGGGTGTGCTTGGTCGCAAACGTATCTCGTATGAAAATGAGGTGGCGAAGATTCTTGAGAGGAGGTCGTTGTGAAGCTTCTCTATACGACCTGCCTGAGAAAGGAGTTTGGTGGTCTTGTAGCGGTCAACGATGTGGATTTTGAGGTAGAAGCGGGAACGATTACAGGCCTGATAGGTCCTAATGGGGCTGGAAAAACCACCCTTTTCAATACCATTACCGGTCTGGATGAACCGACAGAGGGGTATGTCTTTTTTGAGGGGAGGGATATAACGGGGTGGCCTGCTTATCGGATTGCGAGACTTGGTATTTCAAGAACCTTCCAGAATATACGGCTTTTCAAAGAACTCAATGTATTTGAAAATGTGATGATAGGCCGTCATTTCAAGGGGACCCATCCTTTCAAAGGACCTCTTGGTATTTTGAATGCCTTTTATGCGTTGGTAAACTCCCGGAAAGAAGAGAGAGATATCTATGAGAATGCGTGGAAGTGGCTTGAGTTTGTCGGGGTGGACAAGTACCATGCTGAACTTCCCGGCAATCTTCCCTATGGAGTTCAAAGAAAGGTAGAGATTGCCAGAGCCCTTGCCATGGAACCAAAGCTTCTCTTTCTTGATGAACCGGCAGCAGGGATGAATCCGGTAGAAACGGAGGATCTGATGGGGCTTATCCGACGGATTCGGGATTTGGGGATTACGGTAGTTCTCATTGAACATGATATGAAACTGGTGATGAATATTTGTGATACCATTACCGTACTGAATTATGGTCAGAAAATTGCCTCGGGAACACCACGGGAGATACAGCTTCACCCTCAGGTGATAGAGGCCTATCTTGGGAGAGAGGCATGAAAGAGATTATCCTTCGTGTGGAGAACGCCCACGTCCAGTATGGGGGCATTCAGGCTTTGAAGGGGGTTAGTGTAGTGGTTGGTCGGGGGGAAATTGTGACCCTCATCGGAGCCAATGGTGCAGGTAAAACCACTCTTTTGAAGGCTATTATGGGGATAGAACCTCTTTCTGAGGGGAATATCCTGTATAAGGAAAAGACCATTTTTGAGACCTATTCTGATCGTTCTCATGGCAAAAGTACTCCTACCCATCTTTTGCCCGGGATGGGGCTTGTGCTTGTGCCGGAGGGGAGAGGAATTTTTCCTGAACTCACCGTACGGGAAAATCTTGAGATGGGAGCCTTTTTGCAAAAGGACAAGAAACGTATAGAAAAGAATCTTTCCGAAGTATATCAGTGGTTTCCTGTTTTGAGGGATAGGTCTGGTCAACGGGCCGGATATCTCTCTGGTGGAGAACTTCAAATGTTAGCCATTGGACGGGCGATGATGGCAGAACCGGAGCTTTTGCTTCTTGACGAGCCTGCGCTCGGCTTAGCTCCTCTCATGGTACAGAAGATCTTTGAAATTATCACCAAACTGAATACAGAGAAAAAATTGTCCGTTCTTCTTGTGGAACAAAATGCCAGACAGGCCCTCAGGATTGCTCATAGAGGATATGTCCTTGAAACAGGGAAGCTTGTGCTCGCTGGTAGTGGTCAGGAACTTCTGGATAATCCAGAGGTGAAGCGGGCCTATTTGGGGGGATAAATGGAGTGGTGGACCCTTTTGGGGATAGCCGTAGGGCTATCTCTTGATGCGTTGACGGTTTCTCTGACCAATGGCTTTATGATGCAGACGATGAGGTGGCGTTATGCCTTTCGTATAGCCTTTGCCTTTGGTTTTTTTCAGGCTCTTATGCCCCTTGTGGGGTGGCTTGCCGGTTCTCAGCTTGCCCTTATTTTGCGAAAATGGGAACACTGGATTGCCTTTGGGCTTTTAGCGTATGTGGGTGGCAAAATGATATGGGAGTCTTTTTCAGCGGATGACTGTGAAAGGAAAAGTTGTGTGGAAGTTCCTGTGCTTTTGATGATGAGTATTGCGACAAGCCTTGATGCCCTTGCGGTAGGAGTGACGATTGGGGTTCTTGGGCAGGCGATTATTCTCCCGGCTTTTGTGATAGGGCTTGTGACTTTTGTGATCTGTTTTTTTGGGGTGTATGTGGGTCAGAGGCTTCAATCGATGTCAGTAGCCCTGCAAGAAAAACGTTTTGAATGGGTGGGTGGCGTGGTTCTTATAGGGATTGGGTTAAAGATCCTTGTGGAGCATCTTTTGAAGGGGATTTGAGAAGTCTCTTTATTTGACAGGCTTTTTTTCTTTCGCTATAATAATGCAAATTTTGAAGTGAGGCAGAGAATACAAGAGGAGGATATATATGTCAACAATTATTGATGTTCATGCCAGAGAAATCTTTGATTCTCGTGGTAATCCAACGGTAGAGGTAGAGGTTGTTCTTGAAGATGGAACGATGGGGCGTGCTGCGGTTCCCAGTGGGGCATCGACAGGAGAGAGAGAGGCTGTAGAGCTCCGGGATGGTGACAAGAATCGTCTTCTTGGGAAGGGTGTGCTCAAGGCTGTGGAGAATGTGAATAACACCATCGCTGAAGAGATTGTGGGATTGGATGCTCTCAATCAGGTTGAGATTGATAGAATCATGATAGATCTCGATGGAACCGAGAACAAGAGTAAACTGGGTGCCAATGCTATCCTTGGTGTTTCTATGGCAGTGGCTCATGCAGCCGCTAATTATCTTGGCTTGCCTCTGTATCGCTATCTTGGTGGTACCAATGCCAAGATTATGCCTGTTCCCATGGCCAATATCATCAATGGTGGAAAACATGCCGACAACAAAGTGGATTTTCAGGAGTTTATGGTGATGCCGATTGGCGCTGATAGCCTCAAAAAGGCTGTTGAAATGATCGCTGAGGTTTTCCACAATCTGAAGTCTATTCTCAAAAAGGCCGGGAAAAATACCGCTGTAGGTGATGAGGGAGGTTTTGCTCCTGATATTGATAACGAAGAGGGTATCAAGTATATCCTTGAGGCTATTGACAAGGCTGGTTACAAGGCTGGGCTTGATGCTGATTTTGCCATCGCGATGGACTGTGCCTCTTCTGAACTTTTTGAAGAGGGAGGCAAGAAGGGTTATCGTTTCTGGAAGTCTAACCCTGACAAGATCTTCTCTACTGATGAGATGATTGAACTTTTAGCCAAGTGGGTGGAGAAGTATCCTATCATTTCTATTGAGGATCCTTTTGATCAGAACGACTGGCAGGGATACGAGAAATTTACCAAACTTCTTGGACACAAGATCCAGATTGTTGGTGATGACCTCTATGTGACCAATCCTTCGATTCTCAAGAAGGGAATTCAAACCAAGGCTACCAACTCTATCTTGATTAAGCTCAACCAGATTGGAACAGTGACCGAAACCATTGATGCTGTTCAGATGGCTCAAAAGGCAGGCTTTACCGCTGTTGTGTCTCACCGAAGTGGCGAAACCGAAGATGCCACCATTGCAGACCTTGTTGTGGCTCTCAATACTGGCCAGATCAAGACAGGTTCTCTCTCGAGAACAGACCGTATTGCCAAATACAATCAGTTGATTCGTATTGAAGAGGAGCTTGGTGAGTTCGCTATCTATCCTGGCAAAGCAGCCTTCTACAATATCTACAAGTAAATCTTCCATGAAACAAAAAAGCCGCCCATTTTCGGGCGGCTTTTTTTATGAAGCTTCTAAAATCCCATCTGGGTTGTTATCCCAAAGGTATCCTTTGACGAAAGATTTCCTGTGAGAGGGTCAATTTCATAGTATCTTTTGAACTGGATACCTATGAATGCCCCGGCCGAAATAGCGTAAAAGACCGAAGCACTCACAATACTTCCGTTACCCGGGAAGGAAGTAAAGAGATCCCCAAGATTGAAGTTCATCCTGTCGTAAGCTAGAGAACCATATCCCCATTTGATGACCCCCTTTTCGATGCCGGCTTCCATGTGAAGGGTATTCATATTGACAGTGATATTGGTTTCATAAAGAGGGAAAAGATGTTCATACTGCATCTTCACCCAGCCAAGACCCTTGAAGGTTTTGCCGGCTTCCACTAAGAACCCAGAGTAATCCTCGTTATCACCAAAGAGGAGGTTTACATATTTGGCGCTGCGACTCACGTCATAGGAGGTGTCCACGTAGTTTATGATAAACCCGTCTTGGAGATAGCGATATTCTGCCCGGAAGTCAATGATCAGAAGGCTTCCTTTGAGACCAGTAGCCCAACCAAAACCTTTGGCATTGGTCGATATATTGAGGACTTTGTCCTGGTAGCCAAGGGTGGCGATATCCGAGTAGAGCACCATAAAGAGAGCCTCATTTACCTCAAAGAGAGGGAGATCGATATCGGCAGCATACCCAAAGGCAATTTGTTCATTGGTGAAGAGGGACACTGGTTGCCGATCATAGAACCCTGAGATACCAAATCCCAGTTTTCCAATGAGAGGTTTTCCTGAGAAAGGACGGACAAAGAATCGTGCGCCTGCCATATCCCAGACAAAAGCATTTCCTGTGAGCACTTCAAAACCGACAACCTTTCCATCGACTTTGATCTGGCTTCCGACTTTTCTCACAGCCGGGAATTCGAGATCGTTAGCGTAGTTGTTGATGAGAATGCCATGTCCGAGTGTCATATTCGGGAGAGAACCAATACGGAAAAGAAGCCACTTGTTCTGGTATTCGAGGAAGCGGATCTTGAGGGCAAGGTCGTGAAGACTATCATCAAAAGAGCTAAAATCCCATTCACTAGCGTTGTACCAGCGAGAGGGATAACCAAGGTCGTCAAAGGAGATGAAGTACACAGGGATATAGAGTCCCACACCAAAATTGCCTATACGAAGCACAGGGCTGAGGATAATCTTGTTCCAGAGCTGTCCGTCGATATTTTCTCCTCCTACTGCCCAGTCAAAGGAAAAGCCACTCCCACCTGGTTTGGGTGCAGGTTTTTCTTGTTGAGGTTTGGGTGCCGGTTCCTGTACGGGTTCTGGCTCTTTTGATGGGGTTGGTTCTGGCTCCGTGGGCGAGACGTATTCCTCATCAAAACTCTTGATCTCCTCTGGTTTGGCTGGTTGAGGACTGGGGAGGGGGGATGTTGTGGCTGGAAGAACGAGTTTTTGTCCAGCATTGACAATTTGTGGAGGTTGGCTTCTTGCTGGATCAATGACCTCCACGGTACCCTCAGAGACGACCACAGAGCCACCAATTCCCGGTGTAAAACTCACCCCAAAACGGGTACCACGGACGGCAGCTACAGCGGTTTCCGTTTCTACTTCAAAGACGGTTCCCTTTTTTTTCTGAATTTTGGCAAAGAGTTTTCCGATGGTGAGTTTCAAAAGATTTTTGGAAGAAGCGTCTTTTTGCAGGTTAGCCACCTGTACGACCGTTGTGCCCAATAACTGAACGGAAGAACCATCCGCCCAGACAAGTTCAAGGGAGTCGTTTTTTCCCGGGACTCTTACTGAGGCCGAAACAGGGACTTCCATACCATATTCTACAGCTGTCCATGTCTGTCCATCGAGCGAATATTCACAATTTCCTATAAAGGCACCAATTTTCACCGTTTGTGCAAACAGTACACTACTGAGAACCCAGAAAGCTATGATAATCCATCTTTTCATATCCTACCTCCTTTCAGCACTAAAAGGTTACCTTTGTGCTGATACTGGTGGTGGTGAGACTCTGAATGACACCATTCTCATCAAGTTTGAAGGTGCGTTTGTATTCAAGGGCAAGGATGAGGTTCTGGCTGGCGTAGTAATTGATGAGAAGCCCGAGTTGTGAGTGTTCACTCTCATATTTGAAAACATCGTTCCATTCGGCGATATTTTGCCTTGTCCATGTGGCACGAACATCAAAGAGCTGCAAGACCTGTTTGTTTGCCCCTAAAGCGAGAGTCAGGGCGGGGAGAGACACATCACCCCAATCATCTTCAAGCGTGAAGTCAAAGAAAATAGCCCCATTCATGAGTTGCAATCCTGAATTGAAGGCCCACCCTATATAATGATTGGTGTAGTGTTCAAGCAATTCATATTTGGTAGCACGAACACTTTCATAGTACGAATCAAAATAGACAGGGACAAACTTCGGCTGGAGGATGCGGAATTCAAAGCGATAGGGGATGATAGAAACAATATCTCCACGGATACCCGTAGCTTCACCTGTCCCTTTGCCGACAATGTATCCTATATCAGCGTATGGCCTGAGATTGAAGACGGCTGAACTGACAAGAGGAAGACTCACATCAAGTCCGACAACGGTTACAGGAGCCATATTGCTATCCGTAAACTGGTAGGGCTTATCCGCAGGGGGAGTGGGATTTCCTGGGTCAAGGTCGGCGGCAATAGTGCCCCCGATCTCCAGTTTTTCCAACAGAAACATCTTGGTTGGCTGGAGAGGACGGACATAAGCCCTGAGTCCCATGATATCCCAGTCCCAGATATTATCGACGGCGGACTCAAAACCAGCCACTTTGAAATCACTGTCAAGGGCGAGTCCAAGCTTTTTGATAGAGGGGAAGTCCCGCATATTGGAGAAGCGGCGCATGATCCAGCCATTTCCAAGGGTGAAGTCGTCAATGTTTCCCACCTTGATATAGAAGGGATCGCCTTTCACTCCATAACGAACATAGAGGATCTTTGAAAGGACCGCCTGCCAGGTGTTCCACTCAGAGGTGCGAAAATTCCACTGCGGATCAAATTCAAGGTTGAGATCCAGTCCAATTCCAAACTTTCCTATGGAAAGGTCTGGTTGGAGACGAAGGGAGAGGTAGTTTGTGCCGTCGATGGTGATATTCCCTACCTGAAAGCCAAATTTGACAGGCGAAGAAGCACTTTGCTTTGGCTTTTCTTCTGTCTTTACTTCATTGGTATTTTCAGCCCAGAGAGAAACGGCCAGAAAGAGCATACCTACTATACCTATGTGTCTTGTTATCTTCATAAGACCTCCTTTGAGTCTTGTATTTCCTACGTAAATTATACGCTTTGAAAAGAAAAAAGTGAAATTTTTTTAGGACTTATAGACCATGGCTTTGTTTTTGCCCTGATTCTTGGCTTCATACAGAGCAATATCGGCAAATTCTAAAAGACGTTGAAGGTTTCCGGCCTGTTTGTAATCGGCGATTCCCATAGAAATGGAAAGATATTTTTCTGGAGGAATGGGATCAGCGGTATGCTTGGAGAGGATTTTCTCAAAGAGATGGGTTTCTTTCATTTTCTGGTAGAGTCTTTTGATGAGTATCAAAGCCTTGTGACGGTTGGTATCAGGAAGGACAAGCACAAATTCGTCTCCCCCGAAACGACCGAGGAGATCAACTTTTCGGATATTCTTCTGAAAGAAAAAAGCCACTTCCTGGAGAATAGCATCTCCTACACTATGGCCGAAGGTATCGTTGTAGTATTTGAAGTTGTCCATATCGGTAAATACGACAGAGAAATTGTAGTCTTCGGAGCGCTTGGTACGTTCTTCTTCTTCTTCGAGGCGTTTTCGCAGGGCAAGACGGTTGGCACAACCGGTAAGCATGTCTGTTTGAGCGGTATGATGGAGCATTTCAGCGTAGATAAGGTTGGCGAGCATGGTATTGACCTGTTTGATAGCCATATGCATTTCCCGGAATGTTTGTTCAGAGAAGGCATTTTCTTCGCGGCGGTTGGCAAAAAACACACAGCCGGCTTCCTGTTCTTCAATAAAAAGGGGAAAATACATCAGGCTATGGAACTGGGGAAAGAAAAGTTTCATATAGTGAGCGGCAAGGTCAACAACAAGTCTTTCCTGGCGCGTGGTGAAGCAAGCCCGGATGTTATCATAGAGATCGGGAGGGAGAAGTTTGGCTTCGTGGGAGGAATAGAGAAGAGCCCAGTTTTTGTAGTTGTCCTGATAGGACCCAAGGTAGCAGGCGATAAAATCCACAATCAGATAGCGTTTGATAAGAAGCATGGATTCGATGATGAGACTTTGTTTGTCTTTTTGTCTGAGAAGAATCTTTTGAAGCTGGTTCATGAAGTCAAGGGTTTCTATCGTATGCTGAACCTGGTTTATCTGGGCATAGAGACGAGCTGTTTCTAAGATATGTTCTTTGGGAATATCGTAGTGGTGACGAAGAGGACGAACGTATCGTTCAAGGAGGTAGTTCTGGTAGTGGTAGAGATTGAGGGATTGCAGGCGCTGGATGAAGCGTTGTTTCTGGTTTTCAAAAAGGGATGGTTGGTTTTCTTTGAGCCAGAGAAGGTAGTCGTACCAGATCTCCATTTCATTGTAATTGAATTCATCTTTAGAAATATTTTCAATGGCTTCTTCGTAGGCCTGGATGATTTTCTGGGTATTGATGTATCGCTGATAATAGCGTGCCAAAAACCACTGAAGATAGGCGTACTCTTCATGAGAGTAGTGAGAAGGATTTTTTTCAGTTTTGGCAATGATGTCGCTTGCCTGGTGATAGTAGGGAACAAATTTATTCAGTTTTTCGAGAAGGTAGGTGTGAAGGGTCATGATTTTCGTATTGGAATGAATGGGAAGGGACTCTATACCCAATTCTTTTTTGAGATCAATGAGAAAGGAGAGAAGTTCTTCGGCAGTGTCGTAGTTATGGAGAATGATCTCCAGTTGCACTACATTCATCAGGCTCATACAGAGTTCTCGATAGTCTCGTAATTCGATATTGAATTTTATGGCACGGTTGTAGTAGTAAAAGGCTTTGTGAAAGTTTTCGGCTGAAAAATAAACATACCCAAAGCCATTGTAGGCATGGCAGACTTTCCTGAGATCACCCAATTTCTGGCGGAGCTGAATAGATTTTTTGTAAAATCGTACGGTTTTAGGATAGTCATGAAGACGACTATAAAAGATAGCTATATGATGAAGAAAAAATGTTTGACGATAAAGATGAACGTATTTTTTTGCAAGTAAGAGGTTTTTTTTGAGATGGGAAATGGTTTTTTCAGGTGAGAGAATATCGCTTGCCATCATGGCGTAATAATAATTGCTTGCCAAAAACAAGTAGAAAAGAGGATGTAAACGTTTGATAGAGGGAATCATGGCTTTGTAAAAATTCTCAAATTGGTAGAGGGACATGTCTCCACAGGTAAAGAGAAGCCCCTGAGTGGCTAAGAAGAGGGGTTTTTCTTTTGATGGGCAGAGCTGGGCTGTATGACGGGCAATCTTCAAAGCGGTTTCACGTCCAGCATCTTTGTTGAGATAAAAATAAGCCTGAAGAATCTGTGTCTTTACTAAAGTTGAGATATCGTTGTATTCCTGCAAGATAGAAAGGGCTCTCTCCATGGAGAAAATAGCCTCATTGAGAGAGCCTTCAATGGCAAGGGCAAGGGCAAGGGTTGTGAGGGTTTCTACACGCTTTGGGAGGGGAAGTTTTTCCTCCTGTTTCAGGAGTTCTTCGGCAACGCTCTTCACATCACGCCATGCCCAGTGTTTTTCATAGCTTTTCACCTTGAGGAAAAGTTCTTCAGGGGAGGGAGTGGCAAAGCGAATGCCTGTTTCTTCAAGGGCATTGTCGGAGAAGGTAAATTCAAAAGAATACAGCTTTTTCTGATATTTCTGAAAAAGGGTATTCCACTCTATTGATTGTTCTTCTGGCAAATGGGGAACAAGGCGCATGTCCATCAAGAGAAGGAGGGAGAAGCCACCTGGATTTTCCAGAAGGGAAGAGAGAAAGTCAAAAAAGGCCATGGAGGCTTTGTTGGTGCATCGTAAGATCATGAGATAGGGGCGTTTGTGAAAGAGAAGAGCAAGAAGTTCTCTTAAACCTTTGAGAAGTTCTTTCTGAAAAAAGAGGAACTCTTCTCTATCAAAGTACCAGGTGTAAAAAGGAGTGGGCATGCTTTCAGGATAGAGAACCATAGAAAGAAGCTGTTCTCTGGCAAAATGAGAAAGGGAAAGCTGGGAGAAATAGGCTTCTTTTTCTTCTGGAGGAACTTCGGAAAGAAAATCTCTCACAAAAGAGAGAAAAGGCTCATAAGGGGCTTCCTGAAGGGTCAAGAAGTAGATATCTTTCTGGATGGGATGTTGTCTAAAAAAAGCCCGAATGGTATGTTCAAGAATCCTGATGGAATCAGTTTCAATCGAGACCACCACGGGGGAATCCTGAGATTCTACAAGAGAGAGAACATCCTCGAGTCTTTTCAGTTCATCGGGCATAGTCCCTCCAGGGTTTAGCGTGTTTTTCCCGGACAAAAAGGGAAAGTACTCCCTGCATTATGATAGAGAAAAAGGGTGTTTCTGTCAATTTTTGGGAAAGGTGTGGTGAAAAGCCTTGAGAAACAACCCTATGAGCCCTGTCGCCATCAAGGGATGCGCGATGGTGTACAAAATCCCTCTCAGGATACTGTTTTCCCAAAAAAGCATACGATCCGCATGAAAAAGCCCAAGTCGGGGATCGTTTCCCACAATGGCTGCAAGGGAGAGTCCTTTGTAGAGACCAAGCCCAAGGGTGAAAAGAACTCCGATGACATAAATCCAGAAGAGAGCGGCGGTACCCGAGGAAACCTGAGATTCTCCCTTGAAAAGAAAAGAGAGGATGAAAGAGAATATGGCAAAAAGAAGTACATGTCCATGGGTAATAAATAGATGAAACCCAACGACGATTTGGCGATCGAGATAGATATTTCTGAAAAAGAAGCGACTCCATTCTCTGTCAATGATACCGATAAGAAGTCCCCCAACGAGGAGAGCAAAGCCAAACCGGAAGAGTGCTCGACTGAGATTTTTCATAAGAAAACCTCCTCATATGATGGATATATGAGTATAAAGAAGACAAGAAGGATTGTCCAGTTTTCATAAGTTGAATATTGTGAGACCTTCGCACATTCGTATAAAGGTCTCATTTTTGTTGCTGAAACAAGGTGATAGCCCCGGCGGGAGGGGAGACCACGCGGGCTGGTAGGAGAGGGCACCCTTCTCCTTTCGATGTCCGAGCTACAGGATGTGGCGAGTAAGCCCGGAGTCAGATATGGAGGGCTGTCCTCGGGCGGCTACAGAAGAGAGCGGGGCTACAGGTTTTTGTTCCAGCTCGCACCAGTGGAGACAAGTCGGTGGCTACAGAAACTGCCGCAGGGACGGCGCGGGGCAAAAGGGGCGGAGCCCCTTTTGCCCCGCGCGGGAGCGCTTCGTGGAAAAAAGGAAGATGTATAACAGAAAGAGCCCAAAATTGAAAGAGAAAAAATGGTCGAACAAGTATTCAGTTTTTGTGTAAAGATAACCATTATGTATGAATATGGGAAGATAGCCTTTCTCCTCTGTCTCGAGATTTTTCTGCAAGATACTTGACTTTTTCCAATTTTGTGGTATAGTATATAGAGGAGAATACTATAATCTGAAAAGGAGGAAACTATGAAAAGATTGTGGTTGATGGTGGTATTTTCCCTTCTGAGCGGTATGTTGTTTGCTGAGCTGGACAGTAGCTATGTGAGCTACGAGATTATGGAGACGAAGGGGAACACCATTTACGTGCGTTTCCGTGTGAATGTGCCCTATCTGATCCAGTATACCAAGGAGCAGATTCAGGTCACCAAAGACCTCATTGCGAAGGAAAAGAATCCTCGCAAAAAAGGCAAGCTTGAAGAGATCCTCGCTCACTATGAGCAGCACTATGAGCTTCTCTCCAAGAACAAGGTGAAAGCCATCTGCGTCTTTGGTGATTTCAATGGCTGGGCTACCTTTGCCAGTGAGATTCCCAACAAGCTGGAACCTACCAGCAAGAACCCTGATACCTGGTATACCAAGACACTCGTTCCCTTCATCGTAAAACCAGGTGAAAAGATGCAGCTTCGCTACAAGTTTGTGATTGATGTTGGTGTGCAGTACAAGTCCAAAGATGGGAAACCCCAGGACTATCTCTACCTCGAGGATCCTCGTAACCCCAACAAGGATCTCGATGGTTTTGATGGGTACAATTCTTACTTTGTGTACGAAGGAAAGTAAACAAACTTCCCCCTTCTTTTCATACGAAAAGAAGGGGGTTTTTATATTTTCTCAAAAGGGGCGGTCATGAGTGAACAGTTTTTTGAAAAAGAAGGGGTGGTGGTTCTTGTTTTGCGAGGGCATCTCTCAGCTGAGAATCTGGGAGTAGCGACTTCTTTTCTTTCTAAAAAAATACAAGAGGGGAAGTTTCGTTTTATCTTTGATCTTTCTGGGGTGAGCTGGATGGGCTCTATGGCCTTGGGCCTTTTAGCCACCGCTATTCGAGAAGCGCTTTCTCACAATACAAGGGTGAGGCTTGTGAATCCCAATCCAAAGATTGTAGGTCTTTTGCAGGATACTTCTCTTTTAGAACTCTGCCATGTCTATTCAGATATCAACAAGGCTTTTGAATCTTTTCGGTAAAAGTTGTCTTTTCCCTTTCCTTGCCTTATAATACGGTACTGGACTAAAAAGGAGGTTGGTATGGCAGAGAAAAGTGTGAAAAATATCAAGATACATCTGCCAGAAGGAGAGGATATTGTTCACTACTCGAATGTAGCGATTATTTCTCACTCTCCTGAGGAGGTGGTCTTAGATTTTGCTCAGACCCTTCCGGGCAAGGAAGAGGCTCAGGTGGTTTCTCGTATTGTGATGACCCCTCGAAATGCCAAGATGCTTTTGAAGGCGCTGGAGAATAATATCAAAACCTATGAGGAGAATTTTGGGCCCCTTATTCTCCCCCAGGACAAGGATCAGCATATTCATTAGAGGAAGGGAATGAGTCAGACAAAGAAACCTATCATTGAAATTACGGTAAATCGCAAGGCCTATCATGACTATGAGATGCTTTCTACCTATGAGGCGGGGATTGAGTTGACAGGCACCGAAATTAAATCTATCCGGGATCATGCGGTCAACTTGAAGGATAGTTTTGTTCTTATCCGTGATGGCGAAGCCTGGGTTCATAACATGCATATCAGTCCCTATGGGCATGGGAATATCTTCAATCACGATCCTACGCGTAAGCGACGGCTTCTTTTGCACAAACGAGAGATTCTGAAACTCTCGCAGGCGGTGCAGCAGAAGGGGCTCACCATTGTCCCCACGAAGTTATACATCAAAGGCAAATATGCCAAACTTGAGATAGCCGTGGCTAGAGGGAAAAAGCTGCATGACAAGAAAAGTGCCCTCAAGGAACGGGACATCAAGCGAGATATGGATAGGGAAATTCGTGATTTCAGGTAGAGAGAAAGGAACTAAGAAAAGAGAGAGGTTGATTTTTTGTCATATATTTTGTATAATAAAAAAGGAGGATTTCTATGCTTTCTCTTATTCCGCTTT
Source organism: Longinema margulisiae (assembly GCF_025266855.1). Lineage (GTDB taxonomy): Bacteria > Spirochaetota > Brevinematia > Brevinematales > Thermospiraceae > Thermospira. The sequence continues at coordinate 1,953,152 of NZ_CP053071.1, forward strand.
ATCGGATTTTGAGCAAAACAGCTTCAGAAGAAGAGGCGCAGGAGGCTATTGAGAGTCTTGAGCTTTATGTCAAGGAAATCAAAGAAGAGCATGCTACCAAAGAGGATATTGCACATTTACGAGAGGATTTTCATCTTCTTCTCCAGCAAATGGACAAGCGCTTTGAACAGGTTGAAAAACGTTTTGAACAGGTAGAAAAGCGTTTTGAACAGGTAGAAAAGCGTTTTGAGCAAATAGATAAACGTCTTGAACAAGTAGATAAGCGTTTTGAAGAAATGGATAAGCGTTTTGGATTAATGATTGATCAGATGAATAAAAGATTTCATTCCCTTCAATGGATGATAGGAATAGGGTTTACTGTTATCAGTCTTTTGATAGGGTTATTTGGTTTTCTCAGGGGATAAGAAATTTCAGGGCTGGAATGTTTCCCACATACCCTGTCTTTTTTCCCTTGCCTTTTGTTCTGCCTCGAAAAGTCTCTGTCTTTCCTCGGTTGACATCTCTCTTCCGGGAAGGTACACCATAGCCCAGCCACTCTCTATCATTTTCTCATTTATCCACTCGTTGGAAAGATACAGGCTTGCTAACACACGTCCGTAGTGGTCTTTTCCGTAGGTTTTGAAGAGAACTAAGCTTCCTTCGGGCATGAGCTTTTGTAAGGTTTTCCAGCCGTTGGTGCCCCACTGGCAGGCTGTTTCGTAGGAGACCCCGTAGCCCTTTTGTTTCCAGAAGACCACCTGTCTGATAAGTCTTTGACTGTAGGAGAGTTCCCAGGCGTCAATACCGGCTAAACGAACGACAAAAGAGACTCCTTCTTTTTCCAGGAGGCAACTGTCTCCGTCTATGACTTTTCTACAGATAGCCTGAGAAGAGGGTTTTTCTCCACTGCTACAGGCTATCAGTAGGAAGCAGGTAATAAGCCATCTGGCTTGACGAGGCATACATATCTCCCATAGGGACGAATAACCTCTACCTCTATACCCAGAGCCTCAGAAAGGATTGCTGACGAAAGCCCTTCTGATAATCTTCCCTGATAGAGGGTTTTTCCCTCTTTGAGGATGTGGAGAAAATCAAAAAAAGGCATGATTTCTTCGGTATGATGGGTGACCATAATCATTCCCACTTCCGGGTGGCGGGTAGCGATGGTTTCAAGACTCAGGAGAAAAAGTTCTCTTGAAAGAATATCAAGATGGGTGCAGGCTTCATCAAGAATGAGAACCTTTGGGTGAGCCATCATAGCCCTGGCAATGAGGATTCGCATCTTTTCTCCATCGGAAAGATGACCAAAGAGCCTGTTTCCGAAATCTTTCATTCCTATGAGGGAAAGCCAGTAGAGGGCCTGCTCCTTTTCCTCTGCTTCTGCTATGGCGTACATACCAACCCAGCCATAACGGCCGCTGATAACTGCATCCAGTACGGTTTCTCCTGGATGCATGGATTCTTTGATCCAGGTGTTGATAAGTCCCATCTTTGAGCGAAGTTCACGGATATCACTTTTCCCATCTTCTTCGCCAAATCGTCTGATGTTTCCAGAGGTGGCCATTTGATAACCGGCCATCACCTGCAAAAGACTACTTTTCCCGCTTCCATTTCGACCGAAGAGAATCCATTTTTCCCCTTCCTGTATATCCCAGGAAATGCCGGAAAGGATGGTATTTCCTTCTAAAATCAGACTCACCTTGTCCAGATGAAAGATTTCCATGGTTATTCTCCTTGAAAATCGTCAAAGTAGGTGTGCTGAATATGGCGTACCTCTTCCTCCGCAGACAGGAGATAGTCCACCAATATTGGCTCAAACTGGCTTCCACTATTCTCTTTCATATAGCGGACTACCTCATCCCAGGGCCAGGCCTTTTTGTAGCACCTGTCTGAAGAGAGGGAATCAAAGACATCAGCTACGGTGGTAATACGAGCATAGAGATGAATCTCCTCTCCTTTTTTGCCATGAGGATAGCCTTTTCCGTCGATACGTTCATGGTGTTCAAGGGCAATGATGGCCGCTGTCTTGAAAATCTCCCGGGAAGATTTACAGAGCATGTCGTATCCAAAGATGGTGTGTTTTTTCATGAATTCAAATTCTTCTTCTGTGAGTTTACCTGGCTTGTGGAGAATGGCATCAGGAACAGCCAGTTTTCCCAGATCGTGCATCGGGACAGCGAGTTTCAAAAGTTCTATCTCTTCCCGGGAGAGGCCACACTTTTCCCCGATAATGGCGGCGTATTCACTCACCCTTCTCACATGGTTTCCGGTTTCACGGGAGCGGGCTTCAGCGATTTCACTGAGTCTCAGAATAATCTCTTTCTGGGTGGAGAGCACTTCTATGTTGAGGTTTTTGATTTCCTCCACCATCTGGTTATTTGCCCTGACCATAGTCCTCATTTTTCGTGTTTCCACCACAAGAAAGTTGACAAACACAGCCACCCACCCGTAGGCCGTGAAGATATGTTCACTCATAATGATACCCTGTTCCCTGAGAATATCAAGAAGGGCGGTGATACCAAGCACAAGAAAACCCGCGAAAACCTCTCTTGCCCAGGGGTTTGTTTTTCCATGGTGCAGGATGATACCAAGGAGGATGGGCAGGAAAGCCATCAAGAAAATTTCAAAAGGGTAGAGAACAAGAGCTAAAAAATTGAATGAGAAGAGCGAACCAATGACGGTAACACAGCCAAAACAGAGAAGGGTAGAGGAAAGAAGCTTATGCCAGGGTTTTGAAAGAGAGAGCATACCCCGTACCATTTGCCAGACAAAAAAGGGTATAAAGAAAAGACTCCAGAGTTCTAAAAAGCCATAAAGCCGTGGATGAAGCCCAAATATCCACCATTTGGCAAGGGAGCGGGTAGAAAGATAGATGGCAATAACAAGAGCAAAACCAAAGAGCCATCCCACAAACTGTTTACTATACCAGTAAAAGGTGGCTAAAGAGGCCAATGCTGAAAAAAGAATCATGGCCACCATCACCCACAGGATGATATCCTTGCGAACCAGAAGTTGCAAAATATCGCTGATATTTCCCACCAGAATGGGAAGACGGGGAAGACCGGGAAAAGCCGTCTCAGAACGAATCTGGATGAGAATTTCTTCATCGACAACGGTATTTTCCGGGAGGTGTTTCCCGAGAAGGACGATGATTGGGGAAAAAGAAGAAAGAAACTCTCTTTGGTTGCCAAAAGAGTGGATAACCTTTCCGTTTCTATAAACAGTGATTTCATGGTCCACTGAAGGGATGTACAAAACAGTTGTGTGAGACACCTTGACTTTGGCAAGGAACCATACCTCACGAAAAGAAGTGCCCACCCAGTGGATACGAGAGGGCTTTTGCCAGGTGGTGGGGAAGCGTCCTTCTTTCACACTTTCCAAGGACACCCCTTCTATCTGAAGAGAAGACACCTGCGCCCACCCCGCCTGCAGGACAATGGCAACGGCGAAAAAGAGGAAGCCTATAACTTTAGGCAATCCCCGCTCCTTTTTTGTTTTGTGCTTGTTATTCTATAACTATCTTCTCCATATCAACCAGTCGCATAAACATAGCATCCACATGCTGTAAGAGGGCAATACGGTTGGTCTTTTTCTGTTCATCTGGATCCATGACGAGAACCTCGTCAAAGAAACGGTCTACCACAGGACGGAAACTCGTCAGGATGCCAATGGCTAAGGGATAATCCCTCTTTTCCAGTGCCTTTTCATAGTCGGGAAGACTCTTGGTGTAGGTCTCATACAGCGCTTTTTCAGCCGTTTCCAAAAGTGTATCGGATTTGAGAGGGAACATCTGAAGACCTCTGATGATATTCTTCACACGTCGGAAAGCCACAGCAAGATTCTGGAAGTTTTCTCCTGAGCGGGCGGTATGGATGGCACTTACACGACAGAAGACGTCATAAATGTCTTCCACAGCCATGGCAATACCTGCTTCAATTTCGTCGTGGGCAAATCCATACTCTCTGAAAACGGTTTTCACCCGTGTGGTGATAAAGTCAAAGACTCGCTTCTCATATTCCTCCTGGGAGATGGCAAGATAAGGCTGGTAAAGTTTGAAGACTTCCTTGTAGAGATCTCGAAGGGGAAGGTGAAGCTTTTTCTCAATCAGAATACGAATAATACCGAGTGTTTGACGACGAAGGGCCAAGGGATCACGGGAACCAGTCACTTCATACCCCTGAGCATAGAGAGCAAAGAGGTTGTCCAGCCTATCAGCAAGGGAAACAAGAATTCCTTCATTGAGAGAGGGGAGATTGTCACCGCTAAATTTTGGCCAGTAATGTTCCTTGATAGAGATAGCCACATTGATGGGAAGACCATCATGAAGGGCGTAGTAGTACCCCACAATCCCCTGAAGTTCTGGAAATTCATACACCATATGGGTGACCAAGTCTGCTTTGCAGAGGTGAGCAGTCATGGTGGCCAGGGGGATATCCTTTTCCATCTGGAGATAGCGACCGAGAATACCTACAAGTTTTTCAAGGCGTTCTGTTTTGTCCTTGAGACTTCCAAGATTTCTTGCAAAGGATACATAGGCTAAATCCTCAAGACGACTCTCGAGGGAACGTTTTCTATCCTCGTCAAAGAAGAACTTTCCATCGTTGAAACGGGCCCGGATCACTCGTTCGTTACCGGCCACAATGGTTTCATTGGGATGCGTATTGGTGATGATGAGAAAACGATTGACAAGACTCCCATCTTTTTTCTGGAGGGGAATAAACTTTTGATGTTCTATCATCTCTGAAATGAGAACTTCCTTTGGGAGTTTGAGAAATTCTTCTTCAAAGCTTCCCACGGCCATTTCCGGATACTCCGTGAGACTCACTAAGGTATCGAGAAGCCCTTCATCGCATACGGCTTCTACCCCTAACGTCTGGGAGGCAGCATGAATCTCTTTGGTGATAATCTCTCGTCTTGCGGTATGGTCCACAATCACAAAGTGTTTTTGAAGGGTTTTTTCGTACTCAGAGGCAGACGGTACGACAAAGGACTGGAGTCCAAAAAGGGTCCTGTGGCCATAACTTTTGTTGTCTGCGGTGAGATGTCCCCATTGAACAGGAATAACCTTGTTATCTAAAAGGGCACAGAGCCAGCGCACCGGTCGTACAAAACTCATTTCATAAGTAGCCCATCGCATGGCTTTGGGAAAACGAAGGCTTGAGAGAAGTTTTGGCAAAATACGTTCAAGAACAGTGGATGCGGATTCTCCACCTTCTTCCTTTTCATAGAAGAGATAAACCCCACCACCGACTTCACGCTGAGTGAGGTCCTTTTCGGTGATATTGTTTGCCCGGAGAAATCCCTCAAGGGCTTTGGTGGGTTTCCCTTCACCGTCATAAGCGGCTTTGAGAGCAGGTCCCTTTTTTTCCACCTTTCGTGTGATGGTCTTGGGTTCCATTCCCTCGGCGAGAAGAACAAGCCGTCGTGGGGTACCTGTGGTTTTGATTTCCTTGAAAACAAGGCCATTCTCTTCAAAAAGCTTGGTTGCTTCCGTCTGGAGTTGATTGAAGGTATCGAGAAGAATCTCGTGTGGTATTTCTTCCACACCAATTTCAAAAACAAGACGAGCCATAGCCTCTCCTTTATGATTCTATATCGGATAAAATACGTTCTACCGTCTGAAGAGGATGGGATGAACCATACACAGAACGTCCCATCACTATATAGTTGGCACCGTTTTGGTGAGCTTCTTTGGGAGTCATTACCCTTTTCTGGTCTCCTGTAGCTTCACCAGGAAGCCTTACGCCGGGAGTGACAAAGATGGTGTTTTCTGGTACCCAGGAGCGTAGAGAAGAGAGTTCGTGTGGAGAACAGACAAACCCCTGCATACCTGTCTCAAGTCCAAGCTTCACGAGGTGAGAAACGGTGTTCTCTATGCTTTCTTGTATCCTTAAATCCTCATGCAACGTAGTTTCATTCATACTGGTGAGGATAGTCACCCCAAGGGCAAGTGGTTTTTGGGGAAAGGGGGAAATACCCTCGAGGGCCGCCTTTACCATCTCCCGACCTCCAAGCATATGGAGGGTGAACATATCAACCCCCATCTTTGCTACAACCTCACATACCCCTTTTACCGTATTGGGGATATCAAAAAACTTGAGATCGAGAAATACCTTGCACCCCTTATCCTTGAGGGCTTTGACTAACGCTTCCCCTTCTTTGGTGAAAAGGATGCTTCCTACTTTGTACCATACGACGAGGGGAGAGAGTTTTTCTACAATGTTTATGGCCTCTTGTCGAGAGGGGACGTCCAGAGCAACAATAAGCTCCGTTTTCATTTCATTCCCCGACTGCCTGGTTTTATGGCTGGTTCTTTTCCTTCTAAACACAGGGGGCAACTTGCTGGATCGAAAGCTTCCGCCTGCACAGAATGGAGCCATTCAAAGCGGTAGGGGAGTTTTTCAGGATCTGGCATGTGTCTATCAACTAAGCTTGCCACTCCCACCACTTCTCCACCGTGCTGTTTCACGAGTTGAGCCACTTCATCTATGGATTTTCCTGTGGTGACCACATCCTCAGCAATAAGCACCTTTTCGCCTGGTTTGATTTCAAAACCACGACGGAGCTGGAAGATACCTTCTACCCGTTCACAGAAGAGTCCACGTACCCCAAGGGCACGGGCAAGTTCATAGGCAATGGTGATTCCCCCAAAGGCACCGCCGATAACGACATCAATCGGAGTGTCCTGGTAAAGTCTTGCAAGTTTTTGAGCGGCCAATTCTGCGTACGCGGGATACTGGAAAAACTTGGCGCACTGCACATAGCGATTGCTATGAAGCCCCGAAGAGAGAATAAAATGTCCTTTGAGAAGAGCCTCGGATTTGAGAAGGAGCGTTTCTATCTCTTTGTCTTCACGAATGGATAACATTAACGAGCCTCCTTGAGGGCAATGAGTTCTTTGAGTTTTTCTTTGACTTGAGAGAAGTTTTCAGGCACTTCAATATCAAGAAATACCCCTTCACAGATATAGCCATAGAGTTTGCCTAACTTGGTGAGGAGGGGAAAGATATCCTTTTCAAGAGAGATATTTTCATTGGGCTGGATAAACTGAAGGACCTCCTTGCTGAAGACATAGATACCGGTGTTCACAAGTTTGAAGAGATCCTTGTGTCCCCTTCCCACAAAACGGACAATCTGGTTGTTTTCTCCAAGTTCCACCACTCCATAACGTTCAGGGTGTTCGCTTTCCTTGAGAGCAAGGGTAATCCAGGCCTCGTGGGTGAGGTGAAACTCAATGAGTTCATAGATAGGGACATCGTGAAAGGTATCGCCATTCACCACAACAAACTGGTTGTTTTTGATGAGTGGTTCAGCCAACTTGACACTTCCGGCTGTTCCCCTCAGGAAATCCTCGTCGGTATAGGAGATGGAAAGTCCCCATTTTTTGCCGTTTCCAAAGTAGCTTTCGATAACCGAACGCATATATCCGCAGGAAAGGATAATCTCATCGATACCATTCTTTCGGAGGTAAAGGAGAACGTACTCTAAAAAGGGATAGCCATTGACAATGGCCATGGGTTTTGGGGCCTGTCCAAGTTCAGACTTGATCTGCCGGCCCATGCCACCGGCAAGGACAACTGCCTGCATGTTTGACTCCTTCGCCAAAGGTTGGGGAACCATATTGTACCAGAAAGAGAGGAAAAAAGCAAGTTTTTGCGTATGGGGGAAGATTTTATGGGAGGGGTATTTTGGTTTTGTGGTAACTCGCAAAATGGGAAAAACGGCTATTTGACTTTTTTTGTATTCCGTGGTATAGTGTAAGAGAGAAATATCCGAAGGAGGCAAAAATGAAGCGTTGGTTGTTGGCTTTTCTGGTTCCTGTCATGTTCTATGGGGCAAGCTGGGTAAATGGGGCAACGTTTTATCAGATTTTTCCGTTGAGTTTTTATGATTCTGATGGGGATGGGAAAGGGGATCTCAAGGGTATTGCCCAGAAGATGGACTACCTTACCAATTTAGGTATTACGGCTATCTGGTTGAATCCCATTTTCTTGGCCAAGGATTATCATGGGTATAATACCATTGATTATTACCAGATAGATCCGCGGCTTGGAACGATGGAAGATTTCAACCTTCTGATAGCTGAGGCTCATAAACGGGGGGTCAAGGTCATCCTTGATCTGGTGATAAATCATACAGCGGTACAGCATCCCTGGTTTGTCGATGGGGTGACCAACAAGAATTCTCGTTATACGAACTATTATATCTGGTCAAAGACGAAACTTTCCTGGCCAAATCCTACAGGGAGTACCGCTCAACCGGCCTGGAATCTTTATAACGATACCAATTCCTGGCGAAATGGGCAATATTATTATGCGGCTTTCAATCTCAATGTGCCTGATTTGAACCTTGTCAATCCCCAGGTGGTGGAAGAGGTGAAAAAGATTGTGAAGTTCTGGCTTGACAGGGGAGTGGATGGCTTCCGCTTAGATGCCGCTCGTTATTACATCGAAAAGGGAGAGGGAGAACAGACGGATACAGCGGAGACCATTGCTTTTATTGATATGTTAGTGCGGTATGTGAAGAGTATCAATCCCGAAGCCTATGTGGTGGCTGAGGTTTTTGCTCCGATGGAAATCTGTGCCAACTACTACAAAGGTGAAGGTGGGCTTGATGCGGTGTTCAATTTTGATTTTGGCGGAACAGGGGATAAGGCTATTTATCCCTTCCTTCTCACAGGAAGGTCTGGGAGTCTTCGAACAGCCTTAGAAAAGTATGCGGCGCTTAGCAAAAGGAATGTTCCTTTCACCTTCTTTGCCCTTTTCCTTTCCAACCATGATACAGGGCGTCTCTCTGAGAAGGTGAAGCAGGTGGCCAAGCAGAAGTTAGCGGCTGTGCTTCAGTTTACTCTCCCAGGCGGGGCTCCTTATGTGTATTACGGGGATGAGATTGGGCAACTTCATGGGAGTAAGAAAAGCCGTGGAGGGGGAGATTCTGAGAAGCGTTATCCTCTCTGGTGGAGTGATGAGGAAAAAACCGGTGGTTTTAGCGCAGGAGGAAAATCCTGGGTAGTGGTCATGCAGCCGGAATATTATGTGACCAACAAGATCAATATCAAGACTTACCAGCAGGACAAACAATCCCTGTGGTATGTGTACCAGAAACTCATTGCTATGAGGAAAAAGTATCCGGCTCTTCAAACAGGACAGTTTGTAGATATGCCCTTTGAACAGGCCAAAGAGAAGGGACTTGATTCGGTGCTTACCTATGCGCGGGTGAGGGAGAATCAGGTGGTAGTGGTTATCCTGAACGGGAGTGCTTCTGATGTGGAACTCAAAGAGCCAGTGGCTCTTTCAGTGATGAAAACGGGGCAGTGGAAGTATGTTGATGGTATGGCTTCAGCCGATCTTACCAAGCCTGTTCCCAAGGCCTTTGTGGATTCTGTACTCAAGGGACAGTGGGATGTGCAGGTGAAAGGCAATGAGTTTGCTCTCATGGTGTTTGAAAAAGTGAAGTAAGGAGGAAGTATATGATTGCGGTGGTGCTCCTTTTTCTTATTCTCTTGTGGTATAGTTTCTTTATGACCCTTTCTCAGCAAAAGGTGCTCATCAATGTGGAGACCAATCCTTCGTTGAAAAGTTTTTATGAAAAGTGTGAAGCTTTGGCTGAGAGTGGGAGTTTTCAATTCTTTATGGGTATTGGGGGGCTTGTGCTTGGGGTATGGAATTTCTTTGCTCCTGATTTTGGTCATCCTGAGTATGGACCTTCTATCTTGGGAGGAATTATTCCTGCTGCGGTGTTGATTCTCAATGGGCTTGTCTGGTATGAGAATGTGATTGATCTTTTCAATATTCCTGAGGAGAAAAAACAGGCCTATCACAAATTCATGGATAGTTATAAGCCCTGGGGTGGACTGATTACCTTTATTGTAGCATGGCTCCATCTTGCCCTTGGCAAGGCCATCTTTTTCTAACTCTACGAAAAAAACAGAAAGGCATCCGACACGTGCGGATGCCTTTGTTGTTTGGGCAAGAAGTTTCTTCGGTGGAGAAAATTGAGATATTTTTCTTTTTTCCTTACACTATACGTATCTCTTGTGAAAGGGGCAGGATATGATACGAGAGGAATGTGGCATATTCGGGATGTATGGCCATCAGGAGGCCGCCCGATATGTGTATCTCGGACTTCATTTTCTTCAGCATAGAGGTCAGGAGTCGTGTGGCATCATCAGTTCGGATCATATCTCTCTCTACAAACAGATTGGACTTGGAAAGGTTTCAGAGTTTTTTGATGAGGCAAAATTGAATTATCTGCGGGGAACACAGGCCATAGGCCATGTTCGGTATTCGACCACTGGATCCCCAACCCTTGTGAATACCCAGCCTCTTTCGGCTATGACACAAAAAGGTCCCATTGCCCTTGCTCATAATGGCAACCTCACCAATGCCATGGAGATTCGCAAAAGGCTTATGGAGGAGGGGCAGGCCTTTTCAACCACCAGTGATAGTGAGGTCATCCTGCATCTCATTGCCAGGGCACCTTATGATGACCTTGTGATGTCAACTCGCTGGGCGCTTGCTCAGTTAGAGGGGGCTTTTGCTGTTCTGGTGATGAACAGGGATACGCTTGTGGCCGCCCGTGATCCCCATGGTTTTCGTCCTTTGGCTATGGGAACCATTGGGGAGGTGATCACCTCGGAAGCGGAAACCTATGTCTTCTCTTCAGAGGATACGGCGTTTGGGATTGTTGGGGCTACACGAAGAAGGGAAATTCTTCCCAATGAAATGGTGGTGGTAGGCCCTGAGGGAATGAGGACGTTGTCAATTGTGGAGAGTCCCCCTCCGACCAGGCAGTGTGTATTTGAACTCATCTATTTTGCCAAGCCTTCTTCAAGGGTTTTTGAAACAAGCGTGTATCAATATCGCTATGAGATAGGAAAACAGCTTGCAAGGGAGTTTCCTGTAGAGGCCGACTATGTGGTCCCTGTGCCTGATTCGGGGATTGTGGCGGCGATCGGGTATTCGGAGGAGTCAGGGATTCCCATGTCTTTGGGGCTTATTCGGAGTCATTATGTAGGGAGAACCTTCATCGAACCGACACAGGGGATTCGGGACTTTGGGGTTCGTATGAAGTTCATGCCCGTTCCGGAGGTTATTCAGAACAAACGAATTGTGCTGATTGATGATTCTATTGTGAGGGGAACGACATCTCGTAAGATTGTTCAGGTCATCAAAGAAATGAAGCCAAAGGAGATTCACTTTCGGGTGGCTTCTCCGCCGGTAAAATATCCCTGCTTCTATGGGATTGACTTCTCAAGGCCTGAGGAGTTACTGGCAAACAAACTGAAAACCTTAGAGGAAATCGCACATTATATTGGAGTGGATTCGGTGGGATACGTGAGTGTGGATGGACTTTTCCCTTCCGGCCTTGTGGATGAGCAACATTTTTGTCGGGCGTGTTTTGATGGGCACTATCCAACAAAGATTACCACGGTGAGCAAGGAGAGTTTTGACCATGAAATCAAACAGGCTTCCCTTCGATAACCTGGAGGAAAAGACTCTCTCAACCACGCTTCTTCATCAGGGGAAGTCTTTTTCCTTTCATAGTGATGAGGTATTGTTTCCCAACGGCAAAAAGGGCAAAAGGGATTATGTGCGTTATCCTGAGGCGGTGGTGATTTTGCCTCTTGTGGAGGAAGGGGTGCTTTTCATTCGTCAATACCGGTATGCCCCGGGAAAAGTACTTCTTGAGATTCCTGCCGGGAAGGTTGATCCGGGGGAGGATATTCTTCTCACGGTTCGCAGGGAACTTCGTGAAGAAACAGGCTATGATAGTGAGGATATTGAGTATCTGCTTTCGTATTATCCCTGTCCGGGGTATAGCACGGAGAAGATTCATGTGTATGTAGCAAGGAATCTTTTTCCTTCTCCTTTGGAGGCTGATGAGGATGAGTTTATCCAGGCGGAGATTCTCTCTCTCGAAGAGGCAAAAAGGGCTATCCGGGAGGGAATGATAGAGGATGGGAAAACTATCCTCACACTTCTTGCTTATGGAGAGGGACTGAAACGGGAGGAAAAGGCGTGACATACCGACTTATCAAGGAGTTTACCTTTGATGCGGCTCATAATCTTGTGAACTACAAGGGAAAGTGTGAACATCTTCATGGGCATACCTATCGACTTCAGGTAACGGTGGAAGGTGAAAAAAGCGAAGAAACGGGTATGGTGTGTGATTTTGGGGATCTCAAACAGCTTGTACAAACGCATGTGATTGAGAAACTCGATCATGCGTATCTCAATGATATTGTACCTCTTTCCACCGCAGAAAATCTGGCCGCCTGGATAGCGAAGGTTCTTGACGCTCCTTTGAAGGAGAAAAATCTTCGTTTAGTGCGGCTTGTTCTCTGGGAGACACCGGGCAGCGCTGTTGAACTTCTTTTATCATGACAGAAGGAGAAAAGGATGATAACGATTACCACAGCGGGGGAATCTCATGGAAGGGGGATGGTAGCCACCATCGTAGGGATACCAGCTGGCCTTGAGGTGGATACAGCCTTTATCAATGCAGAACTCTTTAAAAGACAACAGGGGTTTGGGCGTGGTGGCCGAATGAGAATAGAAACAGATACGGTGGATATCTTGGCCGGTGTGATGGGGGGAAAAACGACAGGGGCTCCTGTGGTTTTGGTTGTCTGGAACAAAGATTGGGAAAACTGGAAGGACAAAACACCAGAACCAATCCATACCCCACGTCCTGGGCATGCCGATCTTGTGGGCATGTACAAGTATGGCCATCTTGATGATGCGAGAAAGGTTCTTGAACGTGCCAGCGCCAGGGAAACAGCCGCTCGTGTGGCCGCCGGGGCTCTTGTGAAACTCTTTCTCAAACGCTTTGGGATAGAAATATTCTCCCATGTAGTAAATTGGGGAGGGATTGTTCCTTCGGGAAGGGCAGAAAATCTTGAGGAATTGAAGCAAAAGACCAGTGTTTCCCCTTTTCGGTGGTTGGGGACAGAAGAGGATGATCATCGTCTTACCACTCTCATTGAACAGGCGATGAGAGAAGGGTTTACCTTAGGTGGGATCATTGAGACCATTGTCTCTCCTGTTCCCCCCATGCTTGGCTCCTACCAGACAGCCGAACAGAAGTTGGATGCCCGTATAGCCTTTGCGGTTTTGAGTGTGCAGGCCATCAAAGGGATTGAGTTCGGGATAGGGTTTGAGTATGCCAATAGGCCTGGGAAAGAGGCCATGGATGCGATCTATTATGGGCAGGAGGGATACTATCGCAGAACAAACTACGCGGGAGGTATTGAAGGGGGAATGACCAATGGGAATCCCATCGTCTTCCGGAGTGTGATGAAGCCAATCCCCACTCAGATGTCTCCCCTTGAAACGGTGCATGTCCATACCAAAGAGAAGGCCCTTTCTGTGAAAGAGAGATCGGATGTGACAGCGGTGTATGCCGCCAGTGTGGTCGTTGAAGCAGCGGTCTCCCCTGTGTTGGGAAGCGCTCTTCTCGAACGATATGGAGGGGATCATATTGATCGTATTCTTGAAGCTTTTCAGAAGGATGCCGCTCTTCGGGAACTTGGGTATAGAGGATTTTCTCACCTTCGATAGAGGTTGACGATGGTTTTTATGACAGGGGGGTGTTGTCGCTTCATATATCTCAAAATACTCAAGACTTATCAGAGAAAAGCCGAAAATAAAAAGGATAAGGGGTATGCCGACGATGGCAGAAAACGTGGCTTTTCAGATCTCTAACTTCAAGCGGGGTGGCTATATCATTGTCGAAGACGAAGAGAACAGCGAAGAGTTTTATATCATCCGACAGGGCAAGGTCGTTGAGTACCGTTCGGTTTCTGTGGTACAGGAAGAGGAACAGGGAACGGTGCTGGGGGTTGGAGATTTCTTTGGTGTACTTTCGTGTATGGCTAAACGTCCCCGTATTGAAACCGTTCAGGTCCTTGAGGATGTGTCCTGCATTGTGGTGAAGAGGAATCAGTTTGGGGATCTCATTCAGAAAAACGCCGCCATAGCCATGAAGATTCTCAGGTATTTTGGGAAGCAACTGAGGTATTATGATTCTCAGCTCACCCAGCTTCACTTCAAAAATTCCCTGGAAGAGGATCCCTCTCATCTCTTTGCTATTGGGGAGTACTTTTTTGCCAATCAGCTTCTCACCCAGGCGGCGTATGCCTATCTCCGGTATATCAAATATTGCCCTGATGGGGGATATGTCAACCAGGCCAAGATAAAGCTTGCCAAGATCAATCCATCTCCCGAGAAATTGCAACCACAGAAGGAGAATTTTTTCTCTCTCTATGAAGACGGGCAGATTATTTTCCTTGAGCACGAACCCGGGAATGAACTCTATATTATCCAGGAAGGGAAGGTCAAGATCACCAAACTGGTGGGGAATAATGAAGTGCTTCTCGCCGTGTTGAAAAAGGGAGACATCTTTGGGGAAATGGCCCTTCTTGACAATAAGCCCCGTAGTGCCAGCGCCATAGCCTTTGGACCAACTAAGCTCATGGCGATTAACAGGGCAAACTTTGAGCCCACGGTACAGGCTCATCCTGAGATAGCCACCAAGATTATTGAACTTTTGAGTGAACGAATCTGGATTATCTATAAGCAGCTTTCGAATAGCCTTATCCCTGATCCGGTGGGCAAGCTCTACGATGCTCTCTATACCCAGCTTCAAAAGGCCCGGGTGGCTATTCGTCCGGGTATGTCCTATACCTTTGACTTTGGTCCTGATGAGATCATCAAATTTGTGGGTTTTTCTTCCACGGAGGGGAAGCTTCATCTTAAGCGTCTCATGGATCAGGACAAGACCATCCAAATCATAGACAACAAGATAGTCTGCAAGGATATTGCCTCTCTTGAGAACAGTCTCAAGGTTATCAAACGTCAGTTAGAAATAGAGAGAAAAAAGCGTTCTGGTGGAAGTGGCTCTGTTCCACCCGCCATATAAGGAAAGCCCATGCTTCTTTTTGTGTATGGTACTCTCCGTCGTGGGAAAGAGGGACACTCCCTTTTGGAGAATTCTCCTTTTGTAGCGGAAGGCTATGTGGAAGGGACTCTGTACGATCTGGGTGTGGGTTTTCCTGCTCTTGGAGTGGATGAAATCCAGGGCAGGGTCTATGGGGAGGTGTATGAGGTTTCAGAGGATCTTCTGGACACCCTCGATCACTACGAGGGATACTCTCCTGAGAATGAAGAGGATTCTTTGTATCTGAGGCAGGAGATCACCTTCTATCCGGCGAAGGGGAAGCCTTTTTCTGTGCAGGCCTATGTGATGCCTGCGTCTCAGCGAGAGAGATTTCTTGCGACGGTGATCCCTTCGGGGAGGTGGTAAGACTCTTAAATATAAAAAGCCCCACGTGATGTGGGGCTTTTTATCTGACCGGGATCAGTTTTCTTTTAGAGTTTAAAGTTGAGGCTCAGACCGATGGTAAATCCACTGTAGTCAAATGGAATAGGATTTCCATCAGCGTCTTTCAACACATCGCCTTTGTTAGCTACTGTACCACCTGATTCTGCGGTCACGTCTTTTGAGGCTTTCATCTCAGCAATATTGGCGATACGATAGGAAGCCACAAGACCGAGGGAGAGAGCAGAAGAGAGTTTGTATTCACCATTAGCCCCAAGTTCAACAGCCAGGCCACTACCCTCGAGAGGAATAATGTATGAATCAGAGGTTGTATTCCCCAAATACGTTACTTCATCTTTGAATTCATCGGTAGCATAAGCCAAGGCATAGCCAACAAAGCCTTCCAATCCAATGGAGAGGGATTCTCCCACGGGGAAGCTATAATTGACTCCTATCATGAGGGGTAAAAGAGAGGTACTTATTTTCTCATTTATTTTAAGTCCATCACCACCACCTGCATCATAAGCTGGTAACGTTTTTTTCAGGAGACCTGCAGTGGGAAGATGAGGAAAAGCAAAAAAAAGTTCCTCCCTGGCCGATAATAGGACACAAGGAGGAACCCATGCGTAAAGAATTCACCTTCACTTTGACTATCGACTACCCTGACACAAAACTTGAGACGTTAGTGGTGGTTTTTCTCCAGGCCATCAAAGGAGTGTTTGAGTCATTTGTTCATCAGATTTCTGTAGAAGTGGCAGAAAAAGAAATAAAAGAAGGTCGTATCACCTGTACATGCGGAGAAAAACATCACTTCATATGGAAAACAAAGCATGGAAAAAACACTGTTTTTGTTCTGATGCCCTTTGGAAAGATCACTCTTCCTCAGCTCCAAATTCAATGCAAAAAGTGTGGAAGAAAACTTTTTCTCACAAGATCTCTTCTTGGTGTAGAAAAGCGAAAAAGGCAAATCCTGAAAGATATCTACAGAGTGGCTTTAGCCGGGGCTCTTACCACCTATCGAGTGGCCGCTCGTATTCTTTCCTTCACAGGGTATAAAATAGGTCTTAGCACCCTCTGGAAAAACCTTCAAAATATTGGGAGAAAGATACATTTCAGTATCTCAGAAAAAGAAAAACCCTGTGGAGAAGCCGATGGGACGGGTATTCCTGTTCAGGGCAAGAAAAAAGGAGAAGAAGCTAAAATTCTTTTGCAGGAGAGGCAACAAGCCTCCCCATTGACAGGAAAAAATACAAGAATAGCAGGCCTTCTTGTGGATAATTACCATGCAGGTTGGGACAAACTTCTTAAGCCCATTCAAGAAAAACACTCTTTTTCTCGGTTTTTTCTTGTTGTCGATGGAGATACAGGGATTAACCAGGGCAAACATCCCGGTATCGTTTTTCAACGATGTTTGTGGCATGTAAGTTATCAATTGAAGTATTTTCTTCGTCTTGATAGAGTGAGATATCGTTCTTCTGAGTGGACAAATATTGTCGCTGAAACAGGGAAAGCCTGTTTCTTGGGGTACAAAAATGACTGGCAAACAAGACTTGGTTATCAAAGCGAGCGCAGACAGCATATTCAGAATCTTCTTGACTTATTTCACGAAAAAGGGCGCAAACATTGTTTTTATTATCTTCTTCGTGCTCAAAAAGACATGTTCGCCTGTGACAGTGAAGATGGTTTGCCAAGAACAACCTCAAGGGCAGAACGGCTGATGCGAACCATAAACCAGAGAATGGATGTGGGGGTATGGAAAAGAGAAGGGGCAACCAATGTTCTTGCTGTGCGTTTGCATTACTACTATAATCGTGATGAGGCTATCGATGGTGTCTACTGGCAGGATGTGATATAAAACATAGGGATGGTACGTACTTATTGCCCTGTTTTATGGCCTAAAAAGGGTACTTTCCCCAGAAAAAACTTGTTTATCTAAAATGTTCCCTGTATACTACAGTTGACAAAAATCTTTTGAGCCAGGGGTAACTTCTTTATCCTTTTCTCTCTCTTTCAGGTCTCCTGTTGGAAACGTAATCAAATTTTTTATAGCTGTCTTGTACCCGGCTGGAAGTTCTCAATGGTGACTTTCAAATCTACAAAGCGGAAGCCTACAATATAAAAGGCTCCAATACGGATCTCATAGGGGGTGCGGTTCTCATCATCGAGCATGGTGAAATAGATACCAAGCCCACCTTTTTCTCGGACCTGAATGGCAGGAACCTTTTTTTTCTGGTAAGTAACATTAAGTCGGCGGTAGGTGAAGGTGCTTTCATAGGCGGTATCCCGGTGCTTATAACTTACGGGGATTTCTTCGGTTTCTTTGATACGCTCATAATCAAGGCTACGGAAGTACAACATCAGGGTATTGTAATCCATGATGGGATATTTGGCCCTGAGTTCGTTTCTCTCGTAGTTACGGGTGCGATGGTAGTAGTAGCAGGCTCTTTCTGAGGCGACAAATTCCTGTTTGAGAAAATCCTCCCACTTGCCTTCTTTGACAGAGCGTTCGTTATACAGGGGGAAAAGAGTAAGGGTATCAAAGATCGTCCAGTCTCTATCGTCCATGTCGTAGAGATGCTTGAGATCAGCACGGGTGAGGGTTTGTCCATAGACAATCGGGTAGTTCGTTCCATTTATATTTGTCTTGCCGGTGATACGCATGAAGTGATTTCCTACATATTGTCCTAAGATATAAATCCTGAAGGAAAGTCGTTCTCCGTATTTCATGGGAAGAGGGGAGAGAAGGGGAGGAGAACTAAAAGCGGTACTTACCACAAGAAAAAAGAAAAGCATTTTTGTTTTCATAAACTCCTCCCGTCTCATAGACATCATATCATACCATCATTCTGGTTAAAAATCAACTTTTGCCCCCACGTAGACTTTGCCTTCGGTGGAAGCCTGAATCCCAAGGGAAAGGGTGTCGTTGCCAAGGAAAACAAGAATCCCTGTTTCTATGTTCCAGCCAAGATGATTCCACCAGAGAGCCCTGATTCCCCCCTGAACCTTTCCGAAGCGAATGGCCTGTTCTAAACGGCCGCCAAAATGATTTTCTCTTTGCTGGTAGGTTCCTTCGGCGAGGAAAAGCCACTGAAAAGAGCTGAAAGAGAGGACGGAGGAAAGGCTACTCTGGGCCTGAAAATGGTAATCATCAAGGGAGTAGGTTTCCGGTTCGCCGTTGTAGAGAATGAGGGTGTTTCGCCACTGAAACTGAGGAAAAAAGAGATGAGCGGTTATTCCCATGGGGATGAGATGGCGATAGTCTCCCTGTGAGTAGGAAAAGTAGCCCCAGGAAGACTTCCAGCCGAATCTGATACCAGCGGCATTGACAGGTTCAGGGAGATACCACAGAGAGGCATCAAACTCACCGGGATTGTCCCTTCTCACCGAGAAGGGGACGAGAAGAAAACTCTGGGTATTCCATCGTGGAATAGCTGCCCCACGGAAACTCACAAAAAATCCCCACCTTGAGATTTCAATCCCGTAGTCGTAGAGGGAGAGGTTGTTGAGGTTATAGCCATAGTTGGTCTCTGGAATATGGGTATCAGCATATCCCCGCAGGGTTATCCACCATTGCCATGGGGTCAGGTTTTGAGAGAGTCTCACATACGCATAGCGAAGGTGGAAGGTATTGGTGTGGGCCCCGTAGGTGAAAAGGCCAGACGAATGGAGAACAGGGGTAGTGTTTGTCGTTTCTAAAACGTCGTGGATGTTGTCCTGCGGAAGAAAGGACGTGGTGAGGAGGGAAAGCCAGAGAAAAAACATAGAAACTCCTTGTGTGTAAGATTTATCTTCTTGGAAACCATCTTTGGATGGTGGTTAAAAAAGCCTGAAATGCAGGGTCCTGACAGTGAGTAATAATTTGTTGGGGTACTTTCAAACCTATATCCTGGTAAAGAGCTGGAGAGTGTGGAATTTTTTTTAACTTGAGCAGCTCTTCGAAAGCTTCTTTTGGACGGGCAGGTTTTGGAGTGCCAGGATCCCAGAACTTTTTTGTCTGAAGAAAATTTCTTATTTCCTGATAAGAATAAAATTGGAGTATTTTTGTCAGGGGAGAGTTTTCCTGTGAAGACCATATCCAGCTTTCTAGTTCAGGAGTAAATACAATGACTTCGACTCTTTCCTTCCAGCCATTGGCTTCTATTCTTGATTTGAGATCGGTAGCTATCTGGAGGGGTGTTTTTTTATGTTCTTGACCGCATCCTTCAAAATCGAGGAAAACGAGAGCATAGGAGTAATTGTTATGAAGAGGTCTTAAAAAATCCTGGGCATTTGTATAGACTCCATTATCTCTGTAGGGGTGTTTCTTTATATCGTAGGTGATCGATTTGATTTTTAGCGTGGTATTTCTTTGTAATAGAGAATCAATACCCCAATAAGCATCCATGTCCGCTACAAGAATAATAAGGTCTTTTTTCATTGGAGTACTCCCGCGGCAAAATAGGTAGCAAGATCAATTCCTTCTTTCCAGTTTTTGAGAATGGGATGTTCATCTCCCCGAATGATATCAATAGCTCCGGACTCAAGTTTTGAAAAGCAAAGAATCTGGGCTGGTTGAGCAAGGCCAACTAACAAGGGAGAGTGCGTGGCGAGGAGAACCTGATTTTCATATACTGAAGAAAGAGACCGAAAGACAGATTCAATTGCAAGAGGGTGCAAACCATTCTCTGGTTCTTCTATCATATAAATGTTTGATTCTGAGGAGAGAAATTCTGGAGGGAGATAGGCTAAAAGTGTTTGAGCGAGAAGACGCAGGGTACCATCCGAAAGAAGCCAGGAGGGAATATTTTTGACTTTATTGTATTGAAGATTGAGAAAAAGATATCTATCTTCCTGCTTTTCTTTCACTTCAATGTCTGTTATGTCAGAGAGAGTGGTCTGGATATGCCTCAACCACTGACTATAACGATCGGGATACTTTTCTTTGAGAGCCTTGATTACTTTGGGGAGGTTGGAGCCATTGGCTTCAAAGGAAAGAGAACTATCCGGTCTGCAGGGTTTACGCATAGCTTCGCTGTTGAGGTAGATATACTGGATGCCTTTGGCGATGAAGTTTTGTATCCACAGGGTAACGGGAAATTTTTCTTTGTCTTCAGGCACCCTGGAGAGAGAAGATTTTTTAGGACCAGAACTGTAAAGAGTATTCCAGTTGGTAATTTCAGAACGGAAGTAGTCTTTGCCATCAGACTGTCTTGAGATGAGTTTCTTCCATCCGCCTGGAGATTTTGATGAGGAAGGTCTCGCTACAACTGGAAGAGAGTCAAATTCTTGAGGAAAAGAGGTTCTTGGTGTTTTCTCTTCTTTTTTTTCTTCCTGTTTGAGCCATAAATTTTCTTTGGTGATAATAATACCATGAGAGGAGTCAGTTCCAATGGCTATTTCATACCTTGCGTATTTATATGATTGCTCCTTCAAAGAACTTCGTATACCCGGAGGAATTTCTATTTCAAGACCAAACTGTATTTCATTTTTTTCCTGTTGCCAGGCGAGCTCTTCGAAACGACTACAACGCTTTTGAACAGCTTTTTCCACATCTTCGTTTAAAATATCTTTAAGCAAAGCAAAAACATCTAAGAAGGTACTTTTGCCACTGGCATTAGGGCCAACAAGAAGATGAAAATCAGAAAGGTGAACGTCTATGTATTTTAGTGCTTTGTAGCCTTTTACTTCTATACGTCTCAGCATTGAAAAACCTCCTTTTTTATTTTTGGCTTATATGGAAGGTATACCGAAACTCCACCCGTATGAGCTGGTCGTAACGAATCATTTTCCAGTCGTAGGGCGTATGGGTATTGGGGAGAAAAGCCCCATTCACGAAACCAACCTGGAAGAGTGTTCCAGGGATAATTTCCTTTTCATATCGGATATTCAGCCCGGCATAGAGAGGGACACGGTAGAAGGGGTCGCCTTCTATGGAGATAAACCACTGGTTTTCGTCTATCCACGTACTGGTGAGAAAAAGATGAGGGACAAAACGCCAGTTGCCAAGAGAGAATTCCCAGCGCGTATAGAGAGCCTGGCCAAACTGGTTGAGTTCTGGACGACTGTCTCTATCAGGGAGATAATAGGAAACTAAGTAATACACACCACTTCGTTTTCCAACCATGGGGAATTCCCATCCTATAGCCCCGACATAATTTTCTGTGATCCCAATGATATGTTCATGTTCATGCCCGCCGTTATGCCAGTAATGGAGAGCTATATAAAGAGGGATTTCTCCTATGCCTTCCTGGACAAGACCAACATCAAAACGTTCCCGATGGTTTGTGGTATCAGCAAGTTGCCAGTTCATGTAGAGTTCGCCTTTTGTCCATCTGTCCACCCATCTGAGCTGAGCCCCGTACTCATAGAAGCCATGGGAGAAGCGCCCTTTGGGAAAATACTCATAGTCGATGGGTACCTGAGAGAGAGAGATGAGCCTGATACGGGGAATAAACTCTGTGAGGGGATCAAGGATAGGTTCTATGAAGCCGTGATTTTTTTCAAGCGACCCAAGATAGAGCCAGAGAAAGGGAAGAAGGGTAAGTCTGGTTTGAGCCCGTACAAAGACATCGGAAATGGGATACTCCTGCTGAAAGGGAACAACAAATCCTATCCCTAAAGTAACCCGTATTCTTTCGTCTGGTTCAATCACAAGGTAAGGTTCAGTGTGGTTTTCAAAATAGGTGAGAGTGGTTCTTGTCTCTTCCCAGGCGGTGCCACTTTCACCGTTATAAGCATATGCCTGGTTGTATAGCCCTATTTCCACACGAGCAAATATCACGGAAGGAATGGCAATGAGCCAGAAAAAACGCATGGGTTTCTCCTTATTGGTAATAGAGAAGTATATTATAATGGACAGGAGGAAAACTCGCAAGGAACACGTTTTGGAGGGAGGGTGTCGTTCCACACTCATACAGAATGGTTATCTTCACAAAAAAACTGAATGCTTGTTTAACCATCTTTTTTCTTTCAGTTTTAGGCTCTTTTTGCTACCCATCTTCCTTTTTTCCATGAAGCGCTTCCGCGCGGGGCAAAAGGGGCGTTGTCCTCGTCGCATGCTACGCATGCGCCTCGGACGGAAAATGGGCCGCTTTTGCGGGCAAGTAGAAAGACCTCATCTCTTTCCGGGGAAGTCCTTCCTCCGTGGGCGACATCAACTCGTCCTCCTGACTTCGGAAGAAGCGCTTCCGCGCGGGACAAAAGGGGCTTCGCCCCTTTTGAAAACCCCTTTCCCGCCCCTGCGGCGGTTTCTGTAGCCACCAACCTGTCTCCCGTGGTGCGGGCTGGAAGAAAAGCCTGTAGCCCCGCTCTCTTCTGTAGCCGCCCGGGGACAGCCCTCCCTGTCTGACCCCGGACTTCCTCGCCACCTCCTGTGGCTCGGATAGCAGTAGAAGAATGGGGCCTTCTGTCACCAGCCCGCAGGGCTTCCTATCCCGCCGGGGCTTCTCTCAGGTGACACCGCAGGCAGGGGCGGGGAGGCTATGGCGATGTTTCAGCCCCAAGGGGGGCTTTCTGAGACTACAGGGCTTAGGGCTATGACCTTGTTTCAGCAAAGAACAAGGGTTTAGCTGAAACAGGGTAATAGCTCTCTCTTGTCGTAATGCTTTCAAACTCAACTTTTTTTTTCAATAGGCATCAGAACAGAAAGCTTTTGTGTTGTTTCCCTGTTCATAAGAAATGTGAAAATAGCTATTCAGTTTCATATGTGGAACGACACACGTTTTGGAGGGAGGGAAATTTTCTTCTCTCCAAAACTTGCTTTTTTCCCTGGTTATGTTATAATATTACAATAGAGAAACAGGAGAAAGGCATGATTTTCCAGTTTACCGTTCAGTGCACAGAGAGTGAAATTCTTGCTTTTGAAAAAGAGGTCATGGATATTCTCTCTCGCGTACTGGGGAGTTCTTCTGATGCCCTGATGCGTATTCATGAGTTTCATTTTTGTATTCATGAATCTATTCTCAATATTCTTCAGCACACTTACAAATGGGATATGTCTCAGAAACTGGAGATTCGCCTTCAGATTACGGAAGAAGGGGAAAAGCGTATCTGTGAGGTAACCATCCGTGATTTTGGTCCACCGGTACCCAAAAAACTTGTGCCACCGGATTCGGTTGATCGTTTTCAGATGCGCAAGCGGGGTCTTTACATGATGAGTAAGATTTTGGATGAATTTTCTCTCACTCCCCAATCAGATGGCAATGTAACCTATCTTAAAAAAATTTTTTATGATGGAGGGGGGAGTGGTTCATCACATTAAGTCAAAAAAGAGAAACAAGAGAGGTGCGTTGTGGCTTCAGGAGCGCTGCGAGTCAAGGTGAGTATCTCTGAGGACGATATTGTTCTCATCAAGGTAGAAGGAGAACTCACTATCTTTACTGAAGAATATGAGATGCTTCACAAGGAAATTGCCGCGTATATCAAGATGGGACTTTACAAATTTATTGTGGATCTCAGGGGTGTCACCTATTTAGATTCTTCGGGGTTGGGGATTATTATTCGTTTGGCTACTCATGCTTTCAAGCAAAACTCAAAGGTATGTTTACTTTACGATGGTCCGCAGGTAGAAAAGCTTCTCTATGTTTCTAATATTGACAAGATCGTCCATGTGGTGTCTTCTGTTGACGAGGCCTATGCTTTTCTTCGTTCTGCTTAGGGGAGAAGAGTAGGGGATATCCCGAGGATATACGAAAAGATATCTACTTCTTTCAAAGCGTCAGCTCCAGAAAATCCGGTGATATCTTGTGGGGTAATGGTATTGGTATAAAGGGAGAGGTAGTTTGTTGCCAGGGGACGATATGACCAGTGCCATGGTTCTTCTTCATAACCACGGTTTCGCTGGGAGAGGGGGGGATAGGGTCTTTCAAAACCATAGGTGGGGGCGTACCTTTCTAACCACATGAGGATTTTTTGGCCTTCTTTTGTTTTGAAAAAGGCCGGGTCAACAGAGACAAAATCCACATCGGTTCCCCAGTGGTGACGGGACGTTCCAGGAGCCGAGGAGTAGCGGAGAATAACCTTGCAGCGTTGCAGGGGATCAGGATAGGAAGAGGCAAAACGTTTCCATTTGGTTTCCCAGATACGTTTCTGGTCGTCAAAGCTTCGGAAGGCAGAGACAACCACAAGAGATATACCATCTTTTTTTGCGGCTTTTGTCATGGCAGCTAAGGCTTCGTAAGCCTCCCGACGAAGGTAGAAGACTCTTCCCCCAGAAACAAAGCGCACAAAATCTGGATGCTGGCTTGCAGAGATCTTTCCCATGAGTTCGTCTTTGGAGAGAGCAAAAGAGTGATTGATGAACAAAAGAAGAGACCCTGCAAGAGAGAAAAAGAGTGTCCTTTTCACGAGGTTTTTCCCAAAAGAAGAAGAAGTCCCTCTCTCATGAGCATGACAGCGATGGCGGCTAAAAGCAGGTTGGCAATCTTGGAGATGATGTGGGCACCGTTTTTTCCAATGCGATCAAAGATATGCTGGGAAAAGAAGAAGAAAAGCCAGGTGAGAAAGAGGGCGAGAAAAAGAGCCCCAATGGTCATGGGGGCACCATATTTTTCTCTTGTCAGAAGGACAGTGGTGAGAAGAGCTGGTCCTGCGACAAGCGGAACTCCGATGGGAAAGGCACCGAGGCTTTCCTCATCCAGGATTTGTCCCTGGGTGGAAGAGGAGAGAAGGTCTTTGAGTGAGATGACAAAAAGGACACTTCCACCGGCAATCATGAAGTCTCCTACACTTACCCCAAGGTAGCGGAGGAGGGGTTTGCCGAGGAAAAGAAACACCACGGTAACCACAAAGGCGGTGAATACCGATTGCCAGGCGATAGCCCGTTTTTTTGTGGTGGAGAAAGGGTGGGTAAAACTTTGATAAAACGGCAGGATCCCGATGGGATCGATGGCCACAAAAATGGGAATGAAACAAAACCAGAAATTTTCCATACTTTTCCTCACTGATAGATAATAAGAAACGGTACAGGTTTCAACGTGATGACTTCTTCGGGTTTCATGAGAGGGTCATCATAGCCAGCACCCTTGAATCCAGAGTAGAAGAAGAGTTTGAATCCCTTGTAGGGCATGTTAGTAGCCAGCGCGTTGTAGGCATAGGTGCTTTTTTTGAGCTTTGGGGAACCAAAGCCGTCAGCGGTGTGAATGAGATACACATAGGGATACCCGGTTTTGACGAGATGACGTTGACGAATCATCTTCCAGTTAAACTGGTGGATCACAAGAATCTTGGGAAGATGGATATTGTTTTTCACAAGATAATCACTGAGGATTTTCTGGGCGTTATTAACCTCTTCGGCGGTGACACTCCCTATCTCTTTCATGGGCCTCAGCGTTCGCCATTCAGGATCGAGGGCTGGATGGACATGAGGATATTTCATGAAGGGCAAAAGCCTCGAAATGGCATGTTCCACGGTATACTTGCCAATCTGATGGTCGAGAAACAAGAGAAACCCATTGGTCTCTGTGAAGGTGATATACTCCTGAACAAGATTGGAAGACATGATACCAATCTCACCCCCTGGTTGACAGGTGCCGTAGATGAGATACACCGCGGGAATGGCTGGTTTTCCACTCGCTTTTTCGTAGTCAAGGGCATAGCGTCGGAGTTCTTTAGCAAGTTCATCCTTGGAGAGACGACCCACGATACCCATAATACGTGATTTTGGATGGCCGTAGAAAGCAACAATATGGGTATTGGTGATATCCCATTCCATCACCGAGGGGCGAAAAGTCTCTTCAAAAGGGTTAATCACTTCGTCTCGAAAGTCTCGAGGAAAAGAGGGGGTATTTGTTTCTTCTCCCTCAGAAAAGAGGGCATTGGTGCTGAGCAAAGCAAAAAGAAAAAGCTTTTCTATACGCATGAGAAACTCCAGAATTTTGATAGATGGTGTGATAGGTATAACGGAAATTTTTGAAAAAAGTTGAGTAAAACGGAGAGGGCGGGATTCGAACCCGCGGTACGGGATTTAGTCCCGTACAACTCCTTAGCAGGGAGCCGCCTTCGACCTACTCGGCCACCTCTCCATCTGTCAAGATGAAGTATTATAAGGCAAAAGAGAAAAAAAGTCAATGCTCGGGGGTTTTTTCTGAGAGAAGCTCAAAATCTTTTTGAGAGAGAAGGCGAACCTTGAGAATATCCTGTTGAGGAAAAAACATACTCTGACTTTCAAGGTTATCGATGAATCGTTTGAGATGTTTGATATGGTGTTCAAGAGATTCAGGGTAGGTCACAATACTCTGGTGGAGAAAGTTGATATTTTCCTTGAAGGGGATGCTATGCTGGGTACAGAAGTTTTTGACCTGTTGATAGACGGCTTCATCGAAGAACAAAAAGGTATGGGGTTCTATTTCAATACTTTCCTGAGAGAAATGGTCGGCGATGAGAGAAGAACTCGTGGATGGAAACTGGAGGATACGAAAACTCTCCGGTGTAGGATGGCGGTAATGTTCCCCGTAGTCGCGAATAGTCTGGATGAGCTGGGGAGGGAGAGAATGGCGGGAATGTTTTTCAAGAAACTCTATCATGGTGTTAATGGTATATCCGTAGGCAAGGGCTTTGTAGATAGATCTTTTGGTTATCTGATAGATGGAAAGGGTATGGATCTCCTTGGGTTCTGCTAAGAAAATGAGTTCGAGATGAATGGATGGGTGAAGGTCTGGTTCGACAATAATCTCTCCATTGGCTTCGACAATGAAGGAGGTATTGCTGAAAAAGGCGGAGATATCCTCATGACGGAGAAGGGCACGATAGAAGGGGTTGAGGATGAGACTGTCCTGACGTGAAATCTGAAGGGGATTGTGGCGCTGGATGGTGATGATGTGGTTTTTTTCGAGGTTTTTGATGAAAAGGAGGAAGTTTTGTTCCTCTTTTTGAAGAAAAACCTTCATGGACTTGAGGCTCTGGCGGGGAAGCGTGGTGAGGACATGCTGACAATAGTAGAAGAAAACCTCCCGTAAGGGGAGAGCCTCGTTTCGGCTATAAGCAAGCCACTGAAGGGTGAGAAAGGCGCTTTTTTGAAATTCGAGTTTTTCCAAGGTTTCGTAAAAAAAAGCCAAGGTAAAAAGGGAAGAAAGAGGGAGTTGTCTCATCTGGTCCACCATGGTTTTCTGGATAACAATTCGGTTGTTGTATTTCTGGATGAGTCCAATACGGGCAAGGTTTTTGAGGTAGGTGTCTATATGCTTGGATGCGGTTGAGTGCTCAAAAAAGCTCTGAAGTTTTTGAAAATCAATACGATGGATTTCGTTAGCCTCTGAGCTTCGTGGGGTAAAGGCAATGAGATAGGCGAGCAGGCCAATAATCGGGGGAAGGAGGTCGTAGAAGTGTTGGGCAAGGTTTTCATCAATGGGTTCCTCGAGGGTCTGGAGGGGGATAAAAGGAGAAAGAAACAAAAAAGAATAATGCGTTAGGGGTTCATAGATGTAGATGAACCGTCTGGTATTGAGATCTTCAAGCCCCTTTTTGAGATCGTTTTTGTCAATAAAAAAGACGGAACTCAGGAAACGGAGAAGATTCTCAAGAGAATCATACACCAACCAGCCAAAGTTTTTGATGATAATATCGAGAACGACACGTTCTCTATCCGAAAGGCTGTCTAAAAGTTCGCTGAGGTGTTCATCCCACCAGGCTTGAATCCTGGCAAGACGCTGCTGGTTTGTAGGGGTATCAAAGGAGGGGGTGACCTCTTCCCCTGTGATTTCCCTGTAGAGGGTGGCGATGAGTTCTGGTTCTTTTTCAAACCATTTGAGGGCAAAATTTCTTGAAATGGTGTGTCTCATGGAACATTTACCTCTTGGACCATGGTTCTGGATTTTGGGGTGAAGTAGAGAACCTCATAGGTATATCCCTTTTCGATGAGGAACATCTGACGACGCTTGGCGAATTCTTCTTCTATCGTGTTCTGGGAAACAATGGTGAAAAAATGGGCGTCCTGGGCTTGAGGCCGGAGAATTCTACCGAGACGCTGGGCTTCTTCCTGGCGGGAACCAAAAATCCCAGATACCTGGATAGCGACATTTGCCCCGGGTAAGTCGATAGAGAAATTGCCCACCCGCGAGACAATCAGGGTGGTGATCTCTTTTTTCCGGAAGGCATCATAGAGTTTTTCTCTCTCTTCGGTGGGGGTTTGTCCCGTCACAAGGGGAATACCAAAGGCACGAGAGATTTCCTCAAGCTGTTCCAGAAAATGTCCAATAATGAGAATATTTTGATCCCGAAATCGATCGAGAAGATACTCGACAACCAAGAGTTTATTGATATTCTCTGAAGCTATCCGGAAACGTTGTCTCTGGGATGCCCTGAGATAGGTGTCAAAATCCTCTCCAGAAAGGGGTACCCGGATTTCGTAGCAGCGGGCGGTGGCAATCCACCCCTGTTGTTCAAGGCTTTTCCATCCGTGTTCGTAGATCTTGGGCCCGATGAGAGAAAACACCTCTCCTTCCTGGTTGTCTTCACGGACAAGGGTAGCGGTGAGACCAAGACGGCGTTTGCTCTGGATGGCGGTGGTCATTCGAAAGATAGGGGCGGGGAGAATATGCACTTCATCGTAGATAATCAGTCCCCACTGGTGCTGGGTAAGGATATTGAGATGTCTTTCCTCTGAACTTGATTTGCGGTGGACAAGCATGGGGTAGGTGGTGAGGGTTACAGGACGAATGGATTTTTCCTGGGAGGTGTATTCCCCTATTTGATCCTCAGAAAGGGTGGTTTTGTCAAGAAGTTCTCTTTTCCACTGATGGAGGGCTTCTAAGTTTGTGGCGATGATCAGGGTATTTTCCTGGATGTCATTCATGATAGCGATGCCTACAATTGTTTTGCCCGCTCCACAGGGGAGGACAATCACCCCGCTTCCCTCTTTCCATTGAGAGAAGAGGTAGGCGGCTTCAGCCTGATAGAACCGAAGAGAGAACTCAGTGCCACTCAGGGTGGTTTTGCGCAGGGAGAAGCGGAGTTTCTCTCCTTTTTCATACCCGGCCAAGTCTTTGACGGGGATGAGGTGTTTGATGAGGGTGGCTTTGATACCTCCCCGGTTGTCCATGGAAGTAAGATAGCCGTTTTCTGTTGGTTGCAACTCAAAGGACTTGAGGTAGGTTCCAATATTTTGACGCAGGGTTTCGTCCTGGATAACAATGGACAAGTTTCCATTCTGGTTGTAGAAGATAACCTGACCATAGCGGTGATAATGTTCATCAATGAAATCAAGAACAGGTTTGGGAACAGGATAGCGAGAAAACTTCTCGAGGATCTCCACGATATGCTCGAAGGGGATTCCATTGGCCGCGGCATTCCAGAGGGAGATGGGAGTGATACGATAAAAATGAACATGTTCAAGGGTCTTGGTGAGTTCAGCAAAGGTAAAAAGATGTTTCTGGACCTCTTCAAATGCCTCATGATGGGTGTCCACAAGGATGGTCCTGTTGGTCTGTATGGTTAGTGCACCCTGTCGTGTCATGCTTCCTCACTTCTCGTATCGTCTTCTCGCTACTTGCTTTCAAAAAGTTTATTATTGTATCGGGAAAAGAGAGGTTTGTCAACTTTTTGGAGGTCTTTTGTGGAGACGAGAGGGGGACTTTTTTTCTTCTTGCAGGATATCTTTCTGTTTTTGTTTTCCTGCGGGGCTTTTCTCTACAAAGATGGTTTTTTCGGGATGAAAGGGATCCCGTTCGGTATAGTACATCACGGAGGCGTAGGTAAGAGGGGTAGGGGTGAAGATCTGGACCTGTTCAGGGGTGAGATGAAGATGTTTCTGGATGAAGTCTTTGGCTCTTTGCATATCCTGAAGGGTACATCCAGGATGAGCGGCTATGAAATAGTAGGTGAGAAATTGTTTCTTGCCCGCTTGTTTTGAGAAACGGAGGAAGTCTCTTCGGAACTGAAGTAGAGAAGAGAGATCGGGTTTGCCCATGAGGGCAAGAATGGGTTTTTCTGTATGTTCTGGGGCAAGTTTGAGTTGTCCGGAGGTGTGGAAAAAGACTATCTGCTTGATATACGATTCTCCAGCAGGATCAGCGTACACGAGGTCTGGTCTGATACCAGAAGAAACAAAAACAGCTTTCACCCTAGGAAGGTGTCGAAGGGTTTCGAGAAGTTTTCTCTGGGAGTTGTGAGAGGGGGAGAGTTGTTCACAGGGGGAGGGAAAAAGACATGAGCGGGTAGGACAGGCTCCAGTTTTTGTTTTTTTCTCACAGTCCATCTGCCACATATTGGCGGTGGGGCCTCCTACATCGTGAATATAGCCACGAAAGAGGGGGTGAGCGGTGAGGCGTCTTGCTTCTCTGACAATGGATTCAAAAGAGCGGGAGAGGATCTGGCGCCCTTGATGCACCGCAATAGCACAGAAACGGCATTCTCCGTAGCATCCCCTGTGAGTGGTGATGGAAAATCGAATGGTCTCAAGGGCGCGGATGGGACCTTGTTTATGATGAATGGGGTGGGCATCGTACTCGTAGGGAAGTTCATAGATATGATCAAGTTCTGGCTGGGTAAGGGGAAAAGCCGGTGGGTTGTGGACAAGATAGCGAGGGGGATCGTTATGAGGGGTTTGACGCTGGAAGAGTCTTCTTCCCCTTATCGGGTCCTGTTCTCGATAGAACTCATGAAACATCTGGATAAAAAGGAGTTTATCGCTTTTCACTTCATCCCAGCCGGGGAGTTCTACACCGTCTGAAGGCGGTTGAGAGGAAAGATAACACAGTCCTCTTATGGTACGAGGGTCTTCACCTTTTTTGAGTTTTTCGGCCAGTTCAAGGACAGATTTCTCTCCCATCCCATAGATGAGGAAATCTGCCTTGCTATCCATCAACAGAGACCGTCGAAGATCGTCGTCCCAGTAGTCGTAGTGAATGATCCGTCTGAGACTGGCTTCTATCCCTCCTAAGACAATCGGAGCGGTTTTGCCAAAAATCCGGCGTATGGTGTTGGTATAGACAATGGTGGCTCTGTCTGGTCTTGTATTTTTCCCGGCAGGAAGCATATCATCCTGTTTTCTGGGTTTTTTTAGCGGTGTATAGTTGGCCACCATGGAATCCATAGCCCCCGCTGTAATACCCCAGAAGAGGCGGGGTTCTCCTAACCGTTGAAAATCATGGTCATTTTTGGGATCGGGACAGGCGATGATACCCACTCGATAACCGGCATCTTCGAGAACACGCCCAATGACCGCTACCCCACTGAAAGGAGAATCGATATAAGCATCCCCGGTGATGAGAATGACATCAAGCTCTTTCCAGCCACGTGCTTCCATTTCTGATTTTGTCATGGGCAGAAACATACTAAAACCCTGTGCGTTTGAAGAGTTTTTCCAGCTCTTTTTTGCTTAAGCGAAGGAAGGTAGGGCGACCATGAGGACAGCTGGTGGCATTGGGGGTATGGGAAAGAGTGTGAAGAAGTCCCCGAACTTCTGGTTCTGAGAGCCTTTCGTGCGCTTTTACCGCTGTTTTGCAGGCTAATTGTTTGATGGCTTCGTCGATGAGATCTGAGAGAGAGACGTTTTTCCCGGTTTCTAAGGTATCAAGGCAGGCTTCAAAGGCCTGCTGGGTGGCCTCTGGTGAGAGCATGGCAGGAATAGAGCGGATCAGAATGGTCGTACCCCCAAAGGGTTCTATTTCAAACCCCAAGGAATGGAAAAAATCCTGATGGGCAAAGACATCATCGTACTGGTCACTGGTCAGAACAAGAGAGAGTGGATAGAGCAGTTCTTGCGAGGCTTTTTTTTCTGTGAAGGTGCGTTTTATCTCTTCGTAGCGTATTCTTTCATGAGCGGCGTGCTGGTCTATAACCACCACCTCATCGTCTTTTTCAAGAAGGAGATAGGTAGCAAAAAGACTTCCCGCGTAGCGATAGTCATCGAAAGAAAAAGATGATGTATCAGACGAAAAGAGTTCTGGCGAAAAAAAGGGTGAAGAAGAGGATTCGCGAAGAAAATCAGGTTCTGGAAGGTGAGAGGCTTCTTCGTAGAGAGAGGATTCTTTCATAGTCCATACGAGGGGAAATGAAACGTTCTGAGAAGTGCTATCTGAAGAGGAAGAAGAGAACGTGGAAGAGGTGGTACTTTTCAGGGCTTTCTGGAGAGCTTGCTCCATGTTTTGCCACAGAGCCTCCTGGAATTTTCTTTCCTGCCTGAATCGCACCTCTTTTTTCATAGGATGAACATTGACATCCACCTCTGAGGGATCCATATCCACAAAAACAAAAGCGACAGGGTGTTTTTGAGCTGGGATGAGGTTCTCATAGACCTGGGACAGAACAAAGGGAAAGGATTTCCACTCTACCATACGACGATTGACAGCAAAAAACTGCATATTTCTCTGGGGTTTGAGAAGGGTTGGTTTTCCCAAAAATCCTTGAATCCTCGCATAGCCTATTTCAAACGAAAAAGGGAGAATATCGTTTGAGATATCTCCAAAAAGATCAATGATACGTTCAAGATAGGTATGTCGTGGCGGGGTGCGGAATTTTTCTCTTCCATCACCCCGGTAGGAAAAACCGCATTCGGGAAAAACAAGCATCTTTTTGATGAGTTCTCTGAAGACAAGTTTGCTTTCTTGAGTGGGGGATTGGAGAAATTTCTTTCGTGCGGGAATATGTTCAAAAAGGTCGGTGACCCGGACAATAGTCCCATATCCCATGCCGACCTCCTGCAAGGGACGGGCTTCTCCATAGGAGACCACAAGCCGATAGCCTGAAAGGCTTTGCTTTGGGCGGGACATGATATCTAGCGTGGCAACACTGGCAATACTGGCAAGAGCCTCTCCCCGAAATCCGAGCGTGGAAAGGCTTTCTAAATCATCAAAGCTTGAGATCTTGCTTGTGGTATGGTTATGATAACAGATGGCAAGATCGTCTGCTTCCATACCCTTTCCATTATCCGTAACCTCTATGGAGGTGATACCCCCGTCCACAAGAGAAACCTCAATCTCTGTGGCCTGGGCGTCAAGGGCATTGTCGATAAGTTCACGGACAACCGAAGCCGGCCTATCGATAACCTCACCCGCAGCGATTTTCAGGACAGTCTGGTGGTCTAACGGACGAATTATCCCCATAGGGTGTTGACTTTTCTCCTTTTGAGACTGAGAACAAGTCCTGCCAGTCCTACCACAAGAAGGGGAAGGGAAAGTACCATCCCCATGGTGAGCCATCCGCCGTAGAGATAGCCGATGTGGGCATCAGGTTGTCGGATAAATTCAACGAGAAAACGTATGATGCCATAGCCGAGGAAGAAACTCCAAAGGTAAATACCCTGGGTTTTTACCCCTTTTCGGAAGAGGGTATAGAGGATCAAAAAGAGGACGATGCCCTCTCCAAAGGCTTCATACAACTGAGAGGGGTGTCTGGGAAGATTGACAAGAATTTCCCCAACCTCATAGGGAAGCTGAAAATGGGATTTGATGTTTTCTGTGACGATAGTAATGTATGGTTGAGTGC
Source organism: Longinema margulisiae (assembly GCF_025266855.1). Lineage (GTDB taxonomy): Bacteria > Spirochaetota > Brevinematia > Brevinematales > Thermospiraceae > Thermospira. The sequence continues at coordinate 1,986,851 of NZ_CP053071.1, forward strand.
CATCGATGGGGAGATTGATTTTTTCGACTATCTTCTGGACAGAAGGATCAGAGAGGGGATACCAGCGAGAGACAGGAACCGTCGGAAAAATAACCCCCCAGGGGACACTGGTAATAGAACCCCAGAGTTCGGCGTTGATAAAATTGCCAATACGGCCAAAAAAGAGGGCAAGTGGGAGAGGAAGAATAAAAACATCGGCCAGTTCCCAGAAGTTTTTCTTTTTCCAGGTGAGGTATATCCAGCTGAAAAGAAACCCAAAAAGGACGCCGCCATGAAAGGACATACCCCCTTCCCATACGGCAAAAAGGGTTAGAGGATTGGCAAGAAAAGCAGGAAAGTTGTAGAAAAGCACGTACCCGAGTCTTGCCCCCACGACAATGAAAATCATCAGCGTTACCGCAAAGTCCGCTAAAAACTCCTTCTGAATGAGGATCTTTTTTTGTTTTATCCAGCGAGAGAGAAGCCAGTAGTTGACACCAAATCCTACGAGATACATAAGTCCATACCAGCGGATAGCAATTGGCCCGTAGATGGAAAAGATCTCATTCTGGAGGGTGTGGATAATATACCCAAACATGCGATACTCCTTGTGCAAAACTCTTATGATTATGAAGCAAAAGGGGAAATATTGCAAGCAAGAAAAAGTATGGACAGGCGTGCTTGTTTTGGGTGAGACTATACCTTTTTATGAAAAGCCCCCTGGGTTATTTTCTTTGAGATAACCCAGGGGTAAAGAGATATCAGAAAACTCTTCCATTATGAGACCCTTGCACGGGTGTTTTCTTCCCCTGTTTGGGTCAGGGGCTGCGCCCCTGAAACCCCGCTTTTTCTGTTTACAAGGGCTTATTTGTCTTTTTTTATTCAAAAAAATCGGTTTATTTATTACGACAAGGAACATTTTGATACTAATTTTTGTTTCTTTATTACTTTATTGAGACCTTTGCACATTCGTGCAAAGGTCTCATTATTTCAATTCTTTCAAAAGTTCCTTGATGCTTCCAAGAGAAGAGAGAAGGGAGGTGGCTTCATACGGCATAAAGACTACTTTTCCTCCACTTCCCTGAGCGATTTCCCGGAGAGCCTCGATATACTTGAGAGCCACGAGGTATTGAGCAGGATCAGTGGTTTTGGTTTCAAGAGCCTCTTTGATCTTTCGGATGGCTTCGGCTTCTGCTTCGGCGATCCGGATTTTGGCTGTGGCTTCTCCTTCGGCACGGAGGATAGCGTTTTGTTTTTCACCTTCAGCGCGGGTGATATAGGCCTCCTTGTCTCCCTGGGCAACAAGGATCTTGGATTGTTTTTCTCCTTCGGCTTTGAGGATCATCTCTCGCTTTTCTCTTTCCGCACGCATCTGTTTTTCCATGGCTTCTTTGATCTCTCGTGGAGGGAGAATATCCTGAAGCTCTACCCGATTGATCTTGATACCCCATTTGTCTGTGGCCTCGTCAAGGATACTGCGGAGTTTGGCATTGATGACTTCACGAGAGGAAAGGGTTTCATCAAGTTCAAGTTCCCCAATCACATTCCGGAGGGTGGTCTGGGTGAGTTTTTCAATAGCCTCGGGGAAGTTTTCAATCTCATAGACGGCCTTGTAGGGGTCGATCACCTGAAAGTAGAGAAGCGCGTTGATTTCAATGGTGACATTGTCTTTGGTAATCACATTCTGGCGGGGAAAATCATAGAGGGTTTCTCTGAGGTCTATTCTGTCCAGTTCGGTAATATAGAAATAGGTCTTATCTCCATATTGACGCTGGACCTTCCACTTGACCTTGCGTGGTTTTTCAAGGAAGGGGATGATAATATTGACCCCGGCTTTCATGGTACGATTGTATCGACCGAGGCGTTCGATGATCATCACTTCCGCCTGTCGAACGATGACAATCATCTTGGAAAGCACAAAGATAACCGCCACCATCACCACCACAATAGTGATGAGAAGAGTAAAGGTTTCCATACAAACCTCCTGTTTGGGTAAAGCGGGGATTATCCCCGCTTTTTACAGTCCGTACTTGGCTTTGACTTCAGCCTCAGCCTGAAGCCAGTCGGAGAGTTCGTCACCGTGTTTTCCCTGGGCACGTCTCTCGATGGAAATTTCGTAGGCCCTTTTTTCGATCTCCTGCTGAAGTTCCTGCAGGGTGGGTTTTTTCTTGCTTCCACGGGTGGTGGTTTTCTTTTCTGTGGAAGCCGCGGTGGTGGATTTTTTCACAGGCATGGTAACCTCCTTTGTTTCAGGACTCCTCGTCCCGTGTTTTTTCTTTGAAAATGAGTTTCAATGGAATACCGGGAAACCCAAAGGCCTCTCGCAGTCTCTTTTCAAGGAAACGGGGGTAATCCTTTCGCAGGTGTTCTTTTTTGTTGATGAAAAAGAGAAATCCTGGAGGGGCCTCATAAATCTGGGTAGCATAATAAACCCTGAGGTTTGAGGCCTGTTTGTAGGGGTTGGCTTCTTTGATGGTCTGAAGCCAATCATTGAGATCAGAGGTTTCAATCCTTTTGTGGAACCACTCATGGATTTCCAGTACCCTATCAAGCAACGCAGGAACTTTGTACCCTGTTTTGGCGGAGATAAAATGAATGGGGACATAGGTAAATTCAGGGAGTTCCTGTTTGAAATAGGCCTCATACCCCTTCATCAGGGTATAGTTGTCGGTGTTCTCTGTCGTTTTGAGATCCCATTTGTTGAAGGCAATCACCAGTCCCCGTCGTTTTTCTGCTACCATATCGATGATAACCTTGTCGCCATGGGCAAGTCCCTCAACCGCATCCACAAGGAGAACAACTACTTCAGATCGTTCTATAGCCTGAATAGTTCTCACCTGGGTGTAGTAGTCCACATCGTCCTGGAGGCGGGATTTTCTTTTGATACCGGCGGTATCAATGAGGCGGATGGTTTTGTCTTTCCACTGGAGGATGTCATCAAGAGCGTCTCTGGTGGTACCCGCTACCTCAGAGACGATACTCCTTTCATATCCAAGAATGGTGTTTACTAACTGAGATTTTCCTACGTTTGGTTTGCCGACAATAGCCACCCGGATTTCGTCTGAGATTTTGGGGGCAGGTTTGCCGTGTTTCTGGGCCCACTCTTCGATTTTTTCCTTGAGCGTAGCAAAACCTCTCTTGTGCACAACGGAGAAGGGGATGATTTCCTGAAAACCAAGGGTATAAAATTCATACGCCTGAAGTTCCATCTCGGCATTGTCCAGTTTGTTGGCGATAACCCACACCTCTTTTTCCTGTTCGTGGAGAAAGGCGGCAATCTCTTCGTCCATTGGGTGCAGATTTCGACCATCGACCATGAAAAGCACGATGTCGGTTTTTTCAATGGCTTCGCGGACCTTTTTCTGCACTAAGGCATTGAAACTATCTCCTTCTTTCAAAAAACCCGCCGTATCATAAAGATAAAAGGCCCCGTACTCAGTCTGAATGAGTTCCATATTGATATCACGGGTGACGCCTTCCATTTCATCGACAATGGACTTGCGTGTTCCTACAAGGAGATTGAAAAGAGAGGATTTGCCGACGTTTGGACGTCCTATAATAGCCACCACTGGTAGGTTATTTCGCATGACTTTTCCTCCCCTTTAAGTATGCCATAGAAAATGATTTTTTTCAAGTTATGAGAGTATTGCCCATTCGTGCAAAGGTATGTTGTTCCACATTCATACAGAACGGTTATCTTCACACAAAAACTGAATACTTGTTCAACCATCTTTCCTCTTTCAATTTTGGGCTACTTTTGTTACCCATCTTCCTTCTTCCACGAAGCGCTCCCGCGCGGGGCAAAAGGGGGTTATTGTCCTCGTCGCATGCTACGCATGCGCCTCGGACGGATAATGGGCCGCTTTTGCGGGCAGAAAAAAACTTTTTCCTTTTTCCAGGGGAAGTCCTTCCTCCGTGGGCGACATCAACTTGTCCTCCTGACTTCGGAAGAAGAACGCCTACCTCGCTTCGCCGATTCCCCGCTAAAGCGGGGTCCCCGCGGCTACACTTCGGTGGGCTTGCGGGCAAAAGCAACAGAAGATGTCGCCCGGGCACCTCCTGTGCCCTCACTTCGGAAGGACTTCCCCACTCCACGGCAAAGGAGACACAACCGCAAAAGCGGCCCGGTGGATACTGAGCGAAGTCGAAGTGGGGTACAGAAAAAAAAGGGGTAAAAGAACACGTCCCTCTCCCACCAGCCCACATGGCTTCTGTTCCTACGGGGCTTCTATGACGGCGAACCGCAGGCAGGGGCGGGAGCTATGGCGATGTTTTAGCAAGAAAGAGACTTTCCAGGACACCAAGGCCTGAAGACTATGACTTTGTTTCAGCAAAGAACAATGGTTTAGCTGAAACAGGGTAATAGCTCTCTCTTGCTGTAATGCTTTCAAACTCAACTTTCTTTAATAGGCATCATAACAGAAAGCTTTTGTGTTGTTTCCTCGTTCATAAGAAATGTGGAAATAGTTATTCAGTTTCATATGTGGAACGACAATTCTCCGGTTTATTGGCCATGGGGAAAGGGTGGGCTCCTTGCACTTTTTCTCACTTTTTCCTATACTATAGGAAAATATTCTTGAGGAGATTCTATGAGAGTATTACTCTTGGGAAGTGGGGGGAGAGAGGCGGCTCTTGCCTGGTCGATTTCTCGAAGTTCAAGACTTTCAAAACTCTACATCTGCCCCGGCAATGGGGGAACCCATCAGTTTGGTACCAATGTGGATATCCCGCTTACTCCTCCTTTTGATAGGCTACTCAAGTTTATCCAGCAGGAAGGGATAGAGATGGTGATTGTCGGGCCTGAAGCTCCGTTAGTCGCTGGTGTGGTAGATGAACTCCGTAAACATAAAATCAAGGTCTTTGGTCCTTCAAAAGCGGCGGCCCGTCTTGAGGGGAGCAAGGTTTTCATGAAGGAGTTTCTGGCAAGGCACGGGATTCCTACCGCTTTTTTTCAGGTATTTTCTAAAGCAGAAGAGGCCTATCGCTATGTAGAAAAACAGAACCGTCCTTTTGTGGTGAAAACGGATGGGCTTGCGGCTGGAAAGGGAGTCGTGGTGGCCAAAACGAAGGAAGAAACGATTGAGGCTATCCGGCGCATGATGGTGGACAAGGAGTTTGGTGAGGCCGGGAATCGTATTATTCTGGAAGATAGGTTAGATGGGGTGGAGGTGAGTGTCTTTGTGGTAAGTGATGGGAAGCATTATAAATGGCTGGCTTCCGCTCAGGACCACAAACGTCTTCTTGACAATGATGAAGGGCCAAATACAGGTGGCATGGGGGCCTATGCACCGGTGCCCTTTTTGGACAAGAAAACAGAAGAATTGATTCTCAAAAATATTATTGAGCCTACCCTTCATGGTCTCAAAAAGGAGGGCTATCCCTATACAGGGATTCTCTACTTTGGGCTTATGCTCACCAACTGGGGACCCGCTGTTCTTGAATACAATGTGCGTTTTGGTGATCCAGAGGCCCAGGTGGTGGTTCCGTTGATGAAGACAAGTGTTCTGGATCTTGCCTGGGCAACCGTAGAGGAGAAACTGGAGAATTTTCAGATAGAGTTTTATCCAGGGTACTGTGTCACCGTCGTTTTAGCTTCTGAGGGTTATCCTGGCACCTACAAAAAAGGGGTTCCCATTACGGGGGATCTCTCTCAGGAGGTGGATTGTTTTGTGTTTCATGCAGGAACGAAATTGGTTGGCCCCGGTCAATGGATAACCAGTGGGGGACGGGTACTCTGCGTGACAGCGATTTCTTCCACTCTTTCGCGGGCTATTGCCAGGGCATATGAGAAGGTCGAGAAGATTCATTTTGACGGTATGCAGTATCGGAAGGACATCGGGAAAAAGGGTCTTGCGATGAGATGATTTTTTTTGAAGAAAAGAGGGGAAACTATTGACTTTTTTGTCATTCGTGGTATAATGATAAAAAATAAAAATCCTAAACACTGGAAAGGAGGAGACTATGAGAAGGAGTTTCTCAAAGAAGCTTGTCGCTCTGGCAAGCGTGGTGGCTCTGTTGGGTCTCGTGCTGGTGTCCTGTGGTGGTGCCAAGAAAGAGGTAACCATCAACATCTGGGAACAGCATGATGACACGATTGACAAGGTGTTTGACGAGATGATTGCCGAGTTCATGGCTGCGAACCCCGGCATCAAAGTCGTCCGCACCCACTATGGGACAGAGGATCTGCGCGAGCAGTTCAGAACGGCTGCTCTCGGTGGTGGTGGTCCTGAGATGATCTTTGGGCCCAATGACAACATCGGTACCATGGTTCAGACCGGTATTCTGATGCCTCTTGACAACATGCTTGCCGGTGTATTGAAGAAGCTTTCTCCTGCAGCCGTTGAGGCATCCTCTCTTGAGGGCAAGGTGTATGGGTTGCCTATCCTTGTTGGAAACACCCTCACGCTGCTCTACAACAAGAGCATGGTTGACAAGCCTGCTGCTAAGATGAGTGAGATCATCGCTCTCACTGCCAAGTACAAAGATGGCAAGACCTATCCGATGGTATTCAACCAGACAGAGGCATTCTGGTTTGTGACCTTCCTTGGCGCTTTTGGTGGCCGTGTATTTGCTGCTGATGGCAAGACACCTACTCTTAATACTCCTGAAATGAAGAAGGCTCTTGCTTACTACTATGGTCTCAAGCAGAAAGGCGTGATTCCTCGCGAATCTGATTATGATGTTTCTGACAAGATGTTCAAAGAAGGCAAGGCCGCTTATCTCATCAATGGTCCTTGGTCCTTCCAGGGCTATGCTGATGCTCTCAAGGATAAGCTGGGTATCGCTGTTCTCCCTGTTGTGGATGAAACCGGCCTTCCTATCCTTGCATGGAACGCTGCCAAGACCGTTTCTGTGAATGCTAACATCAAGGACAAGGCTGTTCTTGATGCTGTGAAGAAGTTCCTTGAGTTCATGGCTTCCAAGGAATTCCAGGTGAAGTACGCTCTCGTGGCTAAAGAAAGCCCTGCTAACCTTGAGGCTATGGAGGATGATCGTATCAAAGCCGATCCTTTCATTGCGGCTACCGCTAATCAGGTGAAGCAGAGTATTCCTATGCCCATCAATGCTGAGATGCGCGCTGTATGGGATGCTATTGGGCCTACTCTGAAGAAAGTGATGACAGGTGCTTTGACACCTGAGGCTGCTGCTGAAGAGATGCAGAAGATTGCTGAACAGAAGATCAAAGAGATGTAATATCTACCGCCACCGGTCTCCCGGTGGCGTGTCTTTATTTTGAGGGAGGAGAGAGATGGCAACGGTAGCAACCACGGTCAAGAAACCTACCACGCAAAAATACAAACTGGTCAAGGGCATCGTACCTTCTGCTCGTTGGTATGAGCCAGTTGGGTTTCTTTCACTCGCGTATCTTGCGATTTTTCTTGTGATTCTTTTGCCGATTTTGTTTAGTTTTATGCTTTCTGTGTATGATATCCGAAACTCAAATATTCGCATGGTTCTCAATAGAATAGGGATCAATATCTTTGCTCTTCCTTTTGCTTTTCCTGACCTTTTCAAAGGTCTTGATAACTATATGAAACTTCTCCAGGACAAGGATTTTATTGGTACCTTTATTCGTTCTATTATCTGGACAGGGGTGAATGTGTTTTTCCATGTATCGATTGGTATCTGGCTCGCTACGCTTTTGAATAGAAAGCTTCCCGGGAAGTCGATTTTCTATGTGCTTCTCATTCTCCCCTGGGCTATTCCCCAGTATATTGCGGCTACCACCTGGAAAGGAATGTTTAACGCTCAATTCGGGATTGTGCCGGCTATTTTTGAAGCCATTGGGGTACACGATACCCTTCGTTTTGCCTTTGGGCTTCAGGATATTTCATGGATTGCCAATCCCTATCTCAACTTTGCGGCGTGTATTCTCGTCAATATATGGCTTGGTTTTCCCTTTATGATGATGATTGCTCTTGGTGGACTTCAAACGATTTCGTCAGACTATTATGAAGCGGCAGAGATTGATGGGGCTTCAGGCTGGCAGAAGTTCAACTATATTACGCTTCCTCTTCTCATGCCTATTATGGTGCCGGCTATCATCTTGGGAACGGTCTGGACATTCAATATGGTGAATATTATCTATATCTTTGCCGATGCGGGGCGTGTTTCAGAAGAAGCCCATATTCTGGTAACCAAAATGTATGTCGATGGTCTTCAGTATTTTAGGTACAGTTATGCGTCGGCTATTGGGGTGTTTATCTTTATTATTCTGACGCTTTTTGCGGTTCTCTATATGAAGGCAACCGTGAAGGAGGATTAGTATGGCTACGGCGAAGGGAAAAAAAGAAAAGAAACTCATCGATCGCTCCTTCTTTTTTGACAGGAAGGATTCTACAGCCACGCTTATTTATGTGTATATCAGTCTCATCATTATGTCTATTATTTCGGCATACCCCATATACTATATTTTCCTTTCTTCTATCACACCTGGGGATAAGATTATGCCAGATCCTTTTAGTCTCTGGCCGGAAAATGCCACAATCCAGAATTATATTGAGGCATTCAGAACCAAGCCTATTCTTCTCTGGATGTTCAATTCGTTGATTGTGTCTCTTATTTCAACGTTAGTGGCAGTGATCTGTGCTCTTCTCGCGGGTTATGGGCTTTCCAGATATCGGTTTCCCATGCGCTGGCCGCTGATGATTCTTCTGTTAGTGACGCAGATGTTTCCTGCACCGATGATTCTTTTGCCCCTCTATATTTTGATGGGGAAGCTCGGACTGATGAATCATCTGATGGCTCTTACGGTTCCGTATGTGGCCACCTCTATTCCCTTTACCACCTGGCTTGTGAAAGGGTTTTTTGATACCATTCCGCGCTCACTGGAGGAGTCGGCCTATATTGATGGGGCGGGGGTGCTCACCACCTTTTTTCGGGTGGTGATGCCACTGGTGCAACCGGCCATTGCGGTGAGTGCTATTTTCACCTTCCTTGGTTTCTGGTCTGAGTATATTGTTGCCCGTGTGGTGATTATGAGTGAAAAGTTTTATACGCTTCCGTTAGGGCTCATGCTTTTCCGTGGGGAACACAATACCAAGTGGGGGCAGTATTCAGCTGTGGCTCTGGTAACGACGATCCCGGTACTTATTATCTTTACCATGCTTTCAAAGCAAATCGTCGGTAACCTCACGTTGGGATCTCTGAAGGACTAATTTTCTCTCTTTTGTGCAAAAGGAGAGAGGTAGATGAAAAGGCGCTGCGTATGCAGCGCCTTTGTTTTTTTTAGCGAAAGAAGGTGTTGTTGGTTTGGGGTTAGCCCGAATTGAAAGGAATTTTCTCTCATGGCAGCGAATGAGAGGGGCTTTAGAATTTTCGTGTGAGGTTGTATGCTAAGAGTTCCTCAAGGGATTTTTTGTAGCTTTCTTCCACAGGGAGAGAGGCTATTTCTTCTCTCACTATCTGGGCCAGGGCCTGTTGCTTTTGAGAGATGTTCTCCTGTATACCATACTTTTCAATGAGAGAATGAATATACGAAAGATGTTCTTTGCTGAGGGATGAGGAACCGAAAAGGGTATTGAGTTGTTTCTTTTCTTCTGGGGTAGCGTATTTGAGAAGATACCAGTAGTAGAGGGTTTTTTTGTTTTCCTGGATATCTGAACCGACGGGTTTTCCGGTGATACTTTCCTCTCCAAAAAGCCCTAATTCGTCATCCTTTATCTGAAAGATGATACCAAGGTTTTCTCCAATGGTTTCAAGACAGGCAATGGTGTGCTTCTTTGCTTTGCCGAGGATGGCCCCTATCATAAGGGGAAGAGAAAAGGTATATCGAGAGGTCTTGTAGAGGTAGATAGAGAGAATGGTGTTTTCAGAAAGGTTCTCGTCTGTGATGGAATAAAACACATCCTGCATCTGTCCTAACCCCACAAAACACATCTCCCGGGAAAAGGTTTGATAAATCTTGTTCTGAATTGTGGGGGAAGCATCAAGATTGGCAAGGTTTTCAAATCCAAGGAAGAAAGCAATATCTCCTACACAGATGCCCATGGATTCGCCAAAGTGATAGAATTGCTGGATATTCATGGTTTTGGCAAGTTCAGCGTACTGGTAGAAAATGGTCGTTTTCCCCCTTCTGGTGGTGTCCTGATCCATGATGTCATCGTGAATGAGAAGCCCGGTTTGAAAAAGCTCCATACTGACCGCGGCTTTCAGAGCATTGGGAGAATATGAGCCATTACACATTTCCTCGGCAAAGAGTATGAGAGCGCCACGAATCATTTTTCCCGACAGGGAAAAATCTTTGAGTCTTTCAATGACGTCTTTGCCCCAGCGGTTCACAGGATAGAGGTGAGGGAGTTGAGTGTCAAAGAATTCGGCTAAAGCCTCTTTGATTTTTGGACGGTAGGTCTCGAGGAATTTCATACACACCTCTTATGAAAAGGAATAGAAAGGGTATTTATGAATATCTGCATCAAAATACGCCATTTTGGTGGTTTTACTTTCTTTTTGTACACAATCCACGGATTTTTGGCAATTTGTCTGGCTGTCCAGGCATACATGTCAGCGGCTGTTTTGATAGGAATGAGCATACGGTAGGGGATGTAGGTATAGCCTTTTTCGGCTTCTTTTTGCCATTCAAGGTAACGGCTGATTTGCTTGTGGATATACTCTTCAAAGGCTTTGGGATTGGCGCGACAGGTTTCTTCTTTCAGGTTGGGAAAGGGGCTTTCGTTCAGGGGCAAATAGGTTCGACCAAACGAGAGATCTTCAGCTATATCACGAATGAAGTTGATGTACTGCATGGCTCTCCCAAGAAGAGCGGCATAGGGGAAGGCTTCATCTGGAAGTCCCATAATTCTTGCCATAAAGTAGCCTATGACCTCAGCAGATCCGTACATATACTGACAGGTTTCCTCAAGGGAAAGGCAGGTGGTTTTTGAGAGATCGGCTTCCATGGCCTCAAGAAAGGCAAGAGCCCACTCTTCTGGAAAATGAAGCTCTTGAGAGAGAGAAACAAAACTGTCAATGACAGGATTTCCTGAAGGTTTTCCTTTTATGGCTTCAAGGTATGCCTGTTTGAAGGCATAAAAATCGTCCCTTTGCTGGGGAACACTGTCCACATAATTGTCGGCCACTCTCACAAAGGCATAGAGACGAAAGACCTTCTCTCTCATCGTTTTTGGAAAGAACAGGCTTGAGTTAAAATAGGTCTTGCTCCCTTTTTTGAAAATGGAGGTGAAGAGATTTTTTTCTGATGGAGTCATCGTTATTTCTCTTCCTCCTTGATGAGACCTGAGACAATCTCTGCCGCAATGAGCACCATAGGAACGCCCACGCCGGGATGGGTATAGTGCCCCGTATAATAGAGGTTAGGAACACGCTTTGAGTGATGGGCAGGGCGGAACACGGCAGTTTGGTTCAGGGTATGAGCCATGCCGAGGGCTGTTCCTTTGAAGGCGTGGTAATCGTTGGCGTAATCACTGACGGTGAAGATACGTTTGACCTCAATGGCATCGGTGATCGATTCGCCAATCACGTGTTCTACATGTTTGAGAGCATAATCAGCATACTGGTGACGCATCTCGTCATTATCCACGAGGCCCGGAGCAATAGGAACAAGCAAAAAGAGGTTTTCTTTTCCTTTTGGGGCCACGGAAGGATCTGTTTTTGACGGACAGCTCAGATAGAAACACGGGTCCTGTGGCCAGGAAGGGGTTTTGAAAATGGTATCAAAGTGTTTGTCCCAATCGAGAGAAAAGTAGAGATTGTGATGCGTGAGATTTTTCAACCGTTTTCCAAGCCCTAAGTACATGATAAACATAGAAGGTGCCATCACACGACTTTGCCAGTAGCTCTCTGAGTAGGTCTGATGAGAAGAATCCAAGAGCTCTCGTTCTGTATGGGCATAGTCAGCAGAAGATACCACGATCTCTGCCGGGTATGAGCCTTTGTGTGTTCTTACAGAAGTGATGCGGCTCCCTGTGTATTCAAAGCCGGTTACCTCTTCGCCTGTGTGAATGGCAACCCCGTATTGGCGGCAGAGTTTTTCCATGGCTTCTACGAGCATCCCCATTCCCCCCATGGGATACCATACGCCAAGGTTGAGATCAACATGGGACATGATGGAGTAGAGAGCGGGGGAGTTTTTGGGACTATTGCCTAAAAATACCATGGCATACTCTAAAATCTTTCTTGCCCGATGGTCGTGGAAATATTTTCGAACAAAGCGATCCAGGGTGGCAAAAACATGAAGCTGGGTTCCCTGGGTGATCATTTTCCAATTCAGGAAACTGAAGATATTTTTGTATTCCTTGTAGAGAAATTCGTTCATGGCAATATCATATTTGTACTTGGCCTGTTTGAGGTAGGCAACAAGCTTTCTGTCTCCTTCTTTTTCAAGGGAGGCAAAGGCTTTGAGAATGCCTTCTTTGTTGGCTGGAATATCAACTATCTCTTTTTTGTGAAAGAAGATGCGATAGAGAGGATCAAGAGGTTTCAGTTCATAAAAATCACTCACCTTTTTTCCGAAGAGGCCAAAATACCGTTCAAAAACTTCTGGCATGAGGTACCAGGAGGGACCCATGTCAAAGACATAACCCTTTGTTTTCCATACACGAGCGCGGCCACCAAGCTCGGTATTCTTTTCAAGGAGAGCGACCTCATGTCCCTCTTTGGCTAACAGCGCAGCCACAGAAAGCCCTGCGTATCCTCCCCCGATCACCACAATTTTTTTGGCCATATAACCTCCTGAAACTGTTGTTATTTTAATGTTTGAAGTGACGCACGCCTGTAAACACCATGGCTATGCCGTGTTCATTGGCGGCATCAATAGACTCCTGATCACGAACAGAGCCACCTGGCTGGACAATAGCCACGATACCATCACGAGCTGCGGTATCAACGGTATCACGGAAGGGGAAAAAGGCATCAGAGGCCATGACAGAACCCCGAACATCAAGACCTACCGCACTGGCTTTTTCAAGAGCAATACGTGCGGAATCTACACGGGACATTTGTCCGGCACCAACTCCGATCACCTGGCCGTCTTTCACATAGACAATGGCGTTTGATTTCACATGTTTGGCAATCTTCCACGCAAAACGGAGGTCTTTCTCCTGTTCGATAGTTGGTTTTTTGAGGGTTACCACATCCCATTTTTCCTTTGACATGCCAATCTGATCCCATTCCTGAACAAGCATGCCTCCTTCGATGCGTCGATAGCTCAGGCCCTGTTTTTCCCAGGCGGTGCCTTTGAGTTTCAGAATGCGGAGGTTTTTCTTGCTCTGCAGGATGGCGAGAGCCTTTTCTGTATAGTCTGGAGCAATCACAATCTCAAAGAAGGTTTCTACAATAGCCTGGGCTGTTTCTTCATCCATTGTTTTGTTCACCCCAATAATGCCACCAAAGGCCGAGACGGGATCGGTAGCCCTTGCCTTTTCAAAGGCTTCACGAAGAGTGCGCCCATACGAAGCCCCACAGGGATTGGTGTGTTTGATAATGACAGCAAAGGGTTCATCGCTTGCAAATTCTCTGACAATATCAAGACAGCCATCGGCATCAAGGTAGTTGTTGTAGGACATTTCCTTGCCCCAGAGGATATCCGCATTCAGGGTAGAGATGGAGGTGTCTCTATAACTTCGATAAAGGGCGGCTTCCTGATGAGGATTTTCTCCATAGCGAAGAGAAGAGACTTTATAGAGAGGAATTCCCATTTCTTTGGGGAATTTCATGCCCACCATACGCTGAAAATAGGTAGAGATCATACTATCATAGTAGGCAGTATGAGAAAAGGCTTTGGCTGCCAGGATAGACCTGGTCTCAAGGGAAAGAGAGCCAGTCTTTTGTATCTCCTCAATGAGAGAAGGGATATCTTCATTATCTACGATAATACACACATCATGGTAGTTTTTCGCGGCTGCCCGAATAAGAGCCACACCACCTATATCAATTTGTTCGATAATCTCTTGAAGAGAAACACCCTCTTTTTGAATAGTTTCCTCGAAAGGATAGAGATTGACAACAACAAAATCAATAGGAAGGATATGATGGCTTTGGAGTTGCTCTTGGTGGGAAGGATTGTTCCTCATGGCTAAGATACCACCATGGATGATGGGATGGAGGGTTTTCACACGACCATCCAAAATCTCTGGAAATCCTGTGATGGAAGAAACCTCTGTCACAGGGATGTTTTTTTCTTTGAGGTAGCGGTAGGTACCTCCAGTGGAAAGAATCTCATATCCCTGTTCTACCAAAAATCTAGCTAGCGTATCGCATCCTTCTTTGTAATAGAGACTAAAAAGCGCTCGTTTCACCGTTTTCTCCTGTTTAAGATGTTTTTATTATAAGAAAGAAAAAAAAATTTTGCCACAAAATACCCTCACATCTCTTTCCTGCCCAGAGTTTTTTATCAGGAGGTAAATGTGTCTCTTATAATAAAAAAACCCGACAGGAAGAAGAGTCCTGTCGGGTCGGGGGGCAATGTACTTAAGGCAAGGAGAAAAGGCGGTGGGGACCTTTTCTCCTTTCAGAGGTCGTTTGATTTTTTTTGATTTACGCTTTTATTATAGGAACGAAAGGCGAGTTTGACAATACCACCACAGGGTAAAAGTTTTTCTACTCAAGGGTATTTTATACCACCAAAGTGGTGTAATGGTCTGTGAGATATCTTTCTCAACGAAGTGTGATTGACACTTTTTCCCCTTGTCGTTATAATAAAGCATATAGGCTTTGTGGAGGGAGTATGAAAAAGTTCATCGTCATACCAATAGTTTTTTTTGTCGCTACTGGCTTTGCGCAGGAAACGGTTTCTTCGACTATTGTTCTTCCTGATGTGAAGATTGTGATAGAAGGTGATACCTCTATTCCACTTCAGGATCAAACGAATTTGACTCTTTCCGGGCAGGAGATAGATTTTGGCAGGGTGGACCTTGCGGAGCTTTCCAGACTACGCAAGAGTGAATACTACAAGGTAGAACTGACCAACCAGCGACGTTTGCCTTCCTTTTCATTGTCCAGTTTTCGTCTTTTTTACGGAACAAGTGAGCACCTCTTTTCTGATATTACCATCGGGAAGCGAGTGGATAAATTGAATTACCTTGTGTCTTATGTGAGAAGTTCTCGGGGAAGCCTTGTCCTTTCCAATGAAAGGCTCTATAATACCGAGTTGAAGCTTGATGATATCAATGTGGATGTGATTGCTACCCTCTCTCCTCAGTGGGAATTGCAAACAGAGGTTGGCTATTATGCAAGAGAACTGGGACTCTATACCAATGCGAAGGCTCTCTCGGAACAAATGAGGTATTTTCCGGCAAGGATAGGACTCTCTTTTATCCCTGATACCTATAGTCTTTTTACTGTAGCCGTAGAGGGGAATTATCTTGAAAGAAACAATAAACTTCTCACCACAGCGTACACCAATCAACTTTTTTATCATTTTTCTCCCACTCTTTCTTATGAAGCCAATTGGGCCAAGGATAATTTTCTCAGGATAGATGGACGCTACCTCTATCTTTTCCAGGACACCCTTTTCCACGAAGGAGAGATAGGACTTTTAGATAGGCTCAATGTTCTCACTTCTCTTTCGCTTGATGTGGGGGCAAGGGTGTATTTTTCTTCACGTGATTCCTTTTTCTGGTATCCGTTAGCGATGATTCGTTATCGCTATACCGATGTGTTTGTGTTTAGTGTTGGTATGGATGGAGAACGGAAGAGATTTGTCGGTGGGGATTTTATAGAAGAGAATCAATACTTTTTCACAAAAGCGGTGAGGTATGATCGCTGGACTCCTCAGGTTGGCCTTCAGTATATCCCGGTGGAAGGGTTTTCGCTAAAGGGAGCGCTTCTCTATCATTTCTATAGCGCCTATGCGCTTCCTGTCTATATATCCGAGATGGATATGTTTACCCATGAGATTCGCACAAATCTTTCTGTTCTCACCACCGAGGTGTCCCTTGACTGGAATCCTCTCAAGACGCTTCTTGTGAAAACCATGGCTTCCTACACCTTGCCTCTTTCTCCCGAGATGTATGAGGTGGGAGGCCTTGGGCTTTCTTCACTTTTAGAGTGGAAGTGGCAGGAGATTGGGCTTACAACGACGGTGAAGGGGATGTACTATCCAAGGATAAAGGTGGCGAGTGGTGTAGAGCTTCCTGATGCCCTTGTTGTCAGTACTGGATTTTCCCAGCAACTGGGGAAAGACTTCTACTTAGAGGTGTCTCTTGAGAATCTTTTCAACCAGAATCATTTTCGCAGGCCCTCTGTTCCTGAAGGAGGATTTCAGCTGGTTGGGGGACTTCGTATTCTTCTGTAGGGTAGGATAACGAATGGGAAAAGCCATTGAGCATGAGCCAGTGAAACTGGTGATAGGGATTCTCTTCTCTGATGAGCGTCGTTATACGGAAGCAAGAAAGCGACTATTGAATTTGTATGGCCCTGTAGATTATGAGTGTGAGCCTTTTGTTTTCACCTTTACCCATTATTATGATGAGGAGATGGGGCTTCCTATTTTTCGGACGTTTCTTTCTTTTGAGCGTCTCATTCAGCCAGAGGCATTGGTGGATATCAAACTTACCACCAATGCCATTGAAGAGGAATTGGCTGTGGAAGGAAGGCGACTTGTCAACTTAGATCCTGGTTATATGCAGATGGGCAAGTTTATTCTGGCTACCACCAAGGACCAGATGCACAGGATCTATCTGGCTAAGGGGATCTACGCCGAGGTAACGCTGCATTATCAAAAGAAAAGCTGGCAATCCTGGCCGTGGACCTATCCGGATTATGCCAGTGAGGTGTACAAGAAGATTCTTCTCCATATTCGAGAACTCTATTATGCCCAGTTAAAAGCCATAGGGGGAAATATTCCTCATAGAGCCACAGTGAGTCAAAAAAAACCTTCATGAGGAGAGGGTATGGATTATATTTATGAACTTGGGTTCAAGGTGAGAGACTATGAGTGTGATCTTCAGGGGGTGGTGAATAATGCGGTGTATCAGAATTATATGGAGCATACCCGCCATGAGTTTATGAAGTCCATAGGGCTTGATTTTGCTAAACTTCATGAAGAGGGGGTGGACGCCTTTGTGGCCAGAATAGAGATTGCCTATAAACATCCCCTTCGAAGTGGAGACGAATTTGTGTGCAGGCTTCGGCTTGAAAAAGAGGGAAGACTCAAGTATATCTTCTATCAGGATATTTATAGGCTTCCGGACGAACGTTTGATTGCGCAGGGAAAGGTCACCGCCACCACAACCGTTAATGGAAGGCTGGCTGTTTCTCCGAAGGTGGAGGAGGCTTTGTGTCGTTTTCTCTCTCAGAATTCTACCACATAGTCCCTATCACGGGTGAACGTCACAGAGAGTTCGATGGGTTTTCCGTTTGTCTCAATGGGCTTCTGGTCCTTGTCAAGAAGCCGGAAGTGAAAACGTGTTCCCCTTACCTGAGTGAGTGTGGTTTCATTGGTGAGAAGAAGATTGATAGTAAAGTTTGTGGGTATGGTGAGGTTATTGCTCACATAGCGGAAAACCTCAAGGATCACAGGTCGTGAGGAAAGAAATCTGATACTGATAGCATCCCGGCTTTTCGATTGAACGGAGATGTTGGTGGTTAGCATTCCATAAGGGCTTTGAATCGTGAGGGACATACTGCCGGCGGTGAGGGCTGTTATCTGATGATTCGAAATGAGGAAGGCTTTTGACGAAAGAGTGGGAAGCGAGGTTCTTTTGATATTGTCTGTATAGAGGGCTTCAATGGTGACGCTGCTGGTGTCATTGATGCCTATCGTGGCTGGTTCAATGAGAACCTGCCAGCTGAGAAGGGATGGTTTTGTCTTTCCAAGGAATAAAAGCAGGGGGATAAAGACACGATTTTGCCAGGATGATTCCGAGTGGGTTCCATTTCTATCTTCATAGTACCAGAGTCTTTCTCCAAGGTGGGGAGAGAGGGCTTGATACACATGTCTTGCGGGAATCATCATTTCGTCGGATTCTCTCCAGCCGGCATCAATATAGAGAAGGCCAATTTTCTTGAAGTCAAAACTCCCGATGTGGGAAAGCACCTGCTCATTTCCCCACCAGAAGGAGGGGGAAATGACACCGGCAAATCCAAAAACTTCCGGGTACCACATCTGAAGGTAGAATGAAGCTAGTCCTCCCATGGATGATCCCATGATACCTGTGGTTTTCGCAGAAGGGTCCGTACGATAGGTGGCATCAACCCAGGGTTTGAGTTCTTCTACGATAAATCGGGCATAGTTTCCAAGAAGACCGCGACCGGAGGCGTTAGTGGGGGGAGAATATTCCTCAATGCGTTTGGTGGTATTGAAGATGCCCACGATGATACATGGGGAGGCTTTTTTGTCTGAGATCAATCTTTCGAGGGCTTTGTCTACGTCCCACTTGATGGGGCTTCCTGCTCCACGCAGACCTGTTTTCTGACTATCGAAGAGGTTTTGACCATCGTGCATATAGAGAACAGGGTAGCGGTTGGTGGAGGTGGAATACTCTGGGGGAAGATATATCACAATAGTTCTGGGACTCACAAATTGTGATGGAAAATTTCGGTGAACGATATACTGAGCTGCTTGAGAGAATCCACTGGTAAAAAAAAGCGTAGTGATGAGAAGAAGAAAAGATGTGAAGCGAGGCATATTTTTCCTCCTTTTAGTGATGAAGGCGTTTTTCTATCTCTTTTACCAAAACGGTGGCAATGGCTTCTGGGGTGGGATTGGGGATTTTGAGGGAGGTTTTCTGGCCATTTTCGATGACAATGGCGGAAGATTTACCGATAGCTATCCCAATATCTGACTCAAGGGCTTCTCCCGGGCCGTTGACCACACATCCCATGATGGCCACCCTGAGGTACTCTCTGATATGTCTTGTCTTTTGCTGGAAAAGTTCCACAGTTCTGGCTACATCAAATTCCTTGCGAGCACAGGTAGGACATGAAATGATTTCTATCCCTTCCTTGCGTAAACCGAGGCTTCGAAGGATGATCCTGGCGGCTTCAATCTCATCTTCGAGGTTATCCCCCGTGATGGAAACCCGGAGAGTATCCCCTATGCCATCTAAAAGAAGGCTTCCAATACCGATGCCGCTTTTGATGAGGGCCTGACTGAGAGGACCGGCCTCGGTGACACCAAGATGAAGGGGATAGTCTCTTTGTGTGGCAAAAAGGCGGTAGGCTTCTACCATCGTGGGAACATCAGAGGATTTGAGAGAAACCTTGATATCAAAAAAATCAAGCTCCTCAAGAATCTGGATATGCCTCAGGGCTGAATCCACCAACGCTTCAGCTGTGGGGTGGGGGTAACGAGATCTATCAATGGACCCTGAGTTTACTCCGATGCGGATAGGGATACGACGCTCTTTGCAGGCTTTGACCACTGTTTCGACATGTTCTCTTTGGCGAATATTGCCGGGATTGAGACGGAGTCCGTCAATCCCCTGCTGGATACATATGAGGGCAAGACGATAGTCAAAGTGAATATCGGCCACTAAGGGAAGGGAGGTATGTTTTTTGATTTCCCCAACAGCGTAAGCACTTGCTTCATCCGGGATACCTAATCGGACGATATCGCACCCCACCTCTTCCAGTCGATGAAGCTGGTTCAAAACCGCTTTGACATCAACGGTGGGAACACTGGTCATAGACTGGATGGAAATAGGGGCATCTCCTCCAACAGCCACAGGGCCTACATAGATCTTGCGGGTTTTCCGGCGTGTGATCATGCGTATTCGAGAGCTTCACGGAGGGTGAAGCGACCTTCGTAGAGAGCCTTGCCGATGATAACCCCTTTGAGTCCCATAGGTTCATATTCTTTGAGCTTTTTGATGTCCTCAAGGGAAGAAATACCACCGGACATGATAATCGGGATATCAGAAACCGTAAGCATGGTCTCAAGGGCATCGTAGTTGGGACCTTCAAGGGTTCCGTCACGACTGATGTCGGTATAGATGACCTCCGATACCCCAAAGTCTTCAATCTCCTTCAAGAGATCTACCGCGCGGGTGGAGGTAACTTCCTTCCATCCATTTTTGACGACAAACCCATCGGAGGCATCAATAGCAATCACCACCCCATCAGGGTCACTCTTGCAGAGGTTTCGAACAAATTTACGGTTATCTATCACAGCGGTTCCGATAACCACCTTGTGGACCCCACGACTTCGCAGAGCGCGAATCACCCTGTTGTCGCGAATACCTCCCCCGACATCAATCTCAATATTGACCTCCTGGACAATCCTTTCAATCAGGTCAAGGTTTTGAGGTTTTCCGTTGAAAGCCCCATCTAAGTCCACAATGTGGAGACGTTTTGCACCCTCTCTTTCCCAGAATTGAGCCTGAAAGATAGGATCATCCGAATACACCGTCTCAAATTCAGGGTTCCCTTGAACGAGACGGACACACTTTTTGTTCTTGATATCAATTGCTGGTATGATAATCATACAATGCCTCTCTCTGATAGAATAGAAAGAAAGTTCGAAAGAAGACGAAGACCAAATTTATGGCTTTTTTCTGGATGAAATTGAAAACCAAAGATGAAATCCTTCTGGATGCCGGAGGTATATCGGATCCCATACTCCGTTTCGCAGGCAATCACTTCTTTTTCCTCAACTTCGGGATAGTAAGCATGATCATAATAAAAATACACATTCTGAGGGATAGAGTCAAATATTTCTTTTTCCTGTTTGATGATAGTAGTACTCCATCCTATATGGGGGACGGGGAGATCTATCTCAAATCTTACGACGCGCCCTTTAACAAAACCAAGTCCTGTGGTTTTTTCTCCTTCTTCCCCCTCTTCAAAGAGGAGCTGATACCCAAGGCAAATTCCTAAAAGAGGCTTTTTGTTTGCTACGTGGTTTTCGAGGGTTTCAATCAGGTGCTGGTTTCGAAGGTGTTTCATGGCATCTCCAAAGGCCCCAACACCGGGAAGAATGAGAGCCTCAGCTGAGGCTACTTCCCTGGCGGTTCTCATCACGGAGAGTTTTTCTTCTGGAACCCCAATACGACGAAAGGCATTATATACACTGGCGATATTTCCCATGTCGTAGTCAACAATCCCAATCATGGCTTTTCCTACGCTTCGAAGTAGTCTTTGGTAGTGGGGAGATGAGAAGGGTGTTCGTTGTCGATGTGGATAGCCTGTTTCAGGGCATGGGCAAAGGCTTTGCAAGTCGCTTCAAGAATATGGTGACGGTTTTCTCCCCGCTGGACAAGTACATGCAGGGTATAGCCCATTGAGGCAAAGCCCTGAAAAAACACATCGCCTAATTCCATATCAAATGTTCCTATGAGGCCGGGAAAATTTCGAAGATTTGACACATAAAAGGGTCGTCCACTGATGTCAATGGCCACCTCTACTAAAGCCTCATCCAGGGGGATAATGGCCCATCCGAAACGACTGATTCCCCGCTTGTCTCCCAAGAGGTGCATCACCGAACGACCAAGAAGAATACCGCAATCCTCAACCAAGTGGTGATAGTCCACATGGATGTCGCCACTTCCACTGAGAGAGATATTGATGAGACTGTGACGGGATATGGTCTCCACCATGTGGTTGAAAAAGCCTACCCCCGTATTGATCTCATAGGTGCCGTTGCCATCAAGGTCCAGTGAGAGGTCAAGGTGTGTTTCCCGTGTCTTGCGGGAAAATGTCCCCTGTCTCATATGGCTCTCCTTCTTTTTTCCCCTCTTTTATTTTAAGGCAAGATTTTTATTTGTCAAGGGGTAAGCCGTGAAGTCTCGCGACTCAATAGAAATGTCGTGTCGTTCCACACATTAACAGAAGGGGTATTTCCACATAGAAACTGAATACCTCATAAGTGTACCTCTACCTGGTGGAATTTTCAACTTTTTCTTTCCATGGATAACGGGCTATCTCCTCACCTTTGTAAAACAGTTTCACCCATTTCCCTGGGAATTCTCTTACTTCGATGTTGACGCCAGGCAATACCCGAAAAGCATTCTCTTTTGGAACCCGATATTTATGGCCGTTATACGAAACCTCATAAGTTTTATCCAGCCTGCGAAAAGCTCGAAACGCAAAAGCCTTTTCAAACTGTTCAGGGGTGGCTGTAAAGGGCTTAAAAAGGTCTTTCTGAGGCTTTCTACGAGCCTCTGAGAATACTTCTTCGGGAGTTCGTCCATCAAGGGCTCGAGAAGGCGTCTTATTGTGCTCTATGACATATTCTCTCAAAATCCAGTTCAGTTGTTCCAGGGTTTCAATGCGTTGCTTTTTCAAGGTTTTCTTGAGGTAAAAAGTGAGTTGTTTCTGGAATGTCTGGATTTTACGCTCAATTTTCCCCTTGCCCTGGGGTTGATAAGGTCTGGAATTAACGACACAAATATCCAGTTCCTCAAACGCAGTGGCTATGAGGCCATTATTCTTTTTAGAGTACTTTGGGTCATTGTCATAGTACACCTTGTAGGGTAAACCATACTCAGAGAAAACCTCCTGCCAAACTGGCATATGGTTTTCTATTGTGTCCTGGGATAAAAACTTAGCAGCAAGAACATAACGAGAATGGTCGTCCATAATCAAAAGGAGCGGAAAAGCGGGTTTCTTTTCAAGCCATGGGTGAATGGAAACGTCTGCCTGCACAATCTCGCCTATGGCTTCTGCCTGCCACCTTTTGCGGTAGTGATGCCTTGCTCGCTCAGGATAATGGACAAAGAATTTTTTTAGCACTCTCCGAATAGTTTCATCTGAAACCTTAGGAAAATCCTTGTAAAGCTCATATAAGGTGCTGGAAAGAATCCTTACCGAAGGGTACTCTTTCTGTTTATTCTCTTTTTCAATGGCCAGTTCTTCGTATGTTTCAAGAATAAGGGCTATATGCTTTTGCTCAAGCTTTGACTTTCTGGATGTTCTTTGCCGAACAAGATTTTCTCCTCGACAGAATCTTTGATACAAAACGGTAACCCAGGATCGGCTTATATCAAGTTTTCTTGCCACCCAACCTAAAGAAATTTCCCTTTTCTGAACTTGAACAAAGAATCCTTGTAATCTCTTTACCTTCGATTTAACCATATACTTCTTCCTCCTCTTCATAGTTCCTCCTTATTATCCCTTCGTTGCCCCTTCTTTGTCAAATGTGAAAATAGGTATTCAGTTTCATATGTGGAACGACAGGACTCAATAGAAATGTCGTCTTCTGGGAGAGGGTGGAGGAGATTTTGTGCCCTGTGGAGCTTATCTCGTAGTACTCCAGTTCCACATTCTCCTTGTAAATATGGACAGAACCATCTAACCATGTTTTGATGGTTACCCTATCCCCAGGTTTCAAGGCTATACTTTTTTGTCTTGGAAGCTGAAAATACCTCGTCTTATGTTTCACCACATAGTCTCTTGATATCTTCCTCTTCACAGAAAAACATACCATATCCTTGAGGTTTTGCCCTTCCAGAAGGGGAACATGATGATCTTCCTCTGAGAGAGGTTCTTTGTTGTATTTGGCATTGTGCCTGTCCCAGTACTCCTCTACCAAATACCTATTCGCTTCTTCTATCGTCTTTATTCCCCTATGCTTGAGAAGTTTAATAAGCCTGTCTTGATGAACTCCATTGGAGCGTTCAATTCGCCCTTTCGCTTGCGGTGAGTTGGCAAAAATGAGTTCAATTCCCAATTCCTTACACACTTTTCCAAATTCCGTAAGCGCTTCCTCCCCTTCAAACTCTTCTTCTATGGTCTTTTGTCGCTTGGTGTAATAAACACTCCTCCTGTCAGTATATATCGACTCTGGAATACCATAGCGTGATATCCATCCGTAAAGACATTGCAGCGACAATTCTGTGGTTTCACCTGTCGCAAAAAGACCAAAGGTTTTGCCTGTCGCATCGTCTACCATGCTCGTAAGACAATATTTGTTTCCATCCCCAAACCAATCATGAATACTTCCATCCATCTGAATCATTTCCCCAAAAGAAGCCTTTCTCGGCCTTCGTAGACGGTGCTTTGGGGTCTTTTTCCGTCTTTCCCACAATCCTTCTTCACGAAGCCATCTATAGAGCGTCTGAGGGTATATTTTGGCCCCCGTTTCCCTTGCGATCTCTTCCGCTGCTAACACCGCACCCCACCCTTGATAGTTTTTCCTGTAAAGTTCAAGAGCTAATTCCCTGATTTCGTCCTTGTTGTTATTCCCACGGCGTCCTAAAAGCCCATGATTTAACCCTTCATCACCTTTTTCAAGGTATTTCTTGTAAATCCTCTGAACCTGTCTCACGCTCAGCCCAAGTTTCTCCGCACCCTTTCTCTGGGTGATTTTCTTCGTCCTGATCATTTCCATCACCTTCGCTCTTTCCATCGCCTTTTTCGTCATACGTATCACCTCTTTCATGGTAACCCCTTTCTTCGTGGTTACCCTTATTTTAAAAAGGCGACATTTCTATTGCGATAGAACACGTCATTTTAAATGAGTTTTAACAGGGGTAAGCCGTGAAGGTTTTCTCATAAAAAGAATGTCGTTCCACAGTCATACAGAATGGTTATTTTCACACAAAAACTGAATACTTATTCGACCATCTTTTCTCTTTCAATTTTGGGCTATTTTTGTTATCCGTCTTCTTTCTTCTATGAAGCGCTCCCGCGCGGGGCAAAAGGGGCTTCGCCCCTTTTGAAAACCCCACCCCGCCCCTGCGGCAGTTTCTGTAGCCACCGACCTGTCTCCCGTGGTGCGGGCTGGAACAAAAACCTGTAGTCCTGTTCTCTTCTGTAGCCACCCGGAGACAGCCCTCCCTGTCTGACCCCGGGCTTCCTCGCCACCTCCTGTGGCTCGGCCAGTGGTGAAAAGACGATGGCTTCCATTACCAGCCCGCGGGGCACGTGTCCCCTGCAGGGGCGTCTCTCAGGTGACACCGCAGGCAGGGGCGGGGAGGTTATGGCGATGTTTCAGCCCCAAGGGGGGCTTTCTGAGACCACAGGACCCAGGGCTATGACCTTGTTTCAGCTAAACAACACATCGGTTAAACGTTTAACCTCTATCTATATAAACACCATATGTCTTTTGCTATTACCATTTTTCAGCAAAAAACCTCCTCCTAAGCTGAAACATGGTGATAGCAAAGAGCTTCCTCTACCCCAGGGAAGAATGAAAAGCCCTATCACCATGTCTCAGCAAAAGCCTCTGCAGCTCCGCTTCGGTGGGCTTATGGGGAAAAGCCACAGAAGATATCGCCTCAGGTGCCTCCTGCACCCTCACTTCGGAAGGGCTCCCCACTTGCGGCAAAAGACACACGACCGAAAAAGCGGCCCGGTGGATACTGAGCGAAGTCGAAGTGGGGTACAGAAAAAAAGAGTGAAAGAACAGAGCTTTCTTGTGTTATTTCCCTGTTCATAATAAATGTGAAAATAGGTATTCAGTTTCATATGTGGAACGACAGTTTTCTCATAAAAAGAAAGAGAACCGTGAGAACAAGAACAAAAACGAAGTGAATACCTCCAAAAAAGAGATACCACTGAACAAGAGAGAGGGGAAACACACGAAGAAAAAGTATCATGAGTATTGCTATGCCTCCACTGTAGATCCAGAGAGAAGGGATAATCCAGTGGTTTTCTTCAGCGACACTATAGTTGACAATGAGTTGCAAAAGACCAAGAGGAAGACAATAGCCAATGTAAAGAGGGAGAAATTCATACCCAAAGGGAGAACCAAAAAGAAAACCAAAGAGCCATTTGCCGGTGATAAGCACAAAAAGATACGCCATACCAAAAAGAAGCACAATGATGCCCATTCCCCGCAGAAAGAAGCTATCTTCACCCTCTTTGACCACATAGGCAAAAACCACATGGGCAATAGTGAGAGAAAGGGCTATCAAATTCTTGCCAAAGAGACTGGAAAGGTTTACTATTTTTCCATACTCTGGGAGAAAACGATTGATCATCGTCTGATCCAGGACAACTAAAATCCCGAAGGGAAAAAGGACCAGAAGGGCCTGGAGAAAGGGACGAAGAAGAGGAAGTTCTTTCTCCGGGAAAGCCACCTTCTCATCCTTTTGAGAAAAGAGAAGAGGAAGAAGAAGTATCCCTATCCCAACAAGACCACTCACCACAGAAGCCCCGAGAGCCCCATAGGCACTGAGACCCAAGAGCATAGCCCCTGTGCCCGCAAGAAGTCTTGATATCCCCTCTATCCCCATATTGAGGCTGAACATATCAAAACGAAGCATTCCCTGATAGATTCCCCTGAGACCGGAGAGCCACACCCAGCCTTCTAATACCAGGAGGCCCAGGGGAAGAAGCAGGGGATATTGTTGTCCGTAGAGAAACCACAAAAGAGGAGAAAGCACGATGTATCCTAAGGCAGACCAGAGGGCTAATCGAAGAAGAGAGGGGAAAAGAAAAGCCACCTCAGAACGGAGAGGGAGGGAATGTTTTCCTGTAGCCTTGGCAACCGCGAGCTGAAAAGAAGGAAGCGGAAGAGCTAACAGAAAGTAAAAAAAGGTGTTGTAAGCGGAAAAGGCTTCGGGAGACAAAAGACGAACGGTGAAAATACTATAGACAAAATTCGCTAACGTCAGGATACCAAAACCAGCCAAGGAAAGAAGCGTATTTCCTATAAAGTTTTTTGCTCTCATGATTCCTGCTTTGGAAGTGTTTCTCCCATTGAGTATAAGGAAAAAGCGGAAAAAAAGCAATGGGGAGAGGAAAATTTATATCGTCGGTCTTGAGAAATTGTGTCGTTCCACACTCATACAGAATGGTTATCTTCACACAAAAACTGAATACTTGTTTAACCATCTTTTCTCTTTCAGTTTTAGGCTCTTTTGTTACCCATCTTCCTTTTTTCCACGAAGCGCTCCCGCGCGGGGCAAAAGGGGCGTTGTCCTCGTCGCATGCTACGCATGCGCCTCGGACGGAAAATGGGCCGCTTTTGCGGGCAAGTAGAAAGACCTCATCTCTTTCCGGGGAAGTCCTTCCTCCGTGGGCGACATCAACTCGTCCTCCTGACTTCGGAAGCATAACGCCCACCTCGCTTTGCCGATTCCCCGCTAAAGCGGGGTCCCCGCGGCTCCACTTCGGTGGGCTTTTGAGAAAAAGCAACAAAAGATGTCGCCCCGGGTGCCTCCTGCACCCTCACTCCGGAAGGACTTCCACCTTACAACAAAGAGCACACGACCGCAAAAGCGGCCCGGTGGATACTGAGCGAAGTCGAAGTGGGGTACAGAAAAAAAGGGGTGATAAAAGAACCAGGCATTCTTTCACCAGCCCGCAGGGCTTCTTTTTCAGAAGAGGCTTTTTGGATATGGCACCGCGGCAGGGGCGATGGCTATGACTTTGTTTCAGCAAAGAACAATGGTTTAGCTGAAACAGGGTAATAGCTCTCTCTTGCTGTAATGCTTTCAAACTCAACTTTTTTCAATAGGCATCAGAACAGAAAACTTTTGTGTTGTTTCCCTGCTCATAAGAAATGTGGAAATAGCTATTCAGTTTCATATGTGGAATGACACGTCGGTCTTGAGAAATGGCTCAAAAGGGCATCATCCTTACGATTGAGAGGAGGGTCGTGCTTTGAGGAGACGTATTTCTTCTGTGGCTATGGTTTCCTTGATCTTGGAGAGAAGATTCTCAATCTGGGAGATGTGGGTTAAATAACGGGTCTGGATACTCAAGGACGAGAAAATCCTTTTGACATTGAACCTGAATTGAGTGAAGGTGCCATATCTTCGTATTTCATTGTATTCTTCACTGGAGGTGGTGAAAAGGGATTGGACCTCTTCAGCAAAATGTCTTCCCTGCTCTCCACGTACTCCCGTGGGGGAGAAACTATAGCGTTCTAAGAGATCATGGATTCTATCATAAAGCCAGTGAGTGGATTTGATGACAAGGTCGTCTTTTTCCTGGAGTTCAAGGGGAGAGAGCCCTTTGATTTTCCCTTTCAGCAGGAAACGCCCCCTTTCGAGACGACGCATGAGAGGAGGGACATCAAACTGATCAAAGAGGTGCTTACTTTCGATGAGTTGTCCTTGACTATTGTATTTTGGTGAGAGGTCACTTACCATCATAGAAAGAAAATCCTTCAGCAGTTGCCTGAGTCTCAGAAAATCTTTTGCTTCAAAGATAACACTCTCCCAATCGAGTTCTTCAGGGGATGGCCTGCTGATAACTTCCTGGACCATCTCAGGGAGAGGTCGAGAGGCGGGTTCTGGTCGAGAGGGGGGATGGCGAAAGGTGGCGATACGAGGCACTTGGGGGGGTGGAAAGAGTCTATCAAAGAGACGAGAAAGCCATGTCGGTGGGAGAGGGGAGAGATCCTCAATGACAATCTCATCGTTAATCACCTGAAGAGAAAGGTGCTCATCAGAAAAAAGAGGTTGATACATATCAAGAAGAAGACGAAGTCTTAGCTCTCGCATTTTCTCAAGCCATACGTGGAAGGCGGTATAGAGGGTTTTTTCAGAGGAGATGGTGATGGCCAAAAGCCCTTCTTTCGAGAGAATACTATGAATATTGGTACCGAGGGTATAACTCTTTTCGCACCACCAGAGAATTTGTCCAGACCTGAGGAAGAAGATTTTGTTTTGAGAGGCATACTGCCAGAGTTGAGCTATATAGAGGGCAAGATCATAGCAGGCAAAGAGGTCAGAAGAGAGATGACTGAGATCTGTGAACCAGGAGGGTTGACGTGGGGATTGTTGAAAGGCAGAGAGCATGCTTTTTAGTGTTTCGTTTATCACTTTCCAGAGAGGAGCGAGGGGTGAAGGGGGGGTGCCCATTTCAGGGGAAAACTGAGAGGAAATATCATGGAAATACCCTATCAGTTCTGTTTGTGAAAGAAGGTTACCTGCCGGGTAAGCCCCGGCTGTTTCTATACGGAGATTTTCCCATCTAATGAGAGGAGGAAAATCCTCAGGGTGTTTTTTTCTTGCCCGCTGGTAAAAAAACATTTTCCCCCAGGGGAGATGAAAACGCCTGAGAAAGCGTTTGTAGTAAAACTCGTTTTCAATCTGACGACTGAGACGGGCTAATTCTATGGATGGCCATTGATTTTCAAGGAGATTGGTTTTCCACTGGATTTTGGTATAGGCGTCAAGGAAAAGTTTCCATACACTATTTTCCATCAGCTTTTCCTCCGTGTGGTGAGGAGTGGGTGAATGTCTTCCCAGATGATTTCATGAAGATGGGTAACGGGGAGAGTGGCATCAAGGACACGGGCATTGGGATTTTCCTGCGAGAGTTCTAAAAAGCCCTTTCTCACTCGCTGGTGGAAGGAAATAGACTCCTGTTCGATTCGATCAAAGGTATGGGATTTCTTTCTCTCAAAGGCTTTCTCCACCTCAAGATCAAGGATATAAATCCTATCGGGGAAGGTATTGTCCAAAATTTCTCCATGAAGAGTGTCAACAAAGTGTTTTTTGAGTCCCCTTCCATAGACCTGATAGGCTAAGGTAGAATAGATATATCTATCTGAAATGACAATGGTTTGACTAAGAAGGGCAGGCTTGATGAGAGAAATCACATGCTCCCTTCTGTCAGCAAGGAAGAGAAGAAGTTCAGTGAGGGAATCCATCTTTTCTGAGAGAAGGATTTCTCTCAGTTTTTTTCCAACCTGTGTATCTCCTGGTTCGTAGGTGAGAAGAACCGGAAAGCCTTCTTTTTGTATTCTTTCAAAAAGCAGCCGTGCCTGTGTGGATTTACCACATCCTTCAATACCTTCAAAGGTGATAAACATGGTTTTTTCCTTTTTTCTTTTTCTTATTGTAGGCAAAAAAGCTTTTTTTGGCAAGAATTGAGAGAATACGGCAAGAGATTTTGTGTTCAGAGAGCGGATAATCAAAAAAAGGAGACTGTGGTGTTTTTTGCCACAGTCCCCATATAGCCTTTGTGTTATGTCTAAAATTGCTTCAGATAATTCACAATCTGGGTGTTTTTGGCTTCTCTTGCCCAATCAATAGCCTCTTCTCCATCTTCGTCTTTGGCATGGACGTTAGCCCCATTCTCCACAAGGAGTTTGACAATCTGGAGATTGCCCCCATAGGCGGCAAGCATCAGAGGAGTCACCTGTTCTTTGGATCTTCTGTTGATACTGGCTCCTTTCTCAAGGAGGTATTTGGCTATTTCGTAGTGACCCTCTCTGCAGGCGTGGAAGAAAGGAGTCCACCCTTTATTGTTCACAGGATCTACTTCAGCGCCTTTTTCAACGAGATATTTGACAATGGAGAGATGACCGTGTTTGGCGGCAAGAAAGAGAGGTGTCCAGAGATCAGATTCTTTGTCGTTGATGTTCAGACCTTGTTCGACAAGATATTGTACATTTTCAAGACTTCCACCCATGGCTGCATAGAAAAGGGCTGTCCAGCCATCTTTGTCTTTGGCTTTCACCTGAGCATTTTTGGACTGGAGGTACTGGATGGTTTCTACATCTGACCAGCGGGCGGCACACATGAGAGGGGTATAACCATCATCCGCTGTGGCATTCACATTGGCCTTGTTTTCTACAAGGAGTTGTACGATTTCTTTCTGGTTGTTTCTGATGGCAAAAAACAAAGCGGTCCAACCTTCACTATCCCTGGCTTCAGTGTTGGCTTTTTTCTGTAAAAGGTAGCTCACAATATCACTATGTCCCCGGCTGGCTGCAATGGAGAGAACGGTGGCTTGATTGGAAGTAATCTTTTGTTCGATATTTACCCCATGTTCTACCAAGGCATACACGATATTGATATGACCTTCATAACAGGCTTCGCCTAACGCACTCCACAGGGTATAGGAGAGAAGATGAGGATCAGCACCGGCGGCAAGAAGTTTTTTGACCACGGCGAGCTGGTTGTTGTTGGCGGCTGCCTGGAGAGCAAAGTATCCCTCTTCCCCCATACGAGCATTGACATCTACCCCATCAGTGAGGAGTTTTTCTACCGTGGCGAGGTCCCCATTATAGCTTGCCTTGAGAAGAAGAGCCTGTCTTTCTTCTGGTCTCATCGAGTTACACCCCAGAACCAAGGTTCCGACCAGCACGGCGAGAAAGATTTTTACTGTGTGTTTCATAAAACACCTCCATTTTTTTCCTCAGGGAGGATTTGTATAGCAGTAGGATAATGGGAATGAGAATTTTTTGCAATATTTGAAATGTTTTTTAGAAAATGAGACCCTTGCATGGGTGTTTTCTTCCCCTGTTTGGGTCAGGGGCTGCGCCCCTGAAACCCCGATTTTTCTGTTCACAAGGGCTGCTTTGTCTTTTTTATTCAAAAAAATCGGTTTATTTATTACGGCAAGGGACATTTTGATACTAATTTTTGTTTCTTTATTACTTTTTTGAGACCTTTGCACGAATGTGCAAAGGTCTCAAAATGGTTTTGAGACTTTTTTTCGTTCTACATTCATACAGAATGGTTATCTTCACACAAAAACTGAATACTTGTTCGACCATCTTTTCTCTTTCAGTTTTGGGTTCTTTTTGTTATTCATCTTCCTTACTTTCACGAAGCGCTCCCGCGCGGGGCAAAAGGGGCTTCGTCCCTTTTGAAAGCCCCACCCCGCCCCTGCAGCGGCTCCAGAAGGGTTTTGTCCTCGTCGCATGCTACGCATGCGACGAGGACGGAACATGGGCCGCTTTTGGGGGTAGTGAGAAATCCCACTCCCCAGGGCAAGTCCTTCCTCCGTGGGTGACCTCAACTTGTCCTCCTGACTTCGGAAGCATAGCGCCCACCTCGCTCTGCCGATTCCCCGCCAAAGCGGGGCCCCGCGGCTACGCTTCGGTGGGCTTTTCGGGCAGAGCAACAGAAGAGGTCGCCCCGGGCACCTCCTGTGCCCTCCCGTCGGAAGGACTTTCCCGTCGGAAACCAAAGGGCCCTTTTCATAACCGCAAAAGCGCCCAGGCGGATACTGAGCGAAGTCGAAGTGGGGTTACAGAAAAAAAGGGGAGCAAAAAACATGGCCCTCTCCCACCAGCCCACAGGGCTTCTGTTCCCACGGGGTTTCTCTGAGGGCGCACCGCGGCAGGGGCGAGGGCTATGGCGATGTTTCAGCAAGAAGGAGACTTTCCAAGACACCAGGGCCCGGGGGCTATGACCTTGTTTCAGCAAAGAACCATGGTTTAGCTGAAACAGGGTAATAGCCCTATCTTGCCGTAATGCTTTTAAGCGCAACTTTTTTGAATAGGCACCAGAACAGAAAGCTTTTATGTTATGTCCCTTCACAGGAAATGCGAAAATAGGTATTCAGTTTCATATGTGGAACGACAGTTTTGAGACTTTTTCCCCTTCGTACAGTACTCTTATTTTTGAAAAAAATGTGAGTTTTGGCTATACTGATGTCATGAAGAATTTGCAAGGAGGACAGAATGAAAAAGTGGCTTCTTGGTGTATGTCTTGTGTTTTTCGCGTGTGGAAATCAGACGGTGAATCTTCCCCGGGCAAAAGGGATTCGAGGTCCTTATGCCCCTGTGGTCAGCGGGAATATGGTCATCTTTTCTCTCTACGCTCCTGAAGCTGAATCGGTGACGATTGCCGGTACCTTTAATGGCTGGAATCCAGAGAGTACCCCTCTTGTCAAAGGAGATGATGGAGTCTGGAGGGTGAGCCTTTCTCTGGTTCGAGGAAGAAAGTATGCCTACAAATTTGTCATGGATGGTTTCTGGATTGCCGATCCAGAAAATCCGGATGTGGAGATAGATGGTTTTGGTGGGTATAATTCTGTTATTGTCGTAGTAGGTCAGGAGAAATAGTATGCGTAAATACCTTCTTGTTTGTTTCGTTTTTGTTTTTGTCAGGTTATGGGCCCTTGAATGGGAAAATCTTCCCTTTCTTCAGAATATTGAGAGCATTCGTCTTTCCAATGGGCTTGTAGTGTATTTTCAGAGGGACGTTTCTACCCCGCTTGTTTTTGTTTCTGTGGTATACAAGGTGGGTTTTCATAATGAAATGACCAATCAGCGAGGATATACGCATCTTTTAGAACATATGATGTTCAAGGGGAGTCCTCGTTATCCGAAGGGTTTTCTTCATCAGATCTATGGCCAGGAGGGAATTCGGTACAATGCCTATACGGGCCATGATATGACCCTGTACTACGGTTTTGGCTCGGTAGCAAGCCTTGAGGTTATTTTGGCGGTAGAGGCGGATAGGATGAGAGATCTTCTCTTTGATAGACAGGAGTTTGAGCGAGAGAAAAAGGTAGTAGCCGATGAACTGAGCGGGTATGAGGCCAGTCCCTCATTTCAACTTGAGATGGCGATGATGGAGAAATTTCTTCCCCAGGATGCTTTTCGGTGGGGACCGGGGAGAGCGAAGGATATTTTGAATGCTTCCTATGATGAGGTGGTGAAACTCTACCGCACATACTATGTGCCTAACAATGCCTTTATGGTGGTGATTGGAAACGTGGAAAAGGAAAGACTTGTACGCTTGATGGAAAAGTATTTTTCTTCTATTCCTGCAAATCCTCATCTTCCAAAAGAGATGGTCGCTTCGGTCTCTTTTCAACCGGGACAGGTGGTGTCCCTGAGTGGACCTTCGGAGGATAGCTTTGGGAGGCTTTTCTTTGGGTTACCGGGGTTTTCTTATACCAATCGGGATATTCTTCTTGCCTATCTTGTGGTGGATGGGGGTCTTGTCCGAGGGATGAAGGCAGATTTTGGCCTTGATGCCACCCTTCTTTCCCTCACATATGAGCGATCACCTTTTTTCCCCGGCAGGGATATTGACAAAAAGTATGTGGAGAGTGAACTCAAAAAAGCCCGTGAGACCCTCTATCATCGATACAGGCTTCAAAAAAATGATATCGAAGAGAGGGGAATGCTCTTGAGTTCGTTCTTGCGGTATGGAGAGGTATCCGATATCAAACGCTGGATGGGCCTTTTTGATACCGTGACGGCGGATGAGGTGTACGATTTCATGCGAAGGGTTCTTGTTTCCACCAATGCCCTTTCGGGGTATTTTACCGCCACACAATTTGACCAGAGGAAAAAAGTGTTGTCCGTAAGTTTTCAGACGGTGGAGAATTTTGAAGCCGGGAGCAGAAGCGGAAGTTTTTCTGAGATAGATCAAAAGACATTACAAGCGCGACACGAGGAACTCTATAAGGATATTCTTCATTACCAGCGGGAGTTTTTTGGGGATGTGAGGCGTTATCAGCTTTCCAATGGGATGGTGATTCTTGTGAAACCAGTTCCTGGGCAGGGGATGGTCTCTTTTGCCTGGGAGTTTCGGGATGATGCCCCCCGGCAGAAAAAAACCTATCAACTTACGTTTATGCAGTGGTATCTGAGAGAAGGTGGTCCCCAATATACTATCAGAAAACAGTTAGAAGCAAAGGGAGCATGGGGATCGGAATACAGTGTGAATGTGTATGCCGAGGACTGGAAAAAGGCGGTAGAGTATATCGCACGGATGTATACCAACCGTAGATTTTCTCCTCTTGTGCTGGAAGAGATGAAGGAGCAGTATATTCTTCGATATAAAGAGGAGAAAAATAATCCCAGTCCTTCGTATCATGTTGGGAATCTGGTAAATAAACAGCTTTTCCAGGAATTTGTGTATCAGGATAGGGTGGCCACCCCTGCTGATATTCTTTCTCTGCAGATTAAGGATATTGAAGAAATCTATTATGCCCTTGTTCGACCAGAAAACATGGTGATCTCCGTGGTTGGAGATATTGATGAAAAGGAACTCATCTCCACCATGGAAAAAACCTTTTCTTCATGGAATCCGCCCTCATCTTTTCTCAAACCTCAAACCACTGTTTTCAAAAAGGAGCAGAAACAGAAAATTTTTGAGATTGCGGTTCCTGGAGAACAGGGAATAGGTATTATTGCCGGAAAGTGGGGAATTAGTTATACAAATGAGAGACAATGGGTTCAGGGGCTTCTTTTGAATACTATTTTTGCAGGAGCTGGATTTTCTTCGTGGCTTATGGACGATATTCGGGAAAATCAGGGGCTCACCTACCATATTGAAAGTGATCTCTCTCTTCCCTCTTTTCGCGTGGGAGAAGCGCTTTTTGTTTGTGAGTTTACCACCTTCAAGGAGAAAGTAGAGGATATTTTGGCGATGTACCAGAGAAAACTCAAGGCTTTTCAGGAGGTCGGGCCCAGGGAAGAGGAACTCCTTCAGCACAAGATGAGGACGTATGCAGAAGAGGTTTTTGGATTTCGTTCTTTTGAAACGATAGCTTCTCGGTTGGCCTATAACGAAGCCTGTCGTGGGCGTTATGATTATACCCTTGTGTTTTTGAGGTACGTGTATGAGACGAACAGAGAGGAGTTGCGAAAACTTGTCCCTGTAGCCTTTCCTATAGGAAAAGAAACGATTGTGATTGGTAAATAGTTTAATATTCTAATATATTAAAAATGATATATTCCAATAATAAAATAATCTCCCCCATGTCTTTTGACATGGGGGATGGCTGTTACCAATTTATCGTGTCACATCAAGGTGATTTTTTCTGTGGAGTACTCTGTGGAAAGCCACATAGGGAGTCTCACCTGAGAGTACAAAGAGAGATGCCTGAAAGGTGAATTTTAGAAAACTTGCAAAAAATCACGCTTTTCTCCATAATATAGGGCTTTTTGAGAAGGAGGATTTATGTCACTGTCACTTAAACCACTTCAGAATTTTCGTGGTCGTCCTGGACCACTTCTTCTTATTATCATGGATGGGATAGGCCTTGGCAAGCCAACCGAGGGCAATGCGGTGTACAAAGCCCATACCCCAATCCTGGACAGGCTCTTCAAGATGCCCCTTTATACGGAATTGCAGGCTCATGGGACGGCGGTTGGTCTTCCGAGTGATGAGGATATGGGCAATAGCGAGGTAGGGCACAATGCCCTTGGAGCTGGACGTGTGTTTTCTCAGGGGGCTAAACGAGTGAATGAAGCTATCGGGGATGGAAGTATCTTCCAGACAGAGGTTTGGAGAGAACTGGTGGGGCAGGTGAAGTCTTCTGGTGGTACCTTTCATTTTATCGGTCTTCTCTCCGATGGGAATGTGCATTCCCACATCGATCATCTCATTGCCCTTCTCTGGCAAACGGCAAAAGAAGGAATAAAAAAAGCCCGTGTGCATGCCCTTCTGGATGGTCGGGATGTGCCAGAAAAGTCAGCCCTGATATATATTGACAAAATAGAAGCCGTGCTGAAAGAGATTTCCACCAAGTATGGTGTGGATTATCGAATTGCTTCAGGTGGTGGGAGAATGGTGACCACCATGGATCGTTACTTTGCTGATTGGAATATTGTGAAGCGGGGATGGGATGCCCATGTGCTTGGAAAGGGCAGGATGTTTTCTTCTGCCCGTGAGGCTGTAGAAACGATGTACGCTGAGGATCCCAAGATTACCGATCAGTATCTTCCTGCTTTTGTGATTGGAGAAAACGGCAAGCCTGTAGGAACCATCGAAGATGGAGATAGTGTGGTGCTCTTTAACTTCCGTGGAGATAGGGCCATTGAGATTTCCATGGCTTTTGAATATCCTGATTTTGACAAATTTGATCGGGAACGCTATCCCAAGGTGGTCTTCGCCGGAATGATGCAGTATGATGGGGATCTCAAGCTTCCTTCGAGATTTCTTGTTCAGCCCCCTGTGATTACGAAAACGGTGAGTGAGTACATGTGTGCCGCAGGTATTCGAAGCTTTGCTATTTCCGAGACCCAGAAGTTCGGGCATGTGACCTATTTCTGGAATGGAAACCGCTCAGGATACATTGATGAGAAACTGGAAACCTATATTGAAATTCCTTCGGATAAGATCCAGTTTGACAAAGCCCCCGCTATGAAGGCGAACGAAATCACAGAAAAAACGATTGAACTTCTCAGAAGCGGGCAGTACAAGTTTGGCCGTCTTAATTTTGCCAATGGAGACATGGTCGGACATACCGGTGTTATGGAGGCAGCCATTGAGGCCGTGGAAACGGTGGACAGGTGTGTGGGCAGACTTCTTGAAGAGGTGGAAAAGTTAGGTGGTATTGTGGTCGTGACAGCGGATCACGGGAATGCGGACGAAATGTTTACCGAGAAAAATGGCAAACGAGAGGTGAAGACGGCTCATACCCTGAACAAAGTTCCTTTTATTATTGTGGATTATGGCTATCAAAACGAATACCATATGCGACAGCTTCCCAAAGCAGGGCTCTCTAACGTGGCGGCTACTCTTTTGAATCTGCTTGGCTATGAAAAGCCTGAAGAGTATGATCCTTCTCTGATTGAGTTTTAGGAGAAGATATGGGGAGTCTCTATCTTGTTCGACACGGGGAATCGACCTGGAATAATCGCAACTGGTTTACCGGGTGGGTGGATGTGTCTCTCACTCCACGGGGTATTGAAGAAGCCCTTGCCTGTGGGCGAAGCCTTGCCGATGTGGACTTTGATGTGGCCTATACATCCACCTTAGTACGGGCGATGGAGACTCTTCTTCTTGTACTTGCCTTTCAGAAGAAAACCCCTGTGGTGATGTCTCACAGGGGAAAGGAAAAACGGTGGGGACGTATCTATAGTGAGGAAGCCAAACAGGCGGTTCTCCCCATCTACACGGACAGCCGTCTCAATGAGCGCTATTATGGGAGACTTCAGGGATTGAACAAAGAGGAAACAAAAAAGCGCTACGGTGAAGAGCAATTTACCCTCTGGAGACGGAGTTATGATGTGCCACCACCTGGTGGGGAGTCGCTTGAGATGACAGCCAAACGCACTATTCCTTTCTTCAAACGGGTGATTGTACCGGCAGTACAGGCAGGCAAGAAAGTGATTGTGAGTGCCCATGGGAATAGTTTGCGGTCTATTGTGATGCTTCTTGATCATCTCTCTCCAGAAGAGGTGGTTCATCTTGAGATACCTCATGCCACGCCTCTTGTCTATCACTGGGACAATGGCTGGAAAAAGGAGTAACCTGTGAGTGAGAAAAAGACACTACAAAAAACAAAAGTACCGGTGAGGCAGAGACCAGCGGAAGAGAGAATTCATGACTTTGGGGAGGTAGAACTTCTGTACTCTCCTGATGAGGCGAAGAAAGAGGCTCTCCGTTGTCTTCAGTGCAAGAATCCCCCTTGTGTGGAAGATTGTCCTGTGCATATCAAGATCCCCCAGTTTATTCAAAAGATTGTCGATGAACGAGTCGATGAGGCTATTGCTATTATCCTTGAGGATAACCCCCTTCCTTCGGTGTGTGGGCGGGTTTGTCCTCAGGAGATTCAGTGTCAGAAGCGCTGTACCATGGGTCGTGTGGGGGACCCTGTTCAAATAGGAAAGTTAGAGCGGTTTGTGGGGGATACCACACAAAAAAGGGTGGTGAAAGCAAACAGGACGGGGAAACGGGTGGCTGTGATTGGTTCTGGTCCTGCTTCCCTCACCTGTGCGGGAGAGCTTGCACGGCTTGGCCATGAGGTGGTGGTGTTTGAGGCCCTCCACGGTTTGGGAGGAGTTCTTCTCTACGGTATCCCGGAGTTTCGCTTGCCCAAAGAGGTATTGCAAAGAGAGATAGCTTACTTGGAAGAGCTCGGGGTTGAGTTTCAGACCAATGTGCTTGTAGGAAGAACGATCACCTTTGAGGAGCTTCAGAGGGATTTTCATGCCATATTTTTGGGGACAGGAGCAGGGCTTCCCAAATACCTTCATATTCCCGGGGAGAATCTTCGAGATGTCTTTTCGGCCAATGAGTTTCTTACCCGTATCAATTTGATGAAAGCCTACCATTTTGGATTGTATGATACGCCATTAGAGGTGAAAGGAGATGTGGTGGTGATTGGTGGGGGAAACGTGGCTATGGATGCGGCCAGGAGTGCTCTGCGGATGGGGGCTCGTTCGGTGACAGTGGTCTATCGTCGCGGTAGAGAAGAGATGCCGGCCCGTGTGGAAGAGATTGCTCATGCGGAGGAAGAAGGGGTTCGATTCCACTTTTTAGCGGCTCCGGTGAAGATAGAAGGGAATGAAGAGGGGAATGTGGTTTCTCTCACCTGCCAGCGCATGGTTTTAGGAGAACCTGATGAACGGGGGAGAAGGTGTTTTCTGCCGGTGGAGGGGGACTACTTCACCCTGCCGGCTAATATGGTAATCAATGCTATTGGACTTGATACCAATCGAATCCTTCTTGAGAGTATCAAGGGGCTTTCTCTCGATGCTAAGGGGCACGTGGTTGTCGATGAGGATCTCCAGACGTCTCTTCCCGGGGTGTTTGCTGGAGGAGATGTGGTTCTTGGAGCCGCCACGGTGATTCTTGCGGCTGGTCATGGGAAACAGGCGGCAAAGGCTATAGACAGATTTCTGTCAAAGGCATAGAAAAATTCTTCTTTTTTCTTCACTTTTTTCTTTGCCCTGTCGTATAATATAATGAGGCATGTGGTGGGAGGTTGGTATGCCAAGATCGTCTTTTTTTCTTTTTCTTCTCAATATCTTCTTTGTTTCCTGTGCGCTGAGAGATTATATGAATCAACCTGTGCTGAAGGATGTGTATGATGGGCCAATGGTAATGCTCATCTCTCCAATGAGTGGGAATGCCTATCCTGGGAGAATACGGGTAGTAGCCGATGTTACGGAACAGGAAGGATTGGGGGATATTGAGGTGGTCTATGATGGGAAAATGGACCGAATAAGTACCGGGGGAACTCCCTTTTATCATCTTGAGCATGAGATAGGATTTTCTTCAAGCGGATGGAAAACGATAGAACTTCGGGCGTATAATCGGGTAGGGGTGAAAAGGACGGTTTTTGTGGATGTGAATGTCATAGGTCCCCGTATTCGGGTGACCAATGACTTTGCCCAGTGGGGTGAGACCTATACGTCTGCCCTTTCTCTCACCTTGAGAGGAGTGGTGTCCAATGGTCTTACCAATCTGGACAGGGTGTATGTGAGGGTGGAGAGGCCATCGCAAATTGACGAATACACGGCGACGTTAGTAGGACCCGATGGGTGGGAGGTAAGTGTTCCTCTTGTGGCCAATCAGGATGTGAAAGTGGTCGCCTGTGCCGTGGACAAGGCGGGTGTGAGAGCTGAGGACAAATCCATCACCATCTATCAGGATAGTCGTGGGCCTCAGATAGGGGAGTTATTCCGTCCTGCGAATGGGACTACTGAAGGGATGATGGTGGTGTTTGAGGGAAGGGCCCAGGATGACAAGGTAGGGGTGGAGAAGATTGTCTGGACAACAAATAACTGGATTACTTTCTCTTCAAACAATCTTGGTGGCTGGTGGGGGAACAGGGATATTCTCGAATTCAGCTTTGAAGAATGGATGGAGCCTGCTTCTTATACCCTTCGTTATTACTTTGCGGATTTTCTCGGCAATCCGTCGGTGACCAATACCATCACCTTTACCGTGGACGGCATGTTTCCTTTTGTATACATTAGCGGACCTGATGGCTGGCGGTGTACCAATCAGGTGTCTTTTCCTCTTTTCGGGGAATATTCCAATGCGATAGCGGTACAATACTCTCTCAATGGTGGACCCTGGCAGAATGTGAGCCAGTTTGGAACAGGAAAATGGACCAATATAACCAACTATGTGGCCAATGCAGAGAACACCATTCGCCTGAGGGCCACAGATGGTCCTCATACCAATGTTTCTCCTCTTTATCGTTTCCTCATTGATACTCTTCCTCCCCAGTTGACGTTGTATGATACAGGAGGGAGTCTTATTGTGAATCGTTCTACTGTTCGTCGAAGGCTTCGTGTAGAGGACAATTTCTCTGGTATTCGCTACTTCTATGATACCCTGAAGGGGAAGTGGGGATATGGTGGGATGGGATACCTTGTGGAGAATAGAACCAACGAATGGCTTGGAAATTTCTATGAGGACGATGGGACAAGGGATTTTCCTTTTGGAGCGGTGATAACCAATGATATTGTCCTGGTGGATAGGGCCGGGAATAGTAGTAGTTATTCCCGTACGGTGGAGGTCTATCCTGCTATTTTTGTCACCCCGGCGGGGGGTGGAACCTATGGAATTGCCTCTGATCCTCTTCAGGCTTATACTGGAGTGGAGAGAGCAAAGAGCCTCGGGGTGAGAACGGTGGTATTTTCAGAAGGGTTACATACGCTCTCATCTTCGCTTGTTCCTGCTAACAATATGATACTTGCCGGAGGGTTTACGCCGGATTTCACCTCTTCGATGGGAGGAGCGACTCTTCTGAAACGGTCAGGGGGGAGAGTTATTGAGGTGAAGAATGTTTCAGGGGTTGCCCTTTTGAAGTTAGTGATTGCAGGTAGTGGGCAACTCACAGAAGATGGTCCTCTCTGGGTGAGTAATGGAACAGTGTATGTGATGAATGCTATCTTCTCCAACAATCAGGGGAGAAGGGGGGCTGCGATTTATGCTCAGGCCTCTCAGGTAGGAGTGGTAAGTAATCTTTTCACCAACAACCTGACGAGGGATTTTGGGGTTTTCTATGGAGTGGGGTCGCTCTATTTTGGCGTGGAGAACAAGTATATCAACAACAAGACTCAGGCTTTCTCCAACTGGGATGCCCAGCTTCTTTTAGTGGTGGGAGCGGCCGTGATCAGTAATCATATGTTTTATCTCTATGAAGGACTGCCAGGGCAGGAGAATAAAGTGCTCATCGATGTCTATGCAAGGGATCTTGGAACGTTTCTTCTTCATAACTCTGTCTTTTCAAGCATTCTGGTTTCTACCAATGCGGCCCATCTCTGGCTTTCGGGGAATATGCAGCAAACAAGTATTCTTTCCAATACCTTTGTGGGCAATATCAAATATCTCATGGTAAAAGAGGGTGGTTGGGGTGGTTATCAACTCCGGGGAAATCGTGTGTACACCAACGCTTTTCTTGTTCTGTGGGCTGAATTGCTCCCTGCCTCGACAAATATCATCTGGTTTACCAATATGCCAGATTTCAATAATCCCCTGAAGACGAGGGCTACCCCGGATTCAAGCGATAACGAGGGGCTTTAGTCAGGGGAAAAGGGAATGGAGGCAAAGTACTCAGGATAGATGCGGCGGTAGAAGGCAGCATTTTGCCAGATAACCTTGACATAGTCTCTTGTTTCTTCATAGGGGATGCATTCGATCCACAGAGGGGAGCGGAAAGCATAACGTTGTCTCCAGGTATTGACAGCCCCTTCTCCAGCATTGTAGGCGGCTATAGCAAAGGGAATCCAGCCATAGCGCCGGAAAAGATACGTATAGAAGGTATTGCCGAGGAGAATGTTGTCATCATAATCATAGGGGGTGAGTTCTGTTTTTTTGAGGTTCTGGGCAAGTTGATGGGCTGTTCCTGGCATGAGCTGGGCGTATCCATAAGCCCCGGCGAGGGAGACTACGTCTTTTCTGAAGTGGCTTTCTTGTCTGTAGGCTGAGAGAACCCACAGCGCGTGGTTGGTGTTGGAGAATGAGGGGAGAATATCCACAAGGGGGGAAAGGGGGAAAAGTCGTCTCTGCCATTCAGAAGGGAGAAGGACAATGCCCTCCCGTCCGGTGTAGCGCCGAACGGCAAAGTCAAGGCGGGAAAGAGCAATGCCGACAGCATCCGCCTTTTCGTAGAGTTCATAGCCATACCAGGCAAAACGATAGCGATTTTCGGGATTGGCTAACTCTCTATCCAGATAGGCACAGAGTTCTCTTGGGTAGTTTGTCCAGGGAGTATTCGACAGGGAAAGGAGCCTGTCAAAGAGAAGGCGCTGTTCTGAAGACAGGGAAAAGTGAGTGGAGAAAAAGCCTTGCTGGTATTGTTTCAGATCGTTGGTAAAGGTTGCGGCAAAGGGTATCTCCCCTGTGATATCGGCTAACGCTAAAC
This sequence comes from Longinema margulisiae, assembly GCF_025266855.1. Classification (GTDB taxonomy): domain Bacteria; phylum Spirochaetota; class Brevinematia; order Brevinematales; family Thermospiraceae; genus Thermospira. The sequence continues at coordinate 2,029,433 of NZ_CP053071.1, forward strand.
TTCGCAGAAGCCTCTGTTGAAGAGAGGAGGTGAGTAAGGTATTGGTGGCATTTGTGTACCAGTTGCTGAAGACATGGGGGTAGAGGTGATGAAGAGGGGTGGCATATTCCTGTGCCACCCACCATTCGTAGGTATAAGGATAATCAGAAAGGATCCGGAGAAGAACGGGATAGGCCTCTGCGGTTTGCAGGTTTTCGAGAAGGAGAAGAGCCCGAACAAGCAAAAAGGTTTGATGAGGGGTTTTTTCTTCTCTTCTGATAAGCCAGGAGAGAAGTCGTGGATCGTTTTTTTCAACAAGAAGACGAAAGGCAAAAAGAGCCACATCCCGGTTTATGATAGTGCTTTCATTGGCTTCGTACCATGAGAGGAGCATTTCATTCTTTCCCTGTCTGGAAAGACTCCTCGCATATTCAAAATGGAAGACAGACCCAAACTTCTGGATGCCACTTCCGGCAATCTTTTCAGCTAAGGAATAAGCCTTAAGCTGATTGGCCCAGCTTAGAGCTTTCTGATAATCTTCGAGAGAAACAAGGGAGGAGGAAAGGGCTTTTTCAATGATGGAGATTGCCTTAGAAGTTTCTTTGCTGGCAACGGCATATTCGACCTCAGCTATCCATTTGCGGGAGAGGGGAAGAGAAGGAAGATAACTTTCGGCCAAACGGGTTCTGGTGGTGGAGGGAAGCCTGCTGAGGTAAGACCAGAGGAGAGGAAGGCTTGATGGGGGAAGGTTAGAGAGAGCCTCCAGCTGGTTGGTAAACACAGGCCAGGTAATAGTAAGAAGAATGCGATTGGAAAGAAGAAGGGGAAGAGAAGACGGTTCTTTTTCTAAAAACTGTTTCCATGCCTGGTAGGAAGAGGAAAGAAAAGAATACTCCTGTGGTGGTGAGAGAGTGGGCTCAAGCATCCAGCTTTGCCAGAAAAGACTTTCGATGAGATTGGTGGAAAAAAAGGGGTTGCTTTTTGCCAAAAGTAGCCAGTTGGTCATCGAAGGAAGAACAAGAGTGGTGTTGGTGGGGAGAGGCTTCTCTAGAAGTTTCTGGACAAGAAACGAGAGCAGAAATTGAGAAAGGACGTCTTTGTGTTCGAAGGGAAGCTGACTGGCAACACTCCAGGCTTTTTCAGGGTTTTCTACCATCAGAAGAGATTGAGCGAGAATATAGTTTTCCTCAAAGGTACGATTGGTTTTTGTGAGAAGAGCGGAGACCACCTGTCGATAACTCCCCCTCTGATAGAGGGAAAGTGGTTCACGGGGTTGTTCTGATGGCAATATGGTCATGGCAAAAAGAAGAAAACCAATCATGTTGACTCCTCAAAAAAAGTGTTTGAATGGCTATAAGTATACAGAAAAAGGGGAAAAAATACCAGATTTTGGGGTGAAGGAGAGGTTTTCTCTCACCAGCCGGTGGGGTGGTCTTTTTGGCGGTGGCTATTACTTTGTTTCAGCAAATACCCTTTGTTTAGCTGAAACATGGTCATAGTCTATATCACAGACATGTGTTCAAAAGCGACTATCTCATTTTCCACCAGATACCAGGACAAGGAACTTTTTGTTCTTTCCCTGTTCATAGGAAATATGAAAAGAGGTATTCAGTCTGATATGTGGAACGACATGGAACGACAGGCAAGAGAAATGAATTTGACATTTTTTTTTGCCAATATTATAATATCTTGGATATAAAAAATTTTGTTGAAGTTTAAGTTTTATGATTTTATGGTAAGTTGATATTCGAAGAGAAAAGTTTGAGGCGAAGAAAATACAAAATCAAAATTTACAGTAAATGGCTGGGACGATTGAGGAAAAAAGGTTTGTTTTATAAGAATAAAGGTGTTTTGTTAAAGTGTAAAAAAGAATATATTTTATATATGGAATGGACTGAATTTATTTTTTATGGAAAGAAAAGACAGTCCTCGCGTTTTTTCGGGGAAATGTGAAGATAAAACTTTTATGGTGGCCCTTAAAAGTTTAAGGGAGAAGAGACTATAAATTTGAAGAGGAGAAAAAGGTAGATGAAACTATGGTCTATTTCGACGACTGTTAGAAATCCTGAAAGGTTGAGAAACTTTTTGCAAGTTTTGAAATTATTAGAAGGTCAACCGTTTGATAAGGAACATCAAAAAAAATATCAAATTTTGTTGATTCAAAATAGATATTATATTCCTAAGCAGATACCTGATAAATTTAAACACTATTATCAAAATATTGAATCAGAAATGCCTTATGAAGTAGCAGAGAAAATTTTTAGTTTTCAAGAATACGAAGACCCTGCCATGCGAGGAAGACAATCTGTAAATCCACTTAATAAATTAGGTTTTTGTATTGCAAGAGAAAGTATTGGAAATATAATAATAACTGAGCTAGGTAACCAATTTCTGGAAGATGAATATGATATTTCATATATATTCTTGAAATCTCTTTTAAAGCTACAATTTCCTAATCCCTGGAGTTCTGATTTTTCGAAAAATGATGGCTTTGATGTTCAACCTTTAATTGCTACAATGCATCTTATTGATGAAGTGAATAAAAAAAGTAAAGAGAAAAAAGGATTAACACAAACCGAATTTTCTCTTTTTGTTCCTTCACTTATAAATTATAAACTTATTCCAGAATATACAAACAAAATATTTGAATATCGAAAGACAGAAAACAAAGAAGAATTTATCAAAAATTTTGCAAAAGAATTTTATAAAACAGATAAACTAAAAAATGAACAAATTAAAAATTTTTTTGAATACGGTGACAATATAATGCGTTATTTTCGGTTAACAAAATTGTTTAAGGTTACAACAGATAAATTCGGAGGAAATTGGGCTATCGATTTAGAACCTTCAAGAAGAACAGAAATAGATCAAATTTTAACTACCTTTTCTGGTCAGGCTTTAGAGTTTAAAAAATTGGATGACTATATAAGGTATATTACAGATATTACTTTGCCTAAATTACCTTTTGAAGAAATTGAAAATTTAAAAGCTATCGCAAAAAATTTGATGGAAGATATTAAAAATAACCGAGAATTGAAGGATGAAGAAAAAGAACTTTTAAGTACGGATTTCAATAAATATTCTAAAAATGAGTTAAATGTTTTTATTGAAAAATTAAGAATATTAAATCTCAATATAAAAAATAGAGACTACAAAAATTATTTAAAAAATAATATTAATGAAATTCAAAATATAATTAATAGTTTGAAAAATTTTAAAGAAATCAAAAAATATGAACCAGAAAAATTTGAAAAATTAATTACAGATGCATTGAGAATTTTGAATGACGAAATAGAAATAAGACCAAATTATCCCGTTGATGATAACGGTGAACCTATTAGTCATGCTTCCGGAAAAAAGCCTGATATAGAATGTTTTTACCAAAATTATAATGCTATTTGTGAAGTAACATTAGAGACTTCAAATTTCCAGTGGATAAAAGAAACGCAACCAGTAATGAGACATTTAAGAGATTTTGAAAAAAAATATTCTGAAAAAAATAATTATTGTTTATTTATTGCTCCAAAAATTCATGTTGATACAGTATATCATTTCTGGATATCAATAAAATATGGTTATGATCAAAAAAAGCAAAATATAATTCCAATTACTACAGAGCAATTTGCTGAAGTACTTGAGATACTCTTGATACTGTGGCAAAGACAAAAAAGATTGTCCCATCTTCAATTAAAAGAATTATATGATTTAATAATTTCAAAAGCAAATGAATTTGAAGGTTATTCTAATTGGATTTCTATTATACCAGATCTCATTAAGGAATGGAAATCAAAGGTTTTGAATTATGGAAACTAATATTATTTATACAGGAGATTGTATAGATATTCTTAATAATAAAATCGAACCCGATTCGATTAATTTAATTTATGCTGATCCACCGTATAATTTATCGGGAAAATCTTTGAACCTGAAAAATAACACAACAGGTGGAGCTTTTTATAAAATGAATGAAAAGTGGGATATATTTAATTATGAAGAATACCTGAAATTTACTGAAAATTGGCTTTTGGGGTGTAAAAGAGTTTTATTAGAAAATGGGAGTTTATATATTTCTTGTACTTATCATAATATTGCAGAAGTAATTTTCATCGCAAAAAACATAGGATTTAAATTGAATAACATTATTACCTGGTATAAAAAAAATGCAATGCCAAATATTACCAAAAGAACTTTTACACATTCGACTGAATTTGTATGCTGGTTTGTAAAAGGAAAAAATTGGATTTTTAATTATGAAGTAATTAAAAATTTCAATCCTAATAAAACTAAAGATGGTAAAGATAAACAATTGAGAGATTTCTTAGATTTCATAGAGTTGCCAATAGTTCAAGGGAAAGAAAGAATAAGGTCTAAAAATGGGCGAGCAATTCACCCAACCCAGAAACCTGAAAAACTTTTAGAACTTGTTATTTTAGCTTCCTCAAATGAAGGAGATACTGTTTTAGATCCATTTTTTGGTACTGGCACAACAGGAGTAGTTGCCCAGCAATTAAAAAGAAAATGGATTGGCATTGAAATAAATCCAGATTATGTCATTATAGCTCAAGATAGAATAAAGTCAGTAATGGAGAATTAAATGTGTAAAATTGATTTAAGACAAGGTGATTGCATAGAATTAATGAAATCTTTGCCCGCTAATTCCGTCAATTTAATTTTTGCAGATCCTCCCTACAATCTTTCCGGAGAAGACTATTTAACAACAAAAAATGGAAAGATTACTAAACTTCATAAAGGAGATTGGGACGTAATTGAAGATATTCATAAATTTAACGAATCTTGGATTCAAGAATGTGTCCGAGTATTATCTGATACTGGTACATTATGGATTAGTGGTACTTTACATAATCATCCGTCAATAGGCGTGATTCTCAAAAAATTGGGTCTCTGGATAATAAATGATGTGATATGGTACAAACCTAATGCCACTCCCTTGTTATCAAGAAATAGATTTGCTCCAGCAACGGAATTGATCTGGGTTGCAAGTAAAACAAAAAATTATTATTTCAATTATGAATTGGCAAAAGAACTTAATGGTGGCAAACAGATGAAGAACTTATGGATTATTAATGCAGAACGACATAAGACAATTCATCCGACGGAAAAACCAGAGTCATTATTAGAAAGAATTATTTTGATTGGAAGTAAAGAAGGAGACACTGTTTTAGATCCTTTTATGGGAAGTGGAACCACGGGGGTAGTTGCCAAAAAATGGGGAAGAAATTTTATAGGATTTGAAATAAGTGAAGAGTACTTTTTTCTTGCTAGAAAAAGAATTGAGGAAACTGAGGTTTTACAAAATCTTTTTAAACTTGTGTAGAGGTTATTCGTATCTTTTTGTAATATAAGACCTCTATCTAAAAGATTCTCCAGATTGTATCACAAAAACCTTTCAAATCTCTCCTTTGATGCTTTGCATATCGGACACACCTCTGGTGGATTTTCCCTGGCACAGAGATAGCCACAAACCTTGCATCGCCAGATGGGATAGGCCAGTTTTTCTGTGAGAGGGGTGGTTTCTGTTTTTTTCTTTTTTTCTTTTTTCCGTCTATCGGGGATGGAGGAGAGTTTTTTCTTCCCGTCGATTACCTCCTGAGAGACATAGAGACCACAATAGCAGGTGCCGTAGTCGATGAGATCCGGATCACGGTAATCACAGGGACAGATGATGTCCAGGTCTTCTTCTTTGATGCCTGTAGAGAGACGACAGGGACAGCTTGGATAACCGTATCTCTCTTCGTTAATGAGGAGGCTTTCGACAAGTTCTTTGGTGAAGGCTTCATCGGGATTCAAGTGGTATCCACTAGCTTCGGCTTCTTTTTTGAGTTTCTGGTAAAGTGCATCAATACGTTCTTTGTTCATAGTTTCCCCCTTGTTTTTATGAAAGATTTTTTCGGATATCCTCTTCTTCAAAGCCAATGATACAGGTTTTGTTGTTGAGAACAAGCGTCGGATAGGAACAATCAGCGTTCCATTTGGTGAGTTCTGCAAGGGTTTCTTTTTTGCTGTCCACATCGAGGAGGTCAACATACACATATTCATAGGCTACCCCAAGTTCTTCTAAAAGGCGACGGGTTTTTCTGCACCAGATACAGGTGCTGAGGGCAAAGAGTTTGATGTCTCCTTTGTCTTTTCCTGCAACCTTTTCAAAGGGTATCATAATAGTTTCCTCCTTGTGTGGGTCTTTTTCCCCTTCAGTGTAAGAGAGGGAGAGTTTTCTGTCAAATATGGAAAAAGAAGCAGGAGAAGACTTTTCCTCAGGAAGGGTTAAATACATAGAGACCCTTGCAGGGGGGCTTTCTTGCCCTTTTTAGGTCAGGGGCTATGCCCCTCTTCCCCGTTTTTTCTGTTTATAGGGGCTTATTTGTCTTTTCTATTCAAAAAAATAGGATTATTCATTACGAAAAGAAATATTTTTATACTATTTTTTTGTTTTTTTATTCCTTTTTTGAGACCTTCGCACATTCGTGCAAAGACCTCACCTATGTATGGGTTTCCAGTTTTTTTCTTCTTGGAAAGGTTTTGGAGAAGAAGCCTAGAAGATTAAAAAATGCTTAGTTATTACTTTGTCTCAGCTAAAAGCTCCCTTTTGCTGAAACATGGTAATAGCTAAAGTGCAAACTCGGTGCGTGTCCAGAGAAAAAGCGGTAGGTTTTGCTGAAACAAAGTAATAACCAAAGTCTGGAGCCAGCCTTTTCCCTTTCTTCTCCCCTTCTTTTTAATCCCTTCCAAGATCCCTTTCCCCTGAACGAAGAATAAACTCTCTTCAACCATCACTCTTTTTGCGAACGAATATCTAGACAAGAAACCTATTTCCAACTGAAAAGTTTTCCTACTTTTCGAATACTTTTCAGGACAAGAAGTTGGAACACCTCAGGAAAAATCCCAATCGTCGGTACGCCTGTCCTACAGGACGATGGATTCCTGAATGAGCGTCTTGTAAGGAAGCAGAAGCTCTTCCCTATTTATCATCGACAAAAGCTTTTTCATTCGAAGGTCAGAGTCCTGATACAATGAAAAAAGACAAAACTCATCAATGTAGCGCTGAGGGTGTTTTCGACAGCCATGGTGATAAAGGTTTTCAAGTCGGTTAACAAGTTGCTGAAAGATATCAGAAAAAGCTTCAGGGACCTCAAGAATCGCCGCGGTATTTTTACAGGAGAAGAGTGTCTTAAGACTATCGCACGAGATATTCTCTACAAGGTGAATGTGAAAATGGGTGGGAGAGGACGCATTATCACATTCGATAACCTGAAAGGGCCGTTTCTTTTCCCTCTGGACTTTTTTGATGCCAGGGAGAAGAAAAAATTTCCGAAGAAGGTGGCGAAGGTGGTGTTTTTGCCTTGCCGAAAGGGCTCGCATCAGGTTGCGGACCTTGTGGAGAAGTAGCCAGGCGGCTTTGTAGCTTACCCCAAGATGTTTGGCAAGACTCACGCCGTTAACGTTTCCTTCACAGATAATAGCCATAGCGCAGAGCCAGGTTTTGAGAGAAAGATGACTTTTGCGCATGACAGATATGCTTTTGATGGAAAACTGGTAACGGCAATGCCTGCACTGGTAGAGAGGACGACTGGAGAGTCGGTAGGCGGAATTTTCACATCGGGGACAGCGGATTTTTCCGTGCCAGAAGAGATCTTCAAAAAATTGGATAGTCTCTTCTTCGCTGTAGGTGAAAACATCTTTTGTCATAGGAGCCTCCTGTTTTTTTCTCTGTATATATTATCGAAAAAATGTTGGTAACGTTTTTTTCAGGAGACCTGCAGTGGGAAGATGAGGAAAAGCAAAAAAAAGTTCCTCCCTGGCCGATAATAGGACACAAGGAGGAACCCATGCGTAAAGAATTCACCTTCACTTTGACTATCGACTACCCTGACACAAAACTTGAGACGTTAGTGGTGGTTTTTCTCCAGGCCATCAAAGGAGTGTTTGAGTCATTTGTTCATCAGATTTCTGTAGAAGTGGCAGAAAAAGAAATAAAAGAAGGTCGTATCACCTGTACATGCGGAGAAAAACATCACTTCATATGGAAAACAAAGCATGGAAAAAACACTGTTTTTGTTCTGATGCCCTTTGGAAAGATCACTCTTCCTCAGCTCCAAATTCAATGCAAAAAGTGTGGAAGAAAACTTTTTCTCACAAGATCTCTTCTTGGTGTAGAAAAGCGAAAAAGGCAAATCCTGAAAGATATCTACAGAGTGGCTTTAGCCGGGGCTCTTACCACCTATCGAGTGGCCGCTCGTATTCTTTCCTTCACAGGGTATAAAATAGGTCTTAGCACCCTCTGGAAAAACCTTCAAAATATTGGGAGAAAGATACATTTCAGTATCTCAGAAAAAGAAAAACCCTGTGGAGAAGCCGATGGGACGGGTATTCCTGTTCAGGGCAAGAAAAAAGGAGAAGAAGCTAAAATTCTTTTGCAGGAGAGGCAACAAGCCTCCCCATTGACAGGAAAAAATACAAGAATAGCAGGCCTTCTTGTGGATAATTACCATGCAGGTTGGGACAAACTTCTTAAGCCCATTCAAGAAAAACACTCTTTTTCTCGGTTTTTTCTTGTTGTCGATGGAGATACAGGGATTAACCAGGGCAAACATCCCGGTATCGTTTTTCAACGATGTTTGTGGCATGTAAGTTATCAATTGAAGTATTTTCTTCGTCTTGATAGAGTGAGATATCGTTCTTCTGAGTGGACAAATATTGTCGCTGAAACAGGGAAAGCCTGTTTCTTGGGGTACAAAAATGACTGGCAAACAAGACTTGGTTATCAAAGCGAGCGCAGACAGCATATTCAGAATCTTCTTGACTTATTTCACGAAAAAGGGCGCAAACATTGTTTTTATTATCTTCTTCGTGCTCAAAAAGACATGTTCGCCTGTGACAGTGAAGATGGTTTGCCAGGAACAACCTCAAGGGCAGAACGGGTGATGCGAACCATAAACCAGAGAATGGATGTAGGGGTATGGAAAAGAGAAGGGGCAACCAATGTTCTTGCTGTGCGTTTGCATTACTACTATAATCGTGATGAGGCTATCGATGGTGTCTACTGGCAGGATGTGATATAAAACATAGGGATGGTACGTACTTATTGCCCTGTTTTATGGCCTAAAAAGGGTACTTTCCCCAGAAAAAACTTGTTTATCTAAAATGTTCCCTGTATACTACAGTTGACAAAAATCTTTTGAGCCAGGGGTAACTTCTTTATCCTTTTCTCTCTCTTTCAGGTCTCCTGTTGGAAACGTAATCAAAATGTTGTCAAGGTTGTCCAGAAGTGGTTAGAAAGTTGTTATGGTAGGAAATTTTTCTCGTGCTATTCCCTTGTTTCAGCAAAAAAAGGGGGGTGCTGAAATAAGGTGATAGCCAAAGGAGCAATTGTACTATCCTCGTTGACCCCAGAGCATATGGTTTTGCTGAAATAGGGTAATAGCCAAGGTCTTTGGGAAGCGTATGTTTGCTGACACATAGTATTAGGACCTGCTCTTCTCTCTGGGAGAAGGGCGCTGGAAATTTTTGCTATTCCCTTATTTCAGCCAAAGGGGGCTTGTTTGCTGAGACAGGGTGATAGGAAGGGGTGTGTGGGGTTTGTATGGCAGTGGGTTAAACGTTTAATCAGGGGGTGGTTGGCTGAAACAAGGGAATAGCCATGGAATACTCAAGACTTTCCATAAGAAACCCCAAAGATCTTTTCCACGGGCATCCAGGAAATATGCTTTTTTCGACGAAGAACGTTTTTCTCTTGTTCTTGGTTTACTTCTCGCGAAGTTTGTACACAAGGATAATGAGAGATAATACCAAGGTGATACTGTTGGCTACAATAACCGACGGTGACTTTGTACTCAGGCCATACAAGAGCCAGAAAAAGACGCCAATCACCATGAGAACGTACATACCCAGGGCAATATCTCTTGTTTGTCGTGTCCGAATGACCTTGATCACCTGGGGAACAAGAGAAAGGGTGGTACAAAAACCAGCGATAAATCCTAAAAATTCCATTCCTCTCTCCATTGGAGGGGTTCAGTGATGGTGTCGTAGGAAATCTTTTTTTCAAGAAGAAGGTGTATGGCATAGGGGAGGATCTTGTGTTCCTTTTCGAGAATGCGGGCGGCGAGACTCTGGGGGGTATCGTCTGAGAGTACCGGTACTCTAGCCTGGATGATGCGTTTGCCTCCATCGACGGTTTCATTAACAAAGTGAACAGTACATCCGGATTCTTTTTCTCCAGCGGCAAGGACACGTTCGTGGGTATGAAGCCCTGGATAAGCCGGAAGAAGAGATGGGTGAATGTTAATGATTCTGTTTGGGAAGCTTTGAATAAAACGAGGCTTAATTACCCGCATGAAGCCGGCGAGGATAATGAGATCGGGTTTCCAGCGCTTGATGGTGGCTATGTATCTTTCTTCGGCTTTTCCTTCAAGTTTTGTTTTGTAGGGAGCAGCGGAGATGTACTTGGCACGGATGCCATACTTTTTTGCGATGGTGAGTCCTTCAGCCTGCGGGTTATCGCTGATAACCCCTACTACCCTCGTATTGGGGATACGTCCATCTCTCACGGCCTCTATGATGGCTTTCATATTGGAACCACGACCGGAAATAAGGATAACTAAGCGATGTTTTCGTTTGAAAAACATATTACCTTCCTTTGAAAAGATTGGTAATGTCGTTGGAAAGCACCCACGTTCCAAGAAGAAGAAGGACAAGGATACCGATATTCTCAATGGCTATACGTATTCTATCAGGGAGTTTTCGCCGACTCAACCATTCGAGGGTATTGATGAGGATATGTCCCCCGTCCAGTCCAGGGATGGGAAGCAGGTTGGCAAGTCCAAGACCCAAGCTGATCACAGCGATGAAACGCGCAAGAAGAGAGAAATCCAACCACTGAGTGATGAGAGCGGTATCCCGCACGATACGGATAGGTCCGTAGAGATTCTGGGAAACCCCAAGGTTACCCTCAAACATCCGGGAGAATCCCTTGATGGTGAGAAGAAGCTGCTTCCAGAGTTCGGTGCTTCCTTTTGTGAAGGCGGCTAATAGGTTTTCACTTCTCACCATGTTAGTCACGGGAAAGGCAAGATTTCCAGAGAGACTGATGCCCAAAAACCCCCGGTTTTCTCTCTGGTCTAACGTGACGGTGATGGTGTTGGTCTCTTTCTCTCTTACCACCGTAAAACTCACAGGAGAGAAGGCTTTTTCCCGGATCGCTTCACGGAATTCATAATAATACCTGATGGGATTTCCATCAATGGCGATAATCCTATCCCCTGCTTTAAGTTTTGCCTGAGCGGCAGGGGAATTGGAGAGGATACCTCCGATAACCACGTGATACACGGGGAGAATACCGATTTCCCCCATCCCTGAGAAAGGGGAAAGCAGGGGAGTGATGGTTATCTGGTTGGTATGGAAGTCTTTGACATACACCATTGTCAACGGGGTATTGGCACTCAGGGAGATTTTTTCCACAATATCCTGATAGGTGGCAACAGGCTGGTTGTTTATCATGAGAATCTCACTTCCAGGGAGAAGGCCACTCTCTTTGGCTGGAGAGACCTGACCATTGAGCGTGTCGATAACGTCCACCACCCGGGCGGGAACGATCTCCTTGTATCCCACGGTATAGAGCATGGTCATCACAAGCAGGGCAAAGAGAATATTGAATCCAGCCCCGGCAAAAAGCACAAGAATACGAACCGGTGCCGGTTTGCCGTAGAGTGAATCAGGGGTTGTATTCTCCAGTTCTCCCTTGATCTTACAGTATCCCCCAAAAGGAATCCAGCTGACTCGATAGCGGGTTGTTCCCTTGGTGAAACCAATCATCTCCGGGCCAAAACCGATAGAGAAGATCTCTACGGTGATCCCAAACCATCTTGCCACAAGAAAGTGCCCCAGTTCGTGTACAAAAACAATAACACTTAAAAGAAGAAGAGCTACAAGATACGAAAGAATGGTCATGCGTTTTCCTCCTGAAGAGAAGCCCATTCTCCTTCGGAGAGGGCCTTGCCTTCGCTATCAATAGCCACAATAGCAGGGAATTCTTCTATGGTGAGTTCATAAATAGCTTCTGTTCCTAAATCAGGATAGGCCACAAGGCGTTGAGAGGTGATGTGTTTGGCTAAAAAGGCCCCAGCCCCTCCAAAGGTGAGAAGATAGATACTTTTGTATTTCATACACGCCTGTCTCACCTCTTCACTTCTTGGGCCTTTCCCCATACAGGCGGTGAGTCCTGCTGAAAAGAGAAGGGGGGTAAACGGGTCCATCCTGGCCGAGGTTGTGGGACCAGCCGACCCGAAAAGTCCATCCTCCCGTGGGGGAGTAGGGCCACAGTAGTAGATGAGTTGTCCCTGGAGAGGAATGGGGAGCCCCTTCTGGTCTCGTATCGCTTCTGCAAGCCTTTTATGGGCCTGATCACGTGCGGTATAGATGAGACCACTCAGATGGAGTATCTGGCCACATTTGAGATGGGAGATATCCTCTGTGGGGAACTGAAGGGAGATTGCCATATCAACTCTTATCCTTACCACTTTGAAAACTCTGTAATAGTATACAGTATTTTTTGTTTTCTGGCAAATAGGAGCACTTTTTCTTGTCGTTCCCTATTCATACAGAACGATTATCTTCACACAAAAACTGAATACTTGTTCAACCATCTTTTCTCTTTAAGTTTTGGGCTCTTTTTGTTACCAATATTCCTTTTTTCACGAAGCGCTCCCGCGCGGGGCAAAAGGGGCTTCGCCCCTTTTGAAAACCCCATTTCCGCCCCTGCGGCGGCTCCAGAAGGGTATTGTCCTCGTCGCATGCTACGCATGCGCCTCGGACGGAACATGGGCCGCTTTTGCGGGCCATGGGAGAACATTTCCCTTGAGAAGGGCAAGTCCTTCCTCCGTGGGCGACATTGCCTCGTCCTCGGAACTTCGACAACCACAACTCGTCTTACTGAACCTTGCCCCCAACTTTATAAACTTTACAAACTTTCAATTTTCAACTGATACGCACCCTCACTCTGGAAGGACTTCCCCACTCCACGACAAAGGACACACAACCGCAAAAGCGGCCCGTGGGGTACAGAAAAAAAAGGGGTGATAAAAGAACAGGGCCTTCTCCCACCAGCCTGCAGGGCACGTGTCCCCTGCAGGGGCTTCTCTCGGGTGACACCGCAGGCAGGGGAGGGGAGGCTATGGCGATGTTTCAGCCTCAAGGGGGCTTTCTGAGACCACAGGACCCGGGGCTATGACCTTGTTTCAGCTAAACAACCCATCGGTTAAACGTTTAACCTTTATCTATACAAACACCACATGTCTCTTGCTCTTACCATTTCTCAGCAAAAACCTCCTCCTAAGCTGAAACATGGTGATAGCAAAGAGCATACTCTACCCCACGGAAGAATGAAAAGCCCTATCACCATGTCTCAGCAAAAGTTTCTGCAGCTTCGCTTCGATGGGCTTGTGGGGAAAAGCAACAGAAGATGTCGCCCCACGTTCCTCCTGCACCCTCACTCCGGGAGAACTTCCCTCTTGCGGCAAAAGAGAAACGACCGCAAAAGTGGCCCGGTGGATACTGAGCGAAGTCGAAGTGGGGTACAGAAAAAAAGGGGTAAAAGAACAAGGCCTTCTCTCACCAGCCCGCAGGGTTTCTTTTTCAGAAGAGGCTTTTTGGATATGGCACCGCGGCAGGGGCGAGGGCTATGACCTTGTTTCAGCAAAGAACGATGGTTTAGCTGAAACAGGGTAATAGCCCTATCTTGCCGTAATGTTTTCAAGCGCAACTTTTTTCAATAGGCATCATAACAGAAAGCTTTTGTGTTGTTTCCCTGTTCATAAGAAATGTGGAAATGAGACCCTTGCACGGGTGTTTTCCTCCCATGTCTGGGTCAGGGGCTACGCCCCTGAAACCCCGTTTTTTCCATTTACAAGGGCTTATTTGTCTTTTTTTGTTCAAAGGAATAGTTTTATTTATTACGTTAAGGAACATTTTTATACTATTTTTTGTTTTTTACCACTTTTTCGAGACCTTCGCACATTCGTGCAAAGGTCTCGAAATAGGTATTCAGTTTCATATGTGGAACGACAGAGCACTTTTTTTCCAACTCCCTTGCAAAAATTTTTCTTTTGCCTTATAATAATAACAATGGATGGGCGGTTAGCTCAGGTGGTTTAGAGTATCTGCATGACACGCAGGGGGTCACTGGTTCGAATCCAGTACCGCCCACATCCGAAACGGGTGGTTAGCTCAGCTGGTTCAGAGCGTCTGCCCCACACGCAGAAGGTCACTGGTTCGAATCCAGTACCACCCACAGTGGGCTGTCTCTCGGGGGACAGCCCTCTTTTTCTTACTTGAAAGAGGGAGACTTATCTTTCTTGAAAGAAATCCGATACACATAATAGGGCAGTAAAAAAGCCAGAAAAAAGGAGTAGCGTGGTATGGGATCGTTTTTTTCTTCTGAACAGTTGAGACACAGGTTGCATATTTTTTTGGTAGGTATTGGTGGAGTTGGCATGTCGGCGCTTGCCCGAATTCTCTGGGCAAGAGGTCATCAGGTTTCTGGATCTGATAGGAGCGATTCAGCCACACTTCAGGACCTGAGACAGAAGGGTATGGAAGTCTTTGTAGGGCATCATGCCAATCATATCCACGAAGATATCGATCTGGTGGTATATACAAACGCTGTAAAAGTAGATGAGAATCCTGAACTCATTCAGGCAAAACAATTGGGTATTCCTCTGATTGAACGAGCAAAACTTCTTCAGATGTTAGCCTCATCCAAGTATGCCATTGGGGTTTCAGGAACCCATGGCAAAACGACGACTACTTCCATGTTAGCCAAGATCTTTTTGGCGGCCAATCTTGATCCATCTTTGGCTGTTGGTGGAGAGCTCTCCGATATCGGTGGCTCCGGATATGATGGAAAGGGAAAGTTTTTTATTTATGAGGCCTGTGAGGCATTTGAGTCGTTTCTCAAGCTGTATCCGGACACAGCGGTGATTACCAATGTGGATGCGGACCATTTAGATTATTATGGAAACTTTGAAAACATCAAGAAGGCCTTTACCACCTATCTTACTCATCATGTTTCTCCCTATGGGCTTATCGTGTACAATAGGGACAATGAACCTTTGAGAGAGATTGTGGACAAACAGAAACTTCCCCATGCGGTTTCTGTGGGTATTCAGACGCCGGCTGATTTTATGGCCAAGGAAGTGGAACTCTCAGAGTTTTCTTCGCGTTTTGTCCTTGTTCGTGGAAAAGAGGAAATAGGAACCTTCTATGTGAATGTTCCCGGTATGCACAACGTGTACAATGCCCTTCTTGCTGCTGTAACGGCCAAATTGCATGGGGTACCCCAAGAGGTGATCTATCGAACCCTTTCTCTTTTCCAGAATGCTAGCCGTCGTTTTGAGGTGAAATACCAGACGGATGATCTGGTGGTGATAGATGATTATGCCCATCATCCCTCTGAGGTCAGTGCTACTCTCAAGGCCGCAAGGAAATTGGCCGAGAAGAAGGGAGCCGAACTGGTGGTAGTGTTCCAGCCCCATCTCTACTCACGGACACTTTCTTTTTATCGTGAATTTGCTGAGGCGCTTTCTCTTGCTGATAGAATTATTCTCACAGAGATCTATCCTGCGAGAGAGATCAATCCCGGGAATGTCTCAAGTAAACTCATCTATGATGAGATTGTGAAGCTTCGAGGAAATTCAAGACTCTACTACTTTGCTTCACTTGAACAGGTGAAGGAAGTGCTTCCTCAAATTATGAGTACTCAGGCGGTGTTAGTGACCCTTGGAGCAGGCGATGTATGGAAGATTAGTAGTGCTTTTTCTGTGGCTTAGCCTCTTTTCTCTCTCTTTTTCAGCGGTAGCCAAGGCAAAAATCGAAGTGGATGGGTTTTATTTTTCTTCTCTTTCTCAGGAAGAAATGAAGGGTATTCGTGCCAAGGGCGTGGCCGATATGCTTTATGAAAAACGGCAATGGAATCAAGCCATTCGCTATTATGAAATGGCGGCTCAATATATTCCAGCGGAAGCAGATATCTATTTTCAATTGGCCAGGATTTATGATCAAAGGAAATTGTACACCCTTGCCTACAAGTATTATCTCAAGGCGGCCGAGTGCTATCAACTTCCTGAAAATCAAAGAAAATCCCGTGAGAATTCCTATTATAATCAGGTATATACGGGTATTCTCCTTGTCAAGATGGGGAAAGACTCGAAGACATACTTAGACCAGGCCTGGAAACTCTATAACGAACTCAAGGTGTTTGAACGAGAACTGGAGTACGATTATCCCGATGTCTATGGGCTTTATAAGGAGTTTGAGGAGTTTCTTACCTTTGGTTTTGCAGAAAAAAAGAAGATGTTTTCTGGTCCTACGAATCGATAGGATTCGTATCGGAAGAGGGGGAAAGTATGTTTTTTGCTGGAGAATTTTGACTTTTTGTCGTCTTTTCTGTATATTGTAATAGTTTCATTTTTCAAAGGAGAGAAAGATGCTGGTTCCTTATGTCGTAGAACAAACAAACCGTGGTGAAAGGGCATATGATATTTATTCGAGACTGTTGAAGGACAGGATCGTCTTTTTGGGTTCACCTATTGATGATGACGTGGCCAATCTTGTGATTGCTCAGCTTCTATTTTTGGAAGCAGAGGATCCAGAGAGAGATATTCACCTTTATATCAACTCTCCTGGTGGGGTGGTTACGGCAGGCTTGGCTATCTATGATACCATGAATTTCATCAAGTGTGACGTTTCGACGATCTGTATAGGGCAGGCGGCTTCTATGGCGGCTGTGCTTCTTGCCGCTGGTACCAAGGGTAAGCGCTATAGCCTTCCCCAGTCCCGGATCATGATTCACCAGCCATCAGGGGGAACCCAGGGACAGGCTACCGATGTGAGGATTCAAGCTGAAGAGATGCTTCGTATTAAATCGGTGCTGGATAACATTCTTGCAAAACATACCGGTCAGCCGATAGAACGTATTGAGAAGGATACGGATAGAGACTTCTTTATGTCTGCAGTGGATGCCAAAAACTATGGTATTATCGATGAAATTATTGAGAAAAGGGCATAAGGGATGGCAGATCACAAGGAAACCTCAACCAAGAAACAACTGAGAAAGTGCGCCCTCTGTGGAATGCCACTGGAACATTTCCGGGGGTATATCTTTGAATCAGTGGACAAAGCCAATGTCTATGTATGTCAGAACTGTATTCAAAGCTGTTACTCCATGATTGAGAAGGATCAAAAGCGTTCCCTCATAGGGGATGAAATCAGACGCCTTCCTACCCCTGAGGAGATCAAGCGTTTTCTTGATCAGTATGTGGTAGGCCAGGAGAAGGTGAAGAAGATTCTTGCGGTGGCTGTGTACAATCACTACAAGCGTATTCTTCATCATCATGGAGAGTTTCATGGGCTTTCAGAAGAAACCGTAGAACTGGACAAAAGCAATGTGCTTCTCATCGGTCCTACAGGGAGTGGAAAAACCCTTCTTGCCAAGACGTTAGCCAAGCTTTTGAATGTTCCGTTTGCTATTGCTGATGCCACCACGCTTACGGAGGCAGGATACGTAGGAGATGACGTCGAAAATGTCCTCCAGCGTTTGATTCTCAATGCAGGCGGTGGGACGGTGGATCCAGCCTCTCCTGAGTTTTCTCACGTGATTGCCAAGGCAGAGATGGGGATTGTCTATATCGATGAGATTGACAAGATCTCTCGAAAGAGTGAGAGTCCCTCTATCACCCGTGATGTCTCGGGGGAAGGGGTTCAACAGGCACTTCTCAAGATTATCGAAGGGACAGTGGCTTCTGTGCCTCTGTATGGTGGACGGAAACATCCCCAGCAGTTCAATCCCCTCATCAATACCTCGAATATTCTTTTCATTGTAGGTGGGGCTTTTGTTGGACTCGAAGATATTATTCGTCAACGATTGGCCAAAAAGGAGATAGGGTTTCGTAGTCAGCAGTTTGAGAAGATGGATACGGCAGAAATCCTCTCCTATGTTACTCCCTATGACCTGGTGAAGTACGGGATTATCCCTGAACTTGTGGGGAGACTTCCTGTGATCGGGACGTTGTCCGAGTTGACAGAAGAGGAACTTCGACATGTGCTGCTTGATCCCAAGAACTCCCTGATCAAACAATATGAGTATCTCATGGCTATAGATAACGTTGATCTTCAGTTTACGGATGAGGCTATTGATGCCATTGTGAAAAAAGCCATTGAAAGAAAAACGGGAGCCCGTGGTCTTCGTTCTGTTCTTGAGGAGGCCATGACAGAGATTATGTTCCGGGTGCCATCGCTTCCAGAGGTGAGACGCTGTATTATTACCAAAGAAGTGATCACAGACAGAGCTGATCCTATTCTCGAGTAGCAAGGAGGCCATGTGTCAGAGAAACAAAAGCTTCCCATTATCCCGCTGAAGGGGGTAGTGGTCTTTCCTCATATGGTGGTTCCTCTCATCATTGGACGGCCAAGTTCCATTCGTGCGGTTCTCTATGCCTATGAGCATAACACAAAGCTTTTTCTCATTGCCCAGAAAGACAAAGAAGTAGAGACCCCCACCCAGGATGATATGTATCGGGTGGGGTGTATAGCCACAATTGTGGAGATGATGAATCTTCCTAACGGGCTTGTTCGTCTTGTGGCGGAAGGGGAGGAGAGGGCTGAGGCCATTGATCTCCGGTATCAGGAGGCTGAATCCGAGGACTTTCCATGGGCAGAGGTTGTTCCCCTTGAAACCTATGTGGAGAATGAGGAAGAGGTGGAGGCTTTTGTTCGGGCTCTCAAGGATGCTTTTATTGAATATATCGAGATTAGCGACAAGATACCTAAAGAGACGATTTTTGCCCTTGCTGAGGTGAACACCCCTGAAAAACTCATTGATGCCGTGATGTCCAATCTTCCTTCTTCTGTAGAAGAGCGTCAGCAGATTCTTGAGGAGAATAGCCTGAATCAGCGTCTTACCAAAACGCTTGCCCTTCTCAAGAAGGAAACAGATATTGTCCGGATGGAGCAGGACATCAATCAAAGGGTACAGCATCGTCTTGAGAAACAGCAGAAGAAATATATCCTCAACGAACAACTCAAAGAGATTCAAAAAGAGCTCCATGAAACCGAGGCAGAGGATGGAGAAATCATAGAAGAGGATAGCAATCTTCAGGAACTGCGGGAGAAGATGAAAAACCGCACCTATCCCGACCATGTCAAGGAGAAGATTGAAAAGGAAATGGATAGACTCCGAAAAATGCCAACGTCTTCTCCTGAGTATCATATGAACTATACCTATGTGGACTGGGTAGTGGAGTTTCCCTGGAATCTGTACACCCAGGATAACAAAGATATCAATCTTGCGGCGGATATCCTTGAAAAGGAGCATTATGGTCTCAAAGAAGCCAAAGAGAGAATCCTTGATTTTATTGCTATTCGCCAGCTGAATCCCCAATCCAAGGGACCGATCATTTGTCTTGTGGGACCTCCAGGAACGGGGAAAACCTCGCTCGCTCAATCGATCGCGCATGCTTTGAACCGAAACTTTGTTCGCTTTTCCTTAGGAGGGGTACGGGATGAGGCAGAGATTCGGGGACACAGGCGAACCTATATTGGAGCACTTCCAGGCAAGATTGTGCAACTGATGCGCAAGGCTGGTTCTATGAATCCGGTTTTTCTTTTAGATGAGGTGGACAAGATGACCATGGATTTTCGGGGTGATCCAAGTGCCGCCCTTCTTGAAGTCCTTGATCCGGAGCAGAATCATGCCTTTAACGACCACTATTTTGCCCTTGATGTGGATCTCTCCTATGTTTTTTTTGTGACCACGGCCAATAATCTCTACAATATTCCAGATCCCCTTCGAGACCGTATGGAGGTTATTGAAATACCTGGTTATACGGAACTTGAAAAAAAGATGATAGCCAAAAACTTCCTTCTTCCAAAGCAATGTCAGGAGAATGGTCTTGGGGATGTGAAGATTCGGATAGCTGATGAGGAGATTTTGCAGATTATTCGTGGCTATACCCGGGAAGCTGGGGTGAGAAGTCTTGAGAGACACATAGGCAAGATTGTTCGAAAGGTTGCCCGTGAAAAAGTCAAAAAGAATTTCTCTCGTTTTGTGGTGACAAGAAAAAAACTGGAGGAATATCTTGGTATTCCCCGTTATGATTATACCAAGATGCAGAAGGAGCCCAGGGTTGGTGTGATAGCCGGTATGGCATGGACGGAGAGTGGAGGGGATGTGCTCTATATTGAGTCTACTATTTTCAAGGGAAAAGGTAACCTCATTCTCACGGGAAACCTTGGTGAGGTGATGCAGGAGTCGGCAAAGATTGCCTTTTCCTATGCCCGTTCCATTGCAGAGCGGTATCAGATTGCCCCCCAGATGTTTGAGGAGAATGATCTTCATATTCACGTGCCTCAGGGGGCTATTCCCAAGGATGGGCCATCGGCCGGGATTACCATGCTGAGTTCGATTGTTTCTACCTTTTCAGGGAGAAAGGCGCGGCATGATATCGCCATGACCGGGGAACTTACTCTCAAGGGAGATGTGCTTCCTATAGGTGGACTCAGGGAGAAGCTTTTGGCCACCAAGCGTGCCGGTATTTACGAGGTGATCATTCCAAAACAGAACGAAAAAGATGTCGCGGATATAGCCGATGAGATCAAAAAGGACCTCACCATTCATTATGTGGAAAAGGCCACAGAGGTTCTTGATCTCATATTTTTACCGGAAGAGAATGAAAAAAATACTTAAGTTTTGCTTCCGGTAAAGTCGATAGATATGGTTGAATAGAACGGGGAAATTTCCTCGTATGGCAAAGAGGAAAACACAGGAGGCAGGATATGAGAAAGCATCTTATCGCAGGCCTGTTACTTATTCTTTGGGGGTGGGTTTTTGCAGCCCATAATATCACCGAAGAGTATATTAACTCATTGGGAGCCGAGTCTATTGATCAACTCATTGTAGCCGCTTCTCTTCAGGACCCTGATGATGTGCCAGTGAAGATCAAGGCTATTCTCCGTTTGGGAGAACTCAAGGCAAAGGAGGCCGTACCTGTTCTCATTGAGGCCCTTGGATATGGGTCTGAAACCATTATTCGTGTAGGGGGAACAAGAAAGATTTACACCTACCAGGTGAGATTGGTAGCCGCCAAGGCCTTGGCCCAGATAGGGGATGAAAGGGCGGTGAAGGCGCTTGCTACGCGGGCTTATCAGGATGAGGACCTCATTGTGAAGCGGGCAGCGGTACAGGCGTTGGGACTGATGGGCGACAAGGCCAAGGACAAATATGTGCTTACCATTCTGTATGATTTACTTGAGAAAACTCCCGACAATGGATTGGTAGCCGATATCTGTGAAGCCCTTGGAAAAATCGGAGACAAGTCTTCGTTTGTCTATCTGTTGCGGGTGACGCAGGGACCATACCTCAATTCGGTAAAGGAAGTGGCTCAAAAGAGTATTACTCAGATCAAGTGGAATGAACCCAATGTATTTGAAAAGGATAAGGAATCTGGGCAGACAGGAACCCAGGCACCATACACAAAATAGAATAAAAAAAGGGGCTCTCCGAGGATAGCCCCTTTTTGTTTTTGAGAAGAGGAGTGATATGGCCCTCACAGATGAACTGCGTAAAGAAACCGATAGGGTATACAAGACCTTTATCCAGAAGAAACAGTTTTCGGCGGCCCTGGAAGATCTTGAACGTTTGAAGGATCAGTATGGACTTGATGATACTTTGGCCTATTTTTTAGGGATGTGCTATTTGAATGTGGGCAAGAAAGAGGAAGCAAAACGTTATCTCCAGTTGGTAGAGAAGTCCAAGAAAATCAGTCTCACGCAGCAGATGCAAACATGGATGCTTTTGGGATATATAGCTTCAGAGGAAGCTCGATGGGAGGATGCCGAGAGATACTTCAGAAAGGTGATAGAAACCAATCCTCAGAGTTCTATGGCCTATTCCAGTTTAGGTTATGTGTATTTTGAGATGAAGAGGTATGATCAGGCTATTCTTCACTTTCGCAAAGCTATACAACTCAATCCTAACAATGCGGGTGCCCACAATAATCTGGGCTATACCTATGCGGAACTTGGCATAAATCTCTCTGAAGCCATCAGTGAATGCCGGAAGGCTGTTCAGCTTTCGCCAAAATCAGGGGCGTATTATGATAGTTTAGGATGGGCATACTACGTTGCAGAGGACTATGAGAATGCCATTCTGTATCTTCAGAAAGCGCTTGATTATGCCCTTCCTCATCAGAAGGATATCATTACTGAACATTTGCGTTTGGCGTACAAAAAGAAGGAAAAGGGTGGCGGATAGTATGAGGGGTCTTCTTTCCTGGTTGGGTTATATTTTTTTGAGTATGGTGTTCTTTTCTCAGATGAGTGGTTTTACTACGAGTATCCCACTCCTTGACAACTGGCGTTATACCTTTGGTGATAATCCTCTCTATGCCCAGGAAGAGTATCAGGATCATAGTTGGAAGGTGGTGCAATTCCCCACCACGACCTTTGTTTTTCAGGGGGAAGAAGAGCCATATACCTGGCTACGAAAGAGGTTTACTCTCCCCCTTTCTTTGTCCAATCAGAAGTTAGGGTTGTATACAGGCCGTATTCATGATGCGGTGGAGATTTATCTGAATGGCGTGCTGGTAGGGATTTCTGGTTCACAGCCCCCAAACCTTTATTTTGGAACGCCTCATGCCCCTCGTGGGTTTCTTCTTCCCCCTGAAGTGGTCCGGTATGGGGGGGAAAACCTCATAGCCATTCGTGTCTATACCCACAAAACTATCGGGGCTTTTGGAGAGATGGTGATAGCGCCTTACCATGAGGTGAAACAGAGGGTTCGATGGGAGACCATGTTAGGTCTTGGTATTCCGCAGGTGGTTACCATTGTCTCTCTTTTTATGATGGTGTATTTTCTCTTTTTGTTTGCAAAAACCAAAGATAAGGCATCTCTTTTTGTAGGGATTGGGGTGGTTTTGATTGGGCTTTATTATACTGATCTGTATGTGGAGTATCTTCCGATTGGCTATCTTCTCAAACAAAAGATAGCGTTTTCTGGGCTTTATCTTTCTTTTATCTTTTTTGTGCTTTTTTTCCATCGTTTCTATGGTTTCAAACGGCGCTGGGTGGAAGTAGTTTGCTGGCTCCTTGGAGTGGGAAGTGTGGTGGTGAATTTTTTCATGCCTGATTTTCCGGCATGGGAGCTTGTTATGGGTTCGATAGTGCAGCTTTTGTGGGTGTTGCCGGTGACGTTGTATATGCTCTGGGTCAATTTGTTGGCCGCTTTTCAGAAAAAGCCGTATGCTTGGCTTATGTTTGGTGGGACTTTTCTTGCTATCTTTTTCTCGTTGAAGGATACTTTTGGTTTTATGCTCCATATCTGGGCCAGATACTGGACCAGTTCATGGGGGATGCTTCTTTTTTCTGTGTCGCTTTTTATTGCCATGGCGTTGAGAGCCGCTGATATTCAGCAGGAGAGCCAGAAGAAAGAAGAAGCCCTCTCCCGTCAGAAGGAAGCCCTGGAAAATCTTTTGGGCAAGATGAGAGCCATCGCTGTGGAATTGGGAGAAACAAGTCGCCAGTTGGATAGTGAAATATCCAGTGCCAAGATGGCCATGGAATATGTGCTGGATCTCTCCAAACAAATGAGGCAGGAGTTTGGTCGTGAAATCAATGTCTTGCAGGAAAGTGCGAGAACAGCGTCAGCAGTGATGAGAGATATTGAACAGGTGATGCAGAGGCTGGGAAAGGAAAATGAGCTCATTCAGGCCGGGATGGGGCACTTCGGAGATATGGTGGAAGTGATGCATGGGATAGGGCATGATATCCAGAGTCTTCGTGAGGTGATAGAACGGCTGAAAGAAAGTCTTGTGGCTTCCAGGCAGGAAACAAGAGCATCAACTGAAGCCCTTCAAAGTCTTACCCTGAAGGCGGATAGGGTTTTTGAACTTTTGGGAAATATCCAAAAGATCGCCGATGATACCAATACGTTAGCTATCAATGCGGCTATTCAGTCAGCCCATGCGGGTGAGTATGGAAAGTCCTTTGCCATTGTGGGTCAGGAGGTGAGAAATCTTGCCCTGAGTGTAGCTCAGCTTGCCGAGTCTGTGGGTACAGAGGTGCAGCAGATGAATCGGGAACTTACGGGAACTCAGAGTCATTTTGAGATTGTGGATAAAGGTCTTCAGAAAACGATGGAAGAGATGGAGGGGGTAGAAGCTCTTCTCCGGAAGTTCTCAGAGATTCTTGAGAGACAAAAAGGGGGTTCACAGCAGGTGGTTCTCACCGTTCAGGAACTGAATGGGGTAGTGATGAACCTTCTGAAGTCTCTTGGGGATCAGAAGGAGAGAATCAAAGGTTTCTGCGATACCTTGCAGGAAATGGAAAACCTTTTCCAGTCCTTTGTTCAAAGACTGGACGCTCAAAGGGAAAAAGAGGAGAAGATTCTTCTTGTCATGGAGAATCTCAGTCAGTTGTCTCAAAACCACAAAGCCATTGTTGGACGTCTTGGTGAGGTGGCATCGCAGGGTTGAAAATGGAGTATGGCTTTTGACAGAAAAGGGTTTTCCTCTTATAATAATGTAGGAAAAGGAAAGAGAGATCTGTATGGCTATCAAAGAAATTTTCGTGGAAAATCTTGGTCCTATAGAATGTCTTAAATGGGAAAATGTAGGTAAAATAAATCTTTTTATCGGTGAAAATGCCTGTGGAAAAACTTTTTTATTAAAAGCTCTTTATGTGTTTGTGCGTTCCCTGGAAGTGTATGCAAGAGGGAATGAAAGAAAAACCTTCGCGCAGGTTCTTTCTGACAAGATGTACTGGACTTATCAGGTAAAAAAAATAGGTGAACTGGTGAGGAAGAATGCTCTTGATGGAAAGTTTTCTCTTTCTCTGGTAATGGATGAGGGGAATGGGCGTTTTTCTTTTGGAAAGGATACGGAAACATCTTTGAAGGCAGAACTTGATCCTGTTGATTTGAAAAGAGAAGAAAATTCTGTTTTTTTCCCTGCTAAAGAAGTGCTTTCTCTTCTCTCTGTTATCAAACGAAGTCGGGAAGACTGGCAAATGTTTGGTTTTGACGATACCTACTATGATTTAGCGAAGGCGGTGGATTATCCACCTCAAAAGGGGAAAAATTATTTCACATTTGCTCAGGCAAGGAAAATTCTTGAAGAAAAAATTGTCCATGGAAGTGTGGTCTATGATGCTCAAGCAAAAGAATGGCATTTTAAGCAGGGAAGATATAAATACGCTCTTCATCAGGTAGCGGAAGGGGTAAAAAAAATTGGTCTTATTGATACTCTTTTAGGGAATCGTTTTCTGCAACCGGGTTCTATTCTTTTTGTTGATGAACCGGAAGCGGCACTTCATCCCGGGGCTCTCTCTCGTTTTCTGGAAATACTTTTCTTGCTTAGCAAAGAAAATATCCAGGTATTCATGGCCACACATTCCTATTTTGTAATAAAAAAAATGTATGTGATGGCTAAAAAGGAAAAGATGGATGTTCCTGTTCTTCTTTTTGAAAAAGAAGAAAATTCTGATAATGCAAGAGGATATTTTCCTCAGGTTCACAATCTTAAAGAAGGGATGCCAGCTAATACGATTATTGAAGAGGCTGTGAGGCTTTATGAAGAAGAAATTGAAGTGGAATAAATCATGTGCAAAATTAGTGGGAGTCTTCAGGAGTCGGGTATAACTTTTTCTTCTCAACAGTGGATTGGGCTGTGGAAAATAGAAGATAGCGAAGTGTATCAGAAGTATCTGAAAGGACAGTATGTAAAAATAGTTGATTTTATAGGAAAAAAATCACCTGCTTTGTGGTTCATAGAGGTGAAGTCGAGTTTTGCTCCTCAAGATAAAGGTCATCCATTCCAAAAACAATGCGAAGATATATTGCAAAAATTTCATGATACGATGTTGTTATGCTGGTCTATATGTTTAGGAAAGAGTTTCAGGGAGTGGGAAAAACGTTTTGATAAAAATCTTTGTGATACTATAAAACTCCCTCATATAGATGTGCATTGTTGTTTGATTGTGAAAGGAGCCAATAGTGAACAGGCCAATAGTATTCAGGATACCCTTCGCCACTATGATTCAATGGGAATGTCAAAACTCAAGACTCTTTTTCGAGTTAAGGAGATCTGGGTGTATACAGAGGAGATAGCCAGAAAGAAAGGGATTATCTTATGAAAAGAGGCACTGGAGACGTGACATGCGAGATTATAACAAAGAGACCCTTGCCCGAATGTGCAAGGGTCTCAAAAAAGTGTTCCTAAGAAGTATAAAGGCAAGGAGTTGATATGACCATTCAATCCCATATACCACTTGCTCCCTTGACAACCTTTCGAATTGGGGGGGAGGCTGAGTTTTTTTGTGAACCCCGGAGTGTGGAGGAACTGAGAGAGGGGCTTCTTTTGGCTCAAGAGAAGGGCTGGCGCGTGATTATTCTTGGTGGGGGATCCAATATTCTTTTTGCCGATGGACTCATTCAAGGACTGGTGGTCAGTATGAGGGCTCTCAAGGGACTTCGCGAGGAAAGCGACATTCTCTGGGTTGGGGCTGGTATGTCGATGGATGAACTGAATAGCTGGGCAGAAAAGGAGGGGAGAAGTGGGCTTGAATGGAGTGGGGGGCTTCCTGGCACGGTAGGCGGGGCTACCTATATGAATGCTCGTGCTTATCAGCATGAGATGAGTGAAGTGGTGAAGGCTGTGCGGGTGATGGATTTCTCTGGCAGGGAGTTTCTCCTTCAGAGAGAGGAGATTCATTATCGTTATAAATATAGTATCTTTATGGACCATGAAGACTGGGTGATTGTTGAAGTGGGACTTGGGTTGGGTTTTGCTTTGCCGGAGGAGGTGAGAACAAAGACAGAGGCCTGTCGTAAAGATAGAGAGGAGAAAGGACAGTATCTCTACCCTTCAGCGGGGTGTGCCTTCAAAAATGACTATACCCGAAATCTTCCAGCCGGCAAAGTGATTGATGAGGTGGGACTCAAAGGTTTTCGGATAGGGGGGGCTGAGGTCTATCAAAGGCATGCGAACTTTATTGTGAATACGGGAAAGGCTACTGCGGATGATGTTCTTCGTCTCCTTGAGAAGGTTGAAGAGGAGGTTTACAAGAAGACAGGGGTGCGTTTAGAACGAGAGGTGAGAGTTATCAAATAGGAGAAGGGTATGAAAAAGAAAGTTTTCTATACGACTTTTTTTCTTTTTTTCTGGGTAATTCTTTTTTTTGTGATAGAGGGGGGCTTTCGTCTTGTGGGGATTGGCTACTCCACTGAACCGTTTGAGAGGGTGGCGGGTACCCCTTATTATCGGGATAATCCCGACTTTCTCAATAAGTATTACCCAAATCGGCGAACTCCCCGTTCTGAGGCCAAGTTCAAGAACCTTTTTTTAGTAGAGAAGCCCACCAATGGACTTCGTATTTTCATTGTGGGGGGCTCAACAGCGCAGGGATGGCCATTTGAACCTAATCAGTCTTTCGGGAAGATGATAGAGGCGGCGCTCAAGCATATTCTTCCGGAAAGGGAAGTGGAGGTTATCAATCTTGGCTATAGTGCGATGAGTAGTTATTATGTCGCCGATGTGGTGAAAAAGATCTTTCGCTATCAGCCCGATGTGATACTTCTCTATACAGGGCAGAATGAGTACTATGGAACACTTTCGGTTACCACCGGGGGAGGGTATTTCTCCAAACGTTTCTATCTTTCTTTGAGGGAGTGGAGGGTATTCCAGGTTCTTTTTGGTCTTTTTGAGAGAAAGAATAACTCCCCAAAAACGATGATGGCCGCTCAGTTTGCTGGCCAGCATATTCCCCCCGGGGCGGTGGATAAAAGGGTGGCCGAAGCCTTTGAAAAGAACCTTGAGGTTGTCTGTGAAGAGGCAAAAAAACATGGTGTTCCTGTGGTGGTGTATGATATAGCGGCAAATCTGATTCATATGCCCCCTTTTGCCAGTATAGATGAAGAAAGGATTGCCCCCCTTGTTCTCTCCAATCAAGGGCGTTTTCGACATGAGACATGGAAAACAGAAGAGACAAAGCGGCTTCTTGACACATGGCGCGGGCAATTTCCCTCCAATGCCCATGTATGGTACCTAACGGGGATTGCTCAAAGAACGAAAAAAGAGGAGTTTCTTTCAAGTCTTCGGTTGGCCAAGGACTTGGATGTGATTCCCTTTCGTTATCGAGAGGGAATTCGAGAAGTTTTGCGTCGGGTGGCCACTGAGAAAGGGGTGGTATTTATTCCCTTGCAGGAGGAGATACAGAAGCGTTTTGGGGGAGAAGGGTTTGGGAGGCTTCTTTTTATTGATCATCTTCATTTTCAGTACCGGGGACAGGTATTTCTGGCAGAACTGGGAACAAAGGCTATTCTCTCTCTTCTTTCCTCTCAAAGGAGAGGAGAAACGGAGAGGCTCTTTGAGGAAGTGTACCTTGCGATAGAGAGGTTTTCTGAAGAAGGGTTTGCCCACGAAAACTGGCTTGATGCGACGCTTTTTTTTACGGTGTATGATGAGTTTATGGCTATCCAGAACATTCTTACCCTTGTTTCGCAGAGTCCATATACAGAAATGCTGATACCCTTTGGTAAGGATCCTGCCTGGGGGAGGATAGGGATGGTGTCGCAAGAACCATTCAAAACGATTCTTGCTTCTTATGAGACGACAAAGGGACAGACGTTTGGTAACTTTCTTCTCTCTGAACTGGCAAAACAGAAGAGGTGGGAGGTTATTGCCAATCTTCTTGAGGCCTATCGTCATAATAATCCAGGCTGGTATGTAGGGTATAAAAATTGTGCAGATTTTTTTCTTTCTCGTGGAGAATGGGAAAAGGCCTTGAGGTTTTATGCTATGGCGTATCTTCTTGCCGAGGGAAAAGAGAAAAAAACGCTCTCTCAAGAGGTGGAAAAATTGGTAGAGGGGATGGGGAAAGAGAAAGAATGGCGGGCTCTCTTGACGTGGCTTGCAAAAAATTCCTGGTCTGGTTATAATACTTCTCACTGAAGGAGGCAACCGTGAGAATGGTGGCAAGATTTTTGAAGGAATTCTGGCTTTTTGTCAAGGAAAACAAGAAGATATGGCTTATTCCCATTGTGTTTTTGATTGTTCTTTTTGGGATTGTGGTGATTTTGGCTCAGTCACAGGCTTTGGCGCCTTTTATCTACAGTCTTTTTTAGCCTATGGTCGTTCTCGGGATTTCTGCGTTTTATCATGATAGTGCCGCGGCTTTAGTGAGAGATGGGGATATTGTGGCGGCGGCTCAGCAGGAGAGGTTTTCCCGTCGGAAGGGTGATGAGGGCTTTCCACGTGAGGCTATAGCCTATTGTCTTCAGGAAGCGGGGATAGGGATCGGGGAAGTGGACTATGTGGTTTTTTATGATAAGCCGCTGGTGAAGTTTGATCGTATTTTGGCTTCGTATATTCATACAGCCCCAAAGGGTATTCGGTCCTTTTTGATGGCTATTCCTGTGTGGTTGAAACAAAAACTCTGGATAGAGGAACTGATTCGCAAGGAACTCCGCTATGAGGGACAGGTGCTTTTCTCTTCTCATCATCAGGCTCATGCGGCCAGTGCTTTTTATCCTTCGCCGTTTGAGCGCGCGGCTATTCTCACCGTGGATGGAGCAGGGGAATGGAATACCACCACTATCGGAAGGGGAGAAAAAAATCATATCACTCTTTTGAAGCATATTGATTTTCCGCATTCCTTGGGGCTTCTGTATTCCGCGTTTACCTACTATTGTGGTTTCAAGGTGA
This sequence comes from Longinema margulisiae, assembly GCF_025266855.1. Lineage (GTDB taxonomy): Bacteria > Spirochaetota > Brevinematia > Brevinematales > Thermospiraceae > Thermospira. The sequence goes on from NZ_CP053071.1 coordinate 2,059,171, forward strand.
ACTCAGGTGAGTATAAACTCATGGGGTTGGCTCCCTATGGAGAGCCGAAATATGTGGATCTCATCAAGGATCATCTTGTGAAGATACGGGATGATGGGTCTTTTGAACTGAATGAACGGTATTTTGATTATATCAGCGGTCTTGTGATGATTTCTCGTCGTTTTGAGAAACTTTTTGGCCAGAAGGCTCTCCCTCAGGGTGGAACTCCCACGCAGTTTTATATGGATGTTGCCGCTTCTATTCAGGTGGTAACCACAGAGATTCTTGTCAAAATGGCCCGGTATGCCAGGGAAATCACAGGTGAGAGGTATCTCTGTTTGGCGGGTGGAGTGGCTCTCAATTGTGTGGCCAACAGCCATATTCTGCGAGAAAGTGGGTTTGATGATGTCTGGGTACAGCCGGCGGCTGGTGATGCGGGAGGGGCCTTGGGAGCGGCTTTAGCGGTGTGGTACGAGTATCTCGGAAATTCCCGTGAGGCTGATGGGGTGCATGATTTTCAGAAGGGGAGTTATTTAGGGCCCTCCTATTCGGAGGAAAAGATAGAGGAGATTCTCAGGGCCTATGGGGCTGTGTATGAGAAACTGGATGAAAAAGAGCTTCTCGAGAGAACGGCCCGGGCTATGGTGGAAGGGAAGGTGGTGGGTTGGTTTCAGGGGAGAAGTGAGTTTGGTCCTCGTGCCTTAGGGAATCGCTCGATTTTAGGAGACGCTCGTCGGGAGGATATGCAGACCACCATGAACCTCAAAATCAAATTCCGGGAGTCTTTTCGTCCCTTTGCGCCTGCGGTTCTTGCGGAGGATGTGGAAGAGTGGTTTGAATGGGATAGATCCTCTCCCTATATGCTCTTCGTGGCCGATGTGAGAGAGAAGCATAGACTTCCCTTTGCCAAAGAGGGAAAGACTGGACTTGACCTTCTCAAACAGCCTCGTTCGGTGTTGCAGGCTATTACTCATGTGGATTTTTCGGCCCGTCTTCAGACAGTACACAGGGAAACCAATCCAAGGTTTTATGCCCTTCTGGAAGAGTTTAAGCGTCTCACAGGGTGCGGGGTGGTGATTAACACTTCTTTCAATGTTCGGGGGGAACCTATTGTGAATGATCCTCGGGATGCCTACCGGTGTTTTATGGGAACCAATATTGATGTGCTGGTTGTGGAAGATTTCTATTTGGAAAAATCGAAACAGCCACCTTTTAAGGAGCTTCACACATGGAAAAAAACACTCATCGCCGATTAACGTTTTCGGAGTACAGGCATTTTGGTTTTTCTTTTGGGGTGGGGATGTTTCTTCTCACTCTGATCGGGTGGTGGAGACATTTTCCTGTGCCGGTTCTGATGATAACGGCTACTCTTGGCCTCTATCACTGGGTGGTGGGTTTTCTCTGGCCTCGCTCCCTCTGGTTTTCTGAGATGGTGGTTTTCTGGGTGTGGCAGGTGGTTTCTCAGGCGATTTCCCGTCTTGTTTTGGGGCTTCTTTTTTATGCTATTTTGACCCCTCTTTTTGTTCTTCTTCGTTTAGCCGGTCAGGACCATATAGCCAAAAATGATGGAACATGGCAGGACTTTTCCGCTTCGGACAATGATCCTAAAAAAATGGAACGATGGTTTTGATAAGGCTAAAAATTGACTTTTTTTCTCTATCTCGTTACTATAAATAGAAAATCGTTCTAAGGAAATACGAATGCACGGGCTTGATTTTTCTCATAAAAATCTTATCATCTATCTCACGGCAGGCATACCTTCGATGACTTTTCTTCAGGAGGCTATTCTTCAGCTTCAATCCTATGTAGATGCCATTGAGATTGGAGTGCCTTATAGTGATCCGGTGGCCGATGGGCCTGTGATTGCCCATGCCTCTCAGTTGGCTTTAGAGAAAGGGGTGAACCTGGATGGGATTTTGGGGGCGGTGAAAGAGATATCCTCACAGGTCACTATTCCTCTGTATCTGATGAGTTATTATGCCCCTCTGTATGCCTATGGAGCTGAAAAGTTTCTCTCAGCTTGTCGGGAAGCGGGAGTTCGTGGGGTGATTGTCCCTGATCTCAATGTGGATGAAGGGGAAACTTTTTATCGTCTTCTTTCGAGTGAGGGACTTGATCCTGTGCTTCTCGTTTTTCCCAATACGAAGGCAGACAGGGTAAAGCGAATTGCCTCAGTATCCGGTGATTTTCTCTACTATGTCAATTTCTTTGGGACAACAGGGGAACGCAGGGATAATCTCTCGTTTTCCCTTGATCATCTGAGAGATGTCAAACGCTGGGCAGGGAAGCCGGTATGCGCAGGTTTTGGTGTGGCGGACAAAGAGGGTTATGAAAAGCTTTCGGCTGTAGCCGATGGGGTGATCATTGGATCGGCAGTGATGCGGCGGGTTCTGGATGCCATGAATGAAAAAGATGCCCTTGAGCACGTGATCAGTTTCGTAAAGGGGATTCGCTCGTAACTATGGAAATTGGTTCTTTTGGGAGCGGCAGTAAGCAGAACTGTTTTTATCTTCTCCATGAAGATGAGTTGTGGGTCATAGATTTAGGGATTTCTTACACCAAACTTCGTTCTCGTCTTGGTCTTCTCAAAAGAGAGATACAGACGGTGAGCGGCCTCTGGATTACCCATGATCATGATGATCATGTGCGGGGAGTTTCCCAGTTTGCCAAGCATACCCATGTGCCTATTTATGTTCATCCTGATACGGCACGGGCTATTCACGTCTCCTATCGTATGACGCCGATTGAACCCTACAAAACCTATCATTTCAGACATTTTTCTTTTTTTCCTTTTCCTGTGCAGCATGATGCTGTTTTTCATATGGGGTATCTGATCAAGACTCCCGGTGGAGTGCTTTTGTATGCGAGTGATGTTGGCAGGATTGATAATCATCTTCTGTACTATGCAAAAAAGGCTCATATCATCGCTATTGAAGCCAATTATGATGAAGAGATGCTGAAGAATTCCTGGTATCCCCAGCCCCTGAAGGATCGCATTCGTGGGGGGAGAGGTCATCTCTCCAACCTTCAGACGCGGCATTTTCTTTCTCAGGTTATCTCTTCTCATACGAGGCAGGTGATTCTTTTGCACCTCAGTGAGAACAACAATACCAAGGAACGGGTGAGGGAAACGGTGATAGAGCCTCTTTCTCAGCGTTTTCCTCATGTGGCTTTTTTCATCTCTGATAGGGAAGAGTGGGTGGTGTATGAATAAAAAAGGCTGTCCCAAAGGACAGCCTTTTTTGTTAGTTTCTTTACTTTCCCAAAGCCTTCATGATCAGCGGGGCTTTGCCTGCTGAACCAAGAACCTTTTCGTTCTTTTCCATGTACATCTTCTTGAGGGCCTCACGAGCAGGGCCAAGGTATTTACGAGGATCAAACTCAGCAGGTTTTGTAGCAAAGATCTCGCGGATCTTGGCCGTCATGACAAGACGTCCATCGGAGTCGATATTGATCTTACATACGGCTGAGCGAGCCGCCTCACGGAGCTGCTCTTCAGGAATACCGATGGAATCCTTCAGTTGACCACCATACTTGTTGATGGTTTCCACAGCATCCCTTGGTACAGAAGAAGAACCATGGAGAACAATGGGAAAACCGGGGATTCTTTTCTCAATTTCTCTCAAAATGTCGAGACGGATCTCAGGTTTTTGTCCGGGTTTGAACTTGTAGGCTCCATGAGAGGTACCAATAGCGATAGCGAGTGAATCTACACCGGTCTTTTTCACAAAGTCTTCCACCTGATCTGGGTCGGTGTACACATGGTGTTCAGCTGAGACCTCATCTTCCACACCAGCGAGCACACCAAGTTCACCCTCTACGGTGACATCATACTTGTGAGCGTATTCGACAACCTTTCGAGTAAGCTCCACATTTTCCTCGTAGGAGAGATGGGAGCCATCAATCATCACCGAGGAGAATCCACTTTCAATACAGGAAACACAGAGCTCATAGCTGTCACCATGGTCAAGATGAAGGGCAATAGGAATTTCTCCAAGCCCCTTTTCCTTGGCCATACGGCGCATCATTTCTACAGCCCCTTTGCCCATATACTGCAGAAGTGTCTGGTCAGCATATTCACGGGCACCCTTGGAAACCTGAAGGATCACAGGGGACTGGCTCTCAAGACAGGCAGAAACAATGGCCTGAAGTTGTTCCATGTTGTTGAAGTTATAGGCAGGTACAGCGAAACCCTCTTTGATAGCCACTTCAAACATCTTCCGTGTGTTCACAAAACCAAGGTCTTTGTAACTTACCATATATCCACTCCTTCTATGTAATTTCTCTAAAATCGCCAGCGGATACCAAGTCCGCCGTTGAGAAAGGGATCTGTGGCAGGAATAAGCCTCATCCCTGGTCCCAATTCAAAGAAGATCTCTAAAGGAATCTGTGGAGTAAAATAGGAAACTCCAAGGGGAATTCGTAGGCCAATATCGACGTGATCAGAGATATTCACAAGACCCCCAATTCCTGCATAGAGAAAGAGAGCCCCACTGGATATACTCACATCCCATCGATAGGTGTAATCAGCTGTGAGAAGAAGAGAGGGGTTTTTTCCGAAATTCCAGCCAATGACTCCGTTGATGACGTGGGTATTATTGGCAAAATAGCCGATGCTGATACCTGTTGGAGAGCCAAGAAAAACCCCTAAGGCCAGATGCTTAAGGCTCACATTGGCTCCGTAGAAAAAACTTCCGAAAAGGAAAAAGAGAAGAAGATATTTTTGTTTCATGTACCCTCCTTATCAGGAAAAGGATAAGGTATTATATCGAGAGAGGATTTTTTTTTCAAGAAAGAGGCAAAAAGGGAACATGGCTGAAATAAAAATCTCAGGGGATGAAAGATTCATCCCCTGAGACCTTTGCACGAATGTGCGAAGGTCTCAAAAAAGTAGTAAAAAACAAAAAATAGTATAAAAATATTATTTATCATAATAAATAATTCTGCTTTTTTGAATAAAAAAGACAAATAAGCCCTTGTAAACGGAAAAAGCGGGGTTTCAGGGGCGTAGCCCCTGACCCAAACAGGGGAAGAAAACACCTGTGCAAGGGTCTCCCCCTGAGGAAGTATGCTTACTGGTCTCGCAAATAGCTATACAGATGAGCCATGTCGGAATCCTGACGGAGCATCATCATGACGTTCTTTTCAATCTGACGGATCCGCTCTTTGGTGAGGTTGAGCTTTTCTCCGACCTCAGAGAGAGAGTGAGGCTCTTCTCCGTTGAGACCAAAACGATACTCAATAACCTTTCTCTCTCGCTCCGGGAACTTGCTGAGAATACGGTTGATGTTTTCGCGAAGTGAATCCTGTATCACCGTATCTTCAGGTACTGAGGTACCTGCGTCAAAGTAAGATTTTTCCACAATTTCGTCTAAACTCATATCAGAGTCTTCAGGAAGCATCTGGTCAAGCCCTGTGCCACTCTGGGACATATCAAGCAGTTTGAGAATTTCATTTTTCTCTATCTGCATGGCCTCTGAGATGGTATCAATGGAAGGCTCTTTGCCGTTTTTCTGGGTGTAATCGTTGATGTATTTCCATACCTGCATGAGCTGGTTATTGCGGTTCATCGGGAGACGAACCATTCTCCCCTTTTCGGAGATAGCCTTCAGAATAGACTGACGAATCCACCATACTGCATACGAGATAAAATGAAAACCACGTCTATAGTCAAATCGATTGGCAGCTTCAATGAGACCCAGATTTCCCTCACTGATGAGATCAGTCATGGAAAGCCCTAAGCCCTGATACTTTTTGGCTACTGAAACCACAAATCGAAGATTGGCCAACACAAGCCGGTCTCTGGCTTCTTTGTCGCCTTTTAAGATACGTTCTCCTAATTCTTTTTCTTCCTCTCTGGAGAGAAGCGGGATTTTCTCTATTTCCTTGAGATAGAGAGAAAGTGTATCAGAATGGGAAACCAACTCAGAAAGCGTCTTGAGAGAAGGAAGAGATTTTTGTTCCCTCTTTGAGGTAGCGTTTTCTCCCTCGTATTTCTCGGCTTTGAGAATAGTCATATTCCTTGCCATAGGCGTCCTCCCTGTAATTTTTATTTGCAAAAAGTGTGCCAAAACAGAATTTATTTTTTATCTCTTTTTATTGTAAGGAGATAAAAATAATATGAAACGAGAAATGTTTTGTTTTTCTGAGAAAAGAAAAGGTTTTTCTCTGGAAAAAGAAAAAACGTATCAAAATGACACAGAGAGTATTGTAAGAGGGAAAAAAGTGAGGCTTTTTGGATGAAGGAATTGAGACCTTTGCACGAATGTGCGAAGGTCTCGACACAGGAATAGGACCAGCCCTTTTCTCTGGGAGAAGGGTGCTGGGAGATTTTGCTATGACCTTATTTCAGCAAAGGGGGCTCGTTTGCTGAAACATGGTGAGAGTCGGGGTAGGCTTTTCTCCCTGAAAGAAGGTGGTCGTCATTGTTTGGGTTTGTATGGAAGGGGGTTAAACGTTTAACCAGAAGGTGGGTTTGCTGAGACATGGTAAGAGCAAAAGACATGTGGAGTTTGTATAGAGAAGGGTTAAACGTTTAACCGGCGGGGTGGTTAGCTGAAACAGGGTGATAGCGATAGCCATGAGGGGGTGGATAGAGAGAGATTAAACGTTTAACCATTGCCTTTGGCTGAGACAGGGTAATAGCCGGGCGCCCTGCGGTCTCAGAAAGCCCCCTTCTTGCTGACTCGTCCCCCACACCCCGCCCCTGCTTGCGGTGCGCCGTCATGGAAGCCCCTGTGGGGGACACGAGCCCTGTGGGTTGGGGAGAGAATGCCCCCTTCTGGAGAGGAAGACCCGTTCTTTCTTTCACCCCCTTTTTTTCTGTACCCCACTTCGACTTCGCTCAGTATCCACCGGGCCGCTTTTGCGGTTATGAAAAGGGCCCTTTGGTTTCCGACGGGAAAGTCCTTCCGACGGGAGGACACAGGAGGTGTCCGGGGCGACCTCTTCTGTTGCTCTGCCCGAAAAGCCCACCGAAGCGTAGCCGCGGGACCCCCGCTTTGGCGGGGAATCGGCGGAGCGAGGTGGGCGCTATGCTTCCGAAGTCAGGAGGACGAGGTGAGGTCGCCCACGGAGAAAGGACTTCCCCGGAAAGAGAAGAGGTTTCTCTCTGCCCGCAAAAGCGGCCCATGTTTCGTCCTCGTCGCATGCTACGCATGCGACGAGGACAACGCTCTTCTGGAGTCGGTGCAGGGGCGGGGGCGGGGTTTCAGGGGCGTAGCCCCTGACCCAGATAGGGGAAGAAAACACCTGTGCAAGGGTCTCAAATTTTTCTTTCGGCGAGTTTTTGGCTTAAAATACCAACGGGCGGCCCTGTGAAGGTGCCGCCCGTTAGCGGAGGTGCGATATATCTTTTCTTATTGACGATTGGTGCATAAATATATTACGCAATTTTTCCAAAAAAGTCAAGTGATTTTGGGGGTTTTGCATAAAAAATTTTTTTCGGATTGGCGTCGTTCCACATATGAAACATATGAAACTGAATACCTATTTCGAGACCTTTGCACGAATGTGCGAAGGTCTCGAAAAAGTAGTAAAAAACAAAAAAATAGTATAAAAATGTTCCTTAACGTAATAAATAAAACTATTCCTTTGAACAAAAAAAGACAAATAAGCCCTTGTAAACAGAAAAAGCGGGGTTTCAGGGGCGTAGCCCTTGACCCAGACATGGGAGGAAAACACCCGTGCAAGGGTCTCATTTCCACATTTCTTATGAACAGGGAAACAACACAAAAGCTTTCTATTCTGATGCCTATTGAAAAAAGTTGCGCTTGAAAACCTTACGGCAAGAGAGGGCTATTACCCTGTTTCAGCTAAACCCTTGTTCTTTGCTGAAACAAAGTCATAGCCATCGCCCCTGCTGCGGTGCCATATCCAAAAAGCCTCTTCTGAAAAAGAAACCCTGCGGGCTGGTGAGAGAAGGCCCTGTTCTCCCTTTCTTTCTGGACCCCACAGGGCCGCTTTTGCGGTCGTTTGTCTTTTGCCGCAAGAGGGAAGTTCTCCCGGAGTGAGGGTGCGTATCAGTTGAAGGTTGAAAGTTTGTAAAGTTTATAAAGTTGGGGGCAAGGTTCAGGAGGACGAGTTGTGGTTGCCGAAGTTCCGAGGACGAGTTGAGGTCGCCCACGGAGGAAGGACTTCCCCGGAAAGAGATGAGGTCTTTCTCCTTGCCCGCAAAAGCGGCGCACTATCCGTCCGAGGCGCATGCGTAGCAGGCGACGAGGACAATAGTCCCCTTTTGCCCTGCGCGGGAGCGCTTTGTGAAAGAAGGGAGAAGGGTAACAAAAAGAACCAAGAATTGGAACAGAAAAGATGGTTGAACAAGTATTCAGTTTTTGTGTGAAGATAACCATTCTGTAGAAATGTGGAACGACAATAATATCAAAACTTCTTTCTGAAACTTTTTTCAAAAACTTGGTAACGTTTTTTTCAGGAGACCTGCAGTGGGAAGATGAGGAAAAGCAAAAAAAAGTTCCTCCCTGGCCGATAATAGGACACAAGGAGGAACCCATGCGTAAAGAATTCACCTTCACTTTGACTATCGACTACCCTGACACAAAACTTGAGACGTTAGTGGTGGTTTTTCTCCAGGCCATCAAAGGAGTGTTTGAGTCATTTGTTCATCAGATTTCTGTAGAAGTGGCAGAAAAAGAAATAAAAGAAGGTCGTATCACCTGTACATGCGGAGAAAAACATCACTTCATATGGAAAACAAAGCATGGAAAAAACACTGTTTTTGTTCTGATGCCCTTTGGAAAGATCACTCTTCCTCAGCTCCAAATTCAATGCAAAAAGTGTGGAAGAAAACTTTTTCTCACAAGATCTCTTCTTGGTGTAGAAAAGCGAAAAAGGCAAATCCTGAAAGATATCTACAGAGTGGCTTTAGCCGGGGCTCTTACCACCTATCGAGTGGCCGCTCGTATTCTTTCCTTCACAGGGTATAAAATAGGTCTTAGCACCCTCTGGAAAAACCTTCAAAATATTGGGAGAAAGATACATTTCAGTATCTCAGAAAAAGAAAAACCCTGTGGAGAAGCCGATGGGACGGGTATTCCTGTTCAGGGCAAGAAAAAAGGAGAAGAAGCTAAAATTCTTTTGCAGGAGAGGCAACAAGCCTCCCCATTGACAGGAAAAAATACAAGAATAGCAGGCCTTCTTGTGGATAATTACCATGCAGGTTGGGACAAACTTCTTAAGCCCATTCAAGAAAAACACTCTTTTTCTCGGTTTTTTCTTGTTGTCGATGGAGATACAGGGATTAACCAGGGCAAACATCCCGGTATCGTTTTTCAACGATGTTTGTGGCATGTAAGTTATCAATTGAAGTATTTTCTTCGTCTTGATAGAGTGAGATATCGTTCTTCTGAGTGGACAAATATTGTCGCTGAAACAGGGAAAGCCTGTTTCTTGGGGTACAAAAATGACTGGCAAACAAGACTTGGTTATCAAAGCGAGCGCAGACAGCATATTCAGAATCTTCTTGACTTATTTCACGAAAAAGGGCGCAAACATTGTTTTTATTATCTTCTTCGTGCTCAAAAAGACATGTTCGCCTGTGACAGTGAAGATGGTTTGCCAGGAACAACCTCAAGGGCAGAACGGGTGATGCGAACCATAAACCAGAGAATGGATGTAGGGGTATGGAAAAGAGAAGGGGCAACCAATGTTCTTGCTGTGCGTTTGCATTACTACTATAATCGTGATGAGGCTATCGATGGTGTCTACTGGCAGGATGTGATATAAAACATAGGGATGGTACGTACTTATTGCCCTGTTTTATGGCCTAAAAAGGGTACTTTCCCCAGAAAAAACTTGTTTATCTAAAATGTTCCCTGTATACTACAGTTGACAAAAATCTTTTGAGCCAGGGGTAACTTCTTTATCCTTTTCTCTCTCTTTCAGGTCTCCTGTTGGAAACGTAATCAAAAACTTGTGTTTTTTTTCGATTGGTCTTACAATAACATCTGAAATTTTTATTCGGAGGTATCCCATGGGAAAGAAAATGGTAACCATGGATGGGAATAACGCAGCAGCGTATGTAGCCTATGCTTTTACCGAAGTAGCGGCTATTTATCCCATCACTCCGTCATCGAACATGGCGGAGCACTGCGATGAATGGGCTGCCCAGGGCAAGAAGAATATCTTCGGCCAGGTAGTCAGGGTGGTGGAAATGCAGTCTGAGGCAGGGGCTGCTGGTGCTGTTCATGGCTCACTCCAGGCAGGAGCCCTGACAACCACCTTTACGGCCTCACAGGGTCTTCTTCTCATGATTCCCAATATGTACAAGATTGCCGGTGAACTTTTGCCGGGTGTGTTTCATGTGAGTGCTCGTACCGTCGCAAGTCATGCTCTTTCTATCTTTGGTGATCATTCGGATGTGATGGCAACCAGGCAAACGGGTTTTGCTATGTTAGCCACTTCTTCTGTGCAGGAGATTCTGGACCTGGCTCCGGTAGCGCATCTTGCCGCCATCAAGAGTCGCGTTCCTTTCCTGCACTTCTTTGATGGTTTCCGTACTTCTCATGAGATTCAGAAGGTAGAGGCCTTGGATTATGAGGATTATGCTTCTCTGATTGATCGCGAGGCTCTTGATGCCTTCCGTAAAAATGCCTTGAATCCTGATAATCCTGTGACTCGTGGTACGGCTCAGAACCCTGATGTCTTTTTCCAGGCTCGTGAGGCGTGCAATCGTTTTTATGATGCGGTTCCTGATATTGTGAATGACTACATGCAAAAGATGAGTAAACTCACCGGAAGAACCTACAAGCCGTTTACCTATTATGGAGATCCAAATGCTGAGAATATTATTGTGGCTATGGGTTCTGTCTGTGATCTCATTGAAAGTACGATTGACTATCTTGCAAAGAAGGGTGAGAAGGTGGGTCTTGTCAAGGTTCATCTTTATCGTCCCTTCTCGGCAAAATACTTCTTCGATGTTCTTCCCAAGAGTGTGAAGCGGATTGCTGTGCTTGATCGTACGAAAGAACCCGGGGCTGCTGGAGAGCCATTGTATCTTGATGTGAAGAATCTCTTCTACAACAAGCCGGGAGCTCCACTGATTGTGGGTGGTCGATATGGACTCAGTTCCAAGGATACAACGCCCGAACACATCATTGCTGTGTACAAGAATCTCAAACTCCCTGAACCCAAGGATCGTTTCACCGTGGGTATCGTGGATGATGTGACTTTCCTTTCTCTCCCTGTTGAAAATGAGGTCGTAAATGTGACACCTGAAGGTACCTTTGAGGCAAAATTCTTTGGTCTTGGGTCTGATGGTACAGTGGGAGCAAACAAGAACTCGATTAAGATTATTGGTGATAATACAGACTACTATGCTCAGGCTTATTTTGCCTATGACTCCAAAAAGTCGGGTGGTATCACGGTTTCTCACCTTCGTTTTGGAAAGAAACCTCTCAAGCTGCCTTTCCTTGTGAATAATCCTGACTTTGTAGCCTGCCATGTGCCTTCCTATCTCGATAAGTATGATGTGCTCAAGGGACTCAAGAAGCGAGGAACCTTCCTGCTCAATAGTATCTGGGATGAGAAGGAAGTGGTCAATCACCTGCCTGATCATATGAAGAAATACATGGCTGAAAACGACATCAAGTTCTATATCATCAATGCAACCAAGATTGCTGAAGAGATTGGGCTTGGTGGGCGTATCAACACCATCATGCAGTCGGCATTCTTCAAACTCATGCCCGTTATTCCTTATGAGGAAGCTGTAAAGCACATGAAGGATGCCATCAAGAAGACTTATGGCAAGAAGGGTGACAAGATTGTGAACATGAACTATGCGGCTGTGGATAGAGGAGGAGAGGTGATTCAGGTGCCTGTGCCTGCCGAATGGAAGAATCTCACTCCAAAACCAGCGCCCAAGAAGGATGTTCCTGAGATCATTGAGAAGATTGTGATTCCAGTCAATAGCCTGAAGGGTGATGATCTTCCTGTTTCTGCCTTTGTTGGTCGTGAGGATGGAACACTTCCTCCTGGAACAAGCCAGTACGAGAAGCGAGGGATTGCTATCAATGTACCTGAGTGGCAACCCGATAATTGTATCCAGTGTAACCAGTGTGCTTTTGTGTGTCCTCATGCGGTGATTCGGCCATTCCTGTTGGATGACAAGGAAATGAAGGGGCTTCCTGCCGGTACCACGACGCTCAAGGCTATTGGCAAGGGGCTTGAGAATTTCCAGTATCGTATCCAGGTGTCTGTGCTTGATTGTACCGGATGTGGCAACTGTGCTGATGTATGTCCCGGCAAGCAGGGTAATAAGGCTCTTGTGATGAAGCCGCTTGAAACCCAGAAGGCAGAGATTGAACGCTGGGATTATTTTGCAAAGAATGTGACCTACAAGACAGAGGCTATTACCAACAAGTATACCGTGAAAGAGAGTCAGTTCTTGAGACCTCTCTTTGAGTTCAGTGGGGCTTGTGCTGGATGTGGAGAAACGCCTTATATCAAGGTGATTACTCAACTGTATGGGGATCGCATGATGATTGCCAATGCGACAGGGTGTTCTTCTATTTATGGAGGAAGTTTCCCTGCGACCCCGTATTGTACCAATGCAGAAGGCAAGGGACCAACCTGGGCAAACTCTCTCTTTGAGGACAATGCTGAGTATGGCTATGGTATGGCACTTGCGGATATGCAGATGAAACAGTACCTTGAGCAGCTGATTGATCAGGCTGTGGCTGAGGGTGTTTCTGGAGAACTCAAGGAAGCCCTTCTCGAATGGAAGGCAAATCGCACCAATGCAGACAAAGCCAATCCTCTTGCAGAGAAGATCAAGCGCCTGCTGGCCGGTCCTCAGAAAGGAGCCCTTGCCGAGATTCAGAAGCTCTCTTCCTACTTAGTGAAGAGGTCTTTCTGGGTGATTGGTGGAGATGGCTGGGCGTATGATATTGGTTTTGGTGGGCTTGATCATGTGCTTGCTTCCGGTGTGGATATCAATATCCTTGTGCTTGATACAGAGGTCTATTCGAATACCGGTGGTCAGTCCTCGAAGGCTACACCTACCGCGGCTATTGCCAAGTTTGCCGCCAGTGGAAAGCGTATTCGCAAGAAAGACCTTGGGCTCATGATGATGAGCTACGGGTATATCTATGTGGCTCAGGTGGCTATGGGGGCGAACAAGGCTCAATTCATGAAGGCTCTCACTGAAGCAGAGGCATATCCCGGTCCATCAATCATTATTGCTTACTCGCCCTGTATCAACCATGGTCTCTATGCTGGTATGGGCAAGTCCCAGGAAGAGGAAAAGAAGGCTGTGGAGGCTGGTTACTGGCATCTCTATCGCTACAATCCGCTTCTTGAGGCTCAGGGTCAGAATCCCTTCCAGCTTGACTCCAAGGAGCCTACCGGCAACTTCCGTGAATTCCTGCTTGGAGAGGTTCGCTTTGCTTCACTCCTCAAGACCTTCCCTGACCAGGCTGAAGAACTTTTCAAGGCAGCGGAAGAGAATGCCAAATGGCGATATCAGATGTACAAGCGGCTCGCTTCGATGGATTATTCGCAGAAGTAAGGATGAAAAAACAAAAACTCCCCACCGTCCGGTGGGGAGTTTTTTTATTTTCCCTGTGCAAAGCGCATTAGTAGAAAAATTTTTACTACTAAAATGCGAAAAACTATTGACAAAAAAGAAAAATCATATAATAATATATGCGTGAAAAAAATGAGGTGAAGCATGGAAGCGAGAGTGAAGCAGTTTCATGGCAAGCGTATAGGTGTGCTTATGGGAGGGGATTCTTCTGAGAGGGAGATTTCCCTCAGGTCAGGGGAAAACGTATATCGGGCTCTGTGTTCTCTTGGTCTGGAGGCTATCAAAGTGGATATTGGGAGTGATCCAATCGCTGTATTGCAGAAGACGTCGTTTGATATTGCCTATATTGCTCTCCATGGTTCTGTGGGAGAAAACGGGGTGATTCAGGCTCTTCTTGAACTCATGCATATCCCCTATACAGGGAGCCGTGTTTTGGGCAGTGCTCTTGGCATGGACAAGAACGCTACCAAACGGATACTGCGCGGGTGTGGTATAGATGTACCATTGTCGCTTGATGGTGAGGTCAACATTGAGAGAATGGTGGAGAGGGTGAATCATGCTCTTTCCTATCCGGTCGTGTTCAAGGCAAATTGTGAGGGCTCAAGCGTGGGAGTTGAGGTCTGCGAGGATGAGGCTAAACTTCGAGAGGTGCTTGAAAAAAATATTGAAAAATATCCTGATTATTTTATTGAACAGTATATCCGGGGGCGGGAGATGACGATAGGGGTATTGGGAAAGTATCCTGATTTTCTCTTTTTGCCAATTCTTGAACTCAGGCCCAAGAATACCTTTTATGATTTTGAGGCGAAATATACCAAGGGAATGACAGAGTTTATTCTTCCCGCGCCGATGGATGAAAAGGTGAGGCTTCATATTCAGTCTCAGCTCACGCAGGCCATGAGAGTGATGAAGCTCAAAGGACCCCTTCGTTTTGATTTTATGTTTACGACGGATAATAGGGCGTTTTTTCTTGAGGTGAATACAAGCCCGGGAATGACAGAAACAAGCGATATTCCAGCGATGGCACAGGCGGCGGGTATGTCTCAGGAGGAACTGGTTCTTCGTATTTTAGAAAGTGCGGAGTAACTATGGGCCGCCGGTTAGGGTCGCTGGTGGTGAGTGTGTTTTTTGTGGCCGTGATTGTGGCGTTACACGGGGTGGTGTATCGGCTTTTGGTGGTGAATGAGATACTCTCGGTGAGAGAGATAGTGATAGAAGGGAACCGGTATATACCTGCTGAGGAGATTCTCCATGTAGCGGGACTCAGAAAAGGGATGGGGATATTTGATTTCTCCTGGGATGTGGTCATCACAAGGTTAACGAACCGTCCCTATATTCGCTCAGCCAGGGGAGAGAGAATTCTTCCGTGGACAGTGAAAATCCAGCTTGAGGAGAATCTACCGGTTGGGATTATAGTTTTTGGCACCAATGCCTTTTTTGTGGATAGGGACGGGATTGTGTATGCTTCGGCCCGCTCTCCAAGGGTGCCAAGGATAGAGATAGGTTATCCGGTTGTCCTGGAGAAAGGGAGGGTCCAGGACGACTGGGTCTTGTCTTTGGTGAAGTACCTTGGGAAGTTAACTAATCTTGAAAGGGTGGAGAGAATTGTTTTTGATCGGAAAACAGGGGCCCATGTATGGCTTCGGGATTTTCCGGTTGATGTCTGGGTTGGGCATGAGGTGCTTGATGAAGACATATGGCAAAGGGTTTTTGCTCTGGAAAAAGAGGTCAGAGAGAAAAAACTCTCTCTGAAGACTATAAATTTACATAGGGAGAACGCCATTGGCTACCAGTAGTATGCCTTCTTCTCTTGTGGTTGGGCTTGATGTAGGGACAACCAAGGTATGTACCGTTATCGGGCATATCACCGAAAGGGAACTTGAGGTGATTGGGGTTTCCACCGTGCCTTCGCATGGGTTGAGGAAGGGGGTGGTCATTGACATTGAAGAGACAGCCCGTTCTATTGCGACTTCTGTGCAGAAGGCAGAGATCCAGGCCGGCGAGACGGTACAGGGGGTGTATATCGGGATCTCCGGTGGGCATATTGAGGGTATCAATAGTCGTGGTGTCATTGCTATCTCAGACAAGAATCAGGAGATTACCGAAGCGGATGTGAAGCGTGTGATTGATGCGGCTACCGCCATTGTTTTGCCTGTGGATAGGGATCTCATCCACGTCATTCCCCAGGAGTTTATTGTGGACTCTCATGAGGGAATCAGGGATCCTGTGGGGATGTCGGCAAACAGGTTGGAAGCTGTGGTTCATATTATTACCGCCGCTACAACTTCTCTCAATAATACCGTCAAAGCGGTCAAAAAAGCAGGTTTTGAGGCACAGGATATTGTGCTTCAACCGTTAGCGGCTTCTCGCGCTATTTTGAGTGATGAGGAAAGGGACATGGGAGTGTTGGTGATAGATATTGGTGGTGGGACAACTGATTATGTGGTCTTCAAAGAGGGGAGTCTCCGTCATACGGGTATTCTTTCTTTGGGTGGGAATCACGTCACCAGTGATGTGGCCTATGGCTTCAAGACTTCGATCCCTGCGGCTGAAGAGATCAAGAAACGTTTTGGTTGTGCTGTGGCTGATTTTGTAGAGGACGATGAGGTTGTGGAGGTTCCAGGGGTGGGAGGAAGACCACCTGTTCTTGAATCCCGCCGGAAATTGGCGGAGATTATCCAGCCACGTCTTGAGGAGATTCTCTCTTTAGTTTATCAATCGGTGGAAAAAACGGGGCTTCTTGATGGGCTTTTAGGTGGGGTTGTTCTCACCGGTGGTGTTTCTTTGACGCCCTATATCACCGATTTAGCAGCGGCTATTTTCAATATGCCGGTACGTATTGGAAAACCGTTGGGAGTAGGCGGGCTTCGTGATATGGTGGATAGTCCTATCTATTCGACGGCTGTGGGGCTTTGTCTTTATGCGATGGATAACGCTCCCCGTTTAGGTCCCACCAATCACAAGGATGAGGAGAAAAATATTAATTCAATTGTTGAACGATTGAGAGAATGGGTGAAGGAATTTTTCTAAAAAAGGGATAGAAAAACGGGAGGAAGACGATGGAGGAAGGTTTTATGGAAATTTTTGAGAAACATGAACCTGTCGCACGAATCAAGGTAGTGGGTGTTGGTGGTGCTGGTTGTAATGCTGTCAATCGAATGATTGAAGCAGGTATCAGGGATGTGGATTTCATTGCTATCAATACGGATTTGCAGGTGCTCAATCAGTCTCTTGCCAAGACCAAAATTCAGATTGGGAAACAGGTGACCAAAGGGCTTGGTGCGGGTGCCAGGCCGGAGATGGGTGAGAAGGCGGCTCAGGAGGATGCTGAGACCATTCGAAAGGCTTTGGAAAGGGCTAATCTTGTTTTTATAACCGCCGGAATGGGTGGTGGTACAGGGACAGGGGCCGCTCCTGTGGTGGCTCAGGTGGCCAAGGAGATAGGGGCTCTTACCATTGGTGTGGTGACTATTCCTTTTGATTTTGAGGGAGCCAAACGTATTGCAGCAGCCAAACAGGGGATTGCGAAACTCAAAGAGCATGTAGATACGATGCTCGTCATTTCTAACTCTCGTATTTTCAGGATTATTGAGCGAAAAACCAATGTTAAAGAAGCCTTCCACAAAATTGACGAGGTTCTCAAACAGGCTGTAGAGGGTATCTCCAATATTATTTCTGAAACGGGACTTATCAATGTTGATTTTGCCGATGTGAAAACCATCCTTTCCAACCGTGGTGAGGCTATCATGGGAATTGGTATTGGAAAGGGTGAAAATCGTGCCCTTGATGCCGCTAAACAGGCCCTTGAAAATCCTCTCATCGAAAATTCTTCCTTCCGTAATGCGGGAGCCATGCTTGTCAATGTGATTGGTTCTCCGGATATGACGATGATTGAATGGCAGGAGGCCGCACAGACTATCTCTGAGCTTTGTCGGCCTGATGCGGAGATTATTGTTGGGGTTAATATTGATGAATCTCTCAAAGATTCTATTCGTGTGGTGATTATTGCCACTGATTTCCAGCAGGAACAGGCTCAGCCGGAAATGGATGATGGTATCTCAGCGGAGGAAATCTTCAGTGATAGACGTCTTGTGAAAATAGACGAGACCAAAGGGGCAAGGCGTTTTCGAACCTATCAGAGTGGGTTGGCTACTCAACAGGCTCAGGCTGTAGGGGATGATGATCTCAATACCCCTGCTTATCTTCGTGTTCAGAGGCGTTTCAAGCCGTAGCATTCAGCGCTCCCCCTTCCAAAGGGGGAGTTTTTTTGCTTTTTCCCCTCTTGACAAAAGCCCTAAAATATGCTATAATATATATACCAACGCCGGGGTGGCGGAATTGGTAGACGCACTACTTTGAGGTGGTAGCGGGCGCAAGCTCGTGCAGGTTCAAGTCCTGTCCCCGGCACACCCCAAACCGCCTTCTCTTTCGGGAGAAGGCGGTTTTTTTATTCTTGGCAAAAGAGTTACCTTTTGAGACCTTTGCACGAATGTGCAAAGGTCTCAAAAAAGTAATAAAGAAACAAAAATTAGTATCAAAATATTCCGTGTTGTAATAAATAAACCAATTTTTTTGAATAAAAAAGACAAACCGGCCCTTGTAAACAGAAAAATCGGGGGAGAGGGGCGTAGCCCCTGACCCAGACAGGGAAAGAAAACATCCGTGCAAGGGTCTCCTTTTGAGGTTTTTGCCTCTTCGTGAAACGAGGTTAGTTTACTTGTTGGGGAATTGTCCCTGAAGCCATTTCTTTTGAGCTTCGCTTTGCTGGATAGCCTGGTTCATACGGCCATATTCCTGGCGGAGTTTGAGTTCATAGTCTTCTAATTCTCTATTCATTTTTTCTATCTCTTTTTCTTTGATGGCAATCTTTTGTTTGTTGCTGTCCATGCGAAGCGTGGTGAAGCTTCCCGGACCGTAAGAGTATCTCAGCTGGATGTTGATTTGAACCGCAATTCCTTCGTTCTTCACCATATCTCCCGTGGTATCAGAGGCAAAGAGTTGTTCTACGCCGTCAATTTTCGTTCTGATGGCATCCTTGAGTCTATTCTCATCCACCTGGAGAAGTCCCATTTTGGCGGTATTCCAGTCTTCGTCGCTGGTAGAAAAAGATCCAGCCTTTTTGGTATAGATACCAATCTGTTCAAGGACAGTGAGTTCTCTGCCATAGACTGTCGGGTAAGCATTCTGAGCGATGGTTCTCAGTTTGCTTCGGAGGGTGCTGAAACTCACATCGGCCTGAAACACGCCATTACGGAGGGTTTCCTGGCTTCGTTCACTGAGGGGGGTTCTGTCTTTGTCAGGGGCGGTGACAATGGCCAAGTACTCCATAACCTGATTGTACGCATGGACCCAATCTAAGATGGCCTGATATATCTTTTCGTAGTCATGGTCTATGGTAAGGGTGACAGGCATGCTTGAGGGATTTTTGAGGGTGAGAGAAACCCCGTCAATTACATCGTCGATGGTATTTTTGTCTCGTTTGACTTCAATTCCATCTAACGTGAAAATAGCGTCCTGTGCTTTGGAAACAGGATTTTTCCCCTGAATACCACCTTCACTGACAACCGTCTCTACGGAGACATTTTGAATGGTTACCTGTTTGTCTGTGTTCGCGTTTTTGAAGTAGAGACGGACGATTTTTTTGCCCTTTTGCATCACCATCTGATTGGAATAGGTGCCTGAGGCAGTGGGAGAAAGGTATTGGACCTGGCCGTCGCTGAATTCGACGGCTATATAGTCCTGGAAGTTGGAAATACGCACGGGGGGAGCCTTTGGTTCTTCGTAATACACAATGAGGCTTCCCCCTTCGACGGTGACATTGCTCACCTGTACACTCTCCATCTTTTCAATCGGAAAGTCCAGGAGGTAGTTTGTAGGAGACTCTTCCACGGGAAGAGGGGTGATAGCAATGGAAAAAATGAGGGAGGTATTTTCTTTTATCTCTGGACCGTCGGGAAGGGGAAGATCCACTTCTGATTCGGGTTTGAGGGTGAGGGATGAGGGAGAGATGATGGGATTTCCTTTTTTGGTGAGAGACCGGTTCAGGGGTGGTGTATAGATGTCTTTTTTGTCCTCTCCCATCTTGAGGATATCGGCTTTGAAGAGGGGATCAAGATTGCCTGAAAAGGTGAGTTTGTTTTTCTGGCCGGTTTTCTTGCCTGTTATCACAAGGACCCCTGTTGAAGGGGTATCGGCGATGACCTTGGCTTCGATGATCTCGGCGGCCTGCTGGTTCAGTTGTTCGGCAAGCTGGTAGATATTTCCTCCACGGAAGCGAACTTTGACAGTCGTATCTCCCATGGTAATGGAGAAGTCTCCCGGAGGAAGATTATCAAAGCGAGAAAGAGAACGGCTGGCAAAGGAATCTGCCTGGGCGATCTGGATAACCCGTATCTGGTAGGTGTCTTTTTTTGCTTTTCTCTGAGCAATAGCCGAAAGACTGTATTCATCGGTAGAGTTTGCCAGTTTATCCCCAAAGGGAGATTCAAAGCTGTAGAGTTTTTTGCTTTTCGTGTCTAATTCTCTCAGATAACTCACAAAATCCTGAATGATCTGATTCTCTATTTTGAGATCCTGAATTTCCTGCTGTTTTTTCAGGATGGGGATGCGTTTTACCTCAACTAATTTTTTGATGGTGCCTTCGGTGTCAAATTTATTTTCTGTTCCTGGAAGGTTCAGAATAGGCTTATTGGTAATAGATGCTCCCCATAGCGTGCTGACGAGAAAAATGCCCATCACAAGAAAACGTTTTTGCATATGGGCCTCCTTGCTTCCCTTTTCCCCTCACTCTTCCTATCGGTAAAAAGGGAAAAAAGTTGAGTTTTTTGAAAGAAAAATGTATCGGCAAAATATGAGACCTTTGCACGAATGTGCAAAGGTCTCAAAAAAGTAATAAAAAACAAAAAATAGTATAAAAATATTCTTTGAAATAATAAATAATCCTCTCTTTTTGAATAAAAAAGACAAATAGGCCCCTGTAAACAGAAAAAGCGGGGAAGAGGGGCGTAGCCCCTGACCTAAAAAGGGCAAGAAAGCACCCGTGCAAGGGTCTTAATATGTTTGTTTTATAGTAAGAATTTGACTTTTTTTGTCTTTCGTGCTAAAATTTTCTTACAGAGGTTTGGTAAAAAAGGAGGACTCTATGGAAAACAAGGTTTTTTTAGTGGTGAAGGATGCCGGTGGGGTTCAGGAACTTGTTTCTCATCTTGAGTTGCATGAGCCGCCTATTGGTGTCCGTGTGGTAAATCCAGACGAGGTGGATTTTGATCTGGTGTCGCAGGGAGATGTGGTGGTTATTGACGTGAGCCAGTTGGGGAATCGTGGTGGTTTGATTCTCCAGGAGCTTCGCAGGAGAAATCCCTCTCTTCCCCTGATGGTGGTGTCTGATGAGGTGTCTCCGGAGAAGGCAGTGTACTATTTCAATATGGGTGCTGATGATTTTATCCGCAAGCCCTATGATACCATGGAACTCTTCTGTCGCCTAAAAGCTAGGCTCCGCGTGGCCAATTATGTCAGGGAGATCAAAAGTACCGAGCTCAAAAAGGGTCGTCTGGTCATGAATGGGCCTGTTCGGGTAGGTGAAGTTGAGGTGGACTTTGACCGTATGGTGATTTTGAAAGGCGATGAGACTATTATGTTGACTCCTAAAGAAGCCGGTATGTTGAGACTTCTGTATCTGAACAAGGGACGGGTGGTGCCAAGGGCAGAATTTTTGAAAAATGTCTGGTTCATGGAGGACAACATTACCATCACTGATAGGGTGGTGGACACCAATATTGTGAATATCCGGGAGAAGATAGGTGATACAGGGCGTCAGCCTCGCTACATCAAAACCATTTTTGGTGTAGGGTATATGCTGATTGATGGATAAAGGTTTTTTCTTCAAAGAAAAAGGCGTCCACCAAAGTGGACGCCTTTTTTTGATCAGAAGCGCTTTCCGGAAAATCCAGTTTTCTCTATTTCCAAGGACTATGTCTTTATTGTCTATAAAGTTCCCTATACCTCTCATACACCTCGGGAAACATCTCAATAGCGCGTGGCAAAAGGCCATTTACCCAGGCTAAGAAAAGCCCATAGTTGAGAAGAGGGATATTTTTTTGTTGAATGAGGGACATGGTATACTCATACTGGCGTCTTGTGACCATACATCCCCCGCACATAATAACGCCGTGAAAGTCTTCTATCTCTTCTGAGCTGGCAACGTGCTTTTTCCAGGCAAAAGTAGCCGTGGGTTCCACTCTCTCATGAAAAAGGCGGGGAATTTTGACAGTCCCAATGTCATCTGGTTGTCTGTGGTGGCTACAGGCCTCGAGAATGAGAACTTTGCCATTTTGGGGAAAGTGGGAGAAATATCTGAGACTTTCAATGAAGGGGAGAAGATCTCCCTTTTTCTTCGCCATAAGGATAGAAAAAGAGGTGAGTTTCTGGTCAGCTGGGAGGTCTTTAGCAACCTGATGAAAAGCCTGGCTATCCGTGATAACGAGGGAAGGTTTGATGCCTAATTTGTTGTAGAAGATTTTGAGTTCGTTTGCTTTGACCACCATGACGCCACAGTTTCTGTCTAAAAGTTCCCGGATGGTTTCTACCTGTGGAAGGATAAGTCTTCCCTTGGGGGCAGCACTATCGATAGGAACAACTAAGAGGAAAAAATCCCCCTCTTGTACAAGACCATCAAGAAGACCTGGTTCCTGTGGGATGAGATCTTTCATCTCGATGAGACGTTTTTTGACCTCTTCTTTTCCCCGTCCTGTGAGGTTGTCAACGCCAGCCCACGGATGGATGGTGAGTTCCTGTTTGGAAGGATGGAGATTTCCATCATAAAAGGTGAAGACAATGAGAAGGGGGCGGTGGGTTTTCATAAAGGTTCCAAGTATCTCTTTTTCCTCAGGACTCAGGGGTTCGTGTGCCGGTGTCACAAAAATGCCCACATCTGCGAGACGGAGCCTTTCGAGGGTTTTTTGTTTTCGGAGATGGCCAAGCTCTCCTTCATCGTCCAGACCAGCGGTATCCACAAAAACCACGGGGCCTAAAGGAAGAAGTTCCATCGGAAAAGAAACAGGGTCTGTGGTAGTACCGGCATAAGCTGAAACAATAGCCACGGGTTTTTCGGCTATGGTATTGATGAGAGAAGATTTACCTGCGTTTCTTTTGCCAAAAAGAACCAGTTTTATCCTTTCAGACAGAGGGGTTTGGGTCATCGTTTTCCTCCTTGGTTTCAATGCGAAATAGGCTTTTTTTCGAAATAGAAAGAGGGAGAAGAGAAATCTCTCAAAATACTCTCACCTCTTTCAAAAGAAATCTCCTTTCCAACGGATGCCACACGAAGGGAAAGACAGGAAAGACACTCCCAGCCATCTTCATCAAGACATATCTTGTTGGGGTAGAGGAGATAGTGGTGTTTTTTTTCCGTGGGAGTGATATTGGGCATGAGGACATTTGCCCCTGCGGCAAGCATCATCTCCCTTCCTTGTGGGTGGAGAGAGCCGGACGCCGTGGTAGCCGGGATATTTGCCCATGGAAGAAGAAGTCTCAGAAGGGCGGTGATGCGGATGGTTTCTTCTATGGGAAGGGGGCTCTCTGAAGCAAGGGGGGTATCAGGGTGGGGAAGAAAGGGCCCAATACCTACCATTTCTAACTGAAGCTCACGACACAAAAGGACATTACGGAGTCGTATGGCTACCGTCTCCCCTGGAAGTCCCACCATAAAGCCAGATCCTACAGCATAGCCTTCTGCTTTGAGGTCGTCAAGTGCCTGAAGTCTTTTAGAGAGGGTTTTGCCCGGACAGAGACGAGCAAACAACGATTCGTCTGAGGTTTCAAAGCGGAGGAGATAGCGGTTTGCTCCTGCTTTTTTCCATTCTCGGTACACTTCCCGAGGATAGACACCGCAGGAAAGCGTGAAAGCGACATCTTCTCCTGTTATGTGACGGAGTTGGTAAAGAAGGCGTGCCATCCGTTCAGGAAGTTCTATTCGATACTCACCACTCTGGAGAACAAAGGTCTTGAAACCAAAAGAGAGGCCTTTTTTCACCGTTTCGAGAATCTCCTCATCGGACAGGGTATAACGTTGCGCCTTGTGGTTGGATTTCCTGATACCACAGTAGAGACAATCACAGAGACACTCATTGGAAAATTCAATGAGTCCCCGGAGAAATACTTTGTTGCCATAAGTCTCTGCACATACCTGTTGGGCTAAAGAGACGAGTTCGGTTGTAGATCTTGACAACAACCATTCCATCAGGGCATCAAAGGAGAGTTCCGTCAAATGAAGAGGATCGAAAAATGGTTTAGTAGTACACATCGCGCTTTCCTTGGGCTACTTCGTAGAGGCCCTTTTCTGTTCTTGTTTTGAGGTTTTTGTCTTCTATCTCGGAGACCAAAAGCTGGATGAGACGGAGCCCTTTTTCTCTTGTTTGGGGAGAGGCATAGTCTTCTAAGTATTCTCTAAAAGAGAATAGCCCATTGGGCATGCAGAATTTCTGGATGAGCCCGGGTTTGGCAAGGTCCATGAAATCCTGGCCTACCCGTCCTTTTCTATAACAGCCGGTACAGAAGGAAGGAATAAAACCATCATCAATGAGGGCTGAGATGACCTCATCAAGACTTCGGTGATCACCCAGGGAGAACTGGCTTCCTGTTTTCTCTTCTGGATGAGAGTAGGCTCCAGGGTTGGTTCTTGAGCCGGCGGAGATCTGGCTCACTCCATAGTGAAAGAGTTCCTGGCGGAGGGTTTCACTTTCTCTGGTGGAGAGAATGATACCCGTATAGGGGAGGGCCAATCGAATAATAGCCACAATCTTTTTGAAATCTCTATCGGAAACAGGATAGGGAATATGGGTCGAGAGAGGGGCTCCCTCGGCTGGTTCAATACGGGGAACACTTACCGTATGAGGACCGCACCCGAATTTTCTCTCAAGATGGTAGGCATGGACAAGAAGCGAAAGTACCTCAAAGCGATAGTCAGCCAGTCCAAAGAGAACACCTATGCCAACATCATCAATACCCCCTTCCATAGCCCTATCCATCACAAAAAGTCGCCAGAGATAGTCCGATTTTGGACCAGAAGGGTGGTATTTTTTGTAGAGTATTTCATCGTATGTCTCCTGAAAACAGGCATAGGTTCCTATCTTTTCTGCCTTGAGGCGACGAAAACCATCAATATCAAGGGGGGCAATCTCCACATTGATCCGGCGGATAGATGAACCTCTCTCATCTCGTGTGGCATACACTCGTCGAATGGCCTCTAAAAAGTAGTCAAGTGGTGTGCGTTCATCCTCACCCGTGAGCATAAGGATGCGCTTGTGTCCCTGTCTCAGAAGCATTTTCGTTTCTTCTTCAATCTCTTCGTAGGTCAGTTTTGC
This sequence comes from Longinema margulisiae, assembly GCF_025266855.1. Lineage (GTDB taxonomy): Bacteria > Spirochaetota > Brevinematia > Brevinematales > Thermospiraceae > Thermospira. Next base: position 2,084,050 of record NZ_CP053071.1, read on the forward strand.
CCGTCCGAGAGCGGTATTGTCTTTTCGAAAAGCGCAGTAGAGACAATTGTTTGAACAGTAGTTGCCTATATAAAGGGGTGCAAAAAGCACCATTCGTTTGCCGTAAATGGCTTCTTTTACCTGATGGGCGGTAGAGAGAATGAGACGGATATCTTCTTCTGTTTCTGCCTGGAGAAGGAGAGCCACCTTGTCGAGAGAAAGCCCTTTGAGTTTCAGAGCCTCGTGGAGAATATCCTGAAGTTTGTCTTTTGTATAGAGTTTTTGAGCGTCTTCAAGCCTGTTGTACAGTTCATCCCTTGGGATGAATGACGTCTCGGTCAGTGTCCGCATCTTTTTCCTCCCTTGTTCGTGAGAGGATGGATTTGACCCTGACCCCGGGGAGACGACCCAATTTGCCTGTGAGAGCCCCTACTTCATCAGTGGTGGCTTCTACAATGAGAGAGATGACACGGAGATGCTCTTCGCGAAGGTTCATTCCCTGTCTGCCAAGAATACAGTCGCTATACTCTCCCAGAATACGGGAAACAACAGGAACCTGTGAGAAGTTCTCAATCATGATGCCGATGATACCGATTCTCTTGTCCATCAGGCCTCCCTCTGGACTTGATTGGGTTTGCCTCCTTGAGGGGGAAGGGTCCACCTCTCAGATATGTTTGAGTATATCTGAGAGAACGCCTTTTGTCAATAGGGGAAAGAAAAAAAAGAAAGAGGTATTCATATAAATAAAAAATATGTGAAGGAGATGTTGTGGGGAGGGTTGATGAGAAGCTATTTCCTTATTTCAGCTTTTTGGCGTTTTTTGCTGAAACATGGGAATAGCAAGGGTCGTGAAAGAAAATGACAGTTTTTCTCGAATGAGATATTGAAGAAAATAGGGAAAAATAAGCGAAAAAGTGGGAAGGTTTTTGCGAGTCTTTTTCTGAGAAATTGACGGAAATACTCTTTTTCGCTATAATATACCACCTTGAAGGAGTATGGGATGTTTGATTTTGCAAAGCGGATCTCGAGGGTTCAGCAGAGTCTCTCCAGTGGGGAAGCGCTTCTTGTTTTACAGAGGGAAGAGGTATTTTATCTCACGGGGTTTACTGGTGATGATACCTTTGTGGGGATAACACCGACAAAAGTTTTTTTCATTACCGACAGGCGTTATACAGAACAGCTGAAGTATGAGGTGAAAATACCCTACCATCTTCTGTTGGTTGAGGGAACACGCGGAAGAAAAGAAAATGTCCTTTCTCTCATACAGGATGAGGCGGTAAAAAGGCTTCTTGTGGACAAGAGTCGTTTTCCTTTTTCTCTCTATGAATATTTGGCCTCTCAGGTGCCGGGTCTTGAGTATGGAGAAACCTCGGTGGTGAAAGAGATGCGGATGGTGAAGGATGAGATGGAGGTAGAGATTATCAAGCAAAATCTCATGATTACGGAGTGGGGGTATTATTATATTCTGAGGCAGACAAAGCCGGGTAAACGAGAGGAGGAACTGGCGGCTGAGCTTGAGTATTTTCTCAAAAAGAAGGGAGCGAAGGCGTTTTCCTTTGAGCCTATTGTGGCTTCAGGGTATAGGACTACCCTTCCTCATGGAACAGCTTCTTCTCGTATGATTGAAAAAAACGATATTGTGATGTTTGATTTTGGGGTTTTGAAGGATGGGTATTGTTCTGACTTTACAAGATGTTTTTCTCCCGTTAAAATAAAGAAACCAAAAATCCTTGAGGTAAGGAGTATTGTAGAGGAGGCACTCAAGGCAGCCGAAGCCGTGGTAAGACCTGGGGTATTGGCCGAGGAGGTACATGCTGCTGCCTATCGAGTTATTGAGAAGGCAGGGTATGCGGCCAATTTCTGGCACTCGACGGGCCATGGAGTAGGGGTGGAGATTCATGAAGACCCCTATCTTCGCTTTGGATGCAAGGAGGTGCTCAAAGAGGGGATGGTATTTACCGTGGAGCCGGGTATTTATCTCCCTGAAGAGGGCTTTGGCATTCGCCTTGAGGATATGGTGGTGGTACGGAAAAACGGGGGAGAAGTATTGACTAAGGCTGAGTATGATGTGTAATAGATGGAGGAAGATATATGATATCGTCGAATGACCTTCGCAAAGGGACAGTGATCAAGATTGATGGAGAACTTTACAAAGTGATATGGTTTCAGCATCACAAACCTGGAAAAGGTGGAGCGGTTGTTCGTACAAAACTCAAAAATCTTCTCCGTGATGCTGTAGTGGAAAAAACCTTTCGAGCAGGAGAGGATTTAGAGGATGTGATGGTGGAGACCAGACCTGCTCAGCTTCTCTACAAGGAAGGTGAAGAGTATGTTTTCATGGATACGGAGAGTTATGAACAGTTTCATGTGTCTGAAGAGGTTGTGGACGAGGCGGCAAAATATCTCAAGAACGAGATGATATGTAACCTTTCCTTTTACGATGGACAGGTGATTGCGGTAGAACCCCCTATGTTTGTAGAACTCGAGATTGTGGAGACAGATCCTGGTTTGCGTGGGGATACGGTGAGTGGGGGCTCAAAGCCAGCCACGCTTGAGACGGGAGCCGTGGTTCAGGTGCCGCTCTTTGTGCAGGTTGGTGAAAAGATTCGTGTTGATACACGTGATGACCGTTATATTGAACGCGTGAAGTAAAGAAAGAAGTTGGAGGTGTGAACATGTTTTCAGTAAAGGAATTGAAAGAGTTATATACTCTTTTTGAAGAGGCTGATGTTGGTGAGATAGAGTTTCAGCATGGTGAGCTGAAGGTAAGAATGGTAGCTGGGCAGGCGAAGGCACCCGTGGTTACCCCAGCGGTAGTCTCCCCGGCACCGGTTGCGGCTCCATCCCCTTCGTCGGAGGCAAAGCCTGTCTCTTCAGAACCCCCTATTCAGGATGTGACTTCGAAATGGGTAGGAGTGTTTACACGTTTGAACCCCAAAACCAAGGAAGCCTATGTGAAACTCCGTGATACCGTGAAGAAAGGTGATGTGATTGCGCATGTTCGTGTGCTGGGCCATCTTCAGGATGTGGTGTGTGAGTATGATGGGAAGGTGAAGGAGATTCTGGTAGAAGAAGGTCAGCCTGTTGAATATGGGCAGCCCCTTTTCCGGCTTGAGGTATAAGAGGAGGATGCGATGATAAAGAAAATATTGGTGACGAACCGTGGAGAGATTGCCGTTCGTGTGATTCGAGCAGCCAAAGAGTTGGGTATAAAAACAGTGGCCATTCATTCTGAGGCGGACAAGGATAGTCTTCATACGCGGTTAGCCGATCAGGATGTGTGTATCGGTCCTGCTCTTTCCAAAGATTCGTATCTGAATATTCCTGCTATTATCAGTGCGGCTGAGATTACAGGCGCGGATGCGGTGCATCCAGGGTATGGGTTTCTTTCGGAGAATGCCAAGTTTTCCAGGATTTGTCGGGATCATAATATTACCTTCATCGGGCCGACCCCTGAGGCTATAGAACTTCTTGGAGACAAGGCATCGGCCAGAAAGACCATGAGTGAAGTAGGTGTGCCGATTACGCCTGGAACTGGTATCATCAAGGATGTTTCAGAAGCCATGAAGTTTGCTCATGAGGTGGGTTATCCGGTGATTGTGAAGGCTACGGCTGGTGGTGGTGGAAAGGGAATGCGTGTGGCCTGGTCTGATGATGAACTTGCCAGTATTCTTCCTATTGCTCAGGCGGAGGCGCAAACCGCCTTTGGGAATCCAGATGTCTATGTAGAAAAGTACCTTCAGAATCCCCGCCATATTGAAATCCAGTTTATTGCCGATAAGCATGGAAATGCGGTTTATCTTTTTGAAAGAGACTGCTCTATTCAGCGCAGGCATCAGAAGCTTATTGAAGAGGCACCAAGCCCTGCTCTTTCTCCTGAGATTCGCAAAAAAATGGGTGAGGCAGCCTGTCGTGGTGCCCTTCATGCCGGATACTATGGGGCAGGTACTATGGAGTTTCTCTTTGATGAGGAGAGTCAGCAATTCTACTTCATGGAAGTCAATGCCCGTATTCAGGTAGAACATCCTGTGACCGAACTTATCACCGGTGTTGATCTCATCAAGGAACAGATTCTTGTGGCTATGGGGGAAAAGCTCTCCTTCAAACAGGAGGATCTCAAGGTAAATGGTCATGCGATTGAATGTCGTATCAATGCCGAGGATCCTTATATGAACTTTATGCCTGTGCCTGGAAAGATTACTGAACTTCACTTTCCGGGAGGGCCTGGTATTCGGATTGATAGTCATATCTATGCGGGCTATGAGATTCCAAAATATTATGACTCGCTCGTGGCCAAGGTACTTGCCTGGGGGCGTGATAGACAGGAAGCTATTGCCCGTATGCGTCGACTTCTTGATGAGATGCGCATAGAAGGGATTAAAACCACGGCACCCTTTCATCGTCAGATGATGGACAATCCAGATTTTATCAAGGGGAACTACTCCACGAAGTTTATGGAAAACTTCAAACTCAAATAAAGAGGAAGGTATGGAAAAATTTGTTATTACCAGAAAGGCGGTGGAAGACTTAGTGAAATGGACGGTTCAGGAGTTCGGGAGTGTCCGGCTTGCCGGTAAAAAAAGGCCGGTGGTGGTTTCTTTTGCTGGTTTTCGTCAGGTTGATGTGAAGTTGGATATTGAGATGAAAGTCGGTCTGAATATGCTTGAAACGACGGAAAAACTCCACCAGAAACTGAAAACGACACTTGAGAAACTTGCTGGTCTTGATCTTCGCCATAGTAAAATAACCGTAAGGGGTCTGTATGACGAATCGGTCGAAAAGCAAAGTGCTTAATATTCTCATTCAAGTAGCCTGGATAGTGGTGGTTTTTGTTGGGCTTTTGTTTCTTGTGATTGTGAGTCGAAGTTCTCAGCTTCCATTTGAACAGGCTATTCATTTTTCCACTGGTATGTCTCCCTGGACGTTTCTGGGAGTTGTGGGCTGGGTTTTGACGCTGATGGGTCTTGTCGCAGCGGCCTGGTGGTACTATGAACATTTTTATAGCCATACGATTTATGTTCGGACGCCGTATGGGGAACTTGAGATTCACAAGGTGGCTATACAGGGGTATCTTGTAGAGCAGCTTGAACAACTTCCTGAGGTAGTGGATTGTGATGTGAGTGTGGCTATTTTCAAGAGGCGTTTTGTGGCTCTCGATATTCATGTGCTTTTGGCTTCTGAGAAGTCCTGTCGGGAGTATGGGGAAAAGCTTCAGCAGGATATTCTTCAGATGCTTCTCTCTACCTTTGGGATCAAAGATATCAAACGTTTTCACCTGCAGGTGAACGCTTTTGTTGGGGGGGAATCTCACAAAACGGTTCGCTACCGGTAAGGAAAACGGATGTTTAGCTTAGTATGGCTGAGAGACGTTTTGACGCTCAATAATTTTGCGCTCTATGTGGAGAATCTTGCTGAGAAGCCGCTTGGGGTGACGGCCTTTTCTCTTGACTCCAGGACTATTCAGCCTTCGGAGTGTTTTGTAGCTATCCCGGGTGAACGTTTTGATGGTCATGATTTTATCTACGATTGTGTTCACAAAGGGGTGAAGGTTTTCATTGTGGAGAGGGCTTTTTATAGAAAGACTCGAAAGAACCTTCCACCGGGGATATTCTTTGTGGTGAAGGATAGTCGCAAAGCCCTTGGGGTCCTGGCAAGAGAATACCGCAAGTATCTCTATGCCAAGGTGATAGCTATAACAGGGAGTTCTGGAAAAACCACCACGCGGGAACTGATTAGCTACCTTCTCTCTCTCAAGTATCAGGTGCACTCTACCAAGAAAAACCTGAATAATGATATTGGACTTCCCCTGACGGTGCTTGAGGCGAAAGAGGGGGTTCATTTTCTTGTTCTGGAAATGGGGATGAATCATTTGGGGGAGATTGGTTATCTGTCTTCTATTGTTCATCCCTATGCTTCGGTGATTACCAATATAGGGTATGCTCATATCGGGAATTTAGGCTCTCTTTATAATATTGCCCGTGCAAAAGGAGAAATCTTCAAGGGCATGATGCCCAAGTATGGGGTGGCTTTTCTCAACAGAAATGATGAGTTCTATAGTTATCACAAGAAACTCTCTCCTGTTCCGGTGGAGGATGTGATTCCTGATGAGATTACCATCATGGAAAATCTTGGGCTTGATGGCTATCTTCTCTACTATCAGGGGATGAGTTTTCGTTTTCGTTTACCGGGAAGGCACAATATCACCAATCTCGCTATTGCTCTCAAGGTGGCGGAGTACTTTGGGGTGGATATGATGCAGGCGGTGAAGGCAATTGAGGATTTTCAGCCTGTGAGTGGACGGAGTGAGGTTATCCGGACATCAAACTGGACCATCATCAATGATGCCTACAATGCCAATCCATCTTCTATGCGGGCGGCGCTTTTTCTCTTGAAGGATCTGCCCGGTCGTCGTGTGGCCATCCTTGGGGATATGTTAGAACTCGGGAAGCATTCTCGTTCTCTCCATGAGATGATAGGAGAAGTCATGGTGACCAATCAGGTGGCGGATCTTGTGATTCTTCATGGAGAGGAGTCTCGATATGCCTTTGAAAAGCTCAAGGAAAATCAGATGCTAGCCTTTTGGTTTCCTTCCAAGCAGGAACTCATCCGGAGTCTCAGGTCGCTTCTTCAACCGGGAGACACCATTCTTGTCAAGGCTTCTCATGGGATGAAGTTAGAAGAGGTGGTGGAAGAGCTCAGGAAGGGGTAGGAAAGAGGGTGGGTTTGTTTCAAAGGTAAAAAGTCAAATGCATTGTATGTCTCCTCAATATGGATTTTTCTTTGCTTTTGTGCTATAATGAGAGAGCGGGAAAATGGATGGAGGCAGGCATGAGAAAGGGCTTTCTGATTCTCTTTGGTCTTGTGGCGGGTGTACTCTATGCTCAGACAGTGAGTCAGATTCTTTCAGAGAAAGAATTTCGGGTGGGTATGCTTCGTTTTTACAACCGGGAGTATCAGGCCGCTATTCAGGTGCTTCAGAAGTCCCTGGATCTGGATCCGCTGAACTACAGAGCCCGTTATTATCTCGGGGAGGCCTATCTCCAGGCAGGCTACACCCGTCAGGCCATTGAGGAATGGGAGAATCTTGTTCAACTTGGCGGGGCTACCTATCAGGTGAAGCAGCGTCTCAACGATCTCTATTACCAGCTCTCGATGGACAAGAGTTATACGCTCTATGAAAACTATATCCTGAGTAGAGTGTACGATGGGCTCAGGGAAGGTGCTCACAAGGTGATTCGACCGGGTTTTCTCTTTTATGATGAGAAAGAGGACACCTTTCTGATCTCTTCCGTGGGCAATCGTTATATCTCTGAGATAGACAATACAGGAAGGGTTATCCGTACCATTGGGCGAAAATGGTGGGACAGGAGTGTTCTCTCCGTGCCGATGGGGATTGCTCTCTTTGATGACAAGATTTATGTGGCCGATTATGAGAAGGACAAAATCTTCATTTTCAATCGCACGGGAAAACTGCTTGGTTCTTTTGGAAGTCGAGGGTATCAATCGTCTAATATAGCCGGTCCGATGGGAATTGTGGTGCATCGTGGGTATATCTATGTGGTGGACAATGGCAACGATAGAGTGCAGAAGTTTACCACAGAGGGGGAATGGGTCCAGACGATAGGAGAGGGAGAACTCAGTCGTCCCACGGATATTGTGGTCAATGGAGAGAAACTCTTTGTAAGCGATACGGGCAACAAGCGTCTTGTGGTGTATGATCTTTTTGGAAATTTTTTGCAGGAGATTCAGCTTTCCGGTCTCGAAGAACCACGAGGGATGACACTGAGGGATGATTTTCTCTACATTGTGGATAGCAAGCGGGGAATTGTGCTGTACAACCTCAAAACTGAAGAGACAGAAGCGGTTGATATGAAGGAGCGTGTCCTTGATAAGCCCTTTGATGTCGCGGTGGACAGGCAGTACCGTCTTTTTCTTTCGGATTTCAATAGTGTCAAGATGGCTATTTATGCCCCTCTTCAGATGAAGTATGTGAATCTCGGGGTGTCTATTCCCCAGATATGGGTGGACAGGTATCCGAGGATATTTTTGCATTTTCGTGTATGGGATAGGGAGGGCAATCCCATTTACAACCTGAGGCAGGAGAATATTGCCCTCTATGAGGAAAATACCCTTGTACCCTTCCTTCGTTTGGGTCAGACATATAACTATCGTGATAGGTTGTATCTCAAGATAGTGATTGAGATGGATGAGACCATGGCAAAATATCGGGAAGAGTTGCAGGAGTTTTTGAAACAGATTATTGATCCAATGCAGGGAACAGACAAGCTGGATCTCACTCTTCTTGGTGCAGAAAACATAGATACCGGTCCCTATGCAGCCAATCTTCTCGGTACTCTTGATAAAGTGGCAAAGCATCCGGCGGGAACCCTTCGAGATGTAGACAAGGCTCTGTATCAGGCGGTAACCTCTACCCTGAATGTCAACTTGAACAAGGCCATCATCTATTTTACCTCAGGAAATACGTCGTTTGATTCTTTTCTCACCTACGAGCCTGATGTGATTATCACCTATGCCAAACAGAATGCGGTGCCTATCTATGTGGTCCAGATGGGCAGTCGTCGTCAGCCCTTTTACCAACAGATGGCCTCCCGTACCTTTGGGAAGTACTATACCCTTCAGGATATGCGGGAGATTGTACGGTTATATGAGACCATTCGGCAGGCTCCACCCCTTGAGTATGTCGTGGCTTATAATGGTCTCAATCTTCGAGGGCTTCCCAATTTCTGGGTGAATCTCAAACTCAAGGTTCAGTACAAGGACTTTGTAGGGGTGGTGGATAGTGGCTATTTTGTGCCCGAACTCTTTTCCACACCGTTTGGGCCAAAACTTATTGATCTCAATCGTGAGCAGATGAAGTTTCGTCAATCCCAGACAGGTCAACCGTAATGTTTCGACGACATACTCATCCGTGGTGGAAGAGTTTTGTGTATGCCTTTCGTGGGATTCGGCGGGTTTTTCTTCGAGAGAGGAATTTCCGTTTTCATTGTGTCGTGTCTTGTCTTGTCGTTGTGATGGGAGTGGTTTTTCGTATTGACTGGACGGCATGGGCTGTGCTTTTTTTGACGATTTCTTTAGTTTTGGGTCTGGAAATTGTCAATACGGCTGTAGAGGAATTGTGTGATATAGTGAGTCCTCAAAGACAGGCTTCCATTCGGCGTATCAAGGACAGTATGGCGGGGGCGGTTTTTGTGGCCAGTGTAGGGAGTATCGGGGTAGGGGTGGCGGTCTTTTGGCCCTATCTCTGGGAGGTGGTCATAAAACTCATCGGATCGAAGTGATGAGAGATTGTCTTTCGAATAGCCTGGAAAAGGGGATGCTCCGGGGAGAGATTTTTTCTTTCGCTCTCTTCTAAGGAAAGTCCCATATCCTCAAGCGGATAAACCGGCGGAAAAGAAAAGATCACCAAGCGGTCGGCTATCATGAGAGCCTCCATAATATCATGGGTGATAAGAAGGGTGTACTCTTTTTCTTTTTTCCAGGAGTCTCTGAGCAGGGGAAAAAGCCTCTGTTTCAGTCCTATATCCCAGGAACGAAAGGCTTCATCAAGAAGAAGCCACTTACTCTCAAAAAGCCAGGCTCTCGCTAAGGCAACCCTCTGCTTTTGGCCACTGCTCAGGTGGGCAAGGCGTTTACCGGCGTTTTCAATCTCAAGGGTTTGAAGAGTATGCTGGAGGCGTTCTAAAGAGAGATGGGGAGAGACAAGGCGAAGGTTATCTAAAACAGAAAGCCATTCGACTAACCGCAGGTCTGGAAAAACCATACCTACCGGTCGGACTGTATGAATCCAGCCTTCTTCCGGCATGTCAAGACCGGCCACAAGACGAAGAAGGGTAGTTTTTCCACATCCAGATGGTCCTAAGATGGCGGTTATTCCCGGCTCGATGGTGAGAGAAAAGTGCTCAAAGATCACCTGTTCCCCGAAGCGTTTGGTGATGTCTTGGCAGAGAATCATACGTCCTCTAAGGCAAAATAGTTTTTGAGTTGAGAGAGAACGGAAATAATGAGATGGTCAATGAGCCATCCGCACAGAAAAAGAAGTCCAGCCCAGGCAAAAAGTTCTTCTATATTGACGTAGGTTTTGGCCCAGAAGAGTTTACTTCCCATACCCTCTTTGGGAAAGGCCAGGACTTCAGCCATCACTACAACCTTGAGAGAAAGGGAAATAGTGGCTCTGAGACTGGTGAAAAAAGAGAGAACAAGCGAAGGAAGGTAGAGGGCAACAAGACGTCGTAAGCCTGTGAGAGCAAAAACATCAGCCATTTCTTTCAGTTCTGAGGAGCTACTCAGGATAGCCTGTCGTGTATTCAGAAACCAGAGGGGAAAGGTGGTGAGAAAAACAAGAAAGAGGGGCGATGTATCCTTGGGAAGCCAGAGAAGAAGGAGAAGCATCCATACAATGGCGGGAATACTCTGAAAAAACAGAATGAGGGGTTGAAAAAAGGCAAAAAGAGGGGGATGTTTCCCCGCCGCAATACCGAGAATGATTCCCGGCAAAGCACTCAAGAGTAACCCTCCAAAAAGGCGTCCAAAGGTGTGGGCAATATGAGAATAATTTTCAGGAGATTGTACGATGATTATCATCTGCTGAAGGGTTGTCCAGGGAGAAGGAATCAAGAGAGAAGAACCGGCCAGAAGGCTACTTATCCACCAGAGGATGAAAAGGACAAGTAGCCCGCTGGCAAAGAAGAGTTTACCACGCAAAGAAGTTGTCATCGGGAATGTTTCCTAGGACTTGTTCATCAGTGTCCTTGAGGGCCTTGAAATAGGTCAGAACTTCCTGTCGTATCATACGAGCAGGGAGGTAGGTAAGCCCCATTCGTGGGATGGACTTTTCAATCACCTCAGGAGGAACCTGAAGTCCCAGCCCTACCACGCCGAGTTTACTTGCTTCAGCCGGATTGGCATTGACCCAGGCCACTTCTTTTTGATAGGCCTGGAAGAAGCTTACCATTTCTCTTTGATGGCGGGAGAGAAAGCCTGCAAAAGAGACAATGGCGGTTTGAGGTACCCCACTTCTTGTGGAAAATATCTGGTTCCATTCTTCCCGATAGACTTTGAAAAGACGTACCTGGGGGTTTTTAGAAAGAACGAGGGAGACCAGTGGTTCCGGCAGAACGGCGTTTTCTATTTTGCCTGCAATCATGAGTTGAGCGATCTGCGGGGAATCTCCGTAAACAATCTCTGGTTTTATTCCCTTCATTCGAAAAAGGACACGGCTCACCATATCCGGGGAAGAACCCGGAGATCCGATATGCACCTGTTTTCCGGCTAAGTCCTGCCAGTTGGTGTATGTCTGGTTGGTAGTGAGAAGGGCAAGCATCCCTGTCGAGGTGATTCCTATCAGCCTGAGATCAGGGGTTCTTTGATAGAGTTTGGCAGCCACATTAGCCGGAATGATAAACAGGGCCTCTTCATGCTGAACGATCTTTGGCAGGATTTCGGTGGTGACATCCTGATAGAATATGACCGTTATCTGGTTGGTCAAACGGAGAAGGGGAAGGGCGGGGGCAGCCTTGGGACTATAAATGGTGAGGCTGAATACCATTCCAGGAAGAAGAAACATCCAGAATTTCATGCTTACCTCCTTAATCTGTATAAAAGATACCTTGCCTGTTTTGAAAAGGCAAGTCTTTATAAAACCGAGACCCTTGCACGGGTGTTTTCTTCCCCTGTTTGGGTCAGGGGCTACGCCCCTCTTCCCCGCTTTTTCTGTTTACAAGGGCTTATTTGTCTTTTTTAGCCAAAAATAGGTTTATTTATTGCGGTAAGGAATATTTTTATGCTATTTTTTGTTTTTTATTCCTTCTTTTGAGACCTTCGCACATTCGTGCAAAGGTCTCAAGCAGGGCTTTTTGCCTATATTACTGATAGTGCTCCTCAAAAAAGCGATGGAGTATCGTAGAGGCTACAGGGTGTTGCTTGCAATAGAGGAGAAGGGAGTAAAGATAACTTTCGGGTTCCCCTGTATCTAACATTGTCCCTGTGAGGGGAAGAGCCCGCATTTTTCCTTGTTGCGCCAGGGTGTTGATGGCGTCAATATGGTAGAATTCACCTGAGGTATGTTTTTGCCATCCCTTTTCTAAAAGAGTAAAGAGTTCGGGTTCAAAAAGATAACGTCCAATAGAAACCCAGTGGGTGGGGGCTTCTTCTTTTTTTGGTTTTTCTACGATACGGGAGACAGAGAGGGTGTCTCCTTCTGGTTTCCCATCGATAACCCCATAGCGACTGATGTTCTCATGTTCTTCACGAACAACAAGATAGTTGGCATTTTTTTTCTGATAGGTAGTGATGAGCCGGCTGGACAATCCAGGAGTGGAAAGAACAATATCGTCAGGGTAGGCAACAAGAAAAGGTTCATCTTTTATCCATGGTTTGGCAAGAAGAAGGGCATGACCTGTTCCTTTCATCTCCTGCTGGCGGACGAAGGAGATATTGAGGTTTCGTGGGCGAATGGCTTCAAGGTGTTTGGTTTTTCCTTCTCTTTTGAACACTTCTTCTAATTCCACCTCCCGATCAAGGTAGTCTTCAAGGACCTTTTTTCTCCGGCTGGTAATCACCAGGACATCCCGAATACCAGCTTCTTCAAATTCGTCGAGGATCAGGTCAAGGAGGGTTCTGTCGTAGAGGGGAAGCATCTCTTTTGGAAGGGTTTTGGTGATAGGCAAAAACCGGCTCCCGTAGCCGGCGGCAACAATGATTCCTTTCATACGTTCTCCATGCTTTCAGGATAGCGTATAGTATAGTGCAGGAAAGGAGAAAAGTCAATGAGGAATGAATTGTCTGTAAATAGTAACCACAACCCTTTCGTTATCTTTTTCGTTTTTGATATCAAAATGCGGGTATGCTTTTATGGCTCGAAGAATACCACTGCTGGCTCCTCTATAATCCAGGAGATACGGCGAAAACGAAGCGATAATATGATTTCTCGTTCGTCGAATACCTTTTTTAACCTGTTCTTCGGTGAGATTATTTGGAAGAGAGCCTGGACTGATAATTTCAATTCTGTTTTCAAAAACAAAAATTTTGATAGAATCATTTATAAAATAGTCTCGATGGATAAGAGCATTCACCAGCAATTCTTTTATCACAATTTCGGGGATTTCTAATTCACCAATGCTATTGAAACCTTTTTCTTTAGGTTGTATCCGGTTTAGTTTGGAGATAATGAAATCAAATCCCTTCCTGTATAATTCATCAAGGGTACCATAAATGTTATCGCTACTGCGATAAGAGGTTTCTGTTATTTCATTTCCCCAGAACCAGATAGCGGTGATGTGAAAAGAAGGAAGAAGTTTTTGAAGATTTTTTCCAAAAAGAAGAGCTCCTGCTACATTGAGTTTGCCATCTTTTCCTAAACGAAGATTGGTAATATGTTTCTCAATTTCTTCTTCGGTTAATTCTTCTCCATAGAGGTTGTTGTAAAAATCAGCAAATTTTAGTTTATTGAGATCAGTAAGGGAACTATGTTCTAAAAGTCGTTCTTCTGCATAGGGATAGCCCGATGTTTGTAAAAGTCTTGCTAATTTTTCGTTGCTTGTTACTTTTCTCTTGTTAGCACCATTCTTGACCCAAATAACTCCATCTTTATCTTTGTATGGAATAGAGGTTCCTTTTGGTACTTTCACTACCAGAACACGTTTGTTGTTTATGAGAAAGTTTTCAGTGGTAATGTAAAGCGGCGGTTTTATTTGTTGTTCAGCTGCATTCACAAGAAGATTGTTGAGTCGGTTTATATCGTCTTTTGAAAGTCCTGTTATTTCCCACGTTTTATCGTGAACTCCTATGATAATAATGCCTCCTTCTGTATTGGCAAAAGCAATCATCTCCTGGGCGATGCTTATTTCATTGGTTATATTTTCTTTGAATTGAACTGTACTACTTTCTCCTCTTTGAATAAGTTCAAGAATATCTTTCTCTTCCATTCTACCTCCCTTTTTCAAAAATATATAGCAAGCTTTTGTATATATAGAACAAGGTAAATAAACCTCTTCTTTCTTATAGTTAGTATACTGAAGAGAAAGGGAAAAGTCAATCAGGAATGTGTTGTGAATTGATTAATCAAGAAGATGAATATGGTATCTGTTTTTGAGGATTTCCCGGAGTCTTCTCATAAAACGAGGACCGGGATCAAACTTTTCTGTACGGTAGTGGGGATAGTTTTCCCTGTAGAGAGAAAAGTGGGGAAGGTTGGTGTTCATATACTCATGGTGACCGATGAGATATTGAATGGAAGGAAAAGTGTCCACCAGTTCTTTTACAAGTTTTGCATTGGCTTCAAGTTGAGCCTCTGTGAGATCCCGGCTATTTTTGGCTATGTTTTCTATACCAATGGCCGTGTGGTTAAAACCGATGGTATGTCGGCCTGCCATCCACAGGGGAAGAAAAGCGTAAATACTACCCTCTTTATCTACAAGAAAATGTACCCCGATATTCACTCTCCCATAAGGAGAGAGTTCTGGTCGAGACCCCGCTGGAAGTTCGTCGGGGAGAAATATCTTGAGGGTAGAGGGGAGATCCGGGGTAACCGTATAGTGAATCACTATCATCTGAGGGTTGATGAGAAGGTATGAATCAATGCCATAATGGTCTTTCATATACTCTCTTGTCAGGTTCAAACGGTGAGGACTGACTTCTCCTAAAAGATTGCTATAGGCAAGTCCAAAAAGAGGGAGGCACCACAGCCAGAAAAGGAAAAAAATGGCCAGATTACGGGGCACCTACATCTCCCTCATCTTCACCCATGGCATCAAGAGCAAGAGAGTTGGTGTTGGTCTGGGGGAGAACGGCTATATTGACAGACGGATGTTCAACAGCATAAAAATGTTTGGCCATCAGATTGGTGAGAGGTCCAGTTGCAGAGTAAAATTTTGTCGGGATGGAAAAACGATCCATGTACCCTGTTCGTGTTACCATGAAATGGAGATGGGGGCCCTTTGTCCATCCCGTGTTTCCACTGTAACCAATGAGCTGTCCGGCTGAGACGCGATCCCCTGGTTTGACGACAGAACCTTTGTATTTGAGATGAACATAGTGGGCAAATGTTCCATCATTGTGATAAATCACAATATAGTTGGCAAGCCCTCGATAGGCTTTGCGATTTCCGCCCCATCGACTGCTATCCTTGACAAGCACCACAACCCCGTCACGGGCTGCATACACTGGTGTCCCAATAGCCAGGGCAAAATCAATACTATAGGCATTTTTGCCTTTGTGGGAGAAACGGGTTTTGTATCCCTGTGTCACCCGTACCACCTGACCAGGTGCAAGAGGAAGCCAGTATTCTACATCTTCGGGTTCTAAGAAAGGATCACCAAGTTCATAGGCAAAGCGAAACGTGGGGAGGTTTTTGTTGCTGAGGACAAGGACTATCTGCTCGGAATAGGCAGGGATAACATGATGAATGATTTCTTCATTGCCATTTTGATTGGTGTATCGCAAAAGTACCTGGACAGGACAGGCGTACTCATTTTTTGCTGCGAATGTCCATTCCTGACCACTACGATTGGTTATCAGAGAAACTTTGGCAATGCCTGCTAGGGGCACAAAAACGGTCAGGATTATCAAAAAAAGACGGGCCTTTGAGTGCATGATGCTTTCTCCTCTCAAAAATATCGGAATAGTATAAGGGAAAATGAGGAAAAAAGCAATTTTTCGTGTTTTTGTCGTCCCCCTGGTATGGCACAGTGTGTCGTTCCACATATGAAACTGAATACCTATCTCCATATTTGACAAAGAGGGGAAACAACCCAGAAACTTGCTCTTATGATACGCGAATGGGGAAAAGTTTGTCTTGAAAACATGGCGGCAAGACATGGCTATCACTATGTTTCAGCCAGAAGTGGAGGTTTTTGCCGAAACATGGTAATAGCTACTCGCTCACGTTTGCATAACCTTGGCTGAAACAGGGTGATAGGCACAGGGTTCTATTCTGTGTAGAGATCGGTTAAACTTTTAACCCAACGGCTATTTTGCTGAAACATGGTAATAGCCATTAGCCCACGTTTGCATGACCTTAGCTGAAATGTGGTAATAGCCATGAGGCTCTATTCTGTTTAGAGACTGGTTAAACGTTTAACCAATGGAGTATTTAGCGGAAATAAGGTAATAGCCGATTGTTTTGCATCCCCTCCAATAATCTGAGAAGGTTTCGTTAGCTGAAATATGGTGATAGCCTTGGTTCTTCTATCTCCCCACAACACCCTTCTTGCTGAAACATCGCCATAGCCCCACCCCGCCCCTGCCTGCGGTGTGAGGTGTGAGAAGGTCTCACCCCGTCCCTGCCTGCGGTGCGCCGTCATAGAAGCCCCGATAGGAGGAGAAGCCCTGCGGGCTGGTGGGAGAAAGCTCCATTCTCCTGCCGGTGTCGCCACAGGAGGTGGCGAGGAAGCCCGGGGTCAGACAGGGAGGTCTGTCCCCGGGCGGCTACAGAAGAGAGCGAGGCTACAGGTTTTTCTCCAAGCCAGCAAGGTGAGACGGTGGATGGAATGCTACAGAAACCGCCGCAGGGGCGGGGCGGGGATTTCAAAAGGGGCGGAGCCCCTTTTGTCCCGCACGGAAGTGCTTCTTCCGAAGTCAGGAGGACGAGTTGAGGTCGCCCACGGAGGAAGGACTTTCCCTCCCAAGAGAAACATCCTCCCATGGCCCGCAAAAGCGGCCGAACTTCCATCCGAGGCACATGCGAGAGCAGAGGCGTTTTATGCTCAACTTTATAAACTTTATGAACTTTTAACTTTCAACTGAAAATGAGCGCTTCGTGGAAAAAAGGAAGATGGGTAACAAAAAGAACCTAAAACTGAGAAAAAAGATGGTTGAACAAGTATTCAGTGTTTGTGTGAAGATAACCATTCTGTATGTGTGTAGAACGACACCTTGGTATGGTACAGTGTTTCACTAAAACTGTATGATATTTATTCTTTCCTTTTCAGGCAATTCGTGTAATTCGGTTTCTTCCTGTTTTTTTGGCCTGATAGAGCGCCTGATCAGCGAGTTGAATGGCGTTTTGCCAGGAAACTTCGATGGGAGAAGGGGAGACAATCCCTATACTTACCGTGACAGAAGAGGAAACAAGCGAAGCTGGATGGGGAATAGCTTTTTTGGCCAAGTTTTCCTGGATGCGTTTGGCGACAAGAAAGGCTCCTTCTATAGAGGTATTGGTGAGAAGAATCAAAAACTCTTCCCCCCCATAACGGAAGATGAAATCCCCGGGTCGATAGCAGGACTCCTTGAGCACAGAGGCGACCTCTTTTAGACACAAGTCTCCTTTGGCATGACCCAGAGAGTCGTTATAGTTTTTGAAAAAGTCAATATCAAGCATCAAAAGAGAAACAGGGAGTTTGTCCCGCTGGGATCTTTTCCATTCGGTCGGGAGAATCTCCTCCATACCGCGTCGGTTGTAAAGCCCTGTGAGAAAATCCCGGTGGAGTTCTTTCTCCAGTTTTCGGATGAGATCCTTCTGGGAAGTGATATTGGAAAAACTCCAGAGGATTCGACAGGAGGCAGTGTCGCTTTCTCCAATTCGATACTGTTCAAGAAGATAGTGTTTTGACCTTTTGTGGTTTTTGATGGTGACCTCAAGGATTTCATGGCCCTTTCGAAAGGGATACACATGGTCCTTTGGAATGGAGAGGGCTTCTTGTACGTCATCAATCGTGGTGATTCCATTTTCCGGATGGAGAAAGGAAAACTCCTGAGCAAATTGTTCGTTATGGAAACAGAGACTTTTGTCTTCACGGAAAGAGGCCACAGGATTGGGAAGGTGACGAAGAAGGGACATAATAAGCCTGTTTTTTTCCTCAAGTTCCTCTTGCTGGCGCTTGATTTCGGTAATATCTGTAGCACTGACAATAAGAAGATCTTTTTTCCCGTGGTGGTAGGGAAAACTCTGGAGAATGATCCATTTTTCTTCTCCTTGGGCGTTCTGGAAATGGACTTCTGGAAAAAAGTGCTTCTTTGTCCAGAGTTCATCCCATCGTGTGGCATGAAGGGGATGAAAATCCTGAAAATGGTGAGAGAAAAATTCCTCACGATTGGTGATACCAAAAATAGCCTGAGCGGATTCGTTGAGAGAGATGCAGTGGCCACTTTTGTCAAAGATGAGAAGTCCCATCTGAGAGATGGAGATGATGGTTTGATTGAACTCCACCAGTTGAAGAAGCTCTTCTGCCATGGATTTTTGTTCATTGATGTCGATCGAAGCCCCAATGATACGGGAAACGTTTCCCTTTTCGTCGAAAAGGGGGATGAGTCTTGTAATCCAGAAGGTGTCTTTGCCTTCAAAGGGGATAGTTTCTTCGTACCAGATGGTACCCCTTTTTTGTCGGCACTCTTCATAGTGAGCGACGATGGTATCAGCGAGGTCTGGTGGAAGAAAATCATGAGGATGTTTGTCTTTGATGGTTTCGCTTCTCAGGCCGGTGAGTCTCTCATGGGTGGGATTGAGTCCACTATAGGTGAAATCTTTTGGACCATGCACACGGACCAAAAAGATGGCAAGGTCACTATGTTCAAAAAGGGCAGAGGCAAATTCCACAGGATCAAAACCAAGGGCTTCTAAACGAGTTTTTGCCATATCTCTTACTTCCTGGTCTTTTCGAGCCATTGCCACTTTCCTGTAATTATAGCCTGGTTATAGGCATTTTCTATCCGTTTTCTGTGGTTTTCCGGCGTTTTCCCGACAAAGTAAGGACGGGCAAGTCCTGTGAGGATGAGTTCTTCGTTGATACAACTCTCCGGAGAAAGGGTATAGACAAGGGCTAAAAGTCTCCCATACCGATCGTTTGGCTTTGCATTGTCCCATTCGAGACGTACTGTGGTTTGTGGGGGAAGTCTGGTGATAAGCCACCTTTTCGCTTCTAAGCCTCTGGAAAGAAGGGCTTTTTCACTCACGGTATATCCAGAAGTGCGTAATTTTTTGATATCGGAGGTCATTTTTCCGCCCCGAGATGTTTCAAAACAATCGACATAGAGGAGTCGTACGGTGGTGAGGGTGTTTTTTGAGAGACTGACTTTGATTGTATCCCCGTCTATAATTTCTTTCACGATGGCGGTTTGAGAAACCCATGCTCCCCAGAGAGGGGAGAAGAAGAGGAGAAGAAAAAGGATTCGCATCTTATCCCCCTTTGCACCCTGCCTATCAGAACCTTCTGGAAAATAGTATATCCTTTGATTGAAGAAAAGTCAAGTTTTCAATATGGGGAATGTGTTCCTTGTATTCTTTTTGGGTTGCTTTTTCTCAGAAATATGCTATAATATATCAGGGTAAAAAAGGAGGGCGGTATGGGTGTGTGGAGTGCGTATTTTACGGATCGATATAAAAATGGCGATGTGAAGATTTATCGCAAAGCCCAGATTATGGCGCCAGTGGTGGGTGTGGTTGGGTCTTTTAGTATACTCCTGGCATTAGTGATGTTTCTGACGGGGGCGGTGGCAGCAGGAGGGGCTATAGCGCTTCTGGTTCTCAGTTGTGGGGTGGTTCTCTTTTTGATGCGAATGGGAAGGTATTCAGTATCGGTGGGGTTATTTCTCTATACGCTTTTTGTGGTGATGTTTCTTGCCATCAAGTTTGACCAGTACCAGAATGTGTATGAGACGTACGTCTTTGCCACCCTTGGGCTTTTTTTGCTTGTGGTGGGAGGGCTTATCAGTGTTAGTAAGCGTCAGATAGATATACTCACCCTTCTTGTGGTTATGGCTATTGGGGTTTTGTATGTTCTGGATGCTTTGCCTTTGGATGGGTACAAAGTCACGCTTCTTGCGATTCAGTCTTTGGCTACCTGTTTTTTGCTGGTGGTGGTGGGGGGATATTTTGTGAGGCGTATGGTTGTGCTTCAACAGACCCTCCTTGAGGAAGGGGTTCACTTAAGTGAACATATTCAAAAGAGTTATCAAAGAACCACAGAGGCTCTCACTCAAACGCAAAAGGATATTGAGAGCATCAGTGGAAGGCTTTCTCAATCTTCACAGCTCTTGCATAGTACGGCGCAGGATCTTGAAAAATTTTTCTCTGAAATGGCCAAAAATATGCAGACCCTCTCGGGTATTCTTGTTTCCAATGCCTCCAGGGAAGAAGAAGTACTGGGTATCCAGCAGGAGGCGGGGAGATCGATTCAGACCCACTTGTCTAAATTAGGTGAGGGCATGAACGTCGTCTCAAAGACCATTCATCTTGTTCAGCAAAGTGCCAGTACCGCCGAAGAGAGAGAACATGTTCTTGTCAGGGTCTTTCGGACGATGGATCAGGTAGATGGAAGCCTGAAGGGGCTTTCTTCTCAGATTACTGCTATGGTGGGTATGCTTGAGAGGCTTTTTGAGATCAATACCCTCATCAGTGAGATAGCAGAAAAAACTCATATGCTTGGGCTCAATGCCTCTATTGAGGCCAGTCATTCCGGGGGAGAAGGCAAGGGCTTCCGTATCGTGGCCGAGGAGATCAGGCGTTTGGCCCAGAATGCAAAACAAAGGAGTATGGAGGTAGGGGAGTTTTTAAGCAATATTCAAAAAAGCATAGGAATTGTTGAGGATTCCATGAAGGAAACGGTGGGATTTTTCAAAACAGTGCAGAGTGAGGTTCAGGAAACCCAGGTGGAACTCAAGGAAACCTTTGAGAATCTCCAGATGGTGGCAAACAATACGCAAACCATCAACGAATTTCTGGTGGATTTTTCGACTTTTGGGAATCAGGTGAAAGATGCCACAGAGAAGATGGAAAGGGAACTGAAAAATACCCTTGAGCAGACAAAGATAGCCAGTTCTGTTGCCCAGAAGGTCTATGAGGAGGCGAGTTCGTTGAGAAGTCATTTCCTCAGGCTGGTTGATGAATCAGCCACACTCTCTCAACTCAGTAGGGAAAATCAGGAGGAGATTCAGAAACTCAGAGAAAGGATTGGGTGAGCCTTATTTGGGAGAGGTCTTGTTTGGAGGGAGGCAGAGGCTGAATACGAAGAAGGCATTTGCAAGGGAAAGGGTTTTGTGTTATAATAAATTAGAGGAGTAAGTGATGAAAAAGGTATTTCTTTTGGTGGTTTTGGGGCTTTTCTCCTGTACGGCTACGCAGGAGGAGAGGCTTATTCTTTCTCCCAAGGATGGAGAAACACTTCGTGGGGTGGTGATTATTTCGGTTGCTCCCCCCTCGACGATGGTAGTAGATCGAGTGGAGATACGTATCAATGATAGCCCTCATGCGGTGATTAATGCCCCTGGTCCTTATACCTCGGAGTGGGATACGACAACTGTTCCCAACGGGTTTTATAAGATTTCGGTCTCTGTGTATGATATAGAGGGAAAGTTTCAGAGCGAGACCATAGAGGTGCAGGTTGCAAACTGATGGACGGTGTACTCCCTCTTTGTAAACCTTCTGGGCCTTCTTCCTACGATATGATTCGCATGCTTCAGAAAAGGATACCTGTGTTGAAGAAAAGTAAAATAGGTCACGCAGGTACCCTTGATCCTATGGCGGAAGGGGTCCTTCTTCTCTTGATTGGGGAAGCCACAAAACTTTTTCCTTTCCTTCTGGAACATGACAAGGTATATGAGGTCTGGATTCAGTTTGGTGTGGCTACAGATACCGATGACAGTACAGGCAAGGTAATAGCCACATCTGATATGGTGCCTTCTCAAAAAGAGGTAGAATCTGTCGTAGCCCGTTTTCAGGGAAGAATCGTGCAGGTACCTCCTCGTTATTCGGCCTTGAAGGTGGAGGGGAAACGGGCCTATGAGCGAGCAAGAAACGGGGAGCATGTAGAACTTCAGCCTCGCCAAGTGGATATTTTTGAACATATTCTTTTAGACTATGATGGGAAGGCAAGGGTGGTACATACCAGAGTACGCTGTTCTTCGGGAACCTATATTCGAAGTTTGGCCAGAGATATGGGAGAGGTTTTAGGGTGCTATGGTCATGTACTTCGCCTTGTACGGACGGAAACCTTAGGTATTGGACTTGCAGACACGGTTTCTCTTGAGACCCTCTCAGGGGAAAACTGGACCTCTTTTCTTTTGCCTATGAGACGACTTCTTTTGTTTCCCGTACTTGAAATAAAAAATCCTCTCTGGGTTACTCAGGGGAGAAAATTAGAAGAGGGTTCTTTTGTATTGCCTCCTGCGAAAAATGGAATGTATCAGGTGGTTTTCAGGGATACTCTTCTTGCTATTGGGGAGTGGCGGGAGGGACGGTTCTTTTATCGACGGGTTTTTCATGGGTAGGCCAAGGATTCTTCTTGTGTATCCTTATATTGAGGATTTTGCGGCGTACGATCATTTTGCCAAACCTGTAGGTCTCTGGATGCTTGCCGATATCCTTCGTCCCGTGGCTGATATTGCCTATGTCAATATTTTGCAAAGAAATATCCCAGAGCTTGGTCTCAAGTCTAAAGCGGATGGAACAGGGCATTTTTATCAGCAGGTTACTGCTGTGCCTGAGGTTCTTTCAGATATTCCCCGTCGATGGAAAAGGTATGGTATGCCAGAGGAAATCTTGTATCAGAAGTTGAAGGGGCTTGATTGGCAACCCGATTGGATTTTTGTTTCGAGTGGTATGACGTACTGGTATACAGGGCTTTCGTATACCATTCGGCTTTTGCGGGATGTCTTTCCCTCAGCTATGGTAGTGGTTGGGGGGATATATGCTTCTCTTTTGCCCGATCATGCCGCTTTGCAGGGGGCTGATGTGGTCGTTCCCTTTCAGCAACCTGCAAAGGTAGCGAATGTTTTGTCGCAGCTTTTGGGTGTTTCTCTCAGGGGAGAGAAGGTAGTTCCCGATTACTCTATAGCCCGGGAGTATGGCTATGCCCCCCTTCTTTTGTCTTTAGGGTGTGTGTTTCGATGTGAGTATTGTGCCAGCCACAGGCTTTTGTCTTTTGAGCCTTTGGATATAGCAAGGACTCTTCGGGCTTTTGATTGGCTGTATAACGAAAAGGGGGTCAGGCATTTTGCCTTTTATGATGATGCCCTTTTGTTTCAGCCGGAAAAAAGGCTAAAAATCCTTTTGCATCATGTTCTTGAAAAAGGCTATACCCCTGTTTTTCATACGCCAAATGGGCTTCATATTCGTTTTCTCACGGAAGATGTGGCAAAGCTTATGAAAAAGGCGGGTTTTGAGGATGTGAGACTTTCCCTTGAGTCTTCGGAGGAGGAATTTCATCAAACCCATCAGCAAAAGGCTAAACGAGAAGAGTTTTTGAGGGCTATGGAGATTTTGTATAAGGTGGGTTTTTCTCGCCGTCATATCAGGGTATATACCCTGGTGAATGTCCCTGGACAGTCCCTTTCCTCGGTGGAAAAAACCATGCAGTTTATTTTTGCCTCAGGGGGGATGCCCATGTTGGCCTATTATTCACCTATACCGGGTACACCTGATTTTGTCAGGGCTTCCTCTCTCACAGACCTTTCTGATCCTCTTTTTCATAATAACACCGTTTATCTTTATCGCAGTGGGATTGATGTTTCCTATGTACAGCATCTTCACCAGCTGGAGGTAAACTATCGCCATCAGGTACAGAGAGAGGAGTCTCCCTCGCCATAGGAAAACCAAGAGAGGGAAAATTCCCAAGTCTTTTCTGAAAGCATGGCTATGGCAAAAGTTTGGTAACGTTTTTTTCAGGAGACCTGCAGTGGGAAGATGAGGAAAAGCAAAAAAAAGTTCCTCCCTGGCCGATAATAGGACACAAGGAGGAACCCATGCGTAAAGAATTCACCTTCACTTTGACTATCGACTACCCTGACACAAAACTTGAGACGTTAGTGGTGGTTTTTCTCCAGGCCATCAAAGGAGTGTTTGAGTCATTTGTTCATCAGATTTCTGTAGAAGTGGCAGAAAAAGAAATAAAAGAAGGTCGTATCACCTGTACATGCGGAGAAAAACATCACTTCATATGGAAAACAAAGCATGGAAAAAACACTGTTTTTGTTCTGATGCCCTTTGGAAAGATCACTCTTCCTCAGCTCCAAATTCAATGCAAAAAGTGTGGAAGAAAACTTTTTCTCACAAGATCTCTTCTTGGTGTAGAAAAGCGAAAAAGGCAAATCCTGAAAGATATCTACAGAGTGGCTTTAGCCGGGGCTCTTACCACCTATCGAGTGGCCGCTCGTATTCTTTCCTTCACAGGGTATAAAATAGGTCTTAGCACCCTCTGGAAAAACCTTCAAAATATTGGGAGAAAGATACATTTCAGTATCTCAGAAAAAGAAAAACCCTGTGGAGAAGCCGATGGGACGGGTATTCCTGTTCAGGGCAAGAAAAAAGGAGAAGAAGCTAAAATTCTTTTGCAGGAGAGGCAACAAGCCTCCCCATTGACAGGAAAAAATACAAGAATAGCAGGCCTTCTTGTGGATAATTACCATGCAGGTTGGGACAAACTTCTTAAGCCCATTCAAGAAAAACACTCTTTTTCTCGGTTTTTTCTTGTTGTCGATGGAGATACAGGGATTAACCAGGGCAAACATCCCGGTATCGTTTTTCAACGATGTTTGTGGCATGTAAGTTATCAATTGAAGTATTTTCTTCGTCTTGATAGAGTGAGATATCGTTCTTCTGAGTGGACAAATATTGTCGCTGAAACAGGGAAAGCCTGTTTCTTGGGGTACAAAAATGACTGGCAAACAAGACTTGGTTATCAAAGCGAGCGCAGACAGCATATTCAGAATCTTCTTGACTTATTTCACGAAAAAGGGCGCAAACATTGTTTTTATTATCTTCTTCGTGCTCAAAAAGACATGTTCGCCTGTGACAGTGAAGATGGTTTGCCAGGAACAACCTCAAGGGCAGAACGGCTGATGCGAACCATAAACCAGAGAATGGATGTGGGGGTATGGAAAAGAGAAGGGGCAACCAATGTTCTTGCTGTGCGTTTGCATTACTACTATAATCGTGATGAGGCTATCGATGGTGTCTACTGGCAGGATGTGATATAAAACATAGGGATGGTACGTACTTATTGCCCTGTTTTATGGCCTAAAAAGGGTACTTTCCCCAGAAAAAACTTGTTTATCTAAAATGTTCCCTGTATACTACAGTTGACAAAAATCTTTTGAGCCAGGGGTAACTTCTTTATCCTTTTCTCTCTCTTTCAGGTCTCCTGTTGGAAACGTAATCAAAAGTTTTACGCCGCCGGTACCGGTGGAAACAAACTGGTAGGTGCGACCGGGGACAAGATCAATGGCTATAGCCTGGCCGTAAAACGTGCGGATACCTAATTTTTTGGCAGCTGCGCTATTGGTGATGGCTTCTACAATGCGTTGTCCCATGAGATGGAAGTTTTTCCCATCAATACCCACCAGGTCCTCTTCCGGGATGTCAAACCCCCAGAGAAGCCCTTTCTCCCCTGAAAAAAGGGAATATCCTTTTTCGGGAGGGATGGTCTCTGTATAGATCCGGGCAGGAAAGGCAAGATTATAAGCACTCCCCTCAGCTACCACGCTGTACTCAAAATTGCATACCCCAAAATCTACATAAATCCTTTTTTCTGGAGTGAAAAAGGTCTCTCTGTGGCGAAGCAGGGGCTTATTTTGCCAGGGGCTATGGGTGTAATAAAAGAGAGTGAGGGTGTAGCCATTGGTAGTTGTTTCTACCGAGATATCCAGAAGCTTTCCCTCAAAATGGAGGTTTTTGAGGGTTTGGGTGAGGAGTTCTTTTTCCCTGTTGAGTCTCAGGTTTTCAGAGAGTATGTGAATATCTTTTTCAAAAAAGGCTAACAGAAAAAGAAATAGAAACCCCATCAAAAATTGAGGAAGAGAAAGAAAAAAAAGAGTGGTTTTTTCCGAAAGGTTGAAAAGAAACACCGACCACCTCCAGGATCCGTCTCCACTTATTCCCTGTTTGAAAAGGAGAAGAAGAAAAAGAAACCCCAGTATTGCCCACCCCCAGGGAGTGAAAAAAAGAAAGGAGAATATCTTGGCCAGTCCATGCACAAGAGGGAAAAGAAGCTGAAAGGTTTCCATCTTACTTTTCCCTGAGTTCTATCGTGCCATTTTGACGATAGAGAACGAGATAGCGTACAGGTTGCCAGGCTTTTCCGGGGTACTGGTGGACAGCTATGGTTTGGGTCTGGGAGATAGTGATTTTTTCAGGAAGGGGAGAGGTGAGGAGAAGCAAAGCCAGTCTCTCTGCATCTCCACCAGTAGCGAGAGCGTTAGTAAAGGTATCAAATACCTCAATCCCCTCCGAAGGAGCGACCTGGTCACTGTAGAGGCGAAGGGGGTAACCAAAAACAAAGCGATTGGTTTCGTATGTCCAGGAGAGGAGACGAAACTCAAGATAGAGATCTGTTCCCCCCATTTCAAAGGCCTCACTTTGAAGGGGAATTCCAGAAGGACTATAGAAAATAACCTGTCCTCCTATCTCCGGTGAAGTCTGGGAGAGACTTATCTCAGCCAGCGGAAACTCATTGGTGAGGGACTGAATAGCTTTTTGAAGATCAACTATGTTCTTTTTGAGGTTTGTTTGCCAGTAGCTAAGTATCAGAAAAGCAGCTGCACAGAGAACAAGGAAGAGAAGAATCAGGGCTGTGACGGGAATGGGCTTGTGTTCTTTCATAACCACCTCTTTATCATTTCTTGAGCGTGAGCCTTGGCGCTTTCATCCTCTCCTCCTAACATACGGGCAATTTCGGGTATCCGTTCCTCAGGGCCGAGAGGGATGAGTCTGGTATAGGTTTTGTTGTCCACCACTTCTTTGAGAACCTTGAAGTGGGTGGTGGCGGCAGAAGCTATCTGGGGAAGGTGGGTAATCACCAAAAGCTGTTTGTGAGAGGCTATCTGTCGCATCTTGGTAGCCACCTGATTGGCCGTAAGGCCGCCTATTCCCACATCAATTTCGTCAAAAATGAGGGTTTCAACCACATCAGAACGGGAGAAAATGCTTTTGAGGGCAAGCATGACACGGGAGATCTCCCCACCAGAAGCTATCTTTCGCAGGGGCTTTGGTTCTTCGCCGGGATTGGTTGTCATGAAGAACTCGACGCGATCGATACCACTCTCAGAGATCTTGATGGGAACATCCTGAATCCTGAGAGGGGAATTCTCATCACGCACGTACTTGATATCCACGATGAAGGTCGCCTTGTCCATTCCTAAGGTGGCAAGTTCCTCCCCGATGTGTTTGGCAAGGTTTGTAGCCACTTCCTGTCTTTTTTTGGAAAGGGCAAGGGCTTTTTCGCTATAGAGACGCTGGGTTTCTTCGATTTCTTTCTGGATGGAGGCGATTTCTTCTGCCCGGTTGGAGAAGCGGCGAAGTCTGTCCTGACATTCTGTGAGGTAGTCCAAGAGTTCCTGGACGGTGTTTTTCTTGTATTTTCTCTTGAGGTCTTTGATGGTTTCTAACCTTTCGATGAGACTATTCATCTTCTCGGGATCAAAATCGATGGTATCACGGGCTTCTCTGATGAGGCTGGCTGCCTCCTGCGTCTGGGTGAAAACGGTATCCAGAATCTCATATATCTCCTGGTAGGTTTTATCCATGCCGGCAATATCCGCTAAGGGATGGAGAATTTTTTGAAGCTTGGAGAGGACTGATCCATCCTGTTCGTAGAGTACCTGATGGGCAAGGGAAAAGGCTTCCGCTATTTTCTCCCCATTTTCCAGACGTTTCACCTCTTCTGTGAGTTCGTTTTCCTCTTCGGGGTAGAGCTTTGCCCCGGCAATGTCCTCTACAGCGGTTTCCCAGAAGATTTTTTCCTGTTCTAAGCGACTTTCATCCTGTTGAAGATCGGCAAGCGTGGCCAAGAGACTGGTGAATTTCTGGTAGAGGTTTTTTACCTCTTCTCTTTCTTCGAAGAGATTGCCGTATCTATCTAACATGTCGAGGTGAACCTTTTGTTGAAGAAGAAGCTGGTGATCGTGTTGACCGTGAAAATCTACTAAATACTCCCCAATTGCTTCGAGTTTGGAAAGGGGTTCTTGAAGCCCATTGATAAAGACACGACCACGACCATCGGAGACAATCTCTCGTCTGATGAGAAGGGTGTCTGAGGTATCTATTTCTAAATTTTTGAGGATGTCTTTGAGAGCAGGTTCTTTGAGTATGAATTCACCTTCTACAATAGCCCGTTCACTCCCGGTGCGGATCACAGAAGTATCTGCCCTTTCTCCTGTGAGAAGGCCAAGCGCGCCGAGAATAATGGACTTTCCAGCCCCTGTTTCTCCTGTGAAGGCAATGAAACCATCAGGAAATTCTACCTCAAGATGATCTATAATAGCGTAATTTCGTATCGCAAGCCTCTGTATCATACCTGCCACCTTAATTTTTTTCTGAGAAGTTGATAGAATTGATGTTTATGGGGTTCATAGACGGTGAGTTTTTTCTCACTGAGCTGGACGTGGATCTCATCCCCTTCCTGAAGGTGAAAATTTTCCTGTCCATCGATCGTGAGAGCACTTTCCTGTGGGTCTCCATTGATACGCACCTTGATATGATGATGGGCATCTGTCACAAAAGGGCGAACGGCAAGAGTATGGGCACAGATAGGGGTGATGACGATGGCGGGAAGAGTAGGGGAGAGAATGGGACCCCCGGCTGAGAGGTTGTAGGCTGTTGATCCTGTGGGAGTGGAGATAATAAGCCCATCGGCCGAGTAATGGGAGAAGAGTTCATTTTCGATGAAGACCTCAATGGGAATCATACGGGAAAGGGTACCCCTGGCAATCACCGCATCGTTCAAGAAGGGGGCAAGACGGTGGGTGCGGTTGTCTCGTGTGATACACACATCCAGAAGAAAACGTTCGCAGAGGGGAATGGACTCATTTTCAATCCCATCGATGAGACTTCCACACTCCTGAGGAGAAACACTCATGAGAAATCCAAGTTTTCCCGCATTGATACCAACAAGGGGAATACCAAAGATCCCAAAGGTTCTGGCGGCGTAGAGAAAGGTTCCATCTCCACCTATGACAAAGATAGCCTGATAGTCCTCATGACGGTAATGGATGTCAAAATCAGAGATCACTTCGGCATTCTTGAGTTTGTACCATGCTGGTTCCACCACACAAAACTCTATTTCTCGTCTGGAGAGTTCGTGAGTGAGAGTAGTGAGGGCTTCGGCGACCTGTGGTCGACTACTCTGAGCGACTATCAGAATCTTTTTGAGTTTCATTCTCTTTTTCTCCTTTTTGATGCCCGCTGAAGAAACGAACAAGTTTTTGCCACCAGGACCTTTTCCCGAACCGTTTGGTGTAGTCTTCCATAGCTGTAATGAGGTCGATGGGGCCATAACGTTCTTTGAGATAATGCCAATGGTCCATAATCCAGATATAGAGATCACCGGCTGTTCGACCGGGAAAATGCTTGAGGATTTTGTTGGAGAGAATGAGATCAGTGACGGGTTTGTAGAGATTGAAAAACCACTCTTTTGAGGCCTCTTCAATGGAGAGGGATTTCTTGAGCCTTTCTTCAAGAAGATATTTGTAGGTATTGATATGTTCTACTAAGCGATAGTATCCCCAGGGGTTGGTGAGAGAGAAGGAGATGTGAGGAAGGACCTTGTCGATGTGGGTTTTCTCTAAAAAGAATCTATAGCCTTCTGCAATGAGGAGGCTTTTCTGGTCAAGTTTTTCTGATTGGAGGGGTACCTTGACAAAGAGTTCGGTAATCTCTGCGTCGATAAATTCCATGCCGAGCTGTCTTGCTACAGAAACCCGGTGGTTTCCATCCCGGACAAAGTAGAAATCACCCACCTTGTAAACCTTGATCGGGGGGAGGGTGATCTCCTTGAGATGGGCAAGGTCAATGTTTTCCCATCGTTGACGGTTATGCTCGTGAAGAGGGAGAAAATTGGTATCAAAATCCTGATAACGCCCTTCGGATCCCACGATCTTGTCAAGGGGAATACTCTTGACCCCTCTATAGGCCATACCGTGGGGGGCAAGGAGGTGTTTCACTTCGTCAAAGCGGAGGAGTTCATCATTCTGGGAGAAGAGTTTTTTC
Source organism: Longinema margulisiae (assembly GCF_025266855.1). Lineage (GTDB taxonomy): Bacteria > Spirochaetota > Brevinematia > Brevinematales > Thermospiraceae > Thermospira. The sequence goes on from NZ_CP053071.1 coordinate 2,113,958, forward strand.
ATCAGCCTGGAGAAAAAAGCCTTGTTTTTTGCCTTCTCAAAATCCCATCGGGCTTTGTTGTAGAGGTTTATTTGACTCATGGCTTCTCCTGGAGATAAGTGTTGAGGTCAATAATCTGGTAATCGTAGGCGTTAATCACATAGGTGCCGTTTACTTTGGCTACTCGTGAGGCATTGCGGTCGTAGAGATGCGTGTGTCCGTGGAGCCATACCTTGGGCTTGAACGTCTTGATGAAGGAAAGAAACGCCTCAAACCCTCTGTGGGGAAGATCTTTTCCGTCATGAATCCCATACGGAGGGGCGTGGCTGATTACCACGTCAACGTAGCGGTGATATATCATTCTGTTATAGAAAAGAGAAGGGGACATGAGAAGGATTCTATTCCACATCTGTTTCTCATTGTACTGGTGTTCCCCGTAGTTGTAAAGGTAAGAACCTTCTAAACCGGCGAAAAGGACTTTGTTTTTTTCTATGACTTTCATATCAATATTTACACCGCCAAAAAAACATTTTTTCTGATAGTTGAGTTGATGATACTTAAAATCATTGACTTCATTGAGGGTTTCACACCACTTTTTTTTTCTTGTGTAGTGATCATGATTGCCGCAGACATACAGAAGGGGCTTGTTGATGGTCGAGACAAGATAATCAAGATAGTACATGGGAAGATCCCCGCACGACACAATCAAATCCACATCTCCTGCGACGTTAGTGACGAGAGGGCTATAGAGCTTTTGATTAACCACATCACTGACAACGAGAAGTTTCACAACAACCTTACACCTCTTTGATGTGGGACTCAATCATTTTTTCAAAATCAGCACGACTCATTTTGTCTTTGTAGAGTTCCCACATGGCTTCTATAGCATCTTCTTTGGTAGGAAACTTGACACCCTTCTGGGCATCATCGAGGGTTACCACAAATGGCATACATACCTCCCATATATCTTCTCTACTATTGTAGCATATTTTCTCTTCTCAGGCAAGCATTTTGTCAATACTCTGGCGGGCTTTTTCTCTGATGTCATCAGCCACTTTGACAATAAACTTTTCTTCCACCAGGGCATCATGGAGTTTCTGCAGGGTGATACGTTTCATGTTCTTACATTCCATTCGGTGGGATGGTTCGAGAAATAGCCGGTCTGGGAACTTTTTTTGCAGGGCATAAACCATCCCCCATTCGGTAACAATGATGAATTCTCTTGTTTCGGGGTGTTTGGCGACAAAATCCATCATCTGGCCTGTGCTGCAGATGCCATCAGCGATCTCCTGAATTTCTTCTGGACATTCGGGATGAGCCATGGTGAGGGCGCGGGGATGAGCTTCTTTTGTTCTCAGAATGGCTTCAAGGTCTGCGGTTTCGTGTACGACACAAAAGCCCGGCCATAGGACAATTTCTTTTTCTGGAACATGTTTTTGCACGTAGCGACCAAGGTTTTTGTCAGGAAGAAAAACGATCTTGTTATTGGGAACACGTCGAACGATATCTATAGCATTGGCTGAGGTACAACAGATGTCGACTTCTGCTTTTACCTCTGCGCTTGAGTTGACATAGGCGACAAAGGTGTAGTCAGGGTATTGTTTTCTCCATCGGCGTACTTCCTCGACAGGGGCAAAATTGGCGAGTGGACAACCTGCATTCGTATCGGGAATAATGATTCGTTTGTCAGGATTGAGGATAGAAACCGTTTCCGCCATGAAATAGACGCCGCAGACAACAATGAGATCGTTTTGGATAGAGAGGGCGTGTTTTGCCATTCCAAGTGAGTCAGCTACATAATCGGCCACATCCTGTATTTCAGGAAGCTGGTAGTTATGGGCAAGGATATAGGCATTTTTTTCTTTTTTGAGATGGGAAATGGTATCTTTGAGTTGCTGTATGTCCACATTGCCTCCCTTGCGTGGTACTTCAGAAAGGACGGACTCACTTATTCTATGTGCTTATTGATTATAAGATATTTTTTAGAAAAGTCAAGGGGGGAATTTCTTTAGAAAAGCAGGGATTTTTTGCTATTCTTCTTTCAATCGTTTGGATGTGTGTTCATGAAATAGAGAATAGCAAAGAGCCTTTTTTCCAAAAAACAGCCCCCATAAGGGGGCTGTTTTTTGCACATTTCTATGGCCTTGCCTCTACTGTGGCGACAATCTTCATATTTCCCACATCAAAGAGCACAGTGACCACATCGTTATTATCACAGGTGATGGCAATCTGTTTACCACTATCGTAGAGAGTAATGGGCCCTACCCGTGTCCAGCTTGTGAAAATCCATTGATCAATCCAGTTAGGGTTATTGATGACCTTGAATTCAAGAGCCGTCGTTGACGTACCCCTGGAAATTACGGTGGTGGTTACCGTGTTGCTGAAGCTTATTTTTGAGGTGGCTCCGGCCGTGTGGGAGAGAGTGACAGAATTGGGATCCCAGTTGTTGTGATCTCCGGGGAGATACAGTGTTCGGCTTTCATTCCAGTTTGAGAAGATGATAGTGAAAAGAGCATTAGGTTCACTGGAAGATAGAGTAGTGAAGCTCACAGGGGTATTGGTATAGAGAGAGGTGTTACCTGTATTATCTTTCACGGCGACATTGACATAGTAGGTGGTGTTTTCAAAGAGGCTTGGGAGAGTGGTAGAAGTCATATTTTCCGTCCATCCAATCACAGAAACCTCCGGATTAGCATTGGTAACCTCCGTGAGCGTGTCAATGAGAGAGGCATTCGTGGTGTACGCAACCAGGTACCTGAGATAGGAAGGAGATGTGGAATTGTCAGAAGCCGCAGGCCAGTAAACAACAGCTGAAGAATTCTGGATATTGGAAACCTGGATAATACCTCCTGGGGAGGGAGCTTCGGTATCTTCTATGGTATAGGAAATCGTATTGGTGAAAGAGGGGAGAAGCCCTGTTTTGGTGGCATAGGCCTTCAGGGTATAGGTTCCTGCGGTGAGGGGAAGAGAGGATGAAGTATGCCAGTTTGCTCCCTCATTGGTACTCCAGAAGAGAGAAGCTCCAGGGGTGGCACAGGTGATGGTTACTGTGATATTGGTGGGATAGGTTCCACCAGTGGGGAAGAATTGAGGGGTGGCCACCTTCGTTTCGTTGATAGTGTAGGTTTTCTGGTTGGTCAAAGACTTGAGTCCGTCTTTTTCTGCATAGCCAGAAAGGGTCCAGATTCCCTCGGGTAACATGATTTCATTTGTCTGTAACCAGGTTGTACCGTTGGTAGAAAGGTATATTGTTGCTCCCTCTGTTGTGGTGGTAGCCGTAATGAGGGTGGCACTTTCATAGGTTCCTGCGGGTGGGGTGAAAATGGGAGTGGCTACTCCAGAGGAAGAGATGCTATACTCCCAGCTGTTGGTTATGGAAAAAGCCCCGTCTTTGGTAGCGTAGGCCTTGACCGTGTACCATCCTGAGGAGAGGGTAAGAGAACCCGTTGAGGAGGTAGTCCAGTTGTTGGTTGTCCAGAAAATAGAAGCTCCCGTTGTCGCTGAGGAAAAACTGATGGTCTGAGCCGAGGTGTAAGCACCAGGGGTGGGAGAGGCCTCTGGAGAGGCCACACGAATGGTAAAGGTTCCTGCAATGGTATCGGATTGTATATAACCATATTTTGTGGCATAGGCTTTGACTTCGTAGGAGCCAAAGCCAAGGACAAGGCTCACAGGAGAATTACCCGAATGAACGGTTACCCAGTTATTGGTTGTCCAGAAAATAGTGCTCTCTGGGAGAGTGGTGGTAAGGGAGAGTGTGATTGGATTGGCTGATTCTCCTGGCAAAGGAGAAAAGAGGGGAGCAGGGACTTTAGCCACATTGGTGTACACTTGAATCAAGATGGGACGCGAAAGAACACTATATCCACCAGAAAGGATAACCTTTGTCCAGAGGTAGTAGGTTCCTTCGTTTGCCATCAAGAGATTGGTGGACAGAGTAACGTTTCCACTTTTTCCTACCTCCATTCCCATGAGATTGGTTGTTGTTTTTTCTCCAGGACACCACAGGATGAGAAAAGAATCGATATGGGAGACCGTGGAAACTGTTACCTGGACAGGGATGTTTAACGAAGCAAAAAACTGGAGATTGGTAGGAGAGACGATCTGGATGGTGGTTTGTGTTTGAGTATCAGTAGTGACAAGTTCCGGAAAAGTTTCCTTTCCCTTTTCTCCTAAGGAAGTACAGGCACTTATAAAACTGGCGGCAAAGCCAAGAATGAGAGCTATTCTCTTAAAACGCATACGCTACCCCCATACCAATAACGATATATCCAAAAAAGCTATCATAGACACCGACGTGATACGAGAGATCTACTCGTCCTCCCCAGGAAGGAGTGAAATGGTATATCCCGGCCGCATAAGGGGCAAAAATCATCCCAAATCCCATCTGATTACCACTCACTCCACCTACCTTGAATCCAAAGCCGTACACCGCAGGAATGAGATCAATTCCACCTTCTAAAGTGAGGGCAGAAAGGTCAGGAAAAGTATAATACCCTGCGATCCCTATTCCCATCCCTGCATTCCAGAAAGAGGTATTGGTGCCACCACTCATCTCCCCAAAAAGTACAGCTCTGGTTTTCACAGGCCAGGATATATTCCAGAGGTGGAGGAGAGGATAATCAAGGGACACCGTGATTCCTCCTCCAAGGGCATCACCAAAAAGGACAAGTCCAGGGCTTGCAGAAAGTTCAAAGCGGGAAACCTTGCCCCACATAAAGGGGGCAAGGCCTATAAGGATAAACAAAATAAGAGTTTTCTTTTGCATGTTTTTTCCTCCGTCTTGATTATGGTTTGAGGTACGGGCCATCTTCACCAATCTTTCCCGGGCCATTGAGAACATAGATCCGGGCATTTCCCTGACCACTACAGGTAGCGGTGAGGGAGCCACCGTTGGCTACTACCTTGGTATCTCCTGTGATGGCATCCCGATAGGTCCCGCCTGGCAGATTGTAGAAGGTGGCGCTTCCTGAGATAGTCACAAGGACGAAACTATCAATGCCACGGGCGGGGTCGGTGAAGCGTCTCTTGAATGCCATACCATCTCCGGAGATATAGGCCGTGGAATATTGACCCTTCTGCAGGGCTGGTATTCTCCGTCGGATCATGTTGAGCCTTCGGATATGCTGGGCAAGCGGGTAGGAGAGGGTGCTTGCTACCGTTCCGGATGCTGTATAAACCCCGTAATCAGAAGCCGTGACAGTTCCCTCCAAATAGTTGCCAAAATAGGCACGGCCTGTGTTGGCAAGTGGACCACTGGCACCCAGATCGCAGGGTGCTCCCTTTTGAAATTCTACTTCTGTTCCGTAGTAAATACAGGGTATACCACGGAAGGTGAACATCAACGTGAGGTTCTCTGCCCAATCTGCCTGACTGCCGTTGTAACGGGTGTTCATATCAGGACCATAGTCGTGTGAATCTACGTACACCACATTCCAGGTGGCATCACTATAATAATGGTCTGTGCCCACAGCTAAATTGAAGGCATCACGGGCATGACCAAAATTCCAGTGCATAGGAAAGTCGATAACATCGAGACCAGAGCGACGGGACCAGTCTGGTGTGTGGTATTCATTCTCATATTGTCCCCTGAGACGGTGGTTATCACTTGTTGGTTGAAGGGCAATGGTACTGCTGTCATAGTTATCATCCCAGAGTTGCTTGGTAGAGTTTGTGTTCTGGGCAAGGGTTCCCCAGGCGTAGGTTTTGGATTCTTTCCATGTGTAGAAAGGTGTGGAAATAATAGGCTTTTCAAAATTCCATATTCCTCTGTAGCGGGTACAAACCTCTCCAAAGATATAGAAGTTTTCTCCCCCTCTTTGTTTGAATTGGGGAATAAACTCCTTGTTGAAGGTGAGGCGGGAGATATGTTTTACGGTGTCAATACGGAAGCCGTCCACCCCCCAGTCGATGTACTGGTAGTAGGCTTCTCTGAGATACTGAGCCACCACAGGATTTTCGGTGTTAAGGTCGACACAATCTCCAGCGATCTGGGCGGTCTGGACGGTATAATCTTCCCATCCGAGGTTTTTCTCGTGGTGGTAGATCTGGTCCACATCTGTCCAGTCTTCTTTCATGGCTGTGATTCTGGCACTGTACTGAAGTCCAGCACTGAGGGAGTCATAATTAGCAGGCAACCGATTGGTATAAGGTCCTTTGGTGAAGGCATTGCTATAGGGTTCGGCCTGCTGACGGTAGAACATGGGATAAATATTCTCTTCCCCAAAGTTACCCGTGTGATTGAGGACGATGTCCTGAATGATCTTGATACCTTTGGCATGGGCAGCCTGAATGAGTCTTCGATAGCTATCCTCAGCCGTGGCATCCTGAGAACTCTTGTAGCGGTAATCCACCTTTTTGTGATTGATGGCATGATAACCATGATAGTCCATACCACTGGCGTTTTGAACCACAGGAGTGATCCAGATAGCGGAGAAACCAAGGGCTTTGATGTAGTCAAGTTTCTGGATGATACCCTCAAAATCTCCTCTCCAGGCAGGGTCATTGGGATAGTTGCCTGCAGCCATATCATCCCAGCAGTAAACATTGTTGGCAGGATCTCCATCGTAGAAACGGGTGGTAATCAAGAAGTAAATGGTTTCTTCACGGAAATCGCCTGTACGGGTATTGGTGATTACTGTCACCGTGAAGTTGGTAGTACTACTTGCTCCGTTGTTATCGGTTATTGTAAGAACGACCTGGAAGGTTCCCGGAGAGAAGTAGCGGTTGGAGACCACCGCACCACTCCGTGTGCTGTATTCTGCCCCTGTGAATGTCCAGGAGTATGATACGATGGTTCCATTGGGGTCAAAAGAGGCCGAGGCATTGAAACCAAAGGAATTGGAAATCATGCCATAGGTATCAGCAGAAAACTGAATGACAGGAGGCAGGTTAGTATTTGAGGTGGTCACCGTGATGGAACTGGACCAGTTGCTATTACCGGCACCGTCAATGGCTAAAGCCTTGATGGTATGTAGACCATTGGTGCTATAGGCACTATTCCATGTGGTCTGATAAGGGGAAGAGGTGATAGTTCGGAGAAGCACATTATCGACGTAGAAGCTTACCGATTCGATCACCCCTGTGTTATCACTCGCGGCAGCCACCAGCAGGACTTCTCCTGTAACCTGGCTACCAGCGGATGGGGAAACAAGGCTTACCTCTGGTGGCACAGGGTCATCGGGATCACAGAGATACCATTTTCCAGTGATTTTACCTCCACTGGTACCATTGGTGATAAACCAGTACTCACCGGGAGCCGTTAAAGAGAGATCTACCGTCTGAGGACTTCCCGATTGGCTGAAAATAAGATTGACAGAGGTGGCGTTGGTGAAGACAAAACGATACCAACTTCCACTTTCAGCTGTCATACTTTTGCCTGGCCAGCTTACCGTCGGCATACTGCCGGCAGGGGAGACATTCCAGTAATACACAGAAGGCGTTGTCCATCCAGAGGGATTTTTGAAGTGAACAATGATTCCTCCCTGGAAATCGGCGGTGAAAGTGATTGTGTTTGTGGAAGAGGAATTACCTGCGTGATCTTTTGCATATACCTTGAGGGTATGAGAACCAGCTGTAAGGCTGAAGGTGCGCGAGAAGGAGGTGGTACCGCTGGCTTCTACAAAATCTCCCCCATCAAGGGAAAGGTACACCTTGTTTACCCCGGAGAGCGTATCACTGGCATTTCCTGTTACGGTAAGAGAACTGGAAAGCCATGTCTGTCCGTCCGTTGGGGTGGTGACGGAAACAGAAGGAGGTGTGGTATCTCTTACGATGATTCGTGAAGAAGCATTGGTTTTGTTAGCAGAAGAAATGGCGGCAACTTCAATAGCGTTACTTCCTTCAGAGAGGGTGACTATATACGACCAGGAAGTGGTTCCTGTGGCATTTTGCCATGAGCCACCATTGAGGCGAACGATGACTTTGGAGATGCTTGCGCCATCAACTGATGCTGTTCCCTGTACGGTGAGAGAGGAAACGTTGGTGAGAATATCCACAGAGGGGGTGGTGATAACCACAGAAGGCATTCCCACAACAGCGGTGAAAGTGACCGTGTTGGTAACTGAAGTATTGCTGGCTATATCGAGGGCGTAAATACGGAGGGTATGCGTGCCTTCATCAAGAGAAATATTGGTGGCGAAATTTTGACTTGTTCCACTGAGAGGAAGAGAATTCCAGGCCTGGGTATCTATCTTATACACAAGGGCAAGAAGTCCGCTATTATCAGAAGCACTGCCTGAGATTTCGAGAGAGGTCCCTGTGATATGGTTATTCGTTGGGGAAAGAAGATTCAGCGAGGGACGGATATTATCCTGAAGGGCGAGGGAGATATTTGTCTTGGCTGAAAGACCTAAGTTACCACTTCTATCCTCAGCAAGAAGAGAGAGTTCATAGGTACCAGCTGAGAGATTCGCAGAAAATTGCACATCTCCATAGTGTTTTCCACTGGATATTCCATGGGTGATGTTGGTAACCGTGTTGCCGGCCTGTTTAATGAGAAGAGAGACCTTGACAACAGTGTCGTTATCACTCCAGCCGGCTGTGACTGACAACGTCGTTCCACTCAGGGAAAGAGAATTGAACGCAACGATGGGGGTTTCCCGATCTTCATAAGAAGAGGAAACAGGACCAGAGACATCCTTCATCAGCTGACACCCTGAAAACACCATTCCCACCAGAAGCAAGCCTAACCACCTGCTCCACCATACTTTCTTCATTATCCTTCCTCCGAAAAACAAAAGTAACCGTGTTCATATTTGTTTCACGGTCCACATATAATACGAAAAGAACAGGGAAAAACTGCAATTTTTTTCAAAAAAATTTTTTCTAAGTTTATTTCCTGTAAAGAGATAAGGAGTATAAGTTTTGTGCATTTTGCATAAAAAAAGTTCACAATAGAATATTTTTGTGCATTCTTTTCACAGGTCAAAAAAAAGAAGAAATTTGCATTTTCGATTTCTTTGCCTTATAGTGAATTTGTCAATAACAGGACTTTATCTCAAGGAAGGTCTATGGAGATACTCATTGTTACCCAATCCTTTTATGTTCGAAACCAGTTTGTCAATACCTTTTATCCACGGGGAGTGACGGTTTATCATACGGATAACGCCGAACAACTTCTTGAAAAGCTCAGACTCTATCCTGGTATTGAGTTTGTCTTTATTGATGTGATTCATGAGGAGTATGCCCAGGCCCTGGATATTTTAGCAAAGGTGAAGGCGTTTGCCGTGACGCAGAATCGCAAGATTTTTGCCCTTCTGATTTATGTGGCTATTGACAAGTCTATTGCCGCGAAGGCCATTGAACACGGGTGTGTGGGGTTTGTGAAAAGTAATGTGGGTGGAGATGATCTGTTTCTCTATACGATGCAACTCTATCAGAAGCTCAAAGGGACACCCCCAGAACGGAAGTACGTTCGTATCTCTCTTGATCCATCCAATCCCAATGAACGGATTGGTATCAAGTTTCGTTCGCCAATCAATTCTCAGCTCCTTGTAGGGGTGATTCGGGATATTAGTTTTGGGGGCCTGGCTGTGGAGTTGGTGGGGATGTTTCCTCAGGAAGCTCTGGCGGTCAATACCCAGATCACCAATATCCAGTTTATGCTTGATGATAGGGATGTATACGCTGATGCGACGGTGGTTGCCTATGATTACCGAAAGCGTTTTTGTGCTCTGCGGTTTACCTATCTCAGTCATGATGATCAGGAGATTTTGGCTTCTTTTATTTTCAATCGTGTTTCTCTGGGGGGTGTTCCTGGTCCTCGTCCTTCGGGGGAAGAATCAAGTGGCGGAAACGAAGGGAAAGAAGGGGAATCCTCTCCTTCTGAACCAAAATCATCCTCTGAAGGATAGGTTATGGAATATTTTCCTTTTCGTCTGGAAAAAATACCAGAGGAACTTGTAGATGAGGCCATCCGACGGGCTCTTGAGGAGGACTTGGGAGAAGAGGGGGATATTACCACGTTAGCCACTCTCGGGACTACTCCCCGGATAAAAAGGGCTTTTATTCTGGCCAAGGAAGAGGGTGTGGTATGTGGTGTGGATGTGATGAGGCGAACGTTTTCTCTTGTTGATTCTTCTTTGCGTGTGGAATGTTTGGTTCATGATGGAGAATGGATACAGAAGGGCAAGGTGATAGCGGAAATACACGGACCTGTTCAATCGATTCTCACAGGGGAAAGGGTGGCACTCAATTTCTTGGGTTTTATGAGTGGTATTGCGACAAAAACAGCCCGTATTGTGGAGAAACTGCAGGGGACAAAATTGCGACTTCTCGATACCAGAAAGACTCTCCCCGGTCTTCGGGTGTTTGAGAAGTATGCTGTGACTGTAGGAGGGGGGTATAACCATCGTTATGGGCTGTATGATATGATCCTCATCAAAGAAAACCACAGGGTAGCTGCGGGAGGGATTTCTCCCGCTGTGGAACGGGCTAAGCGTCTCTATCCACAAAAGCTGATTGAGGTTGAGGTTTCCACTCTTGAGGAAGTACGAGAGGCTCTTGGTACCTCTGCGGATATTCTGATGTTAGATAACATGAGTGATGAGGAGATTTCCCGCGCGGTAGCAATAGTGAGTGGTCAAAAAAAACTTGAGGCTTCCGGAAATATGACGGAGGAGAGGATTCTCAGGCTTGCTCATAGTGGCGTCGATTTTGTTTCTATGGGGGCTCTTACGCATACCCTGTCTCCTTTAGATGTCTCTCTCCTCATGGAAGAGTTTGTCTACGGCGAGAGATGAGATTTTTCTTCTCAGACTTTGAGGCTAAAGCGATGCTTTTCCCAATTCGAGACCCCTGCACGGGTGTTTTCTTCCCCTGTTTAGGTCAGGGGCTACGCCCCTGAAACCCCGTTTTTTCTGTTTACAAGGGCTTATTTGTCTTTTTTATTCAAAAAAATATAGTTATTTATTACTATGAAGAATATTTTTATACTATATTTTGTTTTTCATTACTTTTTTGAGACCTTTGCACGAACGTGCAAAGGTCTCAATTCTCACGTGGTTGATAGGCTGAAAAAAAGCCACTTACGAAGAGACTTCTTGGTCTTCCTTCTTTTGTTTCAATTCTTCTATCTGATCGCGTACAAAAGCGGCCTTTTCAAACTCAAGGGATTCGGCATAGTGGAACATGAGTTTTTCCATTTCCTGAATGAGGCGTTTTTTGTCGGGGATGGAACGCTTGAGTTTTTCTATTTCATCAGCCTTTTCTTCGGTTTCTTTGAGTTTTCTTTCAAGAATGTCCGCAATCTCTTTTTTCACACTCGTGGGAGTGATGTTATGCTCTTTGTTGTAGGCCATCTGGATCTGTCGGCGACGGTTGGTTTCATGTATAGCCTGCTGCATACTCTCCGTCATTTGCTCAGCGTACATGATCACCTTTCCATTCACATGGCGGGCACTTCTGCCAATAATCTGAATCAGGGAGCGGGCGGACCTGAGAAATCCCATCTTGTCAGCATCAAGGATAACGACTAACGAAACCTCAGGGAGATCAATACCTTCTCTCAGCAGATTGATGCCCACAATGACATCATAGATCCCCATGCGGAGTTTTTTGAGGATTTCTACTCTTTCTATGGTTTCTACTTCAGAATGGATGTAAGCCACTTTGATATTCTGATCCAGAAGATATTGCGTGAGGTCCTCAGCCATCTTTTTAGTGAGAGTCGTGATGATAGAACGTTCCCCCTGAGCGGTTCGAGAGCTGACCTCTCGAATGATATCCTCGATCTGTCCTGTTGTTGGTCGTACCTCAACCTCCGGGTCAACAAGACCGGTTGGTCGTATGATCTGTTCGACAATAGCCTCACTATGAGTGAGCTCATATTCTGCCGGCGTCGCTGAGACATAAAGCACATGGTCTAAAAGACCATCGAACTCTTCAAATCTCAGGGGACGGTTATCAAGAGCAGAGGGAAGTCGAAAACCAAAATCCACAAGGGTTTTCTTGCGAGAGTAGTCTCCATGAAACATGCCATTGATCTGGGGAATAGTCTGGTGAGATTCATCGAGGATGGTAAGAAATGGCCTTGGGAAGTAATCTAACAACACAAATGGGCGTTCCCCTGGTTTTCGAAAAGAAAGATGACGGGAGTAGTTTTCTATTCCGTTGCAGTAGCCAAGTTCAAGGAGCATCTCGATGTCGTACCTTGTTCGTGTTTCAAGCCTGTAGGCTTCGATGGTTTTGTTTTCCGCCTTGAGTTCAGCCACTCTCATGGCCAATTCTTCTTCTATGGACTCTATAGCTAATTTGAGTTTGTCCTGTGTGGTGAGGAAGAGTTTGGCCGGGTAGATGACAATGCGGTCCAGTTCTTCGATGAGTTGCCCTGTAATCAGATGAAGGCGTTTGATGGCCTCGATTTCATCGCCAAACATCTCTATTCGGATAACCTCACGGGAATAGGCGGTATGGATATCAATGACATCCCCTTTCACACGGAAGGAAGCGCGAGAGAGTTCTATATCGGCCTTCTCATATTGAATCTGGACGAGGTGAGAGAGAATGCTGTCCCTGTCGATGATCATTCCTTTTTTGAGGAGAAGCATCAGTTCTTTGTAGTCTGTGGGAGCCCCTAAACCATAGATACAGGAAACTGAAGCCACGACGATGACATCTCGTCGGTCCATCAGAGAGGCGACAGCTGAGACACGCATGCGATCGATTTCGTCATTGATGCTGGCATCTTTTTCGATGTAAAGGTCACGCTGTGGGACATAAGCTTCTGGCTGATAATAATCATAATAGGAAACAAAGTATTCCACCGCATTTTCTGGGAAAAAATCCCGAAATTCACGGTACAACTGAGCGGCCAGGGTTTTATTATGAGACATGATGAGAGTGGGATATTGAAGAGCCTGGATAACATGCGCCATGGTAAAGGTCTTGCCACTTCCCGTGACACCGAGAAGCACCTGTCGTTTTTTACCTTCGCTGAAGTTTCTTACCAAAGCTTCAATGGCTTTGGGTTGGTCTCCTGCCGGTTGAAAAGGGGCATGAACACGAAAGGAAGGCATATCCTACCGACTGGTGCTTGCGTATCGAAGGGAGAAACATACCACCTTGGCCGGGGAGGAAAAGGGAATGAAAATATAGTTCTGGTAAATATCCATGGGAAGTTTAAGGCCTGTTTTCTGGATACTCCCCAAGTACCGCTGGAAGAGAAGCCTTCCTGTTGAGGCATCATAGACCCCGATGTTCCCTGTGTCATCAAGAGAAAAGATAACCTGGTAACTACTGTTGTACACAAGGGGCGCATAACTGATAGGGGCGTAGGTAGCTACAGACCATACTTGATTGCCGGCGTTATCGTAGGCACGGATACCACCATTGAAGGTTTCCGCAGAAGGGACAAAGAGATGGAGAGAGGCTGAGGCCATTGAACTTTTGACGGGGAAGGTTTTGAAAAGGGAAAGAGAAGGTGTGGTATCACTTCGCAGAAGGGAAGTACTTGAACCTATATACAGGGCGGTGTTCCATGCCAAGAAACTTCCGGTGGGGTTGGCGGTGTGGGTTCCACTATTGATGGCTGAAAAGCTTGAGCTGTATTTTTGAATTCTGGTGGAGTTGTCCGTTTCACGAATGAGGGCATAGTATTCTGTGCCTATTCTTTCCATAGCGATAATGCCATTCAGAAGAGAATAGGTGGTACTGAGATTTCCGTTATTTGAGACCATCACAGCCTGACTGGAGGAGTAGAGGAGCATCCCATCAGGGGTGGCAAGAAAACGATTGGGTAGAGGTTTGATGGGAAAACTTCGCTGTAAAGAGATGGCCCCATTGAGAGTGTCCACGGTATAGATAACGCTTCCCTGGGCACCGGTATTGGAGTATCCTACCACATACAGGGTATTGTCTATAGGCAAGATGGTGGTGATGGTAAGAGGGGGGGTAATCTTCCACCGGAGAAGTCCACTCCCTGCATCAAGAGCGTACAGAGTTCCCCCTTCATCGGCAAAGAGGACAAGGTTCTGAGAGGGCATGGTTTCTATGCCAATGGTGATGGGAAGAGGGGTGTAATACTCCCAGAGGATGCCGTTCTCATCAACAGTGTCAAGAACAGTACAGGCACTGAAGAAAGCGACTATCCCCATCCAGAACACGATTTTTCTATGAAATTTCATATTTACCTCCTTGGATTATGTTTTGGTCTTTTCTCAAAAAGGTTGCTCTTTTTCTCTTTCAATGCTATAATAGTATAGATACATCAAGAGAAAAAATCAAGTGAAAATATTTTTTCTTCCCTATTAATATTACGCTTTTGAGTGGCGAAAAAGGAAATAGAAAAAGAGAAAAAAGTGAAAGAGTGGAAAGAAGAGGGGATAGTATGACATTATGGTATGTTTTTGGTAAAGAAGATGTAAAAATTGAAAGTTTTATTATACAAGATAGTATGACATTATGGTATGTTTTTGGGGGGAGCTTTGGTCTTTTTCTCATGATTCAGTATGTCGCTTTTTTGCTTTTTCTTCTGCGAAAGGGGGGAGCGAAAGAGATCAAGCCTGATCTTTTGTATATTATTGTAGCGGGTGGTTTGATTTCTTTGTTAGGGATTATTGGGATTGGGGAGGGTAAGTGGGGAGATTTTCCGCTCTGGAGGGTGGAAAGGGCTCTTTTGGTAGGGGTTTTGGGGTGTTTTGTTCTTTTGCTTCGGTATATTTTTGTATGGGTGAAGGACCTCGGCTTTGTGGAAACGGATGGCTATAGAGAATACACCCAGTGGTATGTCTTTTTTTATCTTCTGGTTGCCGCTTCTGTGATGGCTTTTCTTCTGTTTTCGCCTGTAGTCTGGTGGGAAAGGTATGGGCAAATCTTTTCGCTTGTGCTGTTGGGATATTTTCTTTTGACGGGATTTTTGGAGGCGTTTGAGTTTTTTTCTCTCATACGAAGGGAAAAAGGCAAGATTTCATCTATCAACGGGCTTCGCTATCGAACTCTTCTTGTGGGTGGTGAGGTAGCCATAGTGCTGTGGGTTTTGTCTTTGGCTTACTGGAAGATGCAAAATCCCTGGTCAGGGGTGTTCTTGGCCATTGGGTGTGTTTTGATGTCTTTGGCCATGTCGTTTTATCTGATTTTTGAGTATATTGATATTTTCATGAGAGAGGCTGAATCCAGAAAACGTTTAGCGGACGTGAATAAAAAGGTCATGGATGAGATTCGTATGGCTCAATCCCTTCAGATTTCTCTTCTCCCGCTTGATAGACAGAGGGCGGTGCAGAAGATTATTGATATGGAGATTTCTTATATGCCCATGCAGAGTGTAGGGGGAGACTACTACGATGTATTTGTACTTTCCGATGATCTTTTGCTTTTTCTTTTGGGGGATGCGTCTGGTCATGGTGTCTATGCGGCCATGATCTGGGCCATGCTCAAGGTTGAGGTTGAGGAACTCATTGAGGAACAAAAGTTTTCTCATTTGTCCGAGGCTTTTTCGACACTGAATCGAAGGATTACGCGTATTCTTGAGAATACCTACTCCTATATCACGCTCTTTTCTGTTCTGGTGGATAAACGGGCGAAGAAACTGAGTTTTCTCTCTGCGGGCCATACCGATCAGCTGTACTATTGTGCCAAAGAGGATGCGGTGAAGTATCTCAAAAATAAAAATCCTATCGTGGGAACCTTTAAGCATGTACGTTTTCAGGAGGACGTCCTGAAGTATCATGAGGGGGATATTCTCTTGATGTTCAGTGATGGGGTGATAGAGGGAACCAATGTCCAGGGAGAACAGGTGGGGTTGGAACGCCTGACCCAGATGTTTGATGCGGTGGTCCGTGGGGCAGCGACCGCTTCAGATGTGATTGGCGGTATGCTTATGCATCTTGAGGATTTTTATGAGGGCACCATTCAGGATGATGATAGAACGCTGATGGCGATTCGTTTTTAGGAGGAACAATGATTGGCAGGATTTTGAGCCGGAGTTTCTGGTCATGGTGGGATAATCTTTCGTATAGTATGTTTACGGCTTTGGTAGCCGCGCTCAACCCTTCTTTTTTAGTACTTGTTCCGACGGTAGCTTTTCTTTTGACGTCGGAGATTGGCTTTGTGAAGCAATATGCAGACTTCTGGATAATCATTGGCTGTACAACCGTCGCTGGGATGTGGTTGTGGCCGCTTTCTGTAGTGAGTCATAGGATGCATGAAGAGATGACCAATGGCCCTGTGGTTGGATATTTCAAAAAACTCTGGCAGTTTATCCGGGAACATTTCTGGTCTTCCCTTGGTTTCTGGGTAGTGGCAACGGGCATAGGGTTTCTTTTCGGGCTTTCTTTTGTGTTTTATGCGCGTCAGATGGCTTCTTTCTCTCCGTTGTGGGCGATAGTCTTTTTTGTTTCTTTGTGGTTTTTTGTGCTTTTTATGATGATGGAGATGGTGCTTGTGGTTCTGTTGTATAAAAGTGGCATGAAGGTCGGGGAGATGATTCTTTTAGCTTTCTATACGGTGATACGGTATGCTTTTGTTTATTTTGTGGTTTTTTTGATATCGTGGGTTCTTTATGGGATTCTTCTGGTGCCGGCGGCTACACCTTTTTTACCCACACCGGGAATTATGCCCTTGTTTGTGATTATTCCTCTGGTATCGGTCTATGGGCTTGGGCCTACCCTTCATATATGGACCTTTCGCTATGTGTTTGATGAAGCTCCCCCTGAGGAGAAAAAGCGTTCGATCTGGGAATTGTTTCTACCCATTGTTCAGCTCTGGCGATGGTTTCTTCGTCTCGTGAGGGGTGGAAGGCGATGAAAACCTGTTTTGTGATGCCACTTCATACGGAGCTTGGAGAACTCCGGGAAAAGATGGTTCTTTTACCCGGGGTGGGAAATAGTGTCTTTTCTATAGGAGATGCAATTCCTACCTGTGATCGTCTGGTCATTGATTTGACCTTGGACTGGTTTCGGCCACTGATGAATCCTCCCAGCCTTTTGTCTCTTTTTGCTGATTTGTATGAGTATTTTGCTATGCCTGGGGTGGAAAAGGTCATTTTTCGTGGCTATCGTTTGGAAACCAACGATCCTGTCTTTCAGAAAACCCAACGGGTGTTTGAAGGGCTTGTGTCCCTGATGAAGGAAATGTTTGGAGTGAAGGAGGTGAAACTTCCGACGCTTGTATCAAAACGGGCACTTGCAGGAAGCAGGCATCCTTTGCTTCTTTGCCTTGCTTCCATGAGGGCGGGGGTGAGTGAGCGGATAGGGTGGAGTGCTTCAAGTGAGGTGTATGTAGCGTATGAGATGGATGTGCTTCCCTGGTTAGGGGAATTTTGCACTAAAAAAGAGATGGAATGTGGAGTGATAGGGGGAGAACGATATACGTTGAAAGAGGTGGTGGAGAGGACGGAGGTGATTTTTTCGCTCGCTGCGGTGACATTTGATTCTCATAGGTGGTTCCGCTATGTAGAGGAAGGGAAATGCATGGAATGTGCCTTCTCCTATGGGATTGAAAATATGGCTATGGAATTACTCTATTAAAAGGGAGTGAAAGAATAGCAGGAAAAGCCATTTTCTTGGTTTGGTTATTCTTCTTTTTTGAGAATTTTGTTGAATTTCGCGATGTAGGTTGGGTCCATGATTCGCTTGACGATCATTCGGGAGTAGTCTTTTTCTAGGTTTATCTGGATGTGTACGCGGAGAAAACACTCAGCGAGATTATTGGATTTGTGGGGATTGAAAAAGATATTGACAATAGGCCTCAGGGTGTATTTCTGGTTATTGGGGTAGTCCACCACATAGCCAATCTCCCCCGTATTGAGAAGGACATAACTCTCCAAAGGATAGAGGGGAGTTTCATGGAGTTTTTCTACTAAGTGCTTCAAAAAAGTCTGGGCTAATTGTGGATGAAACTTTTTGCCCGATTGCTCCATAATGTAGGCAAAGGCTTCATCCATGGTTTTGGCTTCTCGGTAGGGACGGACGGAGGTCATGCTATCGAAAACATCAGCAAGAGAAATGATATTGGAGAGGATGGAAAGTTTCTCGTGATTGATACCAAGGGGATACCCTCCGCCCTGGTGCTGTTCATGGTGACAGAGAACCGTCTTGAGAATGTTCTCAGAGAAGCCGGATTCCGCCTGAAGAATTTTGTAACTATACACGGGATGTTGTTTCACAATCTTCCATTCTTCGGGAGAGAGTGGGGTTGGTTTGTCAATGATCTCAGAGGGAATCATAACTTTGCCAATATCATGGAAGAGGGCGGCAATACCAAGATCATGAATCTTCTCGATGGGGATATTTACCATGGTGGCAATGAGGATAGAAAGGGTGGTGACATTGACCCCGTGGGTATAGATATACTGGTCATGGGATTGGAGTTCAAGAAGATTGAGGTAGGCATCTCGATTGTCCTGAATATCCGTGACGATGTCAGAGACGATTTCTTTGGCGGCCTTGGTTGGTAGGCCGGTCGTATTGTTTTTGAGCATGTTTTCTATTTCCATGAGGAGGTTAACAGCATTGCTGAGATGGGCCTCATTGATCATGGTTCGGCTTACCGGTTGTTTGAAAAGCATGGATTCCTGGGTGTAGTGAATCTTTTTGATTTTTTTGAGCTTGAGGTTCTCAATGATATCAGCGGTGAGGGTTTGTCCTTTGGCTAAAACCAATGTCTCACTTTCATCGTACACATCTCCGCTAAAGACCATACCGGGGTAGAGAGAATTGACGTAGAGTTCCATCACCACCTGCGACATAAGAGTTTTCCCCTTGGTGTTTTGTATGTATATATTATAAGCAAAAGGGGGGTTTTTGTCAATTATTTTCTCATTGTGTTGACAAATTGGTGGGCTTGAGCGCATGATGTTCACTTGTGTTTTTTCTCTGCTTTTCTTACAATATGTCTTATGGAGAAGAGAGTTTTTTGTCCTTTGTGCGGGTATAGGGCTGGGTTCTTTCGGCGTATCGATCGCTGGAGTCCACCACTCATTATTTTTCGTTGTGAAAAATGCTTTTTTCAGTTTCAGGAGAGAAGGACAGAAGAGACGATTCACTTGTACGATGAGGGATACTACACAGGGCAGGGAGTCTATACCTATCAGGACGAACGCCAGAACAAAGAACCGTCCATGGCTGTGTGGAGGGCTCGGGTGAGAGCCCTTCAGCGAATGGAAAGAAGTCGAGGGCCTAAGCGATGGTTAGATGTGGGATGTGCTTTTGGGGGGCTTCTTGAGGCGGCTACTCTCTATGGTTATGAACCGTATGGTCTTGAGATTTCGACATATTCCGGTGGGTATGCTCAGCAGATTTTTCCGGGTCATGTATGGATAGGGAATATAGAAGAGTACACGCTTCCTGAGAACTTTTTTTCCGTGGTTTCGCTGGTTGAGGTTATCGAGCATCTTGGTGATCCCCTGAAGGCACTTCAGAATGTGTATCGTTCCTTGCAGAAGGGAGGGATTGTTCTCGTCCAGACAGCGGATATGGATGGCTTACAGGCAAGGATAAAAGGGGCCTCATATCATTACTATCTTCCTGGGCATCTCTCCTATTTTGACAGGCATAATTTGGCTTCTGTTCTTCGGCAGGTGGGATTTTCTCGGGTGAAGTTTATTGGGGGTGTTGAATTCGGGCTTTTGCCAAAGCTTGTGAAGAGTCGAGCTTCTTTTCGCTCTCTGTGGGATTATCGTCACTGGGTAAGGATCACTCTCTACCATATGGCCAGCAAAATCACGATTGGGCCGTGGCACTTCACCAGCTCCATGGTGATGATAGGGTGGAAATAGCGTATGAAAAAGGGGATGCTGTTTTTCTATCTTTCTGTTTTGGTGCATATTTACGGCTTTTTGGTAGTGGGCTGGTGGCTTGATCCCGACGTGATTGCTCTTTTGAAGCATCCACGCTCTTCGGTTCCTGAAGAGGTGGTGGTGGAAAATATCCTGATAGACAATCCTCATGCGACCCAGGAAAAACCTCTCAGAAAGGCGAAGCTTTCGGATGTAGACTCTCGTTCTCGTGGACCCTTAGCCAGAGAAGAAGAGTACAATAGGCTTCTTCCTCAGGAGATTCAGGGTTCTCTGCTCCCAAAAAAAGGAGAAACTCCTGCTTCTCGATTGGCCATATCATCTTCAGAGATATCCGGACCTTCTCTGTATGATCCGTCGAGAAAACCTCTGGTACGGATGTCCACCAGTGGACAGATAGCCCTTGAGAGTGAGGCGGTGGACTATGCTCCTTATTTCAAGCATATTCAACAAACAGTGGCCAGTAATTGGCAGTATTATTTTCCCGTCTTTCAGTATTATCGAGGGATTATGGCCGATGGTGTGGTGACGGTAACCTTTGAGCTTGACAATGAGGGAAATCTCCGAAATGTGCGTCTCACAAGGGATTTTGGTTATGAGTCTCTCAATGAGGCATCACTTCGAGCCATTTTGCATACCTCGAATTATGGACCTCTTCCGGAGAAACTCCGTTCAGAGGATGGTATCACCGTTGAATTTCATTTTATTTATATTCGTCCTTAACGGTATCTGATGAAAGATTGTTTTGATAATTTTTCAAACGGGAGAGCACTTCATCAACAGCACTCGGAGGAATACCAAGAGAGATAAGTTCCTCAGCAGAAAAATCAAGCGAAGGGTGTGAAGCCAACTTTTGCGTAAGTATTTTTTTTCTCTTGGGACCTATCCCAGGGATACCATCAAAAAGGGAGGAGAGAAGACTTTTTTCTTTGAGGCGGTTGTAAAAACTATTGGCAAAGCGGTGTGTTTCATCTCTCACTCTCTGAAGCACGTGAAGGGCGGGAGAATTCTTTGGGAGGAGAAGAGGGACATCAGAGTAGGGGGTGTAAATCTCCTCATTTTTCTTGGCTAAAGCAATAACATTCAGAGAAATACCAAGCTCTGCCAGGGCAGAGAGCGCAGCGTTGAGTTGACCCTTTCCGCCGTCGATGAGCACAAGATCGGGAAGTTCTTTCTTTTCTTCGAGGAGGCGTTTGTATCGTCGAAAAACCGCCTCATGGATCATGGCGAAGTCGTCAGGGGTAGCTTTGGTGCGAATCTTGTAGTGGCGGTAATTACTCTTGTCTGGTTTTCCTCCGTAGAAGGAGACGAGAGAGGCTACCGCCTGTTGACCCAAGAGGTTGGCTATGTCAAAGCCCTCAATGCGTATGGGAAGGACATCGAGATCTAAAACTTCCTGGAGTTCATATAGAGCCTGAGAACTTTCAATGCGAGAAAGGAGTTGCATGAGGTGAAGGTGAGCATTTTCTTTGGCAAGGTGGAGGAGAGATTTTTCTTCTCGGGAGGAGGCAAGGGAGATGGAGATGTGTTTTCCTTCCGAAACAAGGTAGTTTTCAAGCCTTGCTACGAGGTTTTGCCATCGAGAATCAAGCACAAGGGAAGGGGGAGTACTTTCAGCAAGATACCCGATGAGAAACTGTTCAAGGATTTCCTCTTCGTTCTGGTCAATGATATCACTGCTGTAGCTTTTTTTTCCTATCATTTTGCCTTCACGAACAAGGGTCACAAGAGCCACCGCTTTGCTCTGGGCAATAGCGATTTCTACAAAATCGGCATTGAGGTTTTTGTCAAGATAGACAGATTGGGTTTCTTCGAAGTTTCGGATAATCTGAATCTGTTCTTTGTAGAGTTGAGCCTTTTCAAAAAGGAGGTTTTTTGAGGCTTCGTACATTTTCGCTTCAAACTCTTTGATGAGTTTCTGGTATTCTCCCTGGAGAAAACGAAGAGCGTTTTGCACCTGTTCCTGGTACTCTTCTATCGTCACCTTCTGGATACAGGGAGCGCTACACCGGTGGATATGGTAGTTGAGGCATTCTCTTTTTGGGAGTTCACGGCAGGTGCGGATTTTGAAAAGCCTCTGGATGATATCAATGTATTCTCTCACCATAGCCGCGCTGGTGTAGGGCCCAAAATAGAGGCTTTCGTCTTTTTTCTGGTCTCTTGCAAAGACCACCCGGGGAAATTTCTCCTGAATGGTGATTTTGATGTAGGGGTAAAACTTGTTATCCTTGAAAACCACATTGTATTTTGGTTGATGGTGTTTGATGAGATTGGCTTCGAGAAGAAGGGCTTCGGTCTCATTCTGGGTGATGATATAATCTATTTCATGGATCTGGGAGACCATCGTGGCGGTTTTGATGGTTTTTTCTTCTTTCTGGAAGTAGGAAGAAACACGCTTCCGGAGATTGATGGCCTTGCCTATGTAGATAATGGTATTCTCCCTATCCTTCATGAGGTACACCCCTGGAAGTTCTGGGAGATTGCGGATATCAGAAGGGCTAATGGCCTGAAACGATGAAAAAGGGGAAGAATTCTCCATGGTGTTCTCCTTTCTTTAAGATACCATAAAAGAGGAGGGTTGTCAAGAAAGACTACAAAAGAGACCCTTGCACATTCGTGCAAAGGTCTCGAAAAGAAGCTTGTCGTTCCACATTCATAAAGAATGGTTATCTTTACACAAAAAACTGAATACTTGTTCAACCATCTTTCCTCTTTCAGTTTTGGGCTATTTTTTTGTTGCCCATTGTCCTTCTTCCACAAAGCGCTCCCGCGCGGGGCAAAAGGGGCTTCGCCCCTTTTGAAAACCCCACCCCGCCCCTGCGGCGGTTTCTGTGGCCACCGACCTGTCTCCCGTGGTGCGGGCTGGAACAAAAACCTGTAGCCCCGCTCTCTTCTGTAGCCGCCCGGGGACAGCCCTCCCTGTCTGACCCCGGGCTTCCTCGCCACCTCCTGTGGCTCAGCCAGTGGTGAAAAGACGATGGCTTTCATTACCAGCCCGCGGGGCACGTGTCCACTGCAGGGTCTTCTCTCAGGTGACACCGCAGGCAGGGGCGGGGAGGTTGTAGTGGTGTTTCAGCCCCAAGGGGGGCTTTCTGAGACCACAGGGCCCAGGTCTATGACCTTTTTTCAGCTAAAAAACCCATCGGTTAAAGGTTTAACCTCTATCTATACAAACACTACATGTCTCTTGCTATTACCATTTCTCAGCAAAAAAACTCCTCCTAAGCTGAAACATGGTGATAGCAAAGAGCATCCTCTACCCCAGGGAAGAATGAAAAGCCCTATCACCATGTCTCAGCAAAAGCCTCTGCAGCTCCGCTTCGGTGGGCTTGTGGGGAAAAACCAAAGAAGATATCGCCCCGGGTGCCTCCTGCACCCTCACTCCGGAAGGACTTTCTCCTTACGACAAAGGGCATACAACCGCAAAAGCGGCCTGGTGGGGTTACAGAAAAAAAAGGGGGTAGTAAAAGAACGGGCATTCTCTCACCAACCCGCGGGGCTTATCTTCCAGCAGGGGCTTTTTAGATATGGCATCGCGGGAGGGACGAAGGCTATTCCTTTGTTTCAGCAAAGAGCAATGGTTTAGCTGAAACAAGGTAACAGCCACATCTTGCTGTAAGCTTTTCAAGAAAAACTCTTTTTCTTATCAATCATCAGAAAAAACTTTTTTATATTTAAGACCTTTGCACGAATGTGCGAAGGTTTCTCAAAAGTGGTAAAAAAACAAAAAAATAGTATAAAAATGTTCCTTAACGTAATAAATAAAACTATTCCTTTGAACAAAAAAAGACAAATAAGCCCTTGTAAATGGAAAAAGCGGGGTTTCAGGGGCGTAGCCCCTGACCCAGATAGGGGAAGAAAACACCCGTGCAAGGGTCTCATTTTTCTGTTCACATGAAGTGTGAAAATAGGTATTCAGTTTTATATGTTGAGCAACAAGTCTCGAAAAGAAGCTCTTGCTGTAAAACTCTTCAAAAGGCTCAAGAAATAAAGGGTCAAGTGCCGAAATATACAATACTATCAAAAGAAAAGAGGTAGGCATGCAGGCCAAAAGGATTGTTCTCATTATTTCTTTTTTTCTTGTGGTGGGGCTTTTGTTCGCCGTTGTGTTCATGGCCCGGAATCAAGTGGGTAATTTTGGAAAAGAGTATGATCGGCATGTCTCTACCGAGGTAGAAAAATATGTGGCCTGGTTTACCAATGAGCGAGCCAAGGTATATACGGAGATACGGAGTTTTGCTTCGGATAAGATGGTCAGTGATTTCATTGGTGCTCTCTATGCGGGTGAGGATACCACGTCTTACGCTACCCAGATAGAGGGGGTGATGGGGAAGCTTTCTTTCCTGAAGAAAATTCAGATTCTTGATCCCACAGGGATAGTCCTGTATTCTACCAGAGAAGGGGAGGCGCTGGTCAATCGGTTTGTTCCAGATCTTCTCACCCAGGCTTTGACTTATCAACAAACTTATCGTCAGCCTTTTCTTCGCTTTGTGAGTACCAATGAATTTCTTGTGGCAGAGGCCCTTCAGAGAGAAGAGAAGACCTTTCAGGTGGTCATGTATTATGATGCGGCCAGATTTTCTTCTCCCAAGTACGGGCTGATGGTTCCGTGGGGCAAGACTATTTTAGTGAGTAAGCGACAAAAGGGTCAGCAGGAAGCGGCCAAGATAGTCGAATATGCCAGTGTCGATCCTTCCATTCTTGGGAGAGGGAAAAAGACCATAGGGGGCATGAAAGAAGTGGATGGGATTCAGGTAGTGTATTTCTCTCGTTATGAGAACTATGTCTCTGGGCTCGTGATAGGGATTATTGTTTTTGCTTTTGTTCTGTTATTTTTGATTTTGTACACCTTCTTCCGTTTGTTGCAGGAGGAAAAGCTCTATAAACAGCCACTTACCTTTCGTCAGCATCCCAAGGAGGATCTGAGGAATTTAGTAGAAGATATTGAAGAAGGCTCCTCTCTCTCAAGTGAAGAGGCAAAGAAGGGTATCGAAGAAATGCTCATGTCAGAGGATATTGAGGACCTTACGAGGTCTTCAGTCTTTTCTTTTGCAAGAGGAGAAGAAGCAAAAGAACCCCCTTCTTTTTCTCAGAGGGAGGCCGAGCCTTCGTTAGAAGAGCCTCTCTCTACACCTGAAAGTGAAGAGTTCACTCCCCTTGAAGAGACCTCTTTGTCTGAACCACCTCTTGTGGAACCATCGTTTGAAGAGATGGAGAAAGAATTTGTCCCTGAAAAGCCAGAAGAGGGGCTTCTCTCAGCAGAGGAAGAGGTTTTCTCCGGTGCTCCTTCTCTCAGTGGGGTAAGTGAGGGGGTTTTCCAGCCGGATGAGGCCACCCAGCTCTTTGCTGAACAGGATCGGCTTCTCGATGAGCTGGTAGAAGAAGAAAGGGTTCCCTCTCACACAAAGGAAGAAGATCTCTTCCTTGAACCGTCTTTTGCTACGGAAGAGGAAAAGCCGTCCTCACCTGAGGAAATGGTACTTGAGCCGGAATTTATGAGTGGCGAGAGAGGGGAAACGGAAGCTTTGGTGACAGGTGAGATACCAGAGGTCTCTCTTGAGGATATTCAGTTTGAAAAGCCTTCAGAAGCTATAGAAGATTTAGGTGTGGTGAGCGAAGAACCTCTTTCCCTTGAGGTGGAACCGGAGGTCCTTCCCCTTGGAGAGGAAGAGGTGAGAGGAGAGGAAAAGGCTGAAACAGTTTCTGGGATGGAGAGTGAAGACGTAGGTTCTCCCTTTTCTCAAGAGGTTACCGAAGGAGAATCCCCTCTTTCTGATATCTCTATGGAAGAGATAAACTTAGATACTATCGAAATGCCAGAGATTTCTTTAGAAGAGGTCCCGGTGAGTGAAGAAGCAGGCAAGAGAGAAGAAATGGCCCAGGAAGATATGGTGGCGGAGAGTCTTCTTCAGGAGATCCCTGAGCCTTCTCTGGAAGAAGAAGCAGAGGATGAGGTCATAGCCCTCAATATGGATGAACTTTCCGCTATTCCTGTAGAGGAGACAGAAACTCCTGCTCTACAGGAAACAATGGAGAAGGAAATGAATGTTTCAGAACCAGAGCAGAAGGTGGTGATGTTTGGTGAGGAACTCCATGAGGACTTGGCCAAACTCCTCAGTGAACCACCAAAACGTATCAGCACCATTCATGATGTTCCCAGTTATGCGAAAGCGGCACATGATATTGCCAAAACGGCATTGGGGATGAATCGGGTTTGTGTTCTTGAAAAGCGGGGAGAGAAGTTTGAAAATGTGATGCAGGATGGGTTTACTGTGTCGCTGGGGCTTTCTACCAGTGATCCTCTCTACAAAAAGGTTCTCTCTCAGCATAAGTCTCTTGATATTCAGCAGAATTTAGACAAGGCTTCGTATCTGAAGCAATGGTTCAAAGATGGGGAACTCCAGAACCTTGAGGAGCTTTTTATCACTCCTGTGATTAAGGGAGGAGAGGTCGTGGGTATCGGCATCTATGGGCGGGAAAAGGGAACTACCGAACCAACCGATCTTCAGAAATCAGAATTGTACAACATAGGATTTTTGCAGGAAGTGGAGTAAAACATGGGCAAATCATCCTATTCTCACGAAGAGATGCAAAACATGCTGAGAGAATGGTTCTCCCATTCTGAAGAGGCGGCAAGCGTACTCAAGGCGATGGGTCATCCCATGCGTATTTTGATGCTCCAGATTCTCAGTCAATCTCAATGCAATGTCACGAGCATTGAAAAGGCTTTGGGTATGTCCCAGTCCTCGGTTTCCCAGCATCTTCGTGTTTTGCGTCTTGCCGGTCTTATTGAACCGGTGCGAGATGGAAAGGAGATCTGTTATCATATCATTGATGAAAGAGTGAAAAAAATTTTGGATATTTTTTATTCTCAATAGTGGCTTTTCTTTGAAGGGAATGGATTTTGTCTATGAATATCCGGCTTGATATAGCCTATGATGGTTCTTCTTTTTTTGGGTGGCAACGTCAAAAAGACAAACCCTCTGTGCAGGCTGCTTTGGAGGAGGCTCTCTCTCAACTTCTTGGGGAAACTATCAGGGTAGCAGGAAGTGGAAGAACAGATGCAGGGGCACACGCTTTTTGTTATACGACGAATTTTCATTGTGGAAAACTTCCCTTTCCTGTTGAGGTTTTGCCAAGGGTTCTTCTTTCGTATCTTCCTTCTTCCATTGTTCCTCTCCGGGCTATGGAGGTAGAGGAGAGGTTTCATGCCCGCTTCAGTGCCATGGCAAGGGAGTATGTCTATGTAGTATGGAAAGGGAAAACACTTCTCCCTTTTTTTCGTTCGTATGTGTACTGGATGCCAGAGGCTTATGAGAGGCAAAGGCTTGAGGAGGTTTGTTCCCTTTTTGTTGGGGAGCATAACTTTCGTTTGTTCTGCTATGGCTATGGGAGAGAGGAGAAAGAAGTCAATTTTTGTCGAACGATAGAATATTTTCGCTTTATGGAAAAAGACCAGTGGCTTGTTTTTTTTATCAAAGGGAACGGTTTTCTTCGAGGGATGATTCGTACCCTTGTGGGAGTGAGTTTACAGGTTGGAATAGGAACGCTTGCCTGCGGCGAGGTTTTTCGTGCGCTTCAAGGAGAAAAAGATATTCCCCAACCACTCAAAAAAGCCGTCCCTGCAGCCGGGCTTTATTTCAAGAGAGCCTACTATTCAGTATCCCATAAATTTGATGAGAAGATAGAAAACGGGGGCGGAGAAGAGGACTGAATCAAACCGGTCAAAAAATCCCCCATGACCGGGAAGAAGGCTTCCTGAATCCTTGGAGCGAGACCATCGCTTGATGGTGGATTCGGCTAAGTCCCCGATACTTCCTGAGAGGGCCAACAGAAAACCCATGAGAAGGAATTGAACGAGAGAAAAGTTGGTTGGGGTATGAAGCCATCTCTGGAGAAAGAAGCACACCACAGCAAAGAGAATCGTGACACTGAAAACCCCTACATACCCTTCAATGGTCTTATTGGGACTTGAGAGAAAGGAAAGCTTGTGCTTACCCAAGAATTTTCCTACAAAAAATCCACCGGCATCCCCGATCCAGGTGAGAAAAAGAGCCAAAAAGAGCATCCAGCCCGTTCTATCCTGAGCCTTGACTAAAATCAGGAAAGGAAAAAAGATACCAGTGAGAATATACATCACCAAAGACATCCCTACATTGGTTGTCGATGCCTCAAAAGACCCCTGGAACGATTCGGAAAAGAAAATAATCAGGAAAAAGACAGTGAGTAAAAGGATTTGAATGACATAGAAGTACCCAATATCATAGATCTGAAGACTGAAAAGATAGTAAGAAAGATTACTCATAGTCACGAAGAGAGAGTTTGTCCAGAGATAAAAGTGAAATCCCCTCTTTTCCAAAAGGGATGAAACCTCATAGTTGATCAGCAAAGCTACCGAAAGAAACGCAAGAAAAAAGAGAAAATTGTTCCAGAAGCTGGTAAAAACAAAAAAAGCCCCAATAGGTACGAGCACAAGGGCAACCATGAGTCTTTCGCGCATAGGCTACTCCTTTGGATCAATTTTTCCGAAACGTCGCTTTCGCTTTTGGTAATCAAAAAGCGCGGCACAAAAATCCTTCGGACGAAAGTCCGGCCATAATTTTCGAGAGAAGTATAACTCAGCATAGGCGCTTTGCCAGAGAAGAAAATTGCTGATGCGTTGTTCTCCACTGGTGCGTATTAACAGGTCAACCGGTGGGATGTCCGGGGAATAAAGAAACTGTTCAAAAGAGTTTTCTGAAAGGTTTTCAAGAGAAAACTGGTTGTTTTGAATGGCGACTACCAGTTTCTTTGCGGCATCAACAATTTCTCTTTTTCCACCGTAGTTGAAGACAATATTGAAAACATACTTTCCCTTCCTGGTACTTTCTATAGCGTGCTGAAATTTTCGTATGAGTTCAGGGGAAAGACCGTCAAAAGTCCCGGTGTAACAAAAACGGATGTTTTTTTCTCGCATGGAATCTACATACTCGTCGATAACCCGCCCCGCCATGGTCATGAGAAATTCCACCTCTTCGGGAGGACGTTGCCAGTTCTCTGTGGAGAAGGCATAGGCACTGATGTAGGGAATTTTGAGATTTTCATTGAACTCAATAATAGTTTTGAGAACCTCATAGCCCTTTTTGTGTCCTTCATTGCGGGGAAGAAACCTTTGACGGGCCCACCGCCCGTTACCATCCATGATGAAGGCAACGTGGCGGGGGAGTCGTGCGGGGTCTAAGGAATAGCCAAAAAATTTCATACAGGTTTATATTTCCATAATCTCTTTGGATTTCTTTTCTACCAGTTCGTCAATGCGTTTGATGTGATCGTCAGTGATCTTCTGGATGGCTTCAAGTTCTCTTCGTTCGTCATCTTCGCTAATGTGTCCACCTTTCACGAGTTCTTTGATATGATTATTGATATCCCGACGTTCGTTGCGGATGGTGACTTTTATCTCTTCTCCCATTTCTTTCACTTTTTTGACAAGGGCTTTTTTGGATTCTTCGGTGAGAGGGGGAATAGCTACACGAAGGACTTTTCCATCGTTGACCACGGTGAAACCAAGATTGGCATCATTGATGCCTTTTTCAATGTTTTTGAGAATGCTCTTGTCCCATGCGTCTATAACAATGGTATGGGCATCAGGGGTGCTCAGAGAAGCGGCCTGTCTGATGGGCGTGGGTGTGCCGTAATATTCAAAGCGAATATCCTCAACCATCCCAATACTGGCCCGTCCTGTTTTGACATGCTTGAGTTCCTCCATAAAGTGCGCTAAGGCCTTATCCATTCGTTCTTTGGCTTCTTTTTTGAATTTTTCAAAGGCTTCTATCATACCTTCCTCCTTGGTAGTGCTTTTTGTCTCCTTTTATTATAGGTGAAGGGGGATGAATTTTCAACAAATGGAGGGATTTTTCTTTTTTCGACTTGGAAAGAATCTTTACTGAGACCTTTGCACGAATGTGCGAAGGTCTCAAAAAAGTAGTAAAAAACAAAAAATAGTATAAAAATGTTCCTTAACGTAATAAATAAAGCTATTCCTTTGGACAAAAAAAGACAAATAAACCCTTGTAAATGGAAAAAGCGGGGTTTCAGGGGCGTAGCCCCTGACCCAGATAGGGGAAGAAAACACCCGTGCAAGGGTCTCTTACTATATTTTTTTTCTTTCCTGTGCTATAATATACACTCACAAAACCACTAAGGGAGGCACCTATGATACCAACGAAGAAATATGAAGCGGGGCAGTATATTATTCGGGAAGAGGATACGGACAAAACGATGTATATCATTATGGAGGGGAGGGTGCGAGTGGAGGCAAAAGATCCAGCTTCCGGCGAGGTAGTCTCACTGGCGGAATTAGGGCCAAAGGACTTTTTTGGTGAGACAGCCCTTCTTCTTGATCAGCCAAGAAATGCCAGTGTGGTGGCTCTCACTCCGGTAGAGGTGTATCCTATTTCCAGTAAAGAAATGCTAGCTGATTATGTGGAGATTCATCCCCAGTTTGCGATGAGGATGATTATGATTATGGCGAAGCGGGTAGATCAGATGAAAGAGGCGTATCTCAAAACCTATGGATATCTTCAGTATGCCAAGCAAATTTTAACCTCTCTTCATCAAAAAGGAGAGTAAAAAAGATTGCAAGAAGTAAAAAAAGGGTGTATAATATCTCAGCCACAGAGAGGAGGAGTTGTATGAAGTATGAACTTTCTGAGTACAATGGCAAAACACTTTTGAAGATCAAAGAAAACCTGGTGACGGATCCTGATGCCAGGGAGTTCAAAGAGGTGTTGACCAACCTCATAGATAGCGGGAAAAAGGAGATCATTATAGATTTTACTGATATGGTGTTTATTGGGAGTAGTGGCATTGGTAAACTTCTCTTAGCCTACAAGAGACTTGATGATATGGGGGGCAAACTCTACGTCACAGGTCTCAACAAGGATATCAAAGACCTCTTTATTACCTTTCGCTTAAATGAGTTTTTCCAGATTGTTGATGATTTGAGTCAGATTAAGTAATTCCATGTCACTTGTATTGTGGATAGGAATTGGGGCAGCCTTGGGTGGCCTTGCCACTTTGGGAGTGATACGGTTTTTTTTCTCACAGGAGAAGGGGGAGGATAGTTTCTGGTTAGCCAGAATTCTTAATCTCTATAGACGGGATGTGTCTATTCCGCAGGCCAGCGAGAATCGTGAGGAAATTCTTCAGTTTTTTCAAAGGGTGATGGGATTTCAGTCCTATGAGTTGTTGAGACTTACGTCTGAAGAGGTTCTGGATGTCAGGCGTTCGGTAGAACTCTCTTTCTCTGGTCTTGCCCCTTTTCTCTCAGAGATTTCTTCCTCTATCTATTATCAGCCTGTGGTTTTGTACGATATTGGGCCACTTTCTTCTCTTTTGGCACCAGCGTATTCTTCCCGTTCTCATGTGGTCTGGGTGTATGTTTTGCCACTTTATCCCTTTGAGGTGAAATATTTTCTTCTCCTTGTGATGCCAAAGCATGTGCCTGGGAAAAAACAATCTTCTGTGGCAATGTTTCTCATGAGGCAACTGTTTTTGAATCTCTATCTTGAAGAGGAAACCAAAAGATATCGTGAGAGCCAGGAGTTTTTGTTCAGTGTTTTTAATAAAAATCCTGTGGGTCTTGGGTTAACCAATAAGGAAGGGGTTATTCGGAAGTACAACCGGGAATTCTTTGATATTGCTGGAGAGATCAAGCGAATTCAGTTTCTGATAGGGGAGGAACAATTTGAGTTTTTGAAGAGAAATCAATATCTGGATACGTTGAAAAACTATAAGGAATTGTACCTTCATATCAAAGGTGCTCCGCTTTATGATGATACGGGAAATGTAAGAGGGTATATTTTTTCGGTTATCAATGAGACCAAAAGCTATCTTCTCAGTCAAAAGATTTCCCAGAGTGAGGAACAGTTTCGTCAACTTTTTCAGCAACTCCCTGTGGGGCTTGTTATCTTTGAACCAACAGGCAAAATTTATCTTGTCAATGAGGCGTTTTTGTTTTTGGTGAATGTGTACAATGAAAATGAGGTGTATCAGAAAAATATTCGGGATATTCTGAATATCAGTGAGACAGATTTTCGAAATATTCTTCAGCAGGTGCAGAGAAATCCTCTTTTGTATTTTCGTTTGGGGATTCGTCCTGAGTATGGAAACAGGGTTTTTTCTGTTCATATACGACCGCTCTTTTTGGGAGAAAAGGAGGTATTGCAGGCTACCCTTGAGGATGTGAGTCTTGAGAATGAACTCTATCGTCAGCTTGATGAGAAGTCCCGTCGTGTAGAAGAAGAACTCATGACAGCCAAGAGGGTATGGGAGCATATCCTGACAGTCCCCACCATTTATAATTCTCGTATTCGGTTTGAGTTTTTTTCTCGACCGTCTTCTCATTTAGGGGGGGATTTCTATGATCTTTTTGCCATAGATGATAATCATATCGGTGTCGTGGTTGCAGACGTGTCGGGTCATGGGGTTTCTGCTGCTCTTATTACTTCTATGCTCAAGATTTATTTTGAATTCAATCCCAAGGACCCACACAAAATTTCCGATGTGCTACGATATTTGCACTATATTCTCTCCAAGGTGCTTCCCCCGGATCAGTTTGTGACGCTTTTTTATGGGGTGATTGATACACAAACCTATTCGATCACCTATATCAACTGTGGAAATCCCAAACCCCTCTATGTTTCCTATCCCAAGAAGAAGATTGGTTTTCTTGAGGGAATGGCTCCTCCCTTAGGAAGTGCTCATTCGGTGGTGTTTTCGGATTATATTCGGACGGAGAAATTAGGAGAGAATACGCGTCTTCTTTTTTATACAGATGGGCTTTTTGTTTTTCGCAATGAAAAAGGGTTCTTCAATCAGGAGGGACTTCTTGAACTTTTCTCCCGTTATGCAGAAAATCAGATCAGGCGTGTGCTTCCGGATATCTATGATACTCTCTTGAAATCCTATGTACCCCTGACGGAGGATGATGCGACCATGGTGATGATTGTGCTTGAACCACCGCTTCGTACCAAGCAATATCTCTCTCTTCCCTCTAACGTCCTGGAAATTGATCACGCTATTGTGAAAATTCAGGCGAATATCCAGGCTGTGGTGGATCTCAATGATGATGAAAGGTGGCGGCTCTATACGGCCTTGTATGAGGCACTTATCAACGCTGTAGAACATGGCAACAGATTTGATGCCCAGAAGCGGGTTCATGTTTTCTATCGGATTCTTTCTCAGGCCATTGTGATCAAGGTGAGAGACGAAGGCAAGGGCTTTGTCCCGGAGGATGTGCCCGATCCCCTCAGCAAGGAAAATCTTTTGAAACCCTCGGGACGGGGGATTTTTATGATGAAGAAACTGATGGACCGTGTCAAGTACAACCGAACAGGCAATGAGGTAGTGATGCTTATGCGTTTTGAAAAACCTGTGTGTGAGGAAGAGAAGTGATTTATCATACGCCTATCATGGTTGAAGAGGTGATACGGTTTTTTACCCCGTGTGCGGGGGGGGTGTTTGTGGATGCTACCTGTGGGGAAGGGGGGCATAGTGAGGCAATAGCCTCTCGCCTTGAGTATAAAAGACTCATCTGCATTGACAGAGACCAGGAGATACTGGAGGTGGCCCGAGAGAGGCTTTCTCGTTTTCCACGGGTGAGTTTCTATCATGCCACCTTTGATCAGCTTCCAGAGGTGATCAAAGACGCGGGAGTTGATGGGTGTGATGCCATTTTGGCTGATCTTGGGGTTTCTATGTATCATTTTACCCTTCATGAGAAGACAAAGGGAAGGGGATTCAGTCTGCAGGATGATGAGGGTCTTGATATGCGGCTTGACAAAACGGCGGGTATCACAGCCGCTGAGGTGCTCAATACCTTTTCGCAAAAGGAGATTGCTGATATTCTCTACACCTATGGCGAGGAGTATGATGCCTACAAAATAGCTCGTGCTATTTGCCAGAATCGACCCTTTCGGACGGCCTCTCAATTAGCGAAAGTGGTTCTCAAGGCAAAGAAAAGTCATGGCCACCACAGGATCCACCCTGCTACAAAAACCTTTCAGGCTTTGCGAATTTTTTTGAATAAAGAATTAGAAATTCTCGAAAGTTTTTTACCCTCTGCTGCCGATAATTTATATATCCGTGGTCGTTTAGCGGTGATAACTTTTCACTCGTTAGAAGACAGGATAGTAAAAAGGAGTTTTCAATCACTCGCCAAGGAGGGCAAAGTGAGTATCCTGACCCCAAAGCCTCTTCTTCCCTCGGAAGAAGAGATCGAGAAAAACCGGGCTTCCCGGAGTGCGAAGCTACGGGTGGTGGAGAAGAGTGTATGATACCCCGTGGTGTGAAAGCGCTCCTTGTGTTGTCGGCACTTTTTTTCCTGTTTGTGATAGGTTTTCTTTTGATTGAACAACGCCAGAATGTTCTGGTCACAAAAAGAGAGATCCGGCGTTTTTCTCAGGTTCTTACGTTGACAGAGACCCGTCTTCAGGAACTGATGATGGAAAGGGCAAAAATCTCTTTGCCTTCCTTTTCTTCCGGGGTGAAGGTGACACCGGTAGGATACCGTGATGTGTATCGTGTAGAATTGCCGGGGAAAGTTCCAGAAGAAAAGCCACAAACGTTCTCGAAAGGGATTTTGCAGGTGTGTTTGGATTGGATTCTTGAGAGGTTCCCTTCGGCTAAGATGGAGATTTGACGAAAGAGGTGTTTGGCCGTATACTTAAGGGAGGAGTGAAAAGCGATCATGTGGATAGTGGTTTTCCTTGTGCTTGCAGTGGTGGTAGTTGGCTGGTGGACGGTCTATGCTTATAGAGAAGCCAAACGTGTTCATATTGAACATTTGACCCTTTATACCCGTGATATCAGGACCCCGATTTCTATTATGCATCTTTCTGATTTACATCTTTTCAGGGAGATGAGTCGTTCCCGATTACGTCGTATTGGTGAAGTGATAAAAGAACAGCTTTCTCAGACGGAAGTGGATTTTATTTTTCTGACGGGGGATCTCATTGATAAGAATTCAGGTATTGAAGTTCTTCGGGATGAAATTTTGCCCCTTTTGAAGGCAAAGGGTGGGGTGTATGCTGTTTTGGGGAATCATGATTATTTTGAATATAATGTGCTTCATGTGTTTTCTCCGCTGTTTTTTCTTCATGAGAAAAAGTCTACTGATGTGGAAAGACTACTTGACGTCTTGAAGAAGGGAGGCGTGAGGGTGCTTCG
Organism: Longinema margulisiae; assembly: GCF_025266855.1. Lineage (GTDB taxonomy): Bacteria > Spirochaetota > Brevinematia > Brevinematales > Thermospiraceae > Thermospira. The sequence continues at coordinate 2,148,873 of NZ_CP053071.1, forward strand.
TAATGAGATGCTTTCATTTTCGTATCATGGAAACAACCTCACCTTGATAGGGGTAGATAACTTTCTTCAAGGGAGGTACAGCTGGCCTGATTTGGCTATCCCCGATGATGAGAGTTATAAGATGGTTTTGGCGCATTTTCCCGATGTGATTCATCATATCAAGGGAAGGGTGGATGTGGTTTTTAGTGGTCATACCCATGGTGGCCAGATCACGGTATGGGGGTATCCTCTCACAGCCAAGGCAAAAATACGCCGTCGTGAGGCAAGGGGGGCTTCTGTGCATGATAATACCGTTCTCTATGTCTCCAAAGGAGTTGGAGTGAGTCATTATCTTCCACTGCGTTTTTTTGCCCATCCTGATGTAACCATGGTACGGATAGAGGTGGCCGATGAAAAGAAGTAGAGTGTTTTTGTGTCTTTTGTTTATTTTGGCGGGGTCTCTCTATGCTCAATCGGCGGAGCTTTCTTTGGCTTCGCAGGCAATCGGGAGGGGAAGATGGGAGAGTGCCCTCTCTTCTCAAATGAGAGCATTTCATCTGTCGGCGTCAAATTTTCTTATGCGAGTTCAGACGGTTCTTCCTCTTCCGTTAGGTATGGCAAGGCTTGGGATAACGAATAGCTATTATCTGACTCTTTCCCAGGATTTTGTTGATTATGAATACCGAATAATAGCGATGGTAAGCAACGAAAATTTTGTTTCCACTATTACATGGCTTTATAGTGCTTCGCAGAATGAGCGGAGCTACAATTTGATGAAGAGTCTTCCCTATCTTCAGCAAAGTGCCTTGTGGTGGCAGAGCAAAACAAACCAGAATGTGGTCTATACTCTCTGGAGGGAGAAAAACACCTATCACACCATGAGAATTCTTCAAGAAAAAGAGAATACCCTTGAAAAAGGTTTTTGTATCACGATTGAGGTTATTCCCATCAAAAAGGTAAGTTCTTCGGTGATTGAAGATTTTGTCTGGGACTATGTGATGAAAAGTGATTGGAGAGATGTAGAAAGGCTGCTACGATAATAGCCTGTGAAGGTGGGGATATGGCAGAAAGGCCAGAACTCAGTCGTGAAGAGATTTTTGCGCATATAGAGAAGGAACTTCTATCTTCTCAGACGGGAAAGTCTCGTTTTCCTCTTCGTACCAAAAGCAATTATCTCATGGTGCTTCTTATCAATATGGTGCTTCTTCTTCTCGTTGTTGGTGGCGGGCTTGGGGTGTATCTCAGGTTTCGGGCGGCAGAGTATAATCTCGTGGGAAAGCCTGAGAGTATTCGGGGACTGGAAGAGGCTCTCTACCAGGAGCTTCAGAAAAAGATAGGCAAGGAGTTAGCCGAAAAAGAGGCGGAACTTGCTTCCACAAAGGCTCGGTTAGAAGAGCTTCAGAAAAAAATGAGTTCCTACCGGGAAGAACTCCAGAAAAATCTGGCAGCAGATCTTGAAAAGAGACGAAGAGAACTTGAAGAGAGGCTTCAAAAATCCCTTGAGGAAGCCTCGGCTTCTGAGAGAAAAAGGCTTCTTGCTCAATATGAGGAAGAAAAGAAAAAACTCTCTGAGATAGTTCAACAGGAGTACGCTCAAAAAGAAAAGGCCTACCAGGAACAGCTTCTCCGTGAACAGCAGGAATTGTTATCGAAGGCTTCTAACCAGCAGGTAGCCCTGGAAACGGCAAAAAGAGAGTTGTCTTCCATGCAGAGTGAATATGAGGCACGGCTTCGAGCCCTTCAACAGACCAACCAGCAGACTATTAACCTTTTGCGAGCTCAGTTAGCAGGGCGAGAACGGGAGGAAGCCTTTCGTACTCAGGTGGAAGCGGTGTTTTCCACAGCCATGCGACTCATAAGAGAGGGAAGGTACGACGAGGCACAGAGTCGTTTGGCTCAGATTGGACAACTCTATAACCAGAAGCCAAAGGATATCGAGATATCTCCATCAAAGCAGGCTTTGGACAGTTTTTTTGTTGAGGCACTCCAGGATTATATTCGTCTCAAGCAGGGAGGTATTGTTCAGGAGGTTTCTTCTGTTTCTTTGGCTAAGTTGAAAACGCTCTCCGAATCCCTTCAGAAAGGGGTCTATGATAGAAATACCAATCAACTGATGGAAGAGGTGAGGGCACTCGCAAGAGAGGTTCCAGAGGTTTTTGCTTTTTACAGTCAGTATCAGGATTTTCTTGGGCGGGTGCAGACAACCCAGCTCCAGGAGGAACTTCGTCGAGCGGATAGCCTCTATGCTCTCAAGGATTACAAGGCAGCTCTTTTGGCTTATATGGCCCTTGCGAAGCGTTATCCCCTCACTACCCGAAGGGAGGAGGTCTTTCAGCGGATGGCTGAGGCGATGAATCAGTGGCAGCAGTTGGTAGCTGTGCGGGTTGTGACCAATGCAAATACGGTTGCTTCCACCAATCAGGTGTTTGTGACGAATATGGTGGTGATAACCAATGTGCCCTTAGTAAGTCAGAATGGAAGAGTGATCACCAATGTCATCACCAATGAGGTACGTATTGTCTTGAAAGGGGATGAAAGGGAAGCAGGCAGGCTTTTCACCAATGCGCTTGAGGTGTACAGGAAAAACCCTTCAGAGGCACTCTCTGGTTTTGTCTCTGTTATCGAAAAACAGCCCTTGACGTCTTATGTTCCCTTGGCTCTGGAGTATATTCAAAAGATCTATGCTTCAAAAAGTACAGGGCAAAATATGGAGGAACTTCAGAAAAAACAAGAAGAAGAGGCGAAACTTCTTTTTGTCCAGGCGGAGGAGGCACAAAAAGAGGGGGATTATAGCAAAGCCCTGCAACTTTATCAGCGTCTTATCCTGCGATGTCCCCTTTCTTCGTATGTGGACAAGAGCTTAGAGAGTTTAGATAGGGTGTACTATCGCTTGCTTGCGGGGAGAAAAAAGATGGCAGAGATTGAGGCTATGGTCAAGGGTCGGGTTATGGTAGTAGAGGGGAATATTCTCACTCTCTCTGTGACAAAGGGAGAGAGTCTTGTCGCAGGGCAACAGGTAAAGATCTACAGGAGAGTAAATACCACAGAGGTTGAGGAGATCGGAAAGGGAGAGGTTATTCGGGCCAATCAAATGATTATACAGGCAAAAATACGGGAAGCCTTTGATACGGTTCGTCCCGGTGATTTGGTAGTAGGGGAGTGACATGAAACAAAAAGCCGTTTTTCGAAAAAAGATTGTGGCTGTGATGTTACCTCTTCTCATTTTGACGGTGGTTTTTGTGGGGTTTATGGCGTATTATACGGCCAGGAATGGAATCACCGCTATTGCCAAGGAGTTTTTGGGATACAAGGTGATGGATATCTACAAATATACAAGCCGACAGGTGGCATTAGCAAGCGAAATGGGACTAACGGATAGAGAAAGTGTCTATGACTCACTCTTTTCCTATGGCATGGGAACGCTGGGTGGGACAAAGGGAGCCTTTTTTCTTCTTTCTCGGGAGGGAAAATTTCTCCGAAGTAGCGTAGAGATGACAGAAGCGGAAAAGACTTTTCTTCATACGAAACTTGGAGAGAAAGAGGGTGGGTGGGTCGAGTTTACTGCAGGGGGAAAGTCCTATGTAGGAGTGGGAATTTATTATTCTGATTGGGGTTTGTATCTTCTCTTGGCCAATGAGAGAGAGGAGTTCTATAAACCTGTGAACACGATGCTTTTGGCTGTTGGCGTGATTTTAGCTCTCTCAGTTTTTATTGCGACAGTGGTGATGCTTGGGTATATTCGTTATCTTTTGAAACCGGTGGGGTATCTGGTGGAAACGATTGAGACGATCACCCGGACGAGGGATTTGTCCAAGCGAGCAAGAGTGGAGTACAACGATGAGATCGGATACCTTGCCTATTCTTTCAATACCATGGTGAGAGAACTGGAATTGGCTTATCATCAGATTAAAAATTATGCTTACCAGACTATCCAGGCGAAAAATAGGGAGGAGAAGATTCGTTTTATCTTCCAGAAATATGTTCCTACCGAGGTGATCAATCGTATTCTCAATATTTCTTCGGATAGTGTCTTGATAGGTACTAAACAAAATGTCACGGTTCTTTTTTCTGATATTCGGGATTTTACCCATATTTCGGAGCAGTTTTCTCCTGACTTTTTGGTCACAGTCCTCAATCAGTATTTCAGTATTATGGATGAGCGCATCCGTTCCCACAAGGGAATTATTGACAAGTATATTGGGGATGCTATCATGGCGATTTTTGGAGCCCCGGTTCAGCATGATGATGATCCTGATGAGGCCATAGCGGCCGCTTTTGCGATGAAAGAAGGAGTGGGGGTTTTCAATGCGATGGCTGAGACGAAGTATGGCGTTATCTTTCGTATTGGTATAGGCATCAATACAGGGGAAGCCATTGTGGGAAATATTGGAAGTGAAAACAAGGTGGATTATACCGTTATTGGGGATACGGTAAACCTTGCTTCTCGTCTTGAAGGGCTGACCAAGAAATACAAGGCAAGTATTGTGGTGAGTGAGTTTACCAGAGGGGCTTTGAAAAGGCCTGAACGCTATTATTTCCGTTTGTTGGATTTTGTGAGGGTGAAGGGAAAGGATAAGCCTGTTCTCATCTATGAGCCTTTTCCTGTGCATGAGGTAGAGGGGAAACTCTCTTATTATCAACACTTTGAGGAGGGGCTCAGGCTTTATCAGCAGGGAGAATTCAAACGGGCTCTTGGGGTTTTTGAGGAAAGTGTGAAACAGGATGAACATGATTATCTTGCGTATATGTATAGAGAGCGTTGTGAGTACTATCTTGCCAACCCCCCACAGAAGTGGGATGGGGCAGAAACCCTTCTGGAGAAGTAGTATGCGGCACAAATGGAAGACATGGACCCATGAGGTGATACAGGAGATCATTCGGCCTGCCACCAAACACTACCTTCGGGAAAGACTGGGGAAGACGGAAGAGGATACTATAGAAATAGGGGTTTCCTATCCTATTGTCAAAAATCTTTTGGGGGTTCCCGTTGAAGAGGGGGTTCTTGAGATTCTCCATGTGCCGGAAAAGTTTTTTCTTGCCTTTTTGCAGGATCTCGTAGGGATTTATAAGGCTGGTGGGGGATGGCAATGTGTGGGTACCAATGACGTTGCGGTGGTGGAGCACTGGATAGAGCGACTGGGGCTGGAGGCCCTGGATAGGGAAACGGTGGAGGGGTATGCGCTGAATCATGAACTGGTAGAATGGATCGAGGAGCCTTTTTCGGGGATTCAGATGCGATATCGTTCTCAGAAAACAAAGCTTTTGGTTTTGTACAGGCTTTTTTTCTTGATTTCTGGGCAGGAGTATTATATAATAATAGAAAAACTTTCGTAGGGGTAAATGATGGGCGCACTTCGTGAGAAGATTGAGGCGATGGAAAGTCAACTTCTTGAAAACTGGAGGGTACTTTGACATCGACGGGAAACAAAAGCAGCAGGAAAAACTGAGTAACGAACTTCAGGATGAGACTCTCTGGCAGGATCATAAGAAATATACAGAACTTCAAAAAAAGCTGAGCGATCTTCAGAAGGAAATAGAAGACTGGGTGGAGGTTCGCCGCAAGCTTGAGGACCTGAAAGGCATGGTGATTCTTGCGGAAGAAGAAGGTGACGATGCTATGTTAGAAGAACTTGCCAAGGAATATGAAACCATAGGAAAGGAACTCAAGCAGCTTGAATTGTATATGCTCTTTTCTGAAGAGGTGGATAAGGGAAATGCTTTTGTGAATATTCATCCTGGAGCCGGCGGAACGGAGTCTCAGGATTGGGGAGAGATGCTTCTTCGCATGTATCAGCGATGGGCTGAGAGGCATCGTTTCACCGTGGAGGTGGTCAATTATGATCCTGGTGAGGTAGCGGGCATCAAAGACGCTACACTCTATATCAAAGGTCGTTATGCCTATGGATATCTCAAAGCAGAGAGTGGTATTCATCGATTGGTGAGACTTTCTCCTTTCAATGCCAACAATAAACGTCAGACATCCTTTTGTGCGGTGACAGTAACTCCTGAAGTTGATGATACCATTGAAATAGAGATCAACCCCGATGATTTACGGATTGATACGTATCGGGCGGGAGGGGCTGGAGGCCAGTATGTGAATAAAACTGAGTCAGCCGTCCGTATCACCCATATTCCGACGGGTATTGTCGTCGCTTGTCAGGTGGAACGTTCTCAGCTTCAGAACCGGGAAATGGCCATGCGTATGCTTCGTTCCAAACTGTATGAGTATGAACGGCAAAAGCGAGAGGCTGAGCTTGCCAAGCTGCAACCAGAAAAGAAGAATATTGAATGGGGAAACCAGATTCGAAGTTATGTTTTTCAACCCTATACGATGGTGAAGGACCATCGAACCGATGTAGAGGTAGGTGATATTCAATCCGTGATGGATGGAGAGCTTGATGAGTTTATTTTGGCCTATCTCAAGCAACAACTCACGCAAAAGGCAGGGGTTTCCTGATGAAGGAAAAACGAAAGAAAAGCTATCATTTTTGCCATAATGAGAGAAGGAAAAAGGAGTCGGTATGCTAACCTATCAGGAGATTATTTTTCGGCTGAAAAAATTCTGGGGTGATCAGGGGTGTCTGATTCGAGAACCCTATGATCTTGAGAAGGGAGCGGGAACCTTCAATCCGGATACCTTTCTTCGGGCTATTGGTCCAGAGCCGTGGAATGTAGCGTATGTGGAACCTTCCCGGCGTCCTGCTGATGGTCGCTACGGAGAAAACCCCAACCGCTTGGGGTATTATTTCCAGTTTCAGGTGATTATGAAGCCTTCTCCTGATAACATTCAGGAACTCTATCTCAAGAGCCTTGAGGAACTTGGTCTTGATTTGAAACATCAGGATATTCGTTTTGTTCATGATGACTGGGAATCTCCAACCCTTGGAGCCTGGGGGCTTGGCTGGGAGGTTTGGCTCAACGGAATGGAAATCACCCAGTTTACCTATTTTCAGCAGGTTGGGGGGCTGGATTTGCCTTCTATTCCTGTGGAGATTACCTATGGGACAGAGCGTATAGCCATGTATTTGCAGAACAAGAATAATGTGTTTGATATTCAGTGGAATGAACAGTTTACCTATGGGGATCTCCAGAAACAGGAGGAGGTAGAGTTCTCCCGGTATCATTTTGAGATTGCGGACATAGAACTCTATCGACGCTTGTTTGATGATTTTGAAAAGGAATGTGAAAAGGCTTTAGAGGCTGATGCGGTTCTTCCGGCCTATGATCTCACGATGAAGTGTTCCCATGTCTTTAATATCCTTGATGCCAGGAATGCGATTTCGGTAACCCAGAGAGAGGGGTATATTCTCAGGGTGAGAAGGCTTGCTTCTTTGTGTGCTCAGGCCTACTACAAAAAGCGTGAGGCCTTAGGTTTCCCCTTGTTGAAAAATGCGAAGACTCTTTCACCTTCAGCGTAGTCTTCCGTCTGTTTCAGCCGTTTTAGGAAGGCTTGGGTACAACCCGAAGAAGACGGAAAGCGGGGATTGGGATTCCCGGGTAGAAAAGGCTATTGGAGAGTTTTCATCCCTTCTTGAAGCGAGGGGTGTTGTGGATACTTCCCGGATTGTTGCTCGTACAGAGACAGAGGTAACGCTTGACAATGGCCTGGTTTTGAATTCAACGAGACTTGCGTCTGTGCTCGCTCACAGTGCGGAAGTGAGTCTTTTAGCCGCTACGCTTGGCAGGGCTGTTCTGGAACAAATTCACCATCTTTTGTCTTCGGGGGAGTTGACCCAGGCAACACTTCTTGATGCCATAGCAAGTGAATCGGTGGAGCATTTTGTGGACTGGATGCAGGCTATCATCGCAAGAGAACGCTTACGTCTTGGCTTTTCCCCCACCATGCGATTCAGTCCAGGGTATGGGGATTGGAAATTAGATATTCAGCCCGACATTCTTCGTGTGTTGAAGGCTGAAGAGATCGGGCTTTCGGTTCATCCGGAGTCGTATATCCTTCTTCCAGAAAAGAGTATCACTGCGGTAATTGGCTGGGAGAGAAAGTAAAAGGGCAGACAGTGGCTCTGGATAGATAAAGAAGAGCATTTGAGATATCACTTTCCCCTTCCGATATATAATATATTGGGGGTAAAATGCCAAGAAAAAATCCACTCCTCGACTTTGCTTTTCATGAACTTCAACTCAAAGACAGGCTTCTTGAGGTTCTTATCCGCGTTCAGAGTTGCAGTCCTGAGGAAAGTGAGGATGTACTCGTTCGGATTTTTTTGGAGGCGTTTCTTTCACTTTTTGGATTTGAAAGGGCAGTCTATTTTCGTTTTGAAAAGGGGAAGGGACTTCAGTGGGGACTTTCTCTTCATATAGACGAAGAGGAACGGCAAAAACCCTACTTTTCTCATATTATGTCAGATATCATTGAGGCTTCCGTCTCTCTTCGATGGATGCAGCAAAGACTTCCTGTGGTCAAGGATGGCAAAGAGACGTTTCTCACTTTTATGATTTTGCCTGTAGCCAGGGAGAAAAACCTTTATGGGGTTTTTTATGTGGATCTTGAGAATCATTCGGAAAATCTTGATATTGATCTTATTCATATTTTAGTCGTCCAGGCCAGTTTGTCTCTGTATTACAGGCAGATGTATGAAACCACGAGAGCCCAGCAGATAGAGCTTCTCAAGTTGGCCAACTTCAAGAATGAGATTGTTCGTCAGATTACCGCCAATATTGAGGGGCCATTGGAGAATACCCTTCATTTCATGGAGACTATCAAAGGAGAAGTGCCAGAGAGTTGTTCTACCCACTTTGGAGAGATCCATAAACGGCTATCCCAGATCTTTCTCACCCTTGAAAAGACCCTTAACTTGGGGATTACGTTTCCAACAGGAGACCTGAAAGAGAGAGAAAAGGATAAAGAAGTTACCCCTGGCTCAAAAGATTTTTGTCAACTGTAGTATACAGGGAACATTTTAGATAAACAAGTTTTTTCTGGGGAAAGTACCCTTTTTAGGCCATAAAACAGGGCAATAAGTACGTACCATCCCTATGTTTTATATCACATCCTGCCAGTAGACACCATCGATAGCCTCATCACGATTATAGTAGTAATGCAAACGCACAGCAAGAACATTGGTTGCCCCTTCTCTTTTCCATACCCCCACATCCATTCTCTGGTTTATGGTTCGCATCAGCCGTTCTGCCCTTGAGGTTGTTCTTGGCAAACCATCTTCACTGTCACAGGCGAACATGTCTTTTTGAGCACGAAGAAGATAATAAAAACAATGTTTGCGCCCTTTTTCGTGAAATAAGTCAAGAAGATTCTGAATATGCTGTCTGCGCTCGCTTTGATAACCAAGTCTTGTTTGCCAGTCATTTTTGTAACCCAAGAAACAGGCTTTCCCTGTTTCAGCGACAATATTTGTCCACTCAGAAGAACGATATCTCACTCTATCAAGACGAAGAAAATACTTCAATTGATAACTTACATGCCACAAACATCGTTGAAAAACGATACCGGGATGTTTGCCCTGGTTAATCCCTGTATCTCCATCGACAACAAGAAAAAACCGAGAAAAAGAGTGTTTTTCTTGAATGGGCTTAAGAAGTTTGTCCCAACCTGCATGGTAATTATCCACAAGAAGGCCTGCTATTCTTGTATTTTTTCCTGTCAATGGGGAGGCTTGTTGCCTCTCCTGCAAAAGAATTTTAGCTTCTTCTCCTTTTTTCTTGCCCTGAACAGGAATACCCGTCCCATCGGCTTCTCCACAGGGTTTTTCTTTTTCTGAGATACTGAAATGTATCTTTCTCCCAATATTTTGAAGGTTTTTCCAGAGGGTGCTAAGACCTATTTTATACCCTGTGAAGGAAAGAATACGAGCGGCCACTCGATAGGTGGTAAGAGCCCCGGCTAAAGCCACTCTGTAGATATCTTTCAGGATTTGCCTTTTTCGCTTTTCTACACCAAGAAGAGATCTTGTGAGAAAAAGTTTTCTTCCACACTTTTTGCATTGAATTTGGAGCTGAGGAAGAGTGATCTTTCCAAAGGGCATCAGAACAAAAACAGTGTTTTTTCCATGCTTTGTTTTCCATATGAAGTGATGTTTTTCTCCGCATGTACAGGTGATACGACCTTCTTTTATTTCTTTTTCTGCCACTTCTACAGAAATCTGATGAACAAATGACTCAAACACTCCTTTGATGGCCTGGAGAAAAACCACCACTAACGTCTCAAGTTTTGTGTCAGGGTAGTCGATAGTCAAAGTGAAGGTGAATTCTTTACGCATGGGTTCCTCCTTGTGTCCTATTATCGGCCAGGGAGGAACTTTTTTTGCTTTTCCTCATCTTCCCACTGCAGGTCTCCTGAAAAAAACGTTACCAACTTGGGAAAGATTGGAGCCAATATTGAAGATATTTTCAAAAAGGATGTGGATATCCGTGTTATGATAGAGCGGATTCTCAAAAATTACGAAAAGGAAATCAAAAAGCGCAAACTCACCGTAAATGTGAAAATTCACGAGCGTTTTCCTTTGCTGAAGGGCAACGAAGATATCTTCCGTACCATTTTTGATGAACTTATCAGTAATGCTGTTTATTATAATCGAGAAAAAGGGAGTATTACCATCTACGCCTATCAGGATAGTGGTGGGTATGTGATTGAGATTCGGGATACAGGAAGAGGAATACCCCTTGAGTTTCAGCCCCTTATTTTTGAACAGTTTTATCGTCTTCCTGGTTCGGAAAAACTCAATGACAAGGGTGCCGGGCTTGGGCTTTTTCTCGTGAAGAAGTTTTTGGGCTATTATGGGGCGACTATTTCTGTGGAAAGTGTTGAGGGAGAAGGTTCGGTATTTACGGTTATTTTCCCCTTGTGATTTTTTGCAAAAAAAAAACTTTTTCTCTACAATATACTCTCAAAATTTCTGAGAGAAACGCAAGGGGAAGATATGAAACGTTTTACCAAAATTGTGGCCACTATCGGGCCAGCATCACGAAACTATCCAACCGTCTATAAGATTCTTGAAGCCGGTGCCAATGTGATTCGTCTCAATTTTTCTCATGGGAGCTTTGATGATCACCTTGAGAGCGTTACCTATGTCCGCAAAGCCGCCAAGGAACTGGACAAGGTGGTGGCTATCTTTCAGGATCTTCAGGGTCCTAAAATCCGTGTTGGAAAATTGGAGTCTGAATTTATTGAGCTGAATGCGGGTGATACACTTGTGATTACCACTGATCAGATTGTGGGAGGGGTCATCGATGGCCAGAAAAAGGTATCGATTGATTATCCCAATTTGCACAATGAGGCAAAAGTAGGAGGAAGGATCCTTTTGGACGACGGACTCATTGAGCTTCGGATCCAGAAGATAGACGGGACCAATATCTACACTGAGGTTGTCAATGGGGGAAAACTCAAACCAAGAAAAGGGGTGAACCTTCCCCATATCAAACTCAATATCTCGGCTATTACTGAGAAGGATAGACACGACCTCAAGTTTGCCTTTGAGCACAATCTTGATTATGTGGCTCTTTCGTTTGTGCGAAGTGCGGACGATGTGAAAGAGCTGATTGATATCATGCTTCGGGAGTATGGTCGCCGTATTCCTATCATTTCCAAAATTGAGAAGCCCGAAGCAGTTGAAGATATTGACAATATCATTGATGTCAGTGATGCTATCATGGTGGCACGAGGGGACTTAGGTGTTGAAACCTCTCCCCAGGAAGTACCTGTGATCCAGAAAATGATTATACGCAAGTGTAATATTGCTGGTAAGCCAGTGATTACCGCCACCCAGATGCTTGAATCTATGGTCAATAATCCACGCCCAACCCGGGCGGAAGCCAACGATGTGGCCAATGCTATCTTTGATGGGACGGATGCCGTGATGCTTTCAGCAGAAAGCGCCGCCGGGCAGTATCCTGTAGAAGCGGTGAAGATGATGGCTCAGATTGCCGCCCAGGTGGAGAATAGTGAACTCTTTGAGAAAATGCTCTCCGGGCGTACGGTAACCCAGGCTGAACTGATGAAACGCTCCAGGAAGAATGTGATGGAATCTATTAGCTTTGCTACGGTGGAGCTTGCCCATAAGATCGGTGCTAAGTATATTGTGAGTTTCACGCATAGTGGAGGAACGGCAAAGAGTGTGGCCAAGTATCGTTTTCCTATTCCTATCATTGGGTTTAGTCCGTCTGAGGCAACGGCTCGGAGGCTTGCTCTTGTTTGGGGTGTGACTCCCTATGAACTTGGTGAAGTTTCAACGGTTAATGAACTTCTCGATGGGGCTGGAGAGGTGCTTCGTTTCAAACAGTTAGTGCATGAGGGAGATTTTGTGGTGATTACCGCAGGGGTACCTGTAGGAATCCCGGGTAGTACCAATATGATTAAAGTATGGCAGGCATAAGGGAAAAAGGGTATTGATTTTTTTCCCGGTTGTCGCTATAATGGTGTGCTGATTACAAAATGGAGGAAAAGTATGTGGAATTGGCTTTTATTACAGGCTCAGGGTGCAGAAGGTGGAACGTTTTCTCTTCTGGTGATGCCACTTATTCTGGTTCTTGGTATGTATCTCTTGATTTTTTTGCCTGAAAGAAAAAGACGAAAAGCCCTGGAAAAACAGATTGCTTCCATGAGACAGGGTGATCGGGTGATTACCAATGGAGGGATTGTGGGAGTGATTGATTTTGTTGGTGATAAAACGGTGTATATCAAAACGGCCGATTCCAAGATTGAGGTGAGAAAGGATTTCATTGCGGCTGTGATCACTCCTGAGGCAGACAAAAAATAGGAGGATGTATGAATAAACTTTCTCGTTTTGTTCTTCTCCTTATTTTGGTAGGATTGGGCTTCTGGGGTATGTGGCCTACCATATCATGGTATTTTCTCTTGCCCTATGAAACCAAAGATCTGATCAAGGTCTCTGAAGAAGAGATGGATAAACTCTCTCCGGAGGTGCGCAAACAGGTGATCGAAGTCAAGGCTCTTCGTAAGAAGGCAATGAACCTTGGTCTTGACCTGCAGGGTGGGGCCAACCTTCTTCTTGAGGTGGACGCTGATGAACTCCGGGCTATGCTTTCAGAGAAGACACCAGGAGAGATATCTGATGCCGCCTTTCGTGAGGAAATGGACAAAGCCAATGAACGGGCGGTGGAGATTCTCAAAAACCGTATGGATACCTTTGGGGTGAGTGAGGTCTCGATTGCTAAGACATTTGATGGGCGTATCAGTGTTGAGCTTCCCGGCGTGAGTGAGCCACAGATTATTCGTGAGTCTCTTTCCAAAGTTGGACGGCTTGAATTCAAGCTTGTGGATGAAGAGGCCATGAAGAAGTTGGGAGAGTTGGGTGTTCCTATGAGTGGTGGCGTGGTGATGACTCTTCAGAATGTGCCGACGAACTTTGTGCTTCCTGCTGATAGTGAGTGGTATCCGTTCTATGAAAATGATGAGTACGGTATTCCCCGTTTGAGGGGCTGGTACGTTCTCAAAAAGGAAACGGTGCTGGATGGAACCTATGTGGAAAGTGCTCGTTCGGATATGAATCCAACCACCGGACAACCAGTGGTTTCTTTTACTTTGACTATTGAAGGGGCTGAGATTTTTGCTGATGTAACAAGGCAGAATGTGGGACGAAGACTCGCTATTGTGCTTGATGGACGTGTGAAGAGTGCCCCTGTGATCAATTCAGAAATTCCTGGAGGAAGAGGAGAGATTTCTGGAAGATTTACCTATCAGGAGACGGAGTTCCTTGCCAATATTCTCAAGGCTGGTGCCCTTCCTGTGAAGTTGAATGTGGTGGAAGAGCGGATTGTAGGTCCTTCATTAGGTGCCGATGCCATTGAGGGTGGAACAAAAGCCTTGATTGTGGCTATTATTGTGGTGGCGCTCTTTATGGTGGTGTGGTACAAGGGAAGTGGGGTTATTGCTGTGGTAGGACTTGTGTTCAATATGTACTTTTTGCTTGCTATTTTGGCCGGGCTTCTCAAGGCCACCCTCACTCTCTCTGGTATTGCGGGAATGGCGCTCACCGTGGGTATGGCTGTGGATGCCAATGTGCTTATTTTCAGTCGTATTCGTGAGGAACTCAAGCGTCAGGGAAGATTCAGGCATGCCGTTGATGAAGGGTATAAGCATGCGTCCATGACCATATGGGATTCTAACCTGACTACATTTTTTGCTGCAGTCGCTCTTTCTCTCTTTGGTACAGGAAGTATCAAGGGATTTGGGACAACACTTGCAGCTGGTATTATTGCCAATATGTTTGCTATGCTTTTCGTGAATCGTTTGGTGTATGACTTTTTGCTTGATACCTTGAAGCTCAAAAAGGTTTCTATCTAAGACGGGGACAAGGAGAAAACAATGACGGAACATAAGCCTATCCCTTTCATGAAAATGGCTCCGTATGCCATCGGCTTGTCGCTTGTGATTGTGCTTGCAGGATTGGTGATGTTTATAGTACGGGGTGGATTTGAGGTTGGTATTGATTTCAAGGGGGGAAGCCGGGCTGAGGTAGTGATCGGACAGAAGGTGTCAATAGGAGAGCTTCGTTCCCTTTTCAAAAATCGTGGTATTGAAGCGAATATCACTACGGTTGGTCTGGTAGAGGATAATCGGTTTGTGATCACCGTACCCTTTGAACAGGGGAAGGATGGTATTGCGACCATCAAAGAGGTATTGACGAAGGCGTATGGAGAGGGATCTGTTGAGTTTGTAGGGACAACAACGATTGAGGCCAAGGTTGGAAAGTCTTTTGTCTATCGGGCACTCAATCTCATCTGGGTGGTTTCTCTGATTATCCTTGTGTACATTATTGTGAGGTTTGATTTTAGCTATGGAGTTGGGGCTATTGTGGCTCTTCTTCATGACCTTTTGATTATGTTGGCCTTTGCTCTTTTCTTCCGGATACCGATTGATATTACCATTATTGCCGCTATTCTCACCATCCTTGGGTACTCGATTAACGATACCATTGTGGTGTTTGACCGTATTCGTGAGCGCAAAGCCTATCACAAGGAAGAGGATTTTGTTCTTGTGATAGACCGCTCGGTCACCGAAGTCCTTGAGCGTTCTATTATCACGTCTCTCACCACTCTTTTTGCGGCTGTGGCTCTCTACATCTGGGGAGGAGAGGTGTTACGCAACTTCAGCATCCTTCTCATTGTAGGGCTTGTGAGTGGAACCTATTCCTCTGTGATGATTGCGGCTCCGGTGACGGCTGGTGTTCGTCTCTTGACAAATCGGAAAAAATAGTGTATAATATATCTCCTTTGTGGGAATGATACCACAGAGAGGGCGGGCCGCTAGCTCAGCCGGTAGAGCATCACACTTTTAATGTGAGGGCCCTGGGTTCGACCCCCAGGCGGCTCAAAAAGGCTTATCCGAAAGGATAAGCCTTTTTTTCAAGGAGGTGGACGATGCATCCAGTTCTGATGGCTTTTCTTGCTACACTCTTTACGTGGGGAATGACAGCGTTAGGGGCTGGGCTTGTGCTTCTCACGCCCCGCGTGAGTCAGAAGTTTTTGGATATGATGCTTGGCTTTGCGGCTGGTGTGATGATTGCAGCAAGTTTCTGGTCTCTTCTTATGCCGGCGCTGGAGATCGCCACCCAGACGGGACAGATTCCCTGGTTGGTGGCAGGTATTGGTTTTGTGCTTGGAGGGGCTTTTTTGCGGTTAGCCGATATGATCATCCCCCATGTGCATATTGGACTTCCCGTGAGTGAAAGCGAAGGGCTCCATACGCACTGGAAAAAGACCACTCTTCTTGTTTTGGCGATCACGCTCCACAATATTCCTGAGGGGTTGGCTGTGGGAGTAGCCCTTGGGTCCTTGGGGGATAACTACACTCACGCTGAACTTCTCTCCGCTCTCGCGGTGGCGATAGGGATTGGGATTCAGAATTTTCCTGAGGGAATGAGTGTGTCCTATCCTCTCCGAAGGGAAGGTGTCGGTGTGTGGAAAAGTTTCTGGTACGGGCAATTGTCCGGGCTTGTGGAACCGGTAGCAGGGGTTCTGGGGGCTCTTTTGGTTTTCTGGGCCAAACCGGTGTTGCCGTATGCTTTGGCCTTTGCTGCTGGGGCTATGATTTATGTGGTTGTGGAAGAGGTGATTCCAGAATCCCAGCAGAAGGGGAATTCTGATATTGCTACCGTGGGAACTATGCTCGGGTTTGTGGTGATGATGGTTCTTGATGTAGCCCTGAGTTGAAAAGGCTTCCTCGAATTTTGGTTTGCCTTTTTTCTCTCTTTGTGTGTATGTTTGAAAGAGAAGAGGAGGAGTTATGGCAGAGGTGAAACTTCTGGTAAAGGGAATGAAATGTCAGGGTTGTGTGCAAACAGTAAAGCAAACGCTTTCTTCTGTGGCGGGTGTGGAGGAGGTAGCCGTTGACCTTGCAACAGGGGAGGTAAAGGTCGTTGGCAACGTTCGTGCGGACACTCTGGTGAAAGTTATTCATGAGAAGACTTCCTACAAAGCTGAGGTAAAATAAATTTTCTTTCACAAAACCCTGGCACTGGTGTTTTGGCCTTTTTCTCGTTGGAGAAATTCTCGTTTTCTTGACAGGGAAATCATTTCCTTCTATACTATTTTTACAAAAAAAGGAGGAAAAGGATGAAAAAGTTCATGATGATAGTCATGATGCTCATGGTGGCAGGGCTTTTTGCGGTTTCTCCAGAGGTACAGAAATATCTGCAAGAAGGGCAGGAATATGCCCAGAATGAGGAGTTTGACAAGGCTATTGCGTCGTTCAAGAAGTGTATTGAACTTGATAAAAGCTTTGCGCCTCCCTATTTCAATATTGCTCTCCTTTCTATGTGGACAGAAAAGTATGAAGAGGCGGATAAATATCTTCGTGAGTTTATCAAACTACGGGATAATGAACCCCAGGCCTATACCCTTCTTGCCCAGTTGTCGCTTCAACTGGAACGTTATCATGAGATAGAACCAGCCCTTCAGAAGGCCCTTCAACTTGCCCCTGAGAATCCGGCGATTCTCTATAATGCAGGGGATATCTGGCTTTCTATGAATCAGGTGGAAAAGGCCTATCCTGTTCTCCAGAAGGGGATTTCTCTTCTCTCCCAGAAGGAATATAATACGGATTTGGGACAGAAACTCTGGTGGGCTTTTTTGTGTGCCACCATGGAAATCGATCGCTATGATGAGGCCATGAAAGCCTGTGATACCCTTCTTTCTCTCTCTCTTCCTGAGAAACAGAAGCAGATGGTCGCTCTCTACAAAGAGGATATTCGTTTCTTTCAGCAAAATACCAAAAATTCCCTTTTCATCCGTGCCTATAAGGTAACGGTAGGTATTGCTCGTGGTCATATTGATGCTTATCGAAATGAGATAGCAGAACAGATATATTTTATCTCTGATGAAAAAATGGGGCGTGACAAGGGTTCTCTTTTCCCGCCGGATTTTCTCTCCGTGGTGATGGATAAAATCCAGGTGGTGAAGGTTGAAGAAGCCTCAAAGAGTGGTTCTCGTTCAAGGCTTTCCTCCCTTTTTGGAACCATGGTGGGGTCGAAAACTCTTGTTGTAGAAGTCAAAACATCAAAGGGAGAGACAGGCTATCTCCTTTTTGAACCACTGGATAAGAGGGTACTTCTCAAGGCCGCTTACATACCGGGTGGTGTAACGTTTATGTTCTAAAGGGGTTGGCATGGTTTTGCTTCTTGAATCTCATGATCATATCCATTTTTCTCCCATCAGCTATACCCGCTTTTTGTGGGATATCACGCTTGGGGTGATGACCCCTCTTGAAAGGGCTAAACGTGAGTTTGGTGAGGTGAAATGCTGGTCTCCTCGTTTTCGGGAGGATGGCTATCGTGCTTTTGTCTCGGAGGAATGGGTATGGAAAGGGGAAGAGGTTTTCCTTGTTCTCAATCCCCAGTTTGTCTATCCGGTTGGTTTTCGTTTTGAAAAAGGGTTGGGTATAACCCCGGATGGGCGGTGGGTGTATGTAGCCGTAAGTGAGAGAATCTCTGAAGAGATTCTTTTAGCCCTTGAGGGGCAGAATGTGAACTATCTTGCCTCTCTTTTTCCTACCCGGGAAATTTCTGAGGGTATCTACTATCGTGATGTGGCTGATGTGGTGAACCGCCTTGAAACAGCCGTGGAGATGTTTGAACCCTATTTTGCTACCGATGAGGCCTATATCTCTCCTCAGGAGAGGGTCTATATCCACAAAACAGCGGTTATAGATCCTTATGTAGTCTGGCACCCGGAAAAAGGGATGATAGTGGTGGACAAAGGGGCAAAGGTGAGGGCTTTCTCTATTGTTGATGGGCCATCATATATTGGAGAGAAATCGCTTGTGGATAGTGGGCGGCTTCGTGAGGGGACGGTTATTCGTAACTCCTGTAAAATAGGTGGGGAAGTAGAATGGAGTGTCATAGAGTCCTATTCCAATAAGCATCATGAAGGTTTTTTAGGGCATAGTTATGTGGGAAGCTGGGTGAATATTGGGGCTATGGCCACGACAAGTGATCTCAAAAACAACTATCGCCCTATCGTGATTGAAAGGCGTGAAGGAAAACTCGAAACCCGTACCAACAAGTTTGGTTCTGTTATCGCTGATTTTGTCAAGATTGGTATTGGGGTGATGCTCAATACGGGAACGGTGATTGAACCCGGTGCCAATATTTTTCTTGAGGGTGGTTTTGTTCAACCACCCAAGTACGTGAAAGCTTTTTCGTGGGGGCGGAGTAGCTTCTACGAATGGGAAAAGTTCTGGCGTGATCTCACGACTATGATGCGAAGAAGGGAAGTAACTCCACCACCTTCTTTCAGGGCTTTTCTTCAGTCCTTGTATGAAAAACTTACTCTATAACCTAAGAGAAGGAGGTGGGTATGAAAAAAAGATTTCTTGTAGGTGTTCTGGCTTTGTGTATGGTATCGGTAGCGTGGTCGGCAGAAAAGGCCTATGAAGAGGCCTTTGTGATGCCGGGGTTTCAGGTGTCTCTTCGGGCGGGGCTTGATGTCCTTCCTCTCTTGATGGGACGGGGAGAGGTTGGGGTTACCCTTCCTGAGGTAGCGAAGGTGTTGTATCTTTCTGGCTATGCTGGCTATGGGTATGGTTTTCTTCCTTTTCTGGTGCGGGGAAATGCCAATGGTTTGTATGGCGGTGCCAGTGCAGGATGGGTGATCTCTCATACTGCCAAAGAGACAATGGTTGCCGTTCCCCTTTCTACGGTGACGGTAGGGAATGTTCGCTACGTCAAGGTTGCGATTGTGCCGGGATATACCCATCAGAGGCATATTTTAGCTGGAAGCTTTGATGTAAATTTCTTTATGAGTTTTCGAGGGTTTGTTTCTACCAATTTGCCTGTCGTTGGGCTTCGCTATCGCTGGGAGTATTTCTATGATTTTTATCAGTTCTATGAAGGAGAAAAGATTCGCCGTCGGTACAATTTTGCCCTGAATCTTGGACCTGTGGTAACACCAGACTTCAAAGGTATGGGTGTAAATCTTTTCATGGATATTGGTGGCATCAATATGTCTGGTTTTGAATTCCGATGGGGTGGTACTGCCCTTGCTTATCAGAATGACTGGATCTTTTCTTTTGGCTTGCGTCTTGGATGGTGTTTTTGAAAAAGCTCTCAAAACGCCTGGCTTTGCCAGGCGTTTTTTCTTTTGTTTGACGAAAATTTGCTTTTTCTCTATAATACCTACAATGAAATAAAAGGAGAGAAAAGAACGGTGCAACGATTTTCTGGTATAAAGTGGGGTTTCTTTTTCCTTTTGCTCCCTTTGATGGCCACGGGTGAAACAAATCAGTCCCAGGTAGAAGGAAAGATTCTTCCCCCTCTGGTGGCGACTCCTGAGGAAAGGCTTCCTCCTACCTATCTTGTTGATGGTACCAATACCGCACCTTTTCAGGAGACGCTATGGCGTCGGTATGATGTGGTCTTTTTTGTGGCTGTGCCTATCTCTTTTTATCTCATGATGAATGTTTTGATGATAAAAAATGCCTATTTTCATGGAAGTGAGGGGACATACCTCTCCGATACGGATTGGAATTATATCTATCTCATGACCTTTTTGATACCCCTCTTTACCGCCTATCATGATCAGATCTATGTGAGAGGCCTTTCCCAGAACAGGGAAACAGACGTACGCTTGAGTATTCCCCTCTATCAACAAGAGTTTTAGCGATGAAGGTGCTTGTTGTTAACTGGCGGGATATTTTTCATCCAGAGGCCGGCGGCGCTGAGGTTCATATTCATGAGATTTTGAAGCGTAAACCCCCTGATTGGGATGTTGATTTTGTGAGTGCGACGTTTCCTGGTTGTTCACGAACGGCGGAAACCCCCTGGTACAGGATTATTCGTTTGCCGAATAATGCCCTTTTCAATTTTTCCTTTTTTTTCTGGTGGATCTGGAAGGGAAGAAAAAAAGGCTACGACCTCGTGATCGATGATATTTCAAAGATACCTCTTGCTACCCCTCTGTATATGAAAAAAGTGCCTGTGGTGGCTCTTATGCATCATATTCATGGAAAAAGTCTCTATACCATCCTCTCATGGCTCTTTGCTACCTATGTTTATCTCATGGAGAAATGGCTTTTGGGAGTGTACAGGAAAACCCCTCTCTTTGCGGTTTCTCCCAGTACCGCGAAAGAATTGCAGGGTTTGTATGCCTATCAGAATCTCTCGGTTGTATATAATGGCATTGAAAAACATCCTCTCTCTTTTGAAGAAAAAATGAGGAAGCGTTCTTCAATTCCCCTTGTGGTCTATGTAGGGAGGCTCAAATCGTACAAAAGGGTGGATCATTTTCTTCAGATGGCAAAGCATGTGTTGTCCCGGTTTCCTGAGGCGTCCTTTGTGGTGGCTGGTCAGGGAGAGGAGATGGAGAAACTCAAGACGCTCTCGGCAGAATTGGGTATCCAGAGGAGAGTAACCTTCACAGGATTTGTAGAGGAAGAGGCAAAAAATACCCTTTTAGAACAGGCATGGCTTATGGTGCTTCCTTCTGAGAAGGAAGGATGGGGGATTGTGGTGATTGAAGCCAATGCCTGTGGAACACCGGTGATAGGGTATCGGATTCCAGGTCTTCAGGATTCTATTCAGGACGGGAGAACAGGCGTACTGGTGGAGGAGGAAACCCCCGAGGCGTTGGCAAAGGCTGTGTCTGATCTCTTGGGGGATGAAAAACGCTGGAAGCACCTCTCAGAACAGGCTCTGGTATGGGCCGGACGTTTTCACTGGGATGAGATGGCAAAGGATTTTTACAGGCGGGTTGAGGGTGTACTCAAGGAGTGGAGTGATGGAAAAAAGATTTGACGGAGAAGTGCTTGATTTTCCACGACTTTTGGCCTTGTTGGCGGGTAAAGCCAAAATACAAACAACAAGGGAAGCCATCCTTTCTCTTCAGCCGTTTGACGATAAAAACAGCCTTCTTTCGGATTTAGAAACCTTGACCGAATACATCCAGTTAGCCCATAGGGGATTTTCCTTCGCTTCAGATGAACTCCCTGATATGAAAGATCTCTTTCAGACGCTTTCTATTGAGGGGGCTCTTCTTTCTCCGGCAGAGGTGATGGTGTTTCGTCGTTTTTTGGCTCTTTTGGAGGCCAATCGTTTTCTCTTTCAGGAGGTACAGCATCATCAGGATGAGTATCCTCACCTTTATAGTCTTTGTGCGACGGTCAAGGATTACCCGGAACTCCGAAAAACCATTGACGCTATCCTTTCCTCTGAAGGGGAAATCTACGAAAATGCCAGCCAGGAGCTCGTAGAGATACGGCAAAAGAAACACTCTCTTCGTAAAAGCATCCAGCAGCGTCTGGAAGAGTTTATGGAGGGTCCCGGTGTAGCCGAGTTCCTTCAGGACCGCTTTGTTACCGTGAAGGAGGGGAGGTTTGTCCTTCCTATCAAAACCTCTCTCAAAAATGTCTTTCAGAGAGAATACCAGGCTATCCTGCATTCTTACTCCAAGACCGGGGAAACGGTGTACATGGAACCGGCTTTTATTGTCGATGCCAATAATGAGGTCCTGGAGATTGATGAACTGGAAACCAAAGAGATGTGGCGTCTCATGGGAGAGATTACCGAGGCTCTTCGAGTTTTTCACGAAGAACTGCGGGTGGTGTGGGAGGTTTTGCCAGCCTGGGAATGGCTTCATCTTCGTTTTCTTTTCTGGAAAGAAAGAGAGGGAGTGATTCCCTCTATAAGTGATGCTCCAGTGGTTCATCTCCGGGAGGTCAGGCATCCTTTTCTTGGGGAGAAGGCGGTACCCGTGGATATTCTTCTTGAGGGATACCAGGCCCTGATTATCAGTGGGCCAAATGCAGGGGGAAAAACCGTTTCTCTGAAAACAACGGGGCTTTCTGTTCTGATGGGACTCTCAGGGATTCCTATCCCGGCAGAGGAGGCCACTATTGGTTTTTTCAGGCAGGTTTATGCAGAGATTGGGGACGAACAGAGTCTTGAACGAGAACTCTCAAGTTTTACAGGTCAGATACACTCTCTTCAAAGGATATGGGAAAAAGCCGACGAGAGAACCTTAGTGCTTATCGATGAGATTGCCAACAATACCGATCCCCGTGAGGGAGAGGCCATGGCCAAGGCGTATATTCAGGCTCTTCTTGCTAAAAAAGCGGTGGTGGTGATTACGACTCATTATCATGGCTTGAAACATATGGCCTATGAGGATGAACGCATCCAGAATGCCTCAGCCCTTTTTGATAGAGAACATTTGAAACCTCTCTATAAACTCCACTATGGAGAGTTTTCTATGAGTTTTGCGCTGGATATTGCTCGGCGGCATGGGCTTGCTCCCACTATCATAGAAAAGGCCTATGCCTATCTTGAGGAAAGTCTTTCTCCCACGGAAAAACTTCTGCTTGAGGTGGAGAAGCAGAAACAACTTCTTGCCGTAAGACAGCAGGAATTAGACCATCGCCTTCTCGAGGTCAATCGTTTAGAACAGTGGTATCAGAGAAAAATAAAAGAAATAGAAGAAAGGGAAAAACATATCAAAGAAAAGCATATAGAAAAACTCAGTGAGGAATTAGCGACTTTGAGAGAAGAGATTGCCAGGCTCAAAGAAAAAATTAAACAGCAGGAACTTTCTCCAAAGGACCTGGAAGTGATGGCGGAGGCTATAGACAAACGTCTGAAAACAGAACAAAAAACCATCTACAAACCCATCGAAAATCCTGTGGTTGGACAAAAGGTGTATGTGCCTTCTTTTCAGGCAGGAGGGGTGATAGAGTCTGTTCATCGAGACAAGGCCAAGGTGCGTATTGGGGGGATTTCGCTCATTGTGTCTCTTTCTGAACTCTATGAATATGAAGCCAAAGAGACTTTTTCACCATCTCAATCATCAGGTTCTTCTGTAAAGAAAACTTTGCCAGTTGGTGGTACAAAGACCATTGATGTAAGAGGGAAAACCGTGGATGAGGCCCTGCGAGAGATAGAAAAAGCGCTTGATAGGGCACTTCTGGATGGTATGGCAACCCTTTCTATTATTCATGGGATTGGGGAGGGAATTCTCCAGCGAGCTATTCATGACTTTCTCAAGGGTCAGAAGGGAGTGGTCAAATATGAATTTGCCCCTCCTCATGAGGGTGGAAGAGGAAAAACCATAGTCATGCTTGGGTAATAAAAAAGGCCGTCTTTACGACGGCCTTTGGTTATTTCTTTACCTGCTGCTGAGGCTGAGGATTGGACGAAGGCTGCTTGGGAACCATGGTACAATTTCCATTAAAAAGACAGCCTGTTTCAATAATAAGGTCCGGGGTCTTGATATCACCGGTGAGTTTTGCATTGTGGAGGAGTTCTACACGTTCAAGACCTTCCACGTTGCCGTTGATTTGTCCATAGTTGGTTACCACACCAGCTTTGACATCAGCATTGATAACAGCTTTTGGCCCGATGATGAGATGACCGGTGGCTTCAATCTTTCCCTCAAAGCGGCCTTTGATCATCAGGGACTTGTTGAAGCGCATTGTTCCCTGAAAATCAATATCATCGGCTAAAACTGTATCAATCATGCTCTCATCAATATTGGGTCCCATTTGATCCTTTGCCATAAATGGCCTCCTTGCTGAATTTTTTCTATCAGTTTTTCAAGGTATCCTTGAAAACTTACTTTATAGAGCTTTTGAGTTCCTTGCCAGGTTTGAAGAAGGGGGTCTTTCTGGAAGGAACCTGAACTTCCTCTCCCGTTTTGGGGTTGCGAGCTACTCGAGGTTTGCGTTTTTTGACTCCAAAAGTGCCAAATCCTCTCAGTTCGATTCTTCCGTCTTCACCGAGATTTTCGATGGATTCTCGCAGTTTCTCTATAAAGACAGAAACCACGGTCAAGACCTCTTTTCGTGAGAGCTTCATTTCTTCAATACTCGCATCTTCGTAGACCTTCTCCACAAGATCGGCCTTCGTCAGTTTCCCTCGAGCCATATTTATCCTCCTTATTTCCTGTTTCTTTTGCCAAGAATGCCCCTTTTATTTTTGACCGAATTTTTGATTGAAGAGTTGTTCCATACGGGAGATGAGACGAGAGGATTTATTTCGTTTGTAGATCCCTTTGGCCCAGGCATTGTCGATCTTCGACTTGAAGAGATTGAGCGCTTCTTTGGCCTGGTCCACGGTGGTCTTTGGATCCTGGAGAAGGAGCAATGTCTCCTTGCGGAGATTCTTGAGATAGGTTTTGAGAGCCCGGTTGCGTTCCCGGCGCTTCTCAGCTTTGCGCATTTGCTTTTTTGCAGACTTGATAATAGGCACAGAAACCTCCTTTGCCTTCCAAAAATTGAGTATTATATTTTACTGTATTTTAGAAAATTAGTCAATAAAAAAATGAGGATAAAAAATATTTTTTTTGCGTTTTTTGTCGTTCCACATATGAAACTGAATAGCTATTTTCACATTTCTTATGAACAGGGAAACAACACAAAAGCTTTCTGTTATGGTGTCTATTGAAAAAAGTTGAGTTTGAAAGCATTACGACAAGAGAGAGCTATTACCCTGTTTCAGCTAAACCCTTGTTCTTTGCTGAAACAAAGTCATAGCCTTCGCCCCTGCCGCGGTGCCATATCCAAAAAGCCTTTCCTGAAAAAGAGACCCTGCGGGCTGGTGAAAGAATGCCTGGTTCTTTTATCACCCCTTTTTTTCTGTACCCCACTTCGACTTCGCTCAGTACTCTCCTTCGACTTCGCTCAGGAGCCTCACCGGGCCGCTTTTGCGGTCGTGTGCTCTTTGTTGTAAGGTGGAAGTCCTTCCGGAGTGAGGGTGCAGGAGGCACCCGGGGCGACATCTTTTGTTGCTTTTTCTCAAAAGCCCACCGAAGTGGAGCCGCGGGGACCCCGCTTTAGCGGGGAATCGGCAAAGCGAGGTGGGCGTTATGCTTCCGAAGTCAGGAGGACGAGTTGATGTCGCCCACGGAGGAAGGACTTCCCCGGAAAGAGATGAGGTCTTTCTATTTGCCCGCAAAAGCGGCCCATTTTCCGTCCGAGGCGCATGCGTAGCATGCGACGAGGACAACGCCCCTTTTGCCCCGCGCGGGAGCGCTTCATGAAAAAAAGGAAGATGGGTAGCAAAAAGAGCCTAAAACTGAAAGAAAAAAGATGGTTAAACAAGCATTCAGTTTTTTTGTGAAGATAACCATTCTGTATGAGTGTGGAACGACATATTTTTTTGCGTTTTTTTGTTGTTAGTCGTTGAAGATGGATAACAAGAGAGGAGGAGACCTTTCTCCTTTGTGGTGAGAAACTTTTTTCTAAAGTATTGTAAAAAAACTCTTTTTTCTTTATAATGATACTATAAAGAACGACATGGATAGGATGGGGTGTTTCGGCAAAAGAGGTTTCTTTTTCACGTTGTGTGGTTTGGCTGGGCTATTGTCTATGCGTTATGTTTTCCGCCGTTTCAGCTTGGGTATGTAGCGTGGTTTGTCTTTGTTCCTGTGCTGTATCTTCTCTATACTCAGGGCATTTCTCAAATGGCCTATGCCTTTGGATATAGTCTTCTCTTTCTTATCGCGAATTTTTTCTGGTTGGCTGGTTTTTGGGCGCCGGCCATCTTTGTCGTGCCTTTTCTTTATGCATGTATTTTTATGGGTATGTTTTTTCTTATTGCCTGGATGGGAGAGAGGTATCCCCGTTTTCGATGGTTGAGTACTCCAGTGATCTGGGTGGGCTTTGAACTCTTTCGGTCTGTGGGGTTTCATGGGTTTCCCTGGAATCTGCTCGGGCATACCCAGTGGCATATACCCTTAGTGGTACAATCAGCGGACATCTGGGGGGTATATGGGATCAGTTTTCTTGTGATGTTGGTGAATAGTCTTCTTGTAGAGTGGCTTCTCTTTGCCGCTGAGAAAGGGGAGTGGTTGAGTTTTGTAAAAAAAAAGCCTTTTTTTGTGGGGCTTCTCGGTGGAATAGTCCTTTTTGTTGGGGGATATGGGACTTTTCAGCTTTCTCATTATGATAGGTATGTGAAAACCCTTCCCCATGAGAGGGTTGGACTTATTCAACCGAATATTGGAAGTCGTGAACCCTGGTGGGAAAATTTGTATGACTATGTCGCCCTTATGTGGCGACTCAATGCGGAAGCCGCTATCTGGAAACCTGATATGATTATCTGGTCCGAAACCATGATTCGTCATTATATCTGGTATTCTCTTCAGACAAAGCCGTCCAATACCTGGTACAATGAAATCAACCTGAGAGTGCTTTCGTGGCCTTATGAAATGAAAACTCCCATGCTTATCACCAGCCCTACCATAGAAAATGGAGAGGACTTCAATTCAGCTGATCTTGTGGATCCGGAGAGGCCGGATTATCAGCCGCGGAATAGCAAAATTCATCTTGCTCCTTTTGGGGAGTGGATGAGGGGATATGATAGGATACCTTTTGTGAAGAGGCTTATGGAAGCGGAAGGGGCTGGGGCTTTTACCCCTTCCTATGAAAGGACGCTGATGAGAAGCCGAAAGGGGCTTTTCAGGGTGCTTATTTGTTATGAAGATGTTTTTGGGCTTTTAGCTCGTTTCTTTGTGAAGCTGGGGGCTCAATTTTTTGTCAATACGACGAATGATGGATGGGCTTATCAACTGGGACTCAATCCCGCCCACTGGCAACATTTTGCCGGGTCTCTTCTGACCGCGGTGAGTGTTCGTCGTCCTATTGCCCGGGCTTCGAATACAGGAGTCACTGGGATTATCCATATCAATGGCCGATGGGAGGGGGATGTGGGGGATTATCAAGCGGGTTATTATGTGGGTGAGATAGAGATTCCACCGGCTTCGTTGCAGACGGTGTATGTGAGAGTGGGATTTCTGTTTCCATATATAGTCTTTTTTGTGATGGTGGTCATGCTGGGAGGAGGATGGTGGTATGCCAAACGGTAAAAATTATTTGACCATGCTTATGGCTGAAGAGGAGGGATATTCTATAGGCCTTCCTGATGGGGTGTTTTTTTTAGAAGAGGGAAACGACGCCCTTCAGTTAGGAGAGAAACTGTGTGAGAGGGTTTCGAAAAAGGGATACAGGAGGGTTTTTCCCCCGCTTTTTGAGTTTTATGATACCTATGCCAAGGGTGGTTCTGTTGATATTTCCAGGAGAAGCTTCGCTTTCAAGGACAAGGACGGCTCTCTTTTGGCCCTTCGTTATGATATGACGGCTCCCATTGCCCGTATGGTGGCTCAGAGGTATGAGGAAAAGGATTTGCCCTTGCACCTGTATTACTATGGGGATGTGTTCCGGGAACAGCCTTTTCATCAGGGGAAACCACGCCAGATCAGGCAATTAGGGATAGAGATTGTAGGAGGGGACCCTCTGGACACCAATGCGGAGATGGTCTCTCTTTTGAGAGAACTCATGCCCCTTCTGGACAAAGAGTATCGTTTGGTGATCGGAGATATTCGGTTGTACAAGGCCTGTATAGAGAATCTTGATCTCTCTGATGTTCAGAGGGAGGCTATTCATCGCTGTTTTCATCTCAAGGATCAACCTTCTTTGGTGAGTATTCTTCAGGGGGTAGCGGGAGAAGAAAAACAGAAACAAAAACTTCTCGGTTTGATGGATCTTGTGTTTCCATGGGAAAATCTCTCTGAAAAGCAAAAGCTTCTTGCTGATTTTGGACGAGAAGGAGAGATGGTATATGGGGATCTTGTTTCTTTAACCAAAACGCTCTCTTCTTTAGAGAAGGGAAAGGTCCTTCTTGATTTTGGTATGGTGAAGGATCTGGGGTATTATAGTTCCCTTGTGGTGGAGGCCTATAGTGTGAAGAGTGGGTATGCGATCTGTCATGGGGGACGATACGATGGGCTTTATAGGGCTTTTGGGAAAAACTTTTCAGCGGTGGGCTTTGCTTTAGATTTGAGTTATACATTCCGTTAATACTATGAAGAGGAGTGCTATATGGTCTATGTGGTTCTGGGAACTCAGTGGGGGGATGAGGGAAAGGCAAAGGTTATAGACTATTTTTCGCACCAGTTTGATTATGTGGTGCGTTTTCAGGGTGGTGCCAATGCAGGACATACCGTCCACGTTGGAGAGAAGAAATTTGTCTTCCATCTGATTCCTTCGGGTATTCTTCATGAGAAAACGCAGGTGGTGATTGGAAACGGCGTGGTGCTTGATCCGGTATGTCTTCTTGAGGAGATGGAGAGTATTTCCATGGAGGTTTCTTTTGAAGGGAGGCTCTGGATTTCCAATAAGGCCCATCTGGTGCTTCCTTATCACAAGTGGCTTGATGCGGCCAAGGAAAAAAAGGCCAAGAATCCTATAGGAACCACCCTTCGTGGGATCGGACCGGCGTATGCAGACAAGGTGGAAAGGCTTGGTATCAGGTTGGGGGATCTTTTTCTCTCTGAGGGAGATTTGACATCACGCTTGGAAAAGGCGTATGAGGTGAAGGCGTTTCTTCTTCAGAAGTACTATGGGATGGATGTGCCAATGACCATTGAGGAGATTCTTCGGGAAATCCTTCAGTATAGAGAGAAATTGGCGCCGTATGTGACGGATACGGAACGTCTTCTTCAAAAAGCAGCCGCCGAAAGACGAAATATTCTCTTTGAGGGGGCGCAGGGGACCCTTCTGGATGTGGATTTTGGGACCTATCCATTTGTCACTTCTTCCAATACCGTGGCTCCCTATGCTTTAGTGGGTAGTGGTCTTGGGCTTGTGGATGTAGCCAATGTGGTGGGTATTACGAAAGCGTACTGTACAAGGGTGGGAGAGGGACCTTTTCCCACGGAGTTAAAAGATAGCACGGGGGAGTTTCTTCGCAAACAGGGGGGAGAATACGGTTCTACCACGGGGCGTCCCAGAAGGTGTGGCTGGTTTGATGTGGTGATTACGAGGTATGCTATAGGGGTAAATGGGGTGAGTGAGATTTTTCTCACCAAGTTAGATGTTCTTGATGGCCTGGATGAAATCAAGGTGGCCGTAGGATATGAAATAGAGAGAAATGGTCAGAGGGAACGTCTTGATTATCCACCGCAGAGCTGGGAGGAACTGGAACAATGTAAACCTATCTATGTCACTCTCCCTGGCTGGAAGGGGAAAACGGCAGGGATAAAACGTTATTTCCAGTTACCGTCTGAGGCCCAGCACTATATAGAATTTCTTGAGATGCAATTGGGACGAAAGATTTCTTATATTTCGGTGGGGCAGGATAGGACAGACGTGATAGAACGATAGGGGGATTGATGGCCAATCACAGATACCTGTCGCAGATGATGTTAGGAGAGATGTATGGGCTTGATTCTTTGGGAGAGTTTCGGGATATTCTCCATCTTTCTCAATTGACCCGTCAGTTAATAAAGGAACAAACGGGCAGAGAATCTCAGGTTTTTCTCTGGGTGGATCATCTCGAGGTGTATAGAAATTGGGAGCGTGAGGATGTGATGGTCATTTCAAGAGAGAATCCACTTATCACGTATATGGTCCTTGAGAATCGACTGATTTCTACCCGGGAAACAAGGGTCAAAGCCTTTTTTGAGGAAGCTCCGGAACTCAGGCTTTTTTTTGAGTCTGAAGGTATCTGTTATCTTCTTCCCTTGGTCTTTCAGTACCGATTGTTGGGTTTTGTAGCTATCATGGGAGAGTACGCCCTTTCTCCTCATCAAAAGCAATTCTATCGTTTTCTCAAAGATGCCCTGCGTCATTATGTCCATACGGCTCTCTTGATGGAAAAAAGACTTCAAGAGATGCTTGGGCTTAATTATTTCACCAAGGAGCTTTCTTCCTGTGCCACGCCGGAAGAGATTTATCAACGCTTTTTTGAACTTCTCTCTTCTCTTCTTCCTATTTCGGCGGGTGTGTTTTATCGCTATGATGAGTTTCGGAGTGTCCTTATCCCAGTGGCAACGTATGGGGTGGATGGACTGTCGGAACTTTCTATGGAACAGGGGATTTCTGGTTTTGTCCTGGACAAAAAAAAGCCCCTTCTGGTCAACGATGTGGCCCATCAGCCCTTTCTTGTAGAAAGACAGAAGCAGGAGAACTTTCTGCGGGGGGCTATTCTGGTACTTCCCCTTATTCAGGATGAGAAGCGGTGGGGGGTACTTTCCTTTGCCCGTTATAACGGAGAATATGGGGTTTTTTCTTCGGATCATCTTTACTTAGGACGGATCCTATCCCAGATTGTGGTGACGGTGCTTGCCAGCAAAGTGTATTATGAGCGATTGGAACACAACTATTTTGATACCATTCGTGCTCTGACAACAGCGCTTGAGGCAAAGGATAGTTATACACGGGGTCATTCTGAGAGGGTACTTGAATATGTAACCTGGATAGCGGAGGAGATGGAGCTTTCCAAAACCACCCTTCGGAATCTCCAGTTTGCCGCTGTTTTGCATGATATCGGAAAGATAGGCATTGATGAATACATTATCCGGAAAAATGGAAAACTCACAGAAGAGGAATTTGACAAGATCAAACATCACCCAGAAATAGGGGATCATATCCTGGCCAGTGTGGATTTTCTCAAGGAGGCGCGGGAGTATGTGCATTATCACCATGAACGCCTGGATGGTTCCGGATATTATGGGAAACGGGCCGGGGAGTTTCCATGGGAAACAACGATTGTCGTGCTTGCGGATATCTTTGATGCCCTTACCAGTGAAAGACCGTATAGAAAGGCTCTTTCGTATGAGGAAGCGCTTTCTCTTCTGAGGGAGGAGATAGGTCTTACTTTTGAAAAGAGGGTGTATGATGCCTTTCTCAGGGCTTTGCAAAAACGTCATCTTCTCTCTCAGGATGTGGTACTCTCATGAAGTGGATGGTAGTGGCGCTTTTCTCAGTACTCGTGATGGGAAGATGGTATTTCAAGGTGAAAAGTCGGTCCCTTTTTGATAGTTATAAGGGAAAAGAACCACTCTGGATGGTGATGTATAGAGCCGTGCTTGGTATGATGCAGGGGGGAGTAACGGTTCTCTATCTCTTTGATAAGGCTCCCTCCTGGATGGTGCATGGTGTTTCTTTGTCAATGATGTGGATAGGAATGGTGTTAGGATGGCTCTGTATAGGGCTTATCTTCTGGGCACATGCGGCCCTGGGAGAGAATTTCAGTCCTTCTGTTGGAAAGGCGTATCGATTGGTGAAGGAGGGACCGTATAGCTATATTCGTCATCCCATTTATGTGGGTTATATTGGGCTTTTTTTGGCGGTGGATCTGATGACAGGATGGTGGCTCATGAGTGTATTAGGAGAGATGATTCTGTTTTCTCTGGTGCTGTGGCGGCTTCCTTTGGAAGAGGCCTATCTGGAGGAAGTCTTTGGAGAAGAATATCGCCATTATGCACGCAGGACTAAACGTTTTTTTCCATGGATTTTATAATAGGGAGGAGATATATGGAAAAGTGGTATGCAGGAGTGCTGGTGGTCATACTTCTGGTGGGTTGTGCGCTTCGTGAGAATGTTCCTGATGGTGTAGGGCTTCTTTTTCAAAGAATAGATCAGCAGGCGTCTTACGAGGCTTTTCAGGCGTGGGTAAAAGAACATTCTCTTCCCTGGGTAGAAAAGGATACCGTGACCTTTCTTCTCTGGGATGAGAAGGCGACACGTGTAGTTTTTGAAAGTCCTGTTCTTAACAACAAGGAAAAGAGTATGCCTATGAAACGATACAAACAGACACCCCTTTTCTATCTTTTCTTGCCACTCAAGGATAAGAAGGTGATTGACTATAGTTTTCTTCGATATGACGAACAGACACCCAATGGGAAAAGAATCCAGGATCCTGCACATCCTTTTATTGCATATACAAAACCGATCAGGAGTCGATTTATTCTTCCCGGCGAAAAGAAGGG
Source organism: Longinema margulisiae (assembly GCF_025266855.1). GTDB lineage: Bacteria > Spirochaetota > Brevinematia > Brevinematales > Thermospiraceae > Thermospira. Next base: position 2,181,039 of record NZ_CP053071.1, read on the forward strand.
AAAACTTCTTATTTTCAGCATGAAGCCATCCAATGGACTGGCTTCTCGTCGGATTTTTGTGTATCTTCCCTGGGACTATGAGGATACCACCAATCACTATCCTGTGGTGTATATGCAGGATGGACAGAATCTCTGGGATAGTTCGGTAGCCAACTTTGGGGGATGGAAAGTGGATTCAACTCTTGACCGTTTGATAGCTACTGGCAAGATTCGTCCTGTCATTGTGGTGGGGATAGAAAACTCTTCTGCCAGGGCAGAAGAATATGTCGGTTTCTCGGCTTATTATGGGCTTAAGGAAAACTATGATACCAATGAGCAGAAACGGGTTGTTGAGTACTCTAAAAAATATTTGGATTTTGTGGTGAATGAACTTGTGCCTTATATCAAAAAGAACTATCGTGTTCTTGCGGAAGAAACGGCGGTGGCTGGTTCCAGTTTTGGGGCGGGTGTTTCTCTCTACTTGGGATTTTCCAGACCAGATGTATTTCAGGCTATTGGGGCGTTTTCCTTTGGGAACTATCGGTCTGATGATGTCAATCGGGGAATAAGGCGGGTGCTTCAGGTTCAGCCTTATCTTTCCGCGCATCTTCTTGCTCCTGATGGGAAACATCGGATTTATCTTGATTGCGGTGGAAAGGGAATTGATAGTATTTTCATAGAAGCCTCGCGAAAACTTCATCAGGATCTGGTGAAAAAAGGATGGAAAGAGGGAAAGGACTATCTCTATGTGGAAGATCTCACAGCGGATCATAATGAGATAGCCTGGGCAAAACGCTTTGAACAGTTTGCGCTCTTTTTGTGGGGGAGGTAGGCTGAAAAGTTTTGCTTTTTTGTGAAAATTGTGCTACAATACACTATCTGAAGGAGGAAACATGGGCCGTAAGCCTGCTGAGACGGTTTCTTTTGAGGAAAAGCTGAAGCAACTTGAGGATATTGTGGCTGAGATAGAGGATCCAAACTGTCCGCTTGAGAAAGCTATTGACCTCTGTGCGACGGGTATGGGTCTCTATGCAGAACTCAGTGAACGGTTGACCAAGCTGGAACGAAAGGTCTATGAGGTAAAAAATCTCAAAGCATTAGCAGAAGGAAAAGAAACCTCTCCTGTCATGGAATTGTTTCCTCAAAATGAGACACCAGAAGAAGGAGAAGATGATGGTTTCTAAAAGCAGGGAGGAGGGGAATATGCCGCTTCGTCCGACGCGTATTCAGGTCAATATCAGAGCTATCTATAGCTACAAAGGGTGTGAGGGAGAAGGGACTATTATTGATATTTCGACAGGTGGGCTTGCCATGGAGGTGAAACAGATATTTGTGCCCGGGGATCTTCTGCGTATCCGTTTTCGGCTTGAAGGTGTGAGTGCCCAGGAGATTGATATCTGGGGCATTGTTCGTTCTGTGAATGGTACTCTTCTTGGAATCAAGTTTGAAGAGGTGTCAAACGAAAACTTAGAAAGAATTGATCAATATGTGACCAATCTTTTGGCTCAAAGGGGATTGCCTGAGCGTGAGCAGTACGAGGGGTGATGGATGCCTGTATGGTGATATTCTTGTCTTTTCTTGTGGTGGCACTTTTTCTTTCGAATGTGGGGATTTTGGCGTGTTATCTTGATCTCCATAAACGTCATGAGAATCAGAGACTTATTCTCACAGCTATCAATGCCAGTGAAGATATAGGGTATATTCTTTCTGAAATTCTTTCTCTCATGAAAAAAGTACTCAAAACCCCTATAGCCGCTTCCGTAGTGGCTATAGCGGAAGAATCCCAGCTTCGCGTGCTCTACCCTTCCCAGATGGAGAATAAGCGGGTGTATCATTTTTTTTCTTCCCTGAGTCGTTCTGAGATGTATCAGTTTCTTCTTCAGTGTTTTTCTCTAACGAAAAATATTTTTGTCACCAATGTTTTGGGGTCGACGCAGGATGCCTCTTTGACGGCTCTTTCCCTTCTACAGCAGTTTCAATATCAGAGGCAGGGAAGGTATAATTATCTTGTGATTCCTATTTACGATAAGGAGATAGCCGGTCTTGTTGTTTTTGAGGCAGAGGGCAGATTTCCTTTTACCTATCGGGAGGCAAAAAGGCTTCAAAGAAGTATCCCTTTATTGAATATAGCCTTTTCTCGAGTACTCCTTCTCTGGAATCTTCGACAGCAGTCAATTACCGATCCGTTGACAGGGCTTCTCAATAAAAGGCAGTTTGTTCTTATGGCTGAGAAGATGTTTTCTCTCTCCAAGAGAAGAGAACAGCCGTTTGCCTTAGCGATTCTGGATATCGATAACTTCAAACATATCAATGATACCTACGGTCATCATGTGGGAGATGTGATTCTCAAGGATATTGCCGAGGTTATGGTGAGTGAATCACGGCAGGCGGATTATCTTTTTCGGGTAGGCGGAGATGAGTTTTGTATTCTCTTTTCTGATATTTCTAATGTAGAGGATATTCGTCTCTATAGTGATCGTATTTATGACGCGGTGAAACGATATCAGGAGCGAAAACCCCCAGCTGTTCTGGAAACGATTACCGTGAGTTTGGGTTGGGCTATGGAAAAAGAGGCTTTGAGCTGGGTTGAGGTGTTTGAGAAGGCCGATAAGCATATGTACGAACAAAAGAGGAAACATCATGAAAATCATTGGTATAAGGGATGAGAAGAACCGCTATTTTCAGGGTATATGGGAAGGAGAAAATGTTCGTGTGCTTGATTTTTTGACGGGACGCGTGATCGGGGAAAAAACTCTTGATAGGGTCCGATGGGATGTCCCTGTACGTCCCACCAAGATTGTCGCTGTAGGTCTCAACTACCGTCTTCATGCCGAAGAACTCAAAATGCCCCTTCCCGAAGAGCCTGTTCTTTTTTTGAAACCATCGACAGCCCTTCTTCCCCATTTAGAGACTATTCTCTGGCCTTCTCAGAGTGAACGGGTTGATTATGAGGCGGAACTGGCTGTGGTGATAGGAAAAGAGGCAAAGAATGTTTCTGTTTCTGAGGCAAGGAAGTATATTCTTGGTTTTACGGCTTTCAATGATGTAACGGCAAGGGACCTGCAAAAAAAGGATGGCCAATGGACACGGGCGAAGGGTTTTGATACCTTTGCTCCGTTGGGGCCTGTGATTGATACAGAATGGTGGCCGGAGGATACGACGAGGATAAGACTCAAGAAGAATGGCCTTGTTTGTCAGGATGATACCTTTGGGACGATGATTTTTTCTGTGGAGCAACTCGTGAGCTTTGTGAGTTCGGTGATGACGCTTCTCCCTGGTGATGTGATTGCCACAGGAACTCCTGCGGGTATTGGGCCTATGGCTGAAGGGGACGAGGTTTCTGTGGAGATAGAGGGACTTCATCCGTTAGTGAACATCATGGGGAAAAAGCCATCTAAAACGACTGAGGAAGACCCAGAGTCTCACGGATGAGTTTTTGTTCAGAGGGGGAGTAGTTGTTTTCTATATAAGAAAACAGGGTCTCCATGGTAACAGGAAAAGTTTGATAGCCAATGTTCTTTTCTCTTTTGTTAGCATCAAAAAGAAGTCCTAAATGGTCTTCATTTTCTTTCCATCGAAACCAGCGAGGGAGGTTTTCTCCTTCGGGGATGCCTTTGTGGACAAAAGCACTCAGGTAGACTTGCATGGCATAAGAGAGGTCTTTTCTACCCTTTTCATTGGCTTTGGTAAATACCCTTCCTGTGAGAAAGAATCCCTGAATAGTGTCATTCCCTAACCAGAAGGGAATTTCTAAGGTATGAAAGGCCCCGAGGCGTTTTCCTTCTTTTGGACCAAGGGGGCTTTCGCCGTTTGTATCCATGCTTCCCCAGTCAAAGCGGTAGACATACACAGGTGTACCCCATCTGTGAAGAGTATCCGCTATGGCATCCACATAGAAAGCCTTCCATCTCATTCCCCCTAAAAATCCTAACGCCTGGTAGAGAGGAGTGTCCCAGTCCTTTCTGGAAAACGAGAGAAAAAGCTTGGTTTCTTCTTTGTTGTTTCCTATAATGACAGGAACGCGGGAAAAATTTCCTTTTTCTAAGGCTGTAAACCCATCGAAAGGAAGAACTTCTCCATCGGCGATGAGGTTGGCTTCATCTATCATTCCTAACATACTTCCCTTCAGAATAGAAAGAATATCCTTTGCGGAAAGTGTGTACAAGAAATCTCTGATTGCAGAAGGGTTGAGGCGAAGAAGGTGATAAGCTTCTTCTAAAGATTTTACACGCCGTTTTTTCACGAGGAGTCTGGCTATGAGTTGAGAGGCTTTTTTGTCGGCTTCTTCTTTTGAGATATTCGAGGTGTAACCACTCTGGATGATAGCCCGATGGAAAAGCCCTTTGGCTTTTGGAGATATGAGAAGAGAAAGGACATTCAGTCCACCGGCGGATTCTCCTGCTATAGTCACACGGGACGGCTCTCCACCAAAAGCAGGGATATTTGACTGTATCCAGTGGAGGGCAAAGATGATGTCCAACGTACCGTAATTTCCGCTGTCATCATCTTTGTTTGTGCCACTTCGAAGAGAGGGATGGGTAAACCAGCCCAGAAGACCAAGACGATAATTGAGAGAGACAAAAATCAGGTTGCCGTTTTTTGCCAAACGAGCCCCATCATAATCCGGGACATAGTGAGCACTTCCGATGGAGTTTCCCCCACCGTGGATCCAGACGTATACAGGAAGATTGGTTTCAAGGCTTTGTGGTCTCCATATGTTGAGGTAGAGACAATCTTCATCTCCTATTACCCACCCAAAGAAGAGGAGAAACTGGGGAGACATCCCGCGGAAGGTCGTGGCCTGATAGATATTCTCCCATGGGGGATGAGGTCGTGGGGCTTTCCAGCGGAGGTCCTTGATTGGAGGTGTGGCATAGGGAATGCCTTTGAAACTATATATACCCTTTTCATAGGTTCCCTGAATCCAGCCTGAACTGATTTTGACAAGGGGGGTGTTGTGCCATCTTGAAAGACCATCGGGTAGAATCTCCGGTTTTTGTGGGTTTTGACAGGCTGAGAGGGAAAAAAAGAGGGAAAAAAGAAGAAAAAGAGTTTTTTCTTGTTTTTTCCCTATATCATTGTACCAAATAAGGAAGAAAGTCAAAATATTATGTTGGAAGAAATGGTGACGGATTTCTATTGAGAAGTTTTGGACAAAAAATTGATTACGTTTCCAACAGGAGACCTGAAAGAGAGAGAAAAGGATAAAGAAGTTACCCCTGGCTCAAAAGATTTTTGTCAACTGTAGTATACAGGGAACATTTTAGATAAACAAGTTTTTTCTGGGGAAAGTACCCTTTTTAGGCCATAAAACAGGGCAATAAGTACGTACCATCCCTATGTTTTATATCACATCCTGCCAGTAGACACCATCGATAGCCTCATCACGATTATAGTAGTAATGCAAACGCACAGCAAGAACATTGGTTGCCCCTTCTCTTTTCCATACCCCCACATCCATTCTCTGGTTTATGGTTCGCATCAGCCGTTCTGCCCTTGAGGTTGTTCTTGGCAAACCATCTTCACTGTCACAGGCGAACATGTCTTTTTGAGCACGAAGAAGATAATAAAAACAATGTTTGCGCCCTTTTTCGTGAAATAAGTCAAGAAGATTCTGAATATGCTGTCTGCGCTCGCTTTGATAACCAAGTCTTGTTTGCCAGTCATTTTTGTAACCCAAGAAACAGGCTTTCCCTGTTTCAGCGACAATATTTGTCCACTCAGAAGAACGATATCTCACTCTATCAAGACGAAGAAAATACTTCAATTGATAACTTACATGCCACAAACATCGTTGAAAAACGATACCGGGATGTTTGCCCTGGTTAATCCCTGTATCTCCATCGACAACAAGAAAAAACCGAGAAAAAGAGTGTTTTTCTTGAATGGGCTTAAGAAGTTTGTCCCAACCTGCATGGTAATTATCCACAAGAAGGCCTGCTATTCTTGTATTTTTTCCTGTCAATGGGGAGGCTTGTTGCCTCTCCTGCAAAAGAATTTTAGCTTCTTCTCCTTTTTTCTTGCCCTGAACAGGAATACCCGTCCCATCGGCTTCTCCACAGGGTTTTTCTTTTTCTGAGATACTGAAATGTATCTTTCTCCCAATATTTTGAAGGTTTTTCCAGAGGGTGCTAAGACCTATTTTATACCCTGTGAAGGAAAGAATACGAGCGGCCACTCGATAGGTGGTAAGAGCCCCGGCTAAAGCCACTCTGTAGATATCTTTCAGGATTTGCCTTTTTCGCTTTTCTACACCAAGAAGAGATCTTGTGAGAAAAAGTTTTCTTCCACACTTTTTGCATTGAATTTGGAGCTGAGGAAGAGTGATCTTTCCAAAGGGCATCAGAACAAAAACAGTGTTTTTTCCATGCTTTGTTTTCCATATGAAGTGATGTTTTTCTCCGCATGTACAGGTGATACGACCTTCTTTTATTTCTTTTTCTGCCACTTCTACAGAAATCTGATGAACAAATGACTCAAACACTCCTTTGATGGCCTGGAGAAAAACCACCACTAACGTCTCAAGTTTTGTGTCAGGGTAGTCGATAGTCAAAGTGAAGGTGAATTCTTTACGCATGGGTTCCTCCTTGTGTCCTATTATCGGCCAGGGAGGAACTTTTTTTTGCTTTTCCTCATCTTCCCACTGCAGGTCTCCTGAAAAAAACGTTACCGAATTTTTTTCGTTTAGCGGTGATTGATGGTGTGTGGACAGGTGGGGCGGGTTTTTCTTCGTTTTGGTGTGTTGGACATCCGGAGTATCTTGATTGGTATACTCATCTTTCGACGTCTTCTTCTCGGAGTGGTATTGATGCGGCATGGGGGGAGGTAAATGGGGTGGTAGATAGTTATAAGGAGCTTCAAGAGTACTGGTATCGGCCGTTGAGTGGACAGTTCTGATCGTTTTGGAATGGGAATTCTTTTTATCATTCCCCTCTTGACTTTTTTCTCATGGTGTTTTATAATAGAGATGAAAGTTTATCAAATAAACTAAAAAGGAGGCTTTATGGCAGTGTGTCTTGAGATGAGAGGGCTCAGAAAGGTGTACAAAAAGGGTGAGATTGATGTAGAGGCTCTCCGGGGTATTGATCTTGTGATAGACAAAGGGGAGTTTATTTCTATTATGGGACCATCAGGGAGTGGGAAAACCACTCTTCTCAATATCATTGGTTGTTTAGATGTACCAACCGCTGGAGAAGTCATTTATGATGGGAAGCCCCTTCATCATCTCAAAGAAAATGAGCTTTCCGACTATCGCAAGAATAATATAGGTTTTATCTTTCAGTCTTATAATTTGATTCCTGTGTTGACTGTTCTGGAAAATGTGGAGCTTCCTATGGTGATTGACAAAAGGCTTTCTGCTCAGGAGAGGACACAGAGGGCTATGGAACTCATCGAAAGGGTGGGTTTGAAAGGAATGGAACATCGTTATCCCAGGGAGCTTTCTGGAGGGCAGGAGCAGCGTGTAGCCATTGCCAGAGCTCTTGTGAAGCGTCCCCTTGTGGTTCTGGCTGATGAGCCCACGGCAAACTTAGACTCCAAAACAGCAGAGGAGATTATTGAGATTATGCGACAGATGAATGAGGTGGAGGGGACAACCTTTATTTTCTCCACTCATGATCCCCGTGTGGAAAAGCACGCGAGGCGAATTATTCTTCTTCAGGATGGAAGGATAGCCAGTGATGAAAGAAAGTAAAGTAATTTTTATCATGGCTCTTCGTAATCTCTTTCGTCATAAGCGTCGAACAATTCTCACCTTGGTGACTATTGCCGTAGGGGTGGCTGTGTTTCTCTGGGCGGATGGGATTTATAGGGGAATGCATCGCCAGATGGCGGAGAACCTTGTTCGTTATGCTGAAGGGACAATATTTCTTACCACTCAGGAGTATGCGGACCATGAACAAGCTTTTCCTCTTCGTTATTTTCTTGAAGAGCCTGAGGTTTTGGGAAAACGTGTACGTGGTTTTCGAGGTGTTGAGGGTGCGGTGTTTCGTGTTCCTTTTGTGATGGAAGTTCTCTATGGGGAGAAATCTTTTCATGGGATTGGATATGTTATTGACTTTCAGAAAGATAGAGAGGTTTCTGATTTGCCCAAAGCCATGGTGAAGGGAGAATATCTCCAGGGTATGGGTAACGAAGTTTTATTGGGAGTGGATCTTGCTCGTGGGCTTGGGGTTGATGTTGGGGATGAGGTGATGGTGGTGGTTCAGACTAAATATGGGACGCTCAATGCGCTTTCTTTGATGGTAAAAGGCATCTATCGTACCACTCATCCTGCTCTTGATGAATCGACAATCTATATTTCTTATGAAACGGCAAAGGAGCTTCTTGCGATAGAACCTGAAGAGGCTCTTTCTCTCCATATCAGGATACACTGGCCAAAGGGAGAAAGTGTTGAGCATTACACCAAACGGATAGAAAAAATAAAAGATGAGATGGTTCCGTTGTTGTCCGGTTATCGGGTTCAGTCGTTTTCTGAAAAGTATGCGGAGGTCTTTGCCTTGATGAAAGCGGATGAGAGTTTTATGTATATTATGCTGGGGGTGATTTTTCTCATTTCGGCTGTAGGGATTACGAACACTATTCTGATGGCTATTCATGAGCGGATGAAGGAGATAGGGGTGATGAGGGCTATGGGATTTCGGCCACGAGAGATCCGGCTTTTGTTTACTCTTGAGGGGACAATGGTGGGGATAATGGGAGCCCTTATTGGCATAGTTTTGGGAGCGCTTCTCAATGCTTATCAGGTCTATGTGGGTTATGACATGCAGGCTATGGGGTTTGGAGATGTGTCGGGAAGTGATTTTGGTTTTCCTGTATGGGGCGTTATCTACGGGGATTGGAATCCCATTGCCTTTGTGATAGCTTTTGTCTTTGCCGTGAGCATGTCCACGGTAGCGGCTTTTTTCCCTTCACGTCATGCGACACGGCTATCTGTAACCGAGTGTCTTCGTTTTGTATAATATTAAGAAGGAGGGCTGTATGCTTTTTCGTATAGCCTTGAGGAATATTTTGAGGCATAAAAGACGTACTTTTCTCACCATTCTCACGATGGGATTTGGGCTCATGTTGTATATTTTTGGAGATTCTCTTTTTACCGGGATTGATAGAATGATGGTAGAGAATATGGTGTCTTTCACCGATGGTTCCATCACTATAACATCAAAAGAGTATGCCGAGAATGAAAAGTCCTATTCGCTTCGTTATCCCTTGCAGGACGTGGAAAGTCTTCTTTCCCGTATAAAAACTCATCCAGAGGTGGAAGGGGTTTCGCTTCGGGTGCCTTTTCTCACTGAATTGGTCGTAGGGGATAAGTCCTTCCATGTGATAGGCTATGGGATTGATCCTGCAAGTGATAAAAAGGCGTTTGATCTTGATGAGAAGGTGATAAAGGGGCGGTTTTTAGAGGATAATCCCGACGAGGTCATGATTGGTCGAGATCTTGCTAAGGACTTAGGTGTCGATGTGGGTGATACGGTGACGCTTATTGCTCAGACAAAGTATGAGACGGCCAACGCATGGGATTTCACGGTAGTGGGTATTCTCAAGACAACGAGTCCACAAATAGATGAAAGTGGGGTGTTTATTTCCTCTCGTGGTGGTGAGGCTCTCCTTGATACAGGCAAAGAATGGATAACCATGCACGTTCGTGTGAGATGGCCAAAGGGGGAACCGATTGCCGTGTATCAGAAGAAGGTAAAAAGAGTAGCACAGGAAATTGAGAAGACTCTCTCTGGTTATAGCGTGAAAACCTTTGTGGATCAGTATGCCGATATGATGGCGCTTTTACAACAAAAGAAAGGGACGATTGTTCTGATGACATTTCTGCTTCTGGTGATTGCCGGAGTAGGGATTGTAAACACTATTCTCATGGCCGTGTACGAACGAATGAAGGAGATTGGGGTTATGCGGGCTATGGGATTTACTCCAAAACAGATTCAGAGGATTTTTCTGATGGAAGGGGGGATTCTCGGGATATTGGGCGGGTGTCTTGGACTCTTGATGGGCACGGCTGTCAATCTCTGGCTCGTTTATGGGGGATACAATATTGAGGCTATTTTTGGGAGTGAAGCGGTAAAAGGAAGTGATTTCGGGTTTCCGGTATGGGGGGTTTTTTATGGGGAATGGCACCTTGAGGCGTATGTGGTAGCCTTTTTCTTTGCGTTTCTGACAGCCCTTGTGTCGGCCGCTATTCCTGCTCGTCAGGCTGGAAAGCTTCAGGTGACCGAATGTCTCAAGTATGTGTAAGGAGGAAACTATGCTATTCAAAATGGCTCTTCGTAATATCAGAAGAAACAGGCGCCGCTCTTTTCTTGCCGTTCTTTCCGTGACACTGGCTCTTGCCCTTGTGGTTGTTTTGCAGGGGCTTGTGGAGGGTATGGTGGATAACATGATCAGGAATGGGACCAAAAATGATTCAGGGCATATTCGCCTGACGGCAAAAGCCTATGCAGAGAACATTCGCTATTATCCTGTTCAGTATCTGGTTCCTGAACCGGAGAAGCTCCGGGAGAAACTTCTCTCTCATCCAAAGTGGTCAAAGGAGATAGATCTGGTGACCTTTCGTATTCGCTTTCCGGTGCTTCTTCAGTATGATGGGAATAATAAAGCTGCTTTTGGATTTGGGGGAGACTATCGTATCGAAAAGGATCTTTTGCTTCTCGAAAAGGCTATCGTAAATGGTAGCTATCTCTCCGGACAGGTGTTGGAAAGGGAGGGCCATAAGTATCGGGAGGTCATCATAGGAAAGAAGATGGCAGAGATTCTGAAGATTAAGGTAGGAGATACTTTCTCGGTGATGCTTCAGGGGTCTGATTATGGCATACGGATTCCCAGATTTTTCGTTGTGGGTATTTTCCAGACAGGTCTTAATATGATGGATGAAAATATCTTTCAGATGGACATCAAGGATGCTATGGATATTCTTCGAACGGATGGCGGGGTGCAGGAGGTTTTAGTGTTTCTGAAAGATTACAAGAAAGCCCCTGCTTTAGCGAAAGAGATACAATCCTGGTTAGAAAGCCAGGAGGAGTGGAGAGAGGTGGTGGCTATTCCCTGGAACCGGGCTGGGGGGATTGTCAGTATGATGGAACAGATTTTGCCCATCTATAATCTTATCTATTTTGTGGTAACATTTTTAGGAATGATTATTATCACCAATATTATGATGATGATTGTTCTTGAGAGACGACGGGAGATCGGGATTCTCAAAGCCATGGGACTTAAACCACGAGAGGTTCTGATACTTTTTCTTTATGAAGGACTGATGTTAGGGATGATAGGGAGTGTCATAGGGGTTTTGATGGGTGTTCTCATTAGCTGGCCGCTCAGTATTTGGGGAATAGATTTTTCTTCTTCTCTTTCCAATATGAATCTGCCACTTGATTCTGTGATTCGCTGGAAGATAACCGCCAAAAGTGTGATAGGCTCTCTGGTACTTGGGCTTGTAGTGGCGACAGTAGTCTCATTGTTGCCTTCGCGGTTGGCGGCACGGATGAAGCCAGTGGATGCTATTCGAAGCGTATAGAAGGGAGGACAATATGAAATATAGACTGGGTATTTTTCTTTTCTTTGTGGTTTCTTTTGGTTTTGCACTGACGGGAGAGGAGATTTTGAGAGAAGTGGATAAGCGTGTCAATTTTGGTTCGGCTATTATCACTATGCGGATGGAGATTTATCTTCCCAATCAACCTGTACGACTCAAACGCCTGAAATCATGGATCAAAAATGACAATGCCTATGTGGAGTTTCTCAACAAAGAGGATAGAAACACGCGATATCTCAAACTGAAAAAACAGATGTGGGTGTATGATGGGGAGGAGAACAATACCTTTCTCATTTCGGGGCATATGCTCAAACAGGGTATGATGGGAAGTGATGTGTCCTATGAGGATGCCCTTGAAGCGGATGAGGTATATGAGAAGTACAGTATTCAGCTTTTAGGTGAAGAAAAATACCAGGGATATGAGTGTTATGTCGTAGAACTAACCGCCAAGGTGAAAGAAGTGACCTACTACAGGAGAAAGATGTGGGTGGACAAGGCTACTTTTGTCCCCCTTCGGGAGGAGCGCTATGCGCCTTCTGGGAAACTTCTCAAGGTCCAGGAGGCATCGGAGATACGACAGATTGGAGGAAGATGGTTTGCTACGGTTACCACTGTTTCGGATCAACTCAAAAAGAACACCAAAACGGTGGTGGTGGTAGAAGAGGCTTCTTTTGAGGTTTCGGTAAGTGATACCTATTTTACAAGGCGCCATCTGGAGCGGTAGTATGCGATGGTTTTTTCTCTTTCTTTTTGTGGTTGGTCTCTGCTGGGCTGAAGAGGGACTTTCCGTTGGGGGGTGGGTTCGTGGAGGGGCGGGAACGGCCGTGATAGTAGCCAGTAATGGGCAGTTTTCCAACTGGACGTATGGGGGTGAGACGGTGTGGAGACTCTCTGTGCTCAATCGGGATACTGATTATGGTCGTTTTGAGGCTTCAGGGGATATGGCTGTTCTCTCTGGAGCTATGACAAATATGGCGACTTCTTCTTTACGATGGCAGATAGGAGAAGAAACACTTCTGGTAGCTGATGTACGTAAGTTCAGTGTGATGGTGAAGCCTTTTTGGGGAGATGTAATCATTGGCAGGCAGTTGGTGCGATGGGGAGAGGGGGTTATCTTTTCTCCAATGGATTTTTTTGCAAAGCTTGATGTGATGGATGTAAACCTTTCTCGGTTAGGGGTTGATGCTCTTCGGGTGAAAATTCCTGTTGGACAGCTCGGTTTTGTAGAGAGTATAGGGATGATCCACTCTTCCTGGACAAATTCTACCGCCGGCATACGGCTTGGGAGTGAAGTAGCTTCCTGGTATGCGACAGGCGCCTGTTTCTATCGGGGAAAAGAAAAGGAATGGATAGGAGGCATATCTGTCAAGGGGGATCTGGGACTCACCTGGTATGGAGAGGTTGTGTATCACCACGCTACCAACGACAAAGCATCCTTTTGGCAGGGTATGATTGGGGCCGACTATTCTTTTGGCAAAAAGTGGGTGTTTCGGGCAGAGTCTATGATGCATACGCTTGAAAGAACCAACTTTTCTCTTTTGGAACAGTACAGTCTTGCCGTCTATCCTTTTCTTTCTCGTTATTATGCCTCTTTTCAGCTTGTGGTGATGCCAAGTATCATAGACACCTTGTCTTTGATGGTCGTAGCCAACCTGGATGATAAAGAAGAAAATCTCTGGGAAAAAGGTCAATGGTGGATAGTAAGTTATACCCGAAATCTCTATCAAAATGTGAATCTCTTTCTCTGGTTTCGTTATTTCACGGATATCAGTGCTCTCACTTCGGAACGCTACGGACTTTTCTCAGGTATGGTGTCAGTAGAGGTGAAATACTAGAGGGGAACTTGGTATTTTTGAGAGAGGACTCTCACGCAGAGAACGTATAATTACGCCTGATGTTTGAAAAGTGAAAATATTGATTTCTTACTTTTTTTCTTTTATAATAGATAATTATATCTATTGTGGGAAAGAATTGTGAGAAAGAAAATTGTTTTTTTTCTTTTTTTGTTTTTTTCTTTTTCCTTCTCTCTTGAAAATCAGAGACTTATTATTGAGAAACCTCTTTCTGTTTCTGAAGAGAAATATCCACAAGAAGAAAATGTTTCTTTCATGGTCCATGAGGGAATTTTTCGTAGGCTTTTGATATTACCTCATTGGAAGGTTGAAAAAGAAGGGGTAGGGAGAGGTTATAGGTTGGAGATGAGGATGAGGTTCATAGGACCAGTTTCTCGTCCTCGTTGTCAATGGTTTTTTCTTTTGAAAGATGAGAATAATTTTTCTCTTTATAGTACCAATATGGAAAGCGATATCAAATACGAATTATTTGATATTATGGACATAATATCGGAAGAGGTTGCTCATGTTCTCGGAAGAGATATTTCTGAGCGGGGACTTTTGATTATCCAGATCCCTCCTTCTTTGGGAATAGGGGGAAGAGTAAAACTTCAGGATAATGTTCTTTTCACTATTACTCATGGAGAAGGTTCTGAGGAAAGGGTTTTTCTTCTGGCCAATCAGGTGTATACGCTGGTATGGGAAGATCGTTTTGGGAAAGTATTATATAAGACAAAGGTTAAAATTCAAAGAGGAGAAGAGAAAATTGTTCGTTTTGATTCAAGATCTTCTCCACGAGAAGTTGGCATGGGTGTTGGTTTGTATGCCATTGGACCTTTGAAGAATACAGCGTTGCGGGAAGAGGCAAAGATAGTTTCTCTTGATTCTCGATACTGGATCACCAAAAACCGGTGGTTATTTGATCTTTCTTTACGATTTATGCTTCTTTCCTATTGGCAAACAGAGGAAAGTTCTACCGTAACCACAGGGACGCAAATGAATGCCTTGATTTCTGAAGTATTGGTAGGGACCTCCTTTTTTCAAAGGGTTATAGGCGACTCTTTTTTCTTGCGGTTTCGTGTGATGACAGGGGGCGGACTGTATGGAAAAAATCTTCATTTGAATACCCTGATGTATGCGGGTGGTGTAGTTATGGGAAAAAAATCCTTTTTATGTCTGGATGTGATAGGGGTAGAGACGTCTTTTCCTGCTTATTTTCATGATAATGCTTTTGTCTCTCTAGGCATGTCAATTTCTTTTGGGATTTTCTTTTGAGGCAAAAAACAGTGTACTTCGAGAGTTTGGAGAGAAATCCTTTCTTCTCTTCTTCTTTGAAACAATTTTTTATGGAGAAAAAAGAAATTTTTTGCTCTTATTATCCAATTGATTTGATGAGACCTTTGCACGAATGTGCAAAGGTCTCAAAAAAGTAATAAAGAAACAAAAATTAGTATCAAAATATTCCGTGATGTAATAAATAAACCAATTTTTTTGAATAAAAAAGACAAACCGGCCCTTGTAAACAGAAAAATCGGGGGAGAGGGGCGTACCCCCTGACCCAGACAGGCAAAGAAAACATCCGTGCAAGGGTCTCTTGATTATAAATATTGATTATCCTGCATCCGTGGAAATAACCTTTGTCCGTGGCTAAAAAAAGAAAATTCCCCCTCATAACCTCAAAAAAGGGGAAAAAAGAGAAATGAGAACCTCAAAACAAAGAGATTTTCTCTAAGAATGAATACAAAGAACAGGCTAAAAGTGCAAAATAATGCTTTTTAAGAGGGCAAAAGACAATATGCTCCCTTCCCAAAAAACTGGGATAAACGAGTATTCAGACAAAAGGCAAAAACACTCCTCAGGTTGGTGAAACAACCGTTTCCCAGAAGATAAGAGAAAAAGTCCACTTGCGGGAAAGTTGAACCATCTTCTTTCCACCCTTTTTCACAAACCTTATAGCTAAATATATCAGATCCTGAATAATAGTGCGAATTCTCAGTCGATACAAACCTCGACTTTCAGGAGGATAATGCCCAAAAGAAGAAAGTCCTATCAGTTTCAAAATATTGAACGTCAAAATGGCTAAAACAAGCACCGTGTGATTCGTTTCAAACTTTCCGCTTGGAAATCGCTCAAGTCCCATGTCTGTCTTAAATTCCGAATGAAATTGTTCACTGGTAGCATGCCCACGATAGAGTTTTATCACCTCCTCCACGTCCGCTATCGAACTCCAGTACCCAGAAAATTCCACCTCAGGAAAAAGAAGGACTTTCCCATCAGGGTCAATTTCTCTCAGTACAACTTCATACACAAGATACAAACCATCTCTTACGGAAATACTATCCCTGTACACGGTTTTTCCATCCCTTGGTTTTTTACATATAGCCGTTTGGGAACTTCGTGCCATTTCGACATATGTGAACAGGTCTTCCTGACGGGGATTTTTCTTGATGATAAAATCTACACCTTCCGCCTGACACAAAAGAATAATCTCATCACTGTCTGCGGCGCTATCCATGCGCACCAAAATCCTTGCCTCTTTTTTCTGTTTTTGCTTAAGGATGTGCTTTGCCTTCTGAATAGCCTCCCGGATAAACTTTCCCCCATCACAAAGCATATGGGCAGATCCTTTCCGAAGCTCCCCATGAATACAAAAACCTTCTTTTTCTCCAAGATAGGCAAAGATAGGAGAATATCCGTAAACCCCTGTGTAAGTTCGACTTACCCCTTCTTTCTTCGTTTCCGAATTATCAAACGGAGAAGTGTCAATGTCGAGAGGAACAAACGTTCTTTTCTGAGAAGAAGGTCCCTCCTCAACGTAGAAACTTATTCTTCCTTTCTTTGCAACTAAATGGTTATTTTCTTCTAAAATAACCTTTCTAAAGGCGTCGTCTTTCTCATCTAAACGCTGCCTGAGAATCTCTTCAGAAGGTGGTTCTTTTCGCTCAAAAAATGAACTAAAAAATTCACTTCCTCGTAAAGTTTCAATTTCACAAAAGTGTGGTTTTGCCATAGCGAGCAAAAACGTCATCCCAACCACAATATCCATATCTGAAAACTGTTCGTGCTTCTTTCGTTTGAGCCTTTCAGCTAATTTTGTTTCATACCGAAGAAGATGATAAAAAAGGCTTATCCCCCCTCCTGGAATTATTTCATCATCCACAAGTTCTATCTCATATTCCCCAAGCTTTCCTTTCATATCTGCACCCATTGAACTTATTTCATTATATTATAAACAAATATGCCGAAAAACTCAAGAATTTCACGGATGCAGGGATTATGATATCGTAATATAAGGTTTATACTTGTCTTGACTTTTTTCTTTCTTTCTCTTATAATATTATGGAATGTGCGAAGGTCTCAAAAAAGTGATAAGAAAACAAAAAATAGTATAAAAATATTTCTTCTCGTAATCAATAATCCTATTTTTTGAATAAAAAAGACAAATAAGCCCCTGTAAACAGAAAAAACGGGGTTTCAGGGGCGTAGCCCCTGACCCAGAAAGGGCAAGAAAGCACCCGTGCAAGGGTCTCATTATGTTTTTTGGGAGGTTAAAATATGCGTAATTGTATTTTTGTATTATTGTTCATGTCTGTAGTCTTTTCCTATGCTGTTGGGAATCGAAGCCTTGTCGTGAAAACCCCTGTGGCTCTTTCCAATGAAACCTATCCTCAGGAAGGAATTGTCTCTTTTTTGCTGGAAGAAGGGATTTATTATCGATTGGCTGTGATGCCAGGATGGCAGGTAGGTCGGGGTAATTATGCGAATGCCGCTCGTTTGGCGGTGGAGACAATGATGGATTTTGAAGGTTCAGTACGTCGCCCAGATGTTCGACTCAGATTTGTTTTGAAAAATGAAAAAAACAAACCGATCTATACTACGAATATTTATAGTGATACGCAGTATGGTCTTGTTGAGGTAATAAATAGCGTTTCTACAGAGATAGCAAATGCCTTGGGAGTTGATATTTCTGAAAGAGGTATATTAAAGGTTCGTGTGATTCCTTATTATGCTGTCGGAGGAAAAATTAAGATTCAGGGGAATGTGTTAGGGAATATCACTAATAAAGATGGCTTTGAAGAAGAATATGAACTTGTAGCAGGAGAAGAATATGAACTGCTTCTTGAAGATAAAAATGGAAAAGGACTTCTGTCTAACAAGGTGATAGTAGCCAAAGGTGAGAAGAAGAGTCTTCTTCTGACTCCTTTCAATGATAGGGTGATGATGGGCTATGGATTCGCTTCTTTTTCTCCATGGGGAGATGTGTATGGGGAAAAAGGAGGAGCTGGTTTTGTGGACACGGTTTACTTTCTTTTTCCACGAAAATGGTCGGTCGATTATGTGATGAGAATAGCTTTCGTCGAGACACCTTTCGTGGAGGTGTTTGTAGGAACCGGATGGTATCAATCGATTATAGAAGAAATTCTCTTTGCTCGTGCAAGGTTTCTCACGGGGATAGGAATGCAAAGTGGAGAGACAAGATGGAATGTTATCGCAACGGTTGGACTGATGGGAAAATGGCGTCATTTTGTCGTAGGAGGAGACTGGGGGATTGGCTATAATATCCCTCGCTACTTTCGGCAGGATGTTGCGTTTTCTACTATACAGGGCTGGGTAGGATTTTATTTTTAGTTCTGGCTTGAGTTAAATGAGACAAGCGTTGAAGCAAAACGAGCCAGTAGAATAAACGAAAAAGTTTGACAAAACTCCCCCTGTACGATGTGGCAGGGGGAGTTTTATTTTATAAGGCTATTGTAAAATTCCACGCTCTTGGAGTGGAGATATCGTCTTTTATCAAAGAGATACTGAAGTTTGGCAAGCAAAACCTGAAGGCACCCTTCTTTAAGGTCCGCTTCACAAGTGGCAAGAAGAGTTTTTTGATGAACTAGCTTTCGATTGGGGTCAAGATAGTCTGAAACGTAAACAATCCATCCTAAAGGTCCATAATCGGGATGTCCCGTACTGTGGTGGGCAATAACAAAGAGGATTTCCTCGTCCTGAATATTATACTCCTGCCTGGCAAGATAGGCACTCAGCTTGGCATGAACAACGCCTTCGGCTTTCATGTCCTCTGGTGAGAGAAGGTTATAGGTGAGAGCAAGAGATTTTTGCTTTTCAAGTGGATAGGCTTTGCCAATATCATGAAGAAGAATGGCCTGATAGACCCTTTCTTCGTCGATACGATGAAGATGAGCAAGGTGCAGGGCAATCTCCAGGGCACCCACAGTATGTTGCCATCTTTCCTCTGATAAGCGAGAGGAGATCTCCTTTTCCCATTTTTTGTTTCTTTCCATATCCTTATTCTCCTGGCCAGAGGCTCATAGACAGATTGGTGGAGAGGTAATTGGTTATCCCATCACTGATGGCAAGAGAGAGACTTTCTGTGGACAAAAGACGTCTTTCCAAGGGAATGGCTAAATTTCTTTTTTCCCCTGGGGAGAGAAGAGGAATAGTGTAGGTATAGAGAAAAGTATTGGTTTCTGTGGGGAGACGAATCTCTACGGAGAGATTGGTAGCGGTGCTTTCACCCATATTGGAGAGTTCAAGCATGGGATACACGACAAGAACAGAATTAGTGCAGATCATCTCCTTCAGAGTTCCGTTTTCGGTAGGATTCATATTTGTTTGTATTGTCATCACAAGCCGTTTGTAAAGAGAAGGAGATATGGTGAGTAATGGGGGAAGGTATCCTCTGGTGGGCAGGTTTCTTGAGAAGACTAAGGTGCGGGAAAGAGTAGGAGAGGAAACCATAATTTCAAGGCTTGTTTCCCCATCTTCTACGGTTTCTTTCGTGTTGAGCCACAAAAGGATATTGGTTGAAGACTGACGGGGAAGAGAAAGAAATTCGAGGCTGAGAGGAGAGAGATAGCTCTTTGTATCACGAAGAGAGAGGGTGGCTTGTTTGAGAGGGCCCAAGCCTTCATTGGAAATGGTGAGAAGAAGGGTTGTTTGCATAAGAGGACGAAGCACATTGGTATTCCCTATGAGAGTGGCTCCAAGGATGAGAGAAGGTGGACGGTTTGACCATACACGAAAACTCACCGTTTGCCATTCCGACGCACGGCGTGAATCCATATCCACCGCTCTGACACGAAAGACAATTTCTCCATCGGCAGGAGGAGAGAAAGCGATGACTTCACTCTGCCAAAAGGCCGAACTACCTATTCCAACCATCTGGGAAGAAAGATTGGTGTTGAGAGAAATCCATCGATTGGTGAGTCCTGAAAACTCGAGAACAGTAGAGGAAGCCGTACCCTGTCCTTCATTTTTCACTGTAAAAAGAAGCGTCCCTTTTTCCTCTGCAAGAAGAATATTGGAAAAGGACAACGAAGGCTGAACCTGGAGGGTAAGCCTCGGACGATTGGCTATATTTTGATAGGTCTGGGGGTTGGAGAGGGCTTCAATATAGGCTTGTTTGTTGATCTTGAGGGCAATGTCAAGAGCGGTAGCCCCTGCAGGGATACCCATGGAGGGTTTGGTGGTTTTGGCGTCCAGATCAGCATCGGCGTAGATGAGGTATTTTACCCCCATTTCAAACTGGTAATAGGTGTAATAATGAAGGGGAGTCCATCCAAAATAATCGGTGGCGTTGATGTTGGCGTTTTGCTGGATGAGGTATTTGACGATGTCAAGATTTTTGCTATAGGCGGCAAAATGAAGGGGAGTGGCTCCGTTTTTTTCTCGTGCCTCTATATCAGCTCCCTTGTAGAGGAGATAGGCGACAATTTTCAAGTCGCCCGCAATAACCGCCCAGTGAAGGGGGGTTCTTTTGTTCACATCGCGGTAAAAAAGAGACGCCTTTTTGTTTTCTATGGCATTTTGTACGGCTTCGAAGTTTTTCTGAGAGATGGCCAGGAGAAGTTCTCGGTTGGGATCTCCGTAGCCCCAAATGACAAGGCCAAAGAGGAAAAAGCTGACAATGACATATCTATTCATAGGGTTTCTATATCCTTTCCATTCAATGATATATTATGAAGAGAATGGGGCAAAAAAGCAAATTTTCAAGCAGGAGAAGAATGGGAGAAAAGAAAGTAAACTCCACCAAAGCCTTGTTTTTATTTCTCCTGTTGAAGAAGTTGTCGTCTTTCTGGGCTGTAACTCCGGGTATTGATAAACGCTTCTTTTTTCTGGTGATAGAGAACGGCTTTTGTTTGATCCTTTTCACTCCAGGCTCGATAGAGGTCAAGTTCAAACCAGTCCGTATCTTCTACAGAATAAAAGACATGGAGAATTTTGAGAGTCTGGAGATAATTTTCCGCGGCTAAAAACTGGCCTTCCTTGAGTTCTATCTGAAACAGTTCATAGAGGCTCAGTTCATAGAGATCGAAAACAGGATATTCGTTTACAAGTTTGAGAAGAATTTGTTTTGCCTTTGAGTTATTGTTCTCAGACTGATACGTTTTTGCACATTGATAAAGAGAAGGAGGGATAAAGAGGCTTTCAGGATAGTCAGCAATAAGTTTTTCAAAGGTTTGAATGGCAAGCTCATTTTTTTTCTGGCTGAGGAGATCCATCGCTTCATCATAAAGGGCTTTGTCTCGACCTAAATAACCAGCTTTTTTGACGATAAAAGTGGAAGATTGTTTTTGAAAGTTTTTCTCTTCGAAATAAAAATAGAGACTCACCCCGCCACTGACGGCTGCCAAGGTATATCCCCACAGGGCAAGGTTGTCATAAAACATACTTGCCTGCATTCTTTTCACTGCTTCTTCGTAGGAGGTGGCGGAGATGAAGTTTTCGTATTCTATGCCGCCCATGATCAGGCCGGTGGTGCCTGCTATGAGCCCCGCACAGGTGAACCCCAAGGAAAAGTAGAGCCACGGCTTATGGGGGTTGATTCGTTCGATACGGAGGGTATTGGTCTCTACCTGAAAGTGATAGAAGCCTGTGGCTAAGTTTTCGACTTCTGAAGCCTGGAAGACCTTGTTCTGGATGATAAGGCTTTCCTGACCTGGAAAACTTACGTGAAAGCTCTCCTTCTGAAGGGTATAGACAAGATTGGTCACTTTTCCAGAGAGACGAAGGCTCGTTCGAACCCCTCGATAACCAGGCTTGGCAAGGGTGAGGGTAAAAGAAGAGGGCACATTGGTAAGAACACAGGGGGTTTTGCCTATCGCTTTCTCACCGACAAAAACATCCGCTCCTAAAGGATCAGAGAGAACAAAGACCCATGACCAGGAGAAAGAGGCACAGAAAAGCCCTATGAATACCCACCATTTCATAAAAACCTCCGTTTATAGTATAACTGGAAAAAGAAAATTTTACAACACTTGAGTTTTTCCCCCTATTTATACGATGATTAAAGGAGAAAACGGAAATTTTCAGGGGTCTTTGTGAACGTAAAACAGAGTTTTTATTCTTCTTTGACGGATGAAGAGTTACTCTCTCTTGTGATGCGGGACAAGAGTGCGGAAAAAGAGTTTTACAAGCGATATCGGTATCGTATTGAGAGGTGGATAAAAACTCTTGCTTTCTGGGATAAGGAAGACCTTGTGCAGGAGGGACTGATTGCTATTTCTGAGGCTGTCAAAAATTATCGTCCTGAGAAGAATACCCGTTTTATTACCTATGCCAAGGTATGTGTATGGAATCATTTGATGAGTTACCTTCGGAAGTTTTCGTCTCAAGAGGGTACCATGGATCCTGATATTCTGGCTGAGATGGCTGAGGAAACCCTTTCGATGGAAGAAAAAACAGAAGAGAAGCTCCTCTGGCAGGATTTTCTTTCTTTGCTTTCTCCCATAGAGAAGAAGGTGGTCATCAAGCGTTTTGTAGAAAGAAAAAGTTATCTTGATATTGCCTCAGAACTTGCCATTTCTCCAAAAAAGGTGGATAATATTCTCTATAAAATTCGCCATGAACTCAAGACCTATCTTGAAAAATAGGAGGAAAAGATGAAACTCAATCTCAAGGCACTCGCTTTGAGTGCGGCTTTGTTAGTGGGTGGGGTTACCTTTCTGATGGGGATATGGTTTGTGGCTACAGGATATGGAACACCTGTATTTGAAAAACTCTCTCAGGTGGCTTCTTTGTATTCGGTTTTTGTGAGCTTTAGCTATGATCCATTGCTCTCTTTTGTAAAAAATCTGCAAAATAATGTGGTTTCTCTTCTTGCCCTTACTTTTCTCTCTGCTCTGGATGCAGGGCTTCTTGCCTGGCTTTTTGGCTTACTGTATAATACCTTTTTGCCAAAGAATGCGAAGGGGGAGAAATGAGAAGGGTTTTAGCCTGGTTTTCCCGGCAATGGATTGGGCTGAAACGTTTTTTTCGCTTTTTAGGAGGAATTTTTGCGCTTATTGTGTATTCGTTTCGCAATTATCTCTTTGACAAAAAGGGTCGGGATCAGGTAAACGCCGTGATCGTTATGCAGACCTATTTTACAGGGGTGATGGCCATCAAGATTATCAGTGTGGTGGCTTTAGCCTTGGGGGCTATCACTATTCTTCAAGGGTTTACCCAGCTTTCGCGGGTGGGGGCACTCGATTTTGTGGGAAAGCTTCTCAACATTGTGATTGTACGGGAACTTGGTCCAGTGCTTACCGCTTTTATTGTGCTCAGTCGTTCGGGAACGGCTATAGCCGCTGAGATTGGAACCATGATGGTGAACGATGAGGTCAATGCCCTTGAGATGCAGGGTATTGATACCTTGAAGTTTATTGTTTTTCCCCGTATTGTCGGGATGGTGGTTTCTCTTGTTCTTCTCAATATCTACTTCAGCACGTTAGCTCTTGTGGGAGGGTTTGTGGTAGCCAATGTGGTGGGGGGTATTTCGTATGAGCTTTTCTTTGAGTATGTGTTTAATAGTATTACGTTGATGGATATTTTGGCCAGTTTCTTGAAATGTGCGCTTTTTGGGATGTTTATCGCGGTGGTTTCTGTGTTTCATGGGTTTCAGGCTTTTGTGAGTACACAGATCCCTCAGGTAACGACAGCGGCAGTAATGAGTTCGATTACCATGCTCTTTGTACTGGATGCGATTCTCACCGTGATATTCTATATTTGAGAGGACAACGATGGGGAATATCTATATCAAAAACCTCTCGCTCGTGCTGGGTGAGGCGATAGTTTTACAGGAGATTGAAGAGTTTATTCCTTCGGGGACAGTGTATTATCTTTTGGGAAAATCTGGTAGTGGAAAATCTTCTCTTCTCAAAACGATTGCAGGGCTTCAATTAGTTCAGAAGGGAGAGGTGATCGTGGGGGGCAAGAATATACTTCAGTTTAATCAAAAAGAGATGCTTGCCTATCATTGTCAGTGTGGGTTTGTTTTTCAGAATGCTGCGCTTATCAGCAATATGAGTATAGAGGATAACCTTACACTTTTTTTTCGATACAACCAGAATCTCTCTTTCAAGGAGGCCATGAAGCGAATTATGCCCTATGTGGAAATGTTTCAACTCCAGCAGGAACTCAAACTCAGGCCAGCAGCTCTCAGTATGGGGGAGAAGATGCTTGTCAATATTATTCGTGCCATTATGCATGATCCGGAGTATATTTTCTGGGACAATCCTTTGGCTAACCTCGATCCGGTTTCCAAGCGAAAGGTGAAAAGCCTCTTTCAGGAATTGAAAGAGAAAGGAAAGACTATGATACTTGTGAGTGATGACGTGGGTTTTGGTATGTCTGTCGCTTCACGTGTGGGTTACCTTGAGAATGGTCGTTTGCTTTTTAGTGGTACACCACAGGAGGCGAGACAGTGTACCGTGGAGGGACTTCAGTCCCTCTGTCATCAGGAATAAGGAGGGTGTATGCCGTTTACCTTTAAATCAGCTCAGAAAGCCGTAGCGGTGTTTCTCTTTGTGGGGCTTTTTTTCCTGCTTACGGTGGTTATCCTTATTTTGCGGGGAAGTGATGTTTTGCAGCAAAAGGTGCGGTATTATACTATTCTCAATGAGGCCTATGGTTTGACCAGCGGAATGCCTGTAAAATACAAAGGAATTACTGTGGGCAAAATTAAAAAACTTGCGCTCACCTCGGATAGGAAAGTATCGCTTGATTTTTATATCCTGAAGGATTACAAAGAACTTGTCCAGGAGAATACGGTTTTGAAGGTTCAGACCTCTCTTTTGGGAGCGGCTTCTCTTATTCTCGTGCTTCCCCAGGTGGATAGTCAGTTGCTACCCCCTGAAAGCCTTGTGCTTTCTATGGATATGCCAAAAGGACAGGAAGTCCTGCAACTGATTGCCCAACAACAGCCTTCAAAGGATGACCTCACCGCCAAGGTGAAGGATGTGTTAGATGGGGTGATAGAACTCAAGCCAACCATTCAGGGTATTCTCTTGAACTTGCAGAATACCACTGGAGAACTTAACCTCATTGTTCGAGGCCTTCGTACGGGTGAATCAACGGTGACTTCTGATAGGGTACTTGCTTCCTTGGCTAACCTTGAAACCATCACCAAAAATCTCAAAGACCTCACCACGATGCTTCGTTCAGAGAATAACACGGTGGGAGCCCTTCTTCAAGATAAGAAACAACTCTACACTCGATTGGAGAATATTTTGGCTTCTGTGGATAAAAGTCTTCAGAGTCTTGCTACGGTGAGTGGGAAACTTGAGGGGACTCCTGATGATGTGAAACAACTCACGTCTCTTCTCAAGGATAACCTCATTGAACTTCGTGCTGTGCTTCAGAGCCTGCGAGGTATCTTGGGGAGTAGTTCTTCCTCACCATCCCTGAAACAAGGAGAGAGAAAATGAGAGAAAAGATAGCTATTTTTCTTTTGCTTGTGGTTGTGGGGTGTAGCCGAAATCCCACGCTTCGGAATGAGGTGAAAAAGGGAATTGAAAGATCGTCTTCGGCGGGAATCACGGCTTTTCGTCGGCAGGAGTACGAGGCAGCCAGGACCTTTTTTGAGGAAGCCCTGAAACAATCGTATCAGCTCTACTTGCCGTCGGAAATGGTGAAACAATATGCCAATTTAGCCGAGGTCTCTCTTCGTTTGAATCAGGAAGAGATGGCAGATAACTATCTCCGGGAAGGAGAAAAGGTTGCATCTCGTGAAAATATCCGTTCGTTTGATCTCCTTCTGGTACGGGCACGCTACTTTCAGAGACGAGGAGACAGACAAATGGCAAAACAGTCCTATGAGACCATGCTTCTCTATGCCAGGACAAAGATAGAAAAAGTACTGGGCAGAATTCATTATGCGGATTTCTATCTCGAAGAGGGAAACCTGAGTGAAGCCCGGCGGGTACTTGAAGGGGCAGGTTTTTCCCTCTGGTTCTTCTCGGATTATGATGTGCTTGGGCTTTATCACTATTATCTTGGGCTTGTGGCAAAAGGTGAAAAGAATTATGAAAAGGCCCTTCAGGCTTTTCAAAAGGCTCTGGCCTACGATCAAAAGGCAGAAAACCTCGAGGGGATACGAAAGGATCTTTCTCAACTTGCCGAGGTTTATCGTCTGAAAGGGGATGAACCGAAGGCGGTGTATTATGAGGAACTTCTGAGATTTTCTCTTGACAAAAAAGAGGTTTCTCGATAAGATAGAAGAGACAAGGAGGTTTTTTATGAAACGATGGATAGTTGCGATGGTTGTGAGTTTACTGGTGGTGGGACAGTTTTTTGGTGTAGAGATTATTATTCCCTCTGGTTTTCCTTATATGGGTATTCTCTATCAGCATCTCAGGGTTCCCCGGGAAGAACGAAAGAATATTCAGATTATCTCCAATGACTACTACAACGTGGTTTTTCAGTGGAAGGGCAAAACCTACAAGGCCAGACTGCTTGTCTTCGGGGCTATCTACCTTGAGAAAGAGGGAGAGATGCCATGGCTTCTCTCGTTTGATATCAAGCAGTTCCGTTCGGATGGGGCTTTTCCGTTTTCTGACACGTGGTAGTCCTCACCTGCGAGGTTATTTCACCGTTAGCTAACCTTGTGAGAATCTGATCTCCTTCGTTCACTTCCATGGGGGAGCGGAGGAGTTTTTTTCCGTGAGGGGTAAGCGTATAGGTGAGAGAATATCCTCTCTCGAGGGTTCTGAGGGGATCGAGGTTTTTGATTTTTTCCCCTAAAAGGAGAAGGGTGTTTTTCGTTTTCTGAATTCTCTTGGAATACTCTGCTATCATTTTTTCTGAAAGGTTAGCAAGATGAAGTGAGGTATTTTCAATGGTGTGATCAAGAGAGGGAAGAAGCCTTGAAGCGATATTGGATAAATTTTTTCGTGTGGTAGTGAGACGATGCTCTAAAAGAGCAAAGAGGTTTTCTGGATTGGCCTGTTCGAGAGAGCGCTGGACAATCTGAAAACGAGTGGCTAATATATTCCACAGCGTATTGGCATGATACCGAAGTGAACGGTTGGTAGCAATAATCTCTTTCATGAGGTGTTCTGCAGCCGCCGTAGGGGTGGGAGCCCTCATATCAGCCACGTAATCAGCAATAGTCCAGTCCACTTCATGCCCCACAGCGGAAATAATGGGAATTTCTGAGGCGAAGATAGCCCGTGCCACAATCTCTTCATTGAAAGCCCAGAGGTCTTCAACAGATCCGCCCCCTCTTCCTACAATCAGGACATCTATGGTGTTTTTGAAGTAGAGATTGGCTATTTCTATAGCCTGGGCTATTTCTGTGGCGGCAGCTTTTCCCTGGACGGCTACAGGGAAAAGCACCACATCCACCGCTCCATAAGGTTGAAAGGTACGGCTGAGAATGTCCTGAATAGCTGCTCCGGTAGAGGACGTGACCACTCCTATGGTGCGGGGAAAGAGCGGGATGGGTTTTTTGTGCTGTGGATCAAAAAGTCCTTCTTCCTGAAGACGTTTTTTCATAAGCTCAAACTGGCGACGAAGTTCTCCTTCTCCACTTACCAAGAGAGAAAATACCCGAAAGCTTATAGAATTCTGTTTGGTGTAATAGTTTATTTTTCCATAGACATACACTTCTGTGCCATCTTGAAGGGATGGAATGAGTTTGAAAGCGGAAGAAGAAGCAGGAATGTAGAGAGTGATCTGGGAGTTTTCGTCTTTGAGGGCGCAAAAGATATAATTTTTGGCAAGAGAAAGGTTTTTTTGATTGCTGAGATTGGTGATTTCCCCTTTGACCCAAAAAGGATCAGGGAACGTGCCTAAGAGAGCCTCTTCTGCACGTTCCCCGATCTCTGACACAGACAGATAACTGTCGGGAAAACCAGATTCCTGGGGCATTACTTGATATTGTAGCGCTTCTTGAAGCGTTCGACCATACCACCACGTTCGACCAGCTTCTTCTGACCGGTATAAAAGGGGTGGCAGTTGGAACAGACTTCAACGTTAATCTCTGGAACAGCGGCACGAATGGTAAATTCATTGCCACAGGTGCACTTCACCACTGTATCATAGAGTTGAGGGTGGATTCCTGTCTTCATGGAAGCTTCTCCTTGTGCTCTCAATGTATAGAGTATTATAAGCCAAAAAAAAGGTTTTGTCAATTTTTTTGAAAAAAAGCCCCCGGAAAAGCGGGTGGATGTACCGGGGGCTCTTTCAGGAGGGTCATAGTTTATTCGTAGCGGAGGGCTTCAATAGGGTTGAGAAGGGATGCCCTTCTGGCGGGATAATACCCAAAGATAATTCCAATGGTTAAAGTCACCATAAAAGAAAGAGCAAACACAGGCCACGAAAAGGCAATAGCCCACCCCAAGAGTTTTTTCAGAAACAGGCTTGCTCCTATTCCCACCCCAAGCCCAATAATTCCTCCTACGAAACAAAGGACGATAGATTCTGTGAGAAACTGCCAGAGGATATCCTTTTGCCTTGCTCCAACCGCCATTCGAATGCCAATTTCTCGTGTTCTTTCTACTACGGATACTAACATGATATTCATAATACCAATCCCACCGACCAAAAGAGAGATAGCCGCTATACTTACCAGAAAAATCGTGAGAGAAGCACTGACACTCTGGGCTGTTTCTAACATCTCACTCTGGTTCAGGATACGAAAGTCGTTGGAAACATTGTCTCTGAGCCTGTGGGTGCGTCTCAGGATGGTGGTTATTTCCTCTATGGTGGAGGAGAGAGTATCTTTGGAAAGAGCACTTACTAAAATCTGAGGAATATACTGGGACTGGTTTATACGCATTTTGTAGGTGGTGTAGGGGACAAGGACAAGATCGTCTTCGTCCTGGGGACCACTGGATCCTTTTTTGGCCAGCACACCACTCACCCGAAAAAGGGTATTTTGAATTTTGACTTGGTGTCCTGTGGGATCATAGTCGTCTCCAAAGAGTTCTTTGCTTGTGGTACTGCCAAGCACACACACAAATTGGCCACTTTTTACCTCTTCTTCAGAGAAGAACTCTCCCCACTTGAGTTGCCAGTTGCGTACAAGCGGAAAGTCGGCGGAAACACCATAAATGCTGGTAGAATAACTGGTCTCTTTGGTGGCTACTGTTCCAGAACTTCTGGCAAGAGGAGTTATGCCATTAATCGCGGAGAGTTCTTTTCGGAGGGCTTCATAATCAGTATAGGTAAGCCTGTTGGCTCCAGCCATGGAAACTCCACTGCTTCTATAGCGTGTGGGGAAAATGGTGAGAAGATTTACCCCCATGCTGGTGATTCTATTTTCTATCTGTTTTTGCATTCCCTCTCCGTAAGAGACCATAACGGAAACAGAAGCTATGCCAATCACAATACCTAACATGGTGAGGATGGTACGTACTTTATTGCGAGAAAGAGAACGAAAGGCTAAAAGAAGCATCTGTGAAATCATAAAGAAACCCTCCTCTCAATGGTTTCAAGAATTTCCCCATCCCGCATACGGATAATCTTTTTGGCATAGGCGGCAATGTCTTCTTCGTGAGTGACCATAACAATGGTGATGCCTTGCTCATTGAGTTCAGTGAGAAGGGTCATAATCTCTTTGCTGGTATGGCTATCAAGGTTTCCTGTTGGCTCATCAGCTAAAAGAAGAGATGGATTTCCTACAAGGGCTCTTGCAATAGCCACCCTTTGTTGTTGTCCACCAGACATCTGGTTTGGATAATGGTAGAGTCTATGTCCCAAGCCCACTTTTTCCAGCATATTTTTTGCCCTTTCCCGGATTTCTTTTGAGGGAAGTGGGGGACGACGGTAGAACAGAGGAACCTCCACATTTTCAATGGCGGTTGTTCGAGGGATAAGCTGAAAATTCTGAAACACAAAACCCATTGTCCTATTTCGCAAGGAGGCAAGTTCGTCAGCAGACATTTTGTGGACAGGTTTACCTTTGAAATGGTATTGTCCAGAGGTTGGGGTATCAAGAAGCCCTAAAATATTCATGAGGGTACTTTTTCCTGAACCTGATGGTCCCGTGAGGGCAACAAAATCCCCTTCATGGATAACAAGAGAAACCTCTCTCAGAGCCTGCACAGCCGCATCGGCAGAGTGATCTACTTCATAAACACGAGAAACGGCTGAGAGTTGAATAAGAGGAAAATTCCACTCCATAACGTTCCCCCTGCTAAAACATCGGTGGAGGAGGAGTATTGCCACCAGCCGGCATACCACCTCCAGGCATACCACCAGTGGAATTGCTCGAAGAATTTGAATTTTTATTTTGACCAGAAGAAGATGTTTGAGAAGAAGTGGTTTGTTTTGTTTTTGAGAGAGAAAGGATGAAGGTCTTGCCTTCGAGATCTTCTGTTTCATTGAGGGGTATAATTTCCGTGTATTGTCCATCAGAAAGCCCTGTTCTCACAGCGATGGGTCGAATCTCTCCCGTATTGGTGTTGATGAGCCAGAGGGTGGCTCTGTCCGCAGGTCTATTTGTTTGAGAAAAGCCTTCGTTTCTTCGTGGTCTATTGGTGAAACTTCCTGAAGGGGGTGCAGAGGGGAACTTACTTCTATTGGTGAGGAGAGCCATCATTTCTGCATTTGGTTGAAGACGAAGAGCTCGGGAAGGAACGCGAAGGACATTTTCCTTTTCAGAAAGGATAATCTCAATGGTGGCAGACATACCAGGGAGAAGTTTACGAGAGGAATTATCAGCCCGAATGATAACGGGATAATATACCACATCCTGAGAGGTCTGAGGTTGATGCCAGATCTCTTCGATCCTCCCTTCGAAGGTGTCCTGAAACGCAGAAACGGTGAATCGTACTTTTTGCCCTTTTCTGATACTGGAAATGTCCACTTCACTCACCGAAGCCTGAATCTGCATCACTTCCGGGCGACTGGCAATAACGAAGGCAAGGAATGGGGATACGGTAATGTTGGTGCCTGTTTTGAGGTTATTGACAGCGACTATTCCATCGACTGGGCTTGTTATCCTGCAGTAAGAAAGTTGTTGCTGGCTTTCTTTCACATCAAGAAGGATGGTTTGATAGTCGGCCAAGGCGTTTTCATACGAAAACCGTGCTGTTTCCAGTTCGGCAGAAGAACTAAACTTTTTTTCATACAGAGTACGGGTATAATCATAGGTTTGTTTTGCACTTATCAGGTTGTTAGAAGCCTGAATCAGGCTTTGTTTTTTCTTTTCATAGGACAAGCGGATGTCCGTATCATCTATCGTGGCGAGGAGGGTCCCTGCTTTCACTCTATCCCCAGCTGATACAAAGACACCCGTGACAATGCCACCCGTTTTCGCGTAAACGTAATGCTTGAAGGCATACTCTACATTACCGGTGGCAGAGATGGTTTGTGAAATGGTACCCCTTTCAACGGTAGCTACCTGATATGAGGGAGAGGAAGGCTTTCTCCCAAAGAACCACCACACACCTCCTCCAATGACAATGACGAGAAAAAGAAGAAAAAACCATCGTTTCATAGGTTCTCCTTATTTGTTTTCTTGAAAAAATTCTGGCCAATCGGGATTGTACCAGAAGGCAAGTTCACATCGGATAGTAAGCAGGTTAACCATCGCCGAAATAAGTGAGGCTTTTGTGGAAAGATAAGAAGCTTCTACCGAAAGAAGATCAAGAGCTGAGATACGGCCAAGAGCGTATTGTTCTTTTGCCTTTTCAAGCTGATTGGATACCGCTTGAAAAGAAAGTTCTGCAAACGTGAGGGTTTGTTGGGCTATACTTTCTTGCGTACGAAGAAGACGAAGAGAATTTTCTACTGTTTTTTGCCGGGCTTCTATCTGCGACCTCAGGCTGGCCAGATTCTCCTGTGTTTTTTTCTGTTCATAGAACGAAGAAGAGCCCGGTAACCATGAAAAAGGGTCCATAGAAAGGGAAACACCCGCGTTCCATTGACCCGAGAGGCCGTTCTTTTTCATACCTATTTGATAGCCGGCACTGATACCAATATCAGGGTAAGAGGATGCCTGTTGTATTTTAGAAGCAAGCAGAGTATTGGAAAGGGAAAAGAGAAGAGAGAGATAGTTTTCATCTCTTTCTAAAAAGGGCGGAGAAGAAGAGATATCAAGAGAGGAAAGGTAATAGCGAAGTTCCTCCTCAGATGGAGAAGGGGAAAACTGGGCATTTCCCAAAAGGGAAGAGAGGGTATTCTGGTTTTCTTCTAACGATTGTTTTTTGTTTTGCCAGGAGAGGTATGACTCGTAGGCTTTGGTTTGCTGTTCCTGGAGGGTTGAAAGGGTGATTTTCCCCATTTCATATTGAAGGAGGAACTGTTCTGTTTTCTTTGAAGCTAATTCATAGTTTCTCTCTGCAGCTTCGACCTCAGCGAGTAATTTGAGATGCGAAAAGTAGGTGGAAAAGAGGCTTTTTTTGAGAGAGGCTTTGAGGATGATTTCTTTTTTCTTGAAAAGGTCGTTTTGAAGAAAATTCTGCTGAAGAGAGAGCCATTCTTTTCCTCCGAGGTTCAGAGATTTGGAAACACTTAGAGAGGCTGTAGGAGAAGGAGAAGCTTCCTCAGAAAGGGCTATTCCTGTGGAGAGGCGAAAAGAAGGTTGCCAGAGAGAAGCCACAGAAGCCTCACTCTGGGCGAGAGCTGCCTTTTGTTCGCTTTTCAACTGGAGAAGAGAGGGATTGTTGGTGGAAAGAACAAAGAGGAGATGACTCAAAGAAGTGGCAAAGAGAAAGGATGGCACGAAAATACAGCCTAACACCATCTGTTTCATAACTACTCCTGAATGCGTTTTACTATAATAAGGCAAGAGAAAGAAAAAAGGTTGCAAGATGGGATTTTTCTTGAAATTTTTTCTTTGTGTGGGTATAGTATACACGGAAGAGAAAATCAAGGAGGCGACAATGAAACGATGGTGGATATATCTTTTGTTAGTCTGTGTAGTCCTTATCGTGTCTTCTCAGGCGGCAAAACCCGCGTATGAGGTGGATAGTTTTGTGGGAAAGGTGGAGTATTCCTCAGAAGGGAAGGTCTGGAAGCCTGTTGAGGTAGGCATGAAACTCTCGCAGAACGCCTGGATTCGGACAGCTGAGGATGCTTCGGTAACCATGGTGTATCAGGGAAAACGCAGTCTTCAGGTGCTTCAGAATACCGTCGTGCAACTCAAGAGCCTCGGAACGAAAGAAACGGTATCGGTGAAGAAAGGCAAGGTGCATTTGAATGTCTTTACCAAACTGAAACAGGGTGAAGTGGTTCAGGTGGAGAATGATGTGGCGGTTGCTGCCGTACGTGGTACCCGTTTTATTATTGATTATGAGGAAGGGGCGGCTTCAAAGTGTGTGGTTGTCGCTGGGACGGTTTCTCTCACCCGCCAGGTCAAGGTTCCCCCTGAAGTGGCTAAGGATCCTGAGGTAAAGAAGCTTCTCACCGTTGAGGTGAAGGCCAATCAGGAGCTTACCATGACCATGGCGGAAAACAAGGCTCTCGAAGAAACCATTCAAAGGAGCAAGAATAACTTAGCTCTTCTTAAACAAGCCCTTTCAGAGGCTCAACGAGAGACCATGTCTCGTATTATGGCTGTCAAGAATGCCGAGCGTGTGTTAGAGGAACTCCGGCAATATGATGAAGAAAATACCGAAAACGGTGAAGATGAAACAGAGGAAACGGTGGATAAGATAAAGAGCAAAGTGAAATAGATAGAGAGGTTTCTCTATGCCAAACAAAAGGCTGCCCTTAGTGGGCAGCCTTTTGCGTGATCGGCCATCATAGTAGGGAAATATTTTTTTCTTGAGTATCAAAGTTGTCTTTTTTGAAACAAATAGAAATATGTTGCATTTTTCTACTTTTTGCATATGCAAAATGCATAATTTTGTGTCTTTATAGTGTGTTTGTTAAAATATTTCTCGTTTTATTTCTTTATAAGAGAATGAGATAATACATTATCTTTTTTGGCATGAAAATTGCTATTCTTTTTTTAACATCTACGAGGAGTCAACTATTATAAATTCACCTCCTGAGGGAAGGAGGTAAGGCGAAAGGGGTCGAAGGTAGTTTGATGAGAGAGCATGGCGTAGAGGAGGCGAAGGAGTTTGTGAGCCACGCAGAGATTGGCCTTTTTAGCAACACGGGATTGAGCAAATTTGAGGTTAAAATACTCACCGAAAGCGGGGACAAAACGTCTGACAGAGCGAGCGAGGAGAAAAAGGATACGTCTGAGGTGACGGTTCCCTCGTCGAGAGATATGGCCTGTGGTCGAGGACTGTCCGGATTGATAAATAGCGGGGTCAAGACCTGCGTAAGCGATGAGTTTTTTGTAGTTCTCAAAACGGCTGATAGAGCCTATTTCGGCGAGGAAGGTAGCGGCACCGACAAGACCTATACCAGGGACGGAGGTAAGGATCTGTATTTCAGTGGGAAAAGCCTGAAGGGCGAGGGACTGGATGTGAGCGTCAAGTTTCTCGAGGTGCTCCTGGAGGAAAAAGAGCTGGCTTATAATGTTCTGGAGAACGTTTTCCTCGGCGGAGTCTGGAGAAGCGATGGAGGAAGAGGCGAGTTCTTTGATTTTAGTGATGGAGAGGCGGGATTTTCTGCCCCGTTTGTTTGGTGGGAAGAAGGCCTCGAGGGAACTTTCAGAGGCCTTCTGGATGGCGGTAGCGCTGGGGAAAGCCAGGAGGAGAGAAAGGAGGCTCTTTGGGTAACCTGTGGTGTACTCGAGGATTTCCGGAAAACAGTCGAAAATGGCGTCCTCGAGGAGGTTTTTTACCATAGCGATGAGGGTAACGACTTTTTCACGGTAACGGGTGAGGCTACGGAGTTCTGGACATGGATGCCGGAAGGGTTTTTCGAGGGAATGATACTGGGAGAGGAGAAAAAGAGCGATGTGATGAGCATCGATGGAGTCAGTTTTGGTTTTTCGAAGGGAGAGTCTGGAAAACGTTCGTGTCTGAAGTGGGTTAAGCACGAAAGTGCGGAAACTCTGAGAGGTCAAGAACCTGAAAAGATGGTGGTGATAACCGCCGGTAGATTCAAGACCGACGACCAGACTCTCCTTTGGGTAAATCGAGAGAAGGGTGAGGAGTTTGTCAAAGCCCTCTCTCTCCATGGGGAGGGCAGACGAGTGAAGGACCTGCCGCTGGTCGTCAAGGACACAGACGAAGAAATCTTTTTTGGCGACGTCGATACCGACGAAAAGGGTTGGGGTGTGAAGCATATGGCTTCCTCCTTATGGAATTTTGTGGTTTCTGGCAGGTCCTCCCACTCAAAACTCCATTATGACAAGGGCTTCTTAGCCCAATCAACTTATGATGAGTACGGGAGGCAGGAGACAGACTCCTCTAAGGGCTCTTCTGGCCCAGGAAATATTCGTCTTCCTGCCAGATGGGTGGTTTATTATAAAGGGAATTTTATGTAGGAGGTAGGATATGAAAAAGTGGTTAATCGGAATTGGAGAAGTACTGTTAGTTAGTACTCTGTTTGGTGGTGTAATGATGCAGGGATTTTATTGGGATGTTCCTGCTGGAGGGACGTGGTGGGATACGATGAAAAGCAAGGCTTATGAACTCCGTTATATGGAAGGAGGGTATGGTATCAATCGTATCTGGTTTCCTCCGGCTTCTAAAGGACAAACCGGTGCTACGTCAATGGGATATGATCCCCATGATTACTATGATCTTGGTCAGTACTATCAGGATGGCACAACAGAAACCAGATTTGGTTCTCAGGCAGAGTTGAAATCAGCTATTGCTACATTCAAAGGATATGGGGTTTCCTGTATGGCGGATATTGTGCCTAACCATAGATCTGGTGGTGCCAGTGAGTATAATCCTTACACAGGGGGAAATACGTGGACAGATTTTCGTAATGTAGCAAGTGGAAAAGCGATGTGGCAGTATAGTGCTTTTCATCCCAATAACATTCATTCTGCTGACGAAGGTACTTTTGCGGGTTTTCCAGATGTATGCCATAATCAGACGTTTGTCATGGATGATCTCAAAGCATGGATGAACTGGTTAAAAGATAGTGCGAACGCAGGGTTTGATAGCTGGCGATATGACTATGTCAAAGGATATGGTGGCTGGGTGGTTCAACAATTGAATTCAGCCACAAGTCCTACCTTTAGCGTGGGTGAGTGCTGGGATGGGAGTGTAAGCGTACTCGATAGCTGGGTGAGTGCATCGGGAACCTCTGTATTTGATTTTGCCCTTTATTATACCCTTCGGGATATTTGCAACAATACCTCGGGTGGAGGATATCTTCCTAATGTATTCAATACCAGTATGAGTTATGCAGCGAAGAATCCTCTCCGAGCTGTTACCTTTGTAGGGAATCATGATACGGATGAAATTACTACGGATAAGATGATGGCATATGCTTTTATTCTGACCTACCAGGGATACCCTTGTATCTGGTGGAAAGACTACTATAACTACGGTCTTGCTACAGGGGGAGGTGCTGGTACAAGTTCGGGAAATGGAATCAAGAAGTTAGTATGGGTGAGAGAAAAATTAGGTGGAGGGTCCCCAAATATTGAAATTCTCAAAAGTGACGATGGAGACTTGATTGTTTATGGAAGTAAGGGAAGTTCTACCTCGGCTCCTGGTTATATTGTAGCTATAAATGACTCTCCTTCATCATGGAAAAGTGCTCAGGTGACCACAGGCAATAGCTACTTGAAGGGACAAACACTTGTTGCGTATGCATGGTCTTCCACAGTAAGCGGGCAAAACTATCAGCCGGCAAGTGTGAGTTGTAGTAGTACAGGGGTTGTGACTGTTTCTGCTCCGCCAAGGGGATATGCTGTGTATAGTATATCTACCAACGGTAGTAGTGGAACAACCACCAATACGAATACGACAACGACTACTACCGTAAAAGCAACCTATGATGTGGGATACGGAAATACCATGTACATCCGGGGAAGTGTAGCACCATTATCGTGGGACAAGGGCATTGCTATGACCTGGACAACGGGTAATGTGTGGACATGGAGTACAACCCAGATTCCTGCAGGTACGACATTTGAATACAAGGTTTTGATCAATGACA
Organism: Longinema margulisiae; assembly: GCF_025266855.1. GTDB lineage: Bacteria > Spirochaetota > Brevinematia > Brevinematales > Thermospiraceae > Thermospira. Next base: position 2,217,633 of record NZ_CP053071.1, read on the forward strand.
CTACATGGTCGGATGGGGCAAATTATGTGGGAACAGGTGGTCAAACGATGAGTATTACTCCTACCTTTAATGGAAACTTTTATGATACAATGGATGTAATTACACAAAACTGGGTCGTCAGTGGATATACAGGTGCTGGAAAATGGCATAATTACAATTATATGGCACGGGCCTATGGATGTACCACTGAATCTATTATGACACTGAAGTGGTCTCTTGCCAAAGTAACAAATGCCAAAACTGTGACTCTTGCTTTCAAGCGGCAGGTTACGGGGCTGGACAGTGGAGAATATCTGGCTGTTGATGTCTATAATGGTACCTCGTGGGTACAAGTAGCCTCTTTTACAGGAACACTATCGCTTGCCAATGTTTCTTATAATGTTACTCAGTATAAAAACGCAAACTTTAAGGTTCGTTTCCGTACAAAAATGAGTAGTACTTCTGAATACTCTTATGTAGACAATGTCTCCGTTGCCGTCTCCTTCTGAGGAGAATTATTTTACCCAGTCCTCTCCTGAGATTACGCTCAGGAGAGGACTTTTCTTTGAAGGTTTTAGAGAAGGTTCCAGGAAACAAGATCTTCTTCTACTGTCGTTGTACCTGTTATATCAAATTCTTTTGTAAGGATCTCCACGATATGAGGGGAAAGAAATGCTGGTAGGGACGGACCGAGGTGGATATTTTTTACCCCAAGGGACAAAAGAGCAAGAAGAACAATGACAGCCTTTTGTTCATACCAGGCAATGTTATAAATGATTGGAAGATCATTTATGTCTGAAACTCCAAGTATCTTTTGAAGATGAAGAGCTGTGATGACGAGAGAATAGGAATCATTGCATTGGCCAGCATCTAGTACTCGTGGAATACCGTGAATATCCCCCAGCCGAAGTTTATTATAACGATATTTGGCACATCCTGCAGTAAGGATAATGGTATCTGAGGGAAGTTGACGAGCAAAATCGGTATAGTACTGGCGAGAGGGCATTCTTCCATCACAACCAGCCATAACCACAAACTTTTTCAAGTATCCTTTCTGGATAGCATCAATGACTGTCTCTGAAAGAGATTGAAGTGTGTGATGAGCAAAACCGCCAATGATTTCTCCTTTTTCAAGAGGAAGAGGGGGAGGACATGTTTTGGCATGTTCTATGAGGGCAGAGAAGTCTTTCTTTCCATTGACGAGCGTAGGAATATGTTTTGTTCCTGGAAAACTTACTGGCCCAGTCGTATAGATACGCTCTTTATAACTTTCTCTGGGAGGCACAAGACAATTTGTAGTAAGAAGAATAGGTCCTCGAAAGGCTTCAAACTCTTCTGTTTGTTTCCACCAAGCATTTCCATAATTTCCAGCAAAGTGGGGATACTTTTTGAATACCGGGTAATAATGAGCAGGAAGCATCTCACTGTGAGTGTATATATCGAGGCCACTATCCTGGCTCTGTTCCAGAAGTTCAAAGAGATCTTTGAGATCATGTCCACTGATCAAAATACCAGGTTTATTACGAGGAGCCAGAGATACTTTTGTGGGTTCAGGATGACCAAAGGTTGTGGTGTTGGCTTTGTCTAAAAGTTCCATGACTTTTACTCCATATTGACCCGTTTCCATAACAAGTGAAAGGAGTTTTGATAACTCAGTTTCTTCTATAGACTGAACAAGAGCTTTCTCGACGAATTCGGCAATATTATCATTTTCAAATCCAAGATGGGAAGCATGATAGGCATAGGCAGCAATTCCTTTGAGTCCATAGGTGATGAGTTCTCGTACAGATCGAATATTTTCATCCTTTTCTTGAAGAATTGAGCCATGTTCTTCAAGCGCATGAATATCCTCTTCGGTAGTTAGAGACATTCTAGCAAAAGAAGGTACGGAGAGTTGATATTCTTCCTGAAGTTTTTTACTATAGGCTGTGATATGCATAATTCTAGAGACAAAGTCTGTAGGATCAAAATTGGCATTTGTGATAGTGGTAAATAATCCTTCCCATAGCAGATGTGCGACTATAGAGTCTTTTTTTCCCTGTTTACGAAGGGCTTGATGCGTAGCGGCAAGGCCTCGTAGGGCATAAACTAAGGCATCCTGTAAACGCGCCGTCCTTTCATCTTTTCCACATACACCTTTGACACTACACCCAATTCCACCAGCAGCCTCCTGGCATTGGAAGCAAAACATAGACTTTTCCATGGTATTCCTCCTCATCTTTGGTATTAGATTTCTGTTTCTCCTACAATGGTACCTTCAATTCCCACCGTTATTACCTTCAGGGGAAGATTGTTTCCGCTCATTTCACGTGCTTTCTTGGCAAGAAAGGCAAGTCCACGACAACAGGGAACTTCCATTACCATGATAGTAAAAGAAGCAGGAGCACTTTTTTCGAAGATAGTAGAGAGCTTTTCTAAATAAATCTCCTGATGGCTATCAAGCTTGGGACAGGCAATCAGGAGCTTTTTGTTTTTCAAATGGCTATGAAAACCCGGAAGACTGAAAGCAGTACAATCAGAAGCTAAAAGTATATGAGCATTATTCCACAATTCATTACTACTATTGACTAGATGAAGCTGGATAGGCCAGTTTGTGAGTGTGTAGGCTTCGTATTCCTTTGAAAGGGATAAAGATGTTTTTGGGGGGAAGTCAAAATGGGTAAAAGGGATCTTTTTTTCTGAAAGAATACGAAGAGCAATTTCATAGTCTTTCCATTGATTGTGGGAAACAAGATGTTTCAAATGGGCATCTATGACGTTTCTTCCCTGAGGAATGATATTTTCTATAACCCTTGTTTCATCATAGGGTAGGGCCTCCCGCTCTTCCACGTGAAGAGCATTTTCTGGACATACTCCTACACAGGCACCGAGGCCATCACAGTAAAATTCAGATACAAGTCGAGCTTTTCCATCGATGAGTTGCAAAGCTCCTTCAGGACAGTTTGGTATGCAAAGTCCGCAACCGTTGCATTTTTCCTGGTCAATAACTATCATTTGTCTCTTCATCGAATCTCTCCTTGATTTTTTTGTTTGTTTATAGTATACTACTTCTATAGGAATTTTTCTGTCACCTTGGTGACAAAAACGGAGGTGTTTTGTGTTTTTCCCCTGGCATCTTTCTCTTTTTGAAGATCTTTCTTCGGAAGAACGCGAGATGTTACTTCGACTTCCCTGGAAAGAAAAACACTTCAAAAAAGGGGAGATACTTTTTTTAGAAGGAAGTCCTTATACTTCTCTTTGGATATTAACAGGAGGTGAATGTCGTGCTATATTTTCTTCTTTTTCTTATTCTCAGGAACCCCTTGTGGTTGAAATTCTCAAGTCACCAGTGGTATTAGCTCCAGCTATTTTGTTTGCCTCTTATTCTTACTTTCCTGTGACGGTGGAAGCACTTACGGAAGGAAAATTGCTATGGGTAGAAAAAGTTTTATGGGAAAATTGTTTGACAAGATGTGAGAAACTGATGAGGAATTTTTTGAGGGATATTTCCGATAAGCTAGTGATTCTTTCTCGCCGGATGATTCTTTTGCAATTACCTGTGCAGAGTCGTGTGTTGTCTTTTCTCGTACATACCTACAAGGGGGAGGAGAAGATTATTCTACCTATGAGCATTGAGCAAGTAGCCACCTATTTAGGTATGGCTAGACAGGTACTCTGTCGTATCTTTCGAAAACTTGAGATGGAAGGATATTTGACCCAGACGAGACGTACGATTATCCTAAAAAAACGTTTTTTTGATGAATATATCAGAACTTCAAAGAAAATTGTGCCGTGAGAACAACAGGAAAATCAGTAGAAGTATATTCCTGCTTATCTTTTCCTGTATACCAGACAAGACCTAAACTTGATTGTACCTCATCTACAGGATTGTAGAAAAGTGTGGAACTTAACACCGCAGATCTGTCTTCTATATTCCAAAGAATGTATATCTGAGAAGAAACTTCACTTACAAAGAGTTTCCGAAATCCAATGGAAAGAAGACCATACCATTTTCCATACTCATTAGGGACATAAGCCCCGGAAAGAAGAGCCACCTGGGTTTTGGTGGGATTTTCAAAAAGGGAGTCATTCTTTCCTTCACTGTTATAAAAAACTTCCACCATGGTGGAAAGTCTCTCTTTTACATCCCAGAGTTCCCATGAGTGCGAAAAGTTTACCGCAATACGATAGACCCATTTATTGGTGGTTTTTTCCGTGGTATAATTCGTTATGGTTAGCGGGCCATAGGGGATCATCTCTTCTTTCAGTACAGGGCGATTGTCTCCGTATGAGAGGCTTCCTTCTGCTTTGATATCCCACCCCCAGAGACGGGTGGAAAGGTCAGCCCCATACACAGAGAGGGAATGCTTTTTCCACCAGCCACAGAGTCCTATTTCAGTATTTCCTAAGAGGAGTTCAAGCCTGGAGGCAAGGGCAGAGGTGCTGAGATTTTTTATCTCTGTGGTATCTAAAAAGGTGTACCAGTTAAACAGGGTTTGATAAGGGATGTGAAGCTTGATACCCCATATGCCTTCTCTGGGAGTATTGAGAGTAGACAGGGTTTTTCTTTCACGATTGAGAAGGTCTGTGGGATTCCAGAAATAGGTTGTCCCCCATGTGAGATATTGTTTTCCAAACCGGAAATAAAGAAGATGAAAAAGGGGAAAATCGACAAAGGCTTCTTTTATCTGGACAAGAAAAGAATTGGTTTCTATCAGAGGAAGAGAAGTTGCCGTCAAAGGATCAACATAGGTACGAAGAAGAGGAACTCCACCAGAAGTAGCAAGAAAGCCTATGTCAACGAAGGCTTTGTACCCCTTTTCCTGGCGAATGTCAACAAAAATATCCCCACCTATTCCATAGGAGAAGAGGTTAGTTGCTTGGCTATCCTTATTGGTGAGTTTATCCCGCTCAAAAGAGTAGGTAAAGAGGCTTTGTATATTGCCGGTGAGAGAGATACCCTTCGAAGAGGTGTTGGTGAGAAGAGGGGCTTCAGTAATCAGGGTATCTTCCTGGAAAAGGGCGTTCTCATCAAGTTGCTGGCCGAATCCAAAAACACTTATCATGAGAAAGAGTGAAAAGAGTTTCTTCATAGCCTTTCCTATTTACTCAGATTTTCAAGATAAGCCTTGGTAAAAATATGAGAGGGTATTTTCTCAAAAGAAATGCCAGAAAGGTCTAAAATGGTCTTGTTTCCCTTTTCAAATTCATCAACAAAAATCTGCTGAAGAGGGATATATCGCCCATCAATCTGGGTGTACTTCAAATAATAAATAGTTTGCATCAAGGTTCCAGAGAGAGAAAAAGCCTGGGCTTTGAGGATAAGAAAATTCTCTTTGTGTACCCAGAGGATTTGCTTTGGGTAGGTGACATCGCTTACTTTAGCGGTAATTTCTACTCGATAGACAGGAATGTTGCCCAGTTTCTCTTCTGTGATTTTTTCCCGGTTCTTGTCATCGAGAGCAACCGTATAAAGTTCACTCATCTTGCGTTTTTCGAGGTCACCGCTTCGGGCGTCACTGCCAGAGAGCGATTCATCACGATTGATATGCTGGAAGGTACGGGTATTTCGTTTGTACATCCAGAAATTTTCTCCCACTTTGAGGTAGCCATTACCTTTTTCTATATCAGGGGCCGTCATGATAATGAGAAAGGAATCATCAGCGTCTCTTCGATAATAAATAGCTTCTATTACCTTTATACTTTCTCCCTTTTGCTGGGTGAGTTTAATCCTGGCAGTGATATCGGTTCGGATTTCATAGAGTTTGTCAATCTTGGAGAGAAGTTCACTCCCGGTGATACCCCAGAGGGAAGAAAAGAAAACAAGCGAAAAGAGGATCTCTTTCATATCTGTACTCCTTATTATTCGTAATGGATAAGGGCTTCGGCTGGTGACATCCGTGCGGCACGCTTGGACGGACGGTAAGCCGTGAGAAGCCCGAGAATGATCACGAAGAAAAGACAGAAAATATTCCACCCCCAGTCCATTACGAGGTGCAGACGTTTATTCAGAAGAAGCATGCCAATAAACCCTGAGTCATCTAAAGGAAGAGAAGAAAGAATGCCTACGAGAAGCCAGCCGAGAAGGATGCCAGCAAGTCCAGAGAGGAGCATGAGAAGTCCCACTTCAAAGAGAAAAAGCCAGCGCACATCTGATCTTTGCATTCCAATGGCACGGAGGGTACCTATTTCTCGTGTTCTTTCGCGGATGACCATCCGGAGAGAATTGGCAAGCCCAACCATCACAATCAGGAAGAGAAAAGAAGCGAATACAAGACTCACCATATTGATGGCTGAGAGAAATTGAAGAAAAGATGAAGCGGATTCATAGAGGGTGGAAACCAGAACTTTGTCTGCATAAATAGGGTTTTGTTTCAGGGAATCGTAGAGATTGTTGATCTCCTGGGCACTTTTCGGACGAGGGAGAAGATACCACTCAGTACAGAGAAAGTCGGTATTCGAAAGAGAGAGAGAAACCATACTTTCTTTGGCAGGAAGAGAACGAAAAAGGGTATAGAATTCTTTTTCGTTTATGAGAATAAGATTTGAGGGTAAAAGGCTACTGGTATACATGCCAGTAATGGGAATTTGTACAGTTTTTGTTCCTTCAAAACGGCTTTGGTAGGTGATGGTGATGGTTTTTCCTCCCTGAAGGTTTTGTTTTTTGGCCATGGAAAGGGGTACAAGAACCCCATTTTTTCTGATATCCCCATGAGGGGAAACCTCATGAATGGTGAGAAGATTGCTGAGAGACTCAAAACGTTTTTCATCCCGCCAGAATCCCCCTACAAGCCCTTCACTGTTTCCTACGCGGGCTTTGACGACCATAAGGGGAGGAGTAAGCTTTTGGTGGATTTCGGTAGCCAGGGGAATGGCCTTTTTTTTGTCCTTGAGGACAATGACTACACTTCCCCATTCGTGATCGCGGTAGTCGAGGAGCTTTCGCATGGCTACTTTGGGCACGTATCCCACCCAACCCATGTAGGAGACATCTGCCTTGTAGATGGCGACAATGGTAAACTTCGCTGTTTGCATCTGGCCGTGGATAGTCTGGAAAGAAGCCTTTACTGTGTCATAGAGTTTTACTCTCAGGTAGTCTGCCTTGTCTGTGGTGATGGCGATAGGATTTTCATATTGAGAGGTGTTGGTGAGGTCCCAGCCATTGCCCTGGACAACATTGAGAAACTTGAGAAAACCCTCATCTACCTCCATACCTACAAGTTGAATAAGATCTGTTCTTCTGTTCCCAATGAGTCGAACAAAGGCAGAGGCATCGGTATAGAAGAAGTCAATCTCATTGGTGTACGAAGCAAGGATATTTTCCACCATGTTTTTGTCTTTGAAAAAGCCCTTTCCCCTTCCATAAAAGTCATTGACGCTTCCCAGGACAGTCACCTGGATGTGACCACTCATATAGCTAATCCACCTGTCAATGAGAAGATCCTTCAGCCCCAGAGAGAAAGAACCTGCCACCACTAATAGGGTAATTCCGATGGCAATACCTGAGCCAAGGAAAAGATTGCGTCTTTTCTGGCGTGTCAGGTTACGAAAGGCAAGAAAAAGAAGAGTAGCGATTTTCATAGTTTTCTCTCCTTGTTATTCACGTGAAATAGCCTCAAGGGGAGTGATTCTTTTGGCTATACGGATGGGATAAAGAGAGGCTATCCAGAGAACAAAAAGAAGAACGACAAGATTCCCTATCATATCTGGAATTCCCACGACAGGGAGAAAATACTCTCCTCCAAAAAGAATCTGGATCATCTCATCCTTTGCCTTGAGTTTTAACCCGGCTATAAGCCATGAGAGAAGAGCACCGGCCACGATACCACTCCCCCCAAAAACCACCCCCAATGTCAACGTTTCTCCAAGAATCATACGTCCGATAAACGACTTCTGAGAGCCAATGGCCCTCATCATGCCAATCTCTGTGGTTCTTTCGACGACGGACATTGAGATAGTATTCATCACAATGATCACAGAAACAAGAAAAAGCATAAACATGACCACCCCAAAGAGTCCCTGAACAATGCCAATATACTGGGATAATTGGGGAATGGCCTCTCTCCAGGAGATAGCCTTTCCATCGGCGTTTGCCTCTTTGAGAGCGCTATTTACCTTTTGAAGAGCCACCGTATCAGAGATTCCTTTTTTTGTTTTGACAATGACGGCATTGTAGGCTTCTGTGGAGTAAGTGTAGGTTTGGCTACGCTTGAGAGCCTGACGAATGTTTTCTTCTGAGTAGGTCTGGGATGTGGTCGGAGAAGCGGTAGAAAAAAGGTTTTCTTCAAGAAGGGCATCAAAATTGTCGGTTTTGAGAAAGTCTTTCTCCTGTTTACTGAGAACAGTCGTAGGAGAATTAACAATGTAGTTGAACATCTCGACATAGGAAAGGGGATCAACAAAGACAGTATATCCTCCAAAGAGTGCATTGAGACTTTCAAACCGAAAAATTCCTCTGACGGGAAGCCGAATATCGCTTCCTACATCGTCACTCAAGCCCACTAAAACAGCCTCAGAAGCATAGGTGAGACTTTCCCTGTTGGTGAACACTTTTGGGGGCATGTTGGAAAAAACGATTTCACTTCCCTCTGGAAAAAGCCAGAGACTCACCGTTTCAGCCGTCTGGTTTCTGATGAGAGATCCCATCATCATCCCACGTTCACCCTTTTCAAGGCGTCTTCCCTCTATGATTTCAATCCTGTTTTCAAAAAAAGACTGGTATCTATCTAAATCCACGGCATAAATCATATAGAAAACAGGCGTACCACCACTATTGAAAAGCATGGCTACGTTTCTGCCAATGGGGAGAAAATCTTCTACCACATCAAGCGAAGCAAGGACGTTACTGATTTTGGGATAGTTTTCTATCAACGCCATAGGGCGGCCCGAAAAAGATCCAAAAACCTCCTTGTCCATCTGGTTGGTGGAGATAATGGCGAGATTCCCGGTGAAACCACGAACTATATTTTTTTCCAGGGCCCTGTTCATACCCTTGATGGTGGCATTACCAAAGGTGAGAAGAAGGGCCACAAGAAAGAGAAGCCCTCCCACAATGAGACTTTTCCCTTTATGGCGAAAAAGATTTCGAAAGGCAATGGTATAAAAAAGCCCCTGCATGGTTTACTCCTCACTGACCACAAGTCCATCTTTGAGCCGAATAATACGCTTGGCATACTTGAGCACATCAGGGTTATGGGTAGAGAAGATAAACGTGATATGTTCACTCTCATTCAAACGACGCATGATGGCTAAAATACTTTCACCTGTCTCTGAATCAAGATTGGCGGTGGGTTCATCAGCAAGCACAATAGCCGGTTTGGTCACCAGAGCACGGGCAATAGCCACCCGCTGACGCTGTCCTCCTGAGAGTTCCGTAGGCTTGTGGGTGATAAAATCCTTGAGACCTACTTCTTCAATGAGTCTTTCCACCCGTTCGTTGATTTCAGCTCTGGTGAGTCCTGCCCTGTCTTTCATGAGAAGCAGGGGAAACTCCACATTCTCCCGGACATTTAGCACCGGAATAAGATTGAAGGTCTGAAAGATGAAACCCACCTTGTAGAGGCGGATGTTGGTGAGTTCTTTATCACTGAGTTGAGAGACATTTTGCCCGTCAATGATGACCTCTCCTTCCGTTGGGTGATCGATACACCCGATGAGGTTGAGAAGAGTGGTTTTTCCACTCCCAGAAGGTCCCACTATAGAGAAAAAATCACCTGCCTCCACAGTGAGATTCACCCCCCGCAGGGCATGGACAGTCGTTTTCCCTAAAGGATAGTCCTTTTTGGCGTTTTTGACTTCAATGAGAGGCATAGAGTCTCCTTTGAGTTCTTTGGTTATATCATATCCACAAGGGGACAAAATTTCAACTTTTGGAGACGAATTTTTTAGAAAAGCAGGTTCTTTTTTCTGGATAATATCCACGTAATACGGAGTAAGCTTTCCGCGAGGAGGAAGATCCCCATAAAAGTGAACATGTCCCTGATGAAGAATACATACATGAGAACAGAGATCTTCCACCATTTCGATGATATGGCTGGAGAAAAGGATAGTAGCTTTTGTCTCGTCTGCATAAGCTAAAAGAAGTTCTTTCATATGCATGAGAGCCACAATATCTAACTGATTGTAGGGTTCATCCCAGATGAGAATGGGAGGATTTCCTAAAAGACTAACAAGGATGTGAAGTTTCTTTTGCATACCAGAGGAATAGGTAGAGAGAGGTTCATCAAGAACATCCTTCATTTCTAAGATATCGATGTAAGGCATAAGCCTATGGTATTGATTTTTATCCTGAAATCGTAAATAGGCCATAAGTTCTATATTTTCCCTTCCCGTGAGAGAAGGAACAAGGTAGTTTTCGGGGGGAACATAACCAATCCAACGTTTGCTGGTAATAAAAGTATCCCCTTCCCAGAGGTTTTTCCCCATGATGAAGATGTTTCCCTTATCAGGTTTCAGAAGTCCGAGAAGAAGCTTAAAAAGGGTGGATTTACCGGCACCATTTTCCCCAAGAATACCAATAATGCCAGGGAAAAATTCAAGATTCACGTCAAATATTCCCTTGTGGTTTCCATAGTCCTTGGTAATATTTTCAAGAAGAATCACGGTACATCCTCCCACTTTTGTGTATACTTTTGCTTTGCTTTTTTCCAGAGAAAATAGGCTATCCCAGAAGCGACGGGAATAAATCCCCAAGAAAGGCTATATTCACCTATAAGGAAAGCTAAGAAAAAAAACACAAAAACAAGGGCCTCGAAAATTGGCCGTTCTCCTATGAGAAAATGAAGAGACCATATCATCTCTACCCAGAGAAGACCGCAGAGAAAAGAAAAAAGAGTTTCTAAGGGCAAAACGAGACTGCTCCATACAAGAAAAGGGACAAGAAGAGGAAGAACAAGAAGGGTTTTTATCTGAGATAGAAGAGAAGCTCTCCAGAAGGGTATGGGTTGAAGCCGGCAGAGAAACCACCACGGATGGGAGGAGAGAATACCAGCGAGTGAACTCACCCCTACAAAGACTACCAGCCAGAGAAGGATGAGGCCATTTTTGAGCTGTTGCTTTTCGAGAGTAGGAGAGGAGGCCAAAACCATGCCAAGCCCTATCAGAATGCCGATGACAACAAGAATTCCGGAAATGAGAGAAGGTTTATCAGAGACAGAGAGAAAATAGTGCAGAAGGCTTTCAATAACGGAAACCTTACGTTTTTGTGTTTGTTTTCTTGGAATAGAGTGTGACGAAAGAAAGAAAGCTGAATACGTGATGAAAGAGTGAGAAAAAGAAGAAAAAATTTTCTTCAGAAGAAAGAAAAGGGTAAATATTTCGATTCCCAATCCAACGGGTACAAGGATGGGATAATTGACTATACCTATCCAGGTGACTGTGAGCAGTGTTAACCAGAGAAGACAGCTTCTTTTGTCAATGCTAATACGAAACCAGTAGGCCCACAAGAGATAACGGAACCAGACGATGGGGAGAGAAACGAAGATAAGAATTTTGACCAAAAGGGGAAGACTCAGTGCATTGATGATGGGTAAAAGAAGAAGAAAGGAGAGAAGAAGAGGCAGGATTTTTCTTCCCATTTCCCGGAGAAGAAAATACCACACGAGGCTTTTGAGTGGGAGAGTGCTTTCGCCAAAGAGGAGTTTTTCCTTCTCTGTGAGAGAGGGTCTATCCCAGAAATTGAGAAAAAACCATACAAGAAAACTTAACCACAGTCCTGAGAAAAGGGGAAGATGATATTGAGCGGGTAGGGAAAGAACAAATAGGCTATATCTATAAAAAACGACACCTGCAAGAAAAAGAAAAAACACCAGGGTAAAACTATCCCTTGCCAGATGAGAGGCAAGTTGACGCCGAAATGGGCGAAGAAAAAAGGAGAAAAGAGAAAAAAGGTGCTTCATAGAAGTTTTCTATAACTTTCTACAAAAATAGCAAAACTTTTTGATCGTTGGTTGTCAGGATCAAGATACTTGCCAATTTCTCTCCCATGTTTTAATGGTTGATAAGCCTGCTTCGGTCCCAATATATTTTTGAATTCCTGTTTGGCATTAGATAGACTATCCGGTTGGCGATAGTGGCTTTGTCCTTGCTTTTGAGCTAATCCTTTTATGGAAAGAGCTTTCTCTACTGCCTGCAAATCAGCAAGGTACCAGCTTTCCAGTTCATGACATACTATACGAACAAGAAAAGGTTTATGTAAGTCCTTTATTTTCTGAATTATCTCTTCTTTCAGATCTTTACAGTTTGCCGAATCCTGATCAATGAGAATAATGAAAAAGGCATCAGGATTATTGTAATGTTGCATCTTTCTCTGAATTCTTTTTTTCAGGTCAGACTTTCCTTCAAATACAACATAGGTTATTTTTGGTAGGGAAGAAGAAAGTCGGGGAAGAAAAGAACCAAGCATTTCTTTCATACTTGGTTCTTCTAAAAAGAAAACGATTTCTTTCATTGTGGATCAGCTCCTTTGAAAAAACCCTCTTTCCAGAGATAGCCCAAAGGATCTCCAGCTTCTACATATCTTCTGATCTGTTCATCATCTGAAGCACGATGAATGTAAGTATAACCATCTTTTTTTTCCAACCAGAATACTTCCTCTATTGAAGCGGCATTTAGCAGATCCGGAGAATGAGTGGAAACAAACACCTGCCCCCCTCTGTGAGCATAATCTCTAAATTCCTCCAGGAGCTCTCTTAACAATGCTGGATAAAGCTGATTTTCGGGTTCTTCAATACAGAGAAGAGGAAAAGGCTGAGGATCATATAAAAGAACAAGATAAGCGAACATTTTAATTGTTCCATCCGAAACATAACGGTCAATAAAAGGATCTTGAAAACTTTTATCTTTGAACTTAAGAAGTAGCCTTCCATCAAGTGTTCTTTCTGGTGTTATCTCACCAATTCCTGGAATTCGTTTTTTCATAGCATCTAAGATTTTTTTAAATACTTCTGGATGATTGTCATAAATATTTCTGGCTACCAGAGGAAGATTATCACCTGTGATAGACAGATGATCTGCAAAACCTGCTTCATCTTTACTTCCTCTTGCTTGATTGATATGAAAATCAGAAATATGCCAGCCTTCAATCAATTGTCGTAAGGCATTGGCAGCTTTGAATCTCTGAAATTGTCCTAACCCCTTAATAGCGAGAATATCTGGTTCTAATTCCTGATATTCTCTTGTTAAGTCTTCATCTTTTTTAGAAAAATCTTCTTCGTTTATTACGGCAGTACCCTTCCCCTGTTCAAAATCAAGAAAGTGAAAAGGAGAACCATAGGCACCTCTTTTGTAGCGAAGAATTTCTCTTTTTACACACGGTTTATTGTTGACAAGTCCTATTTCTAAATGATAGGTTACCAATCTCTCTTTGCCTGTAATTTCCATGCGGTACTGTAATTCTATCACAATATTACTCTTTTCTTTGTTATTTTTTTTTCCCCGAGAAATGACTTCTTCATATCCACCTCTTGCCTGGAGGGCCTTTGTAACGTTGTAAGTAAGACAATCTTTAAGAAAACCAAATACATTAAAAAGGGTTGTTTTCCCACTCCCATTAGCTCCAACGATGATTGACAGAGGAGGAATGTTGGATATTTCAATATTTTCCAAACAGCGATAATTCTGTATTTTGATATTTTCTATTCTCATATATTCTCTCTCCCTTTGTTGTTCCGAAAGTATGAATAATTATAGCACTAAGAAACCATTAAAGTCAAGGCATATCCTCTTTTCTACAAATACACAATCTCAAACCTGTGCGCCCATTCTTTTGAGCCGGTACTGATACGATAACGGACATACACATAGGCCGAACCCGACATGAGGTAGGTTTTGGCAATCGAAAGGGGTGTCCACTGGAGAGAAAGAGGTCCAGCGGTATAGTACGACAGAGGAATAATAGAAGCCAATCTATCTCCTCGTTTATTGTAGAGTTCTATCTCAAGATAGGCGGGACTCTGAAGGGTGAGATCAATCAAAAGACGTCCCTCAGGGTAGTAGAGGATCTGAGGATTGACGATGACATTGGTTGGATGAAGGGGGATCTCTTTGGTACGAACGACACCTATGCTATAGAGTTTTGTTCCTGACGAAAGATAGGCCCATACGTCTATTTTCTTTTGATACACATGGGAGAGGGGGAGAATCCCGCTTTCTGTGAGATTGGTTTTTGCGAGGAGGGTATTATCATCACTGTTATGAACCTCAAGGGTGATTTCGCTGGATCCTTCAAAATCCACAAAAACGTGGGAAAACAGGTATCCTTCACCACAAGAAACATCGAGTATAGACAGCCACGAAGGATCGTTTGTGGTTGTTATCCCTGAAGGGGAAAAAGAAAGGTTTTCCCAGTCACTGATGAAAGAAAAGGTATTGGTTTGCTTCACGGAAATCTTCCAGATATCATTGACACTCCAATGGGCATACACCATCACAGGCAAAAGACAAAGACCTATCCATTTCATTTCTTTTCCTCTCTTTGATTGGCAAGGAATTCCTCTATCCACTGGATATTTTGTTCGTCAAGTTCATTCTCTGGTTGTTCCCTTTTCTTTTGATAGGAAAGCATCTTGTTCATCATATGATCCACCCAGAAGAAAAAGCCCACCATACCACCAAAAACTCCGACGACGAGAATCAATCTCACTAAGAAAACAAAAAACCAGCCAATCCCATATCTTTTCACAAAATAGAAAGCGGTTCCGATTTCGACGTTTTTCCATATGAGAGGAAAACGGTAGAGGGCGTAGGAGCCATAATGGGTATTCTGGGAGAGTTCGTCAAGGGAATTGACTCTTGGAACCTTCGCCGTTTTGAAGAAGGTCTCCCCAAGCTGGAGTATCAGAGGAAAAGAACTCTTTTGAATCCAGGAAAAGAATTTGTCTTCGCGAAAGAGAAAGTGAAATTGAAGCTCCTTTTCAAACGTTTCATCTCTCCAGTTGAGGATACAGTCAATGAGGGTATCGTCCCTTTGAAAGGTGTAAATTTGCTGAGAAGGCACCTTTTGAGGGGAAAGGGTATATCCTCCATACTTGTAGAGTAAGTCCCCGCTTTCTCCTACCACATAACATTCGACAAAGAAGGGATCATCTTGCCAGTAGGTATCTATGATACTTCGAAGGGAGGGAAGACTTCCAGAAACAACATAGAAAAAAATGGCATCATAGAGGTTTTTGTCCTGTTTGAAGTTTTCTATTTGAGAGAAAAAGGCGTTTTTCTCTTCTTCAAGGAGCGAAAAAGAAGCCTGAATCTTTTGCTTGATGGCTTTGTCCTCGGTGTCGTTCAGAACAAACCCACGGATCTTCTCATAAGCATTTTTGTGCCAGAGGAAAAGTCCATATTCTGAGATACCGCTTTCTACATGAAATTCTGTGGTGACTATCACCACCCCGAAAAACACCATCCATATCAGAACAAAGAGGAGCAGAATCTTTGTTAGGAACACAAAGGTTCGCTGCATGGTTCTTCCTTTTTGAGGCGTTTGAGTATTTCACGGGTAGCTTCCTCAATGCTATAGAGGTGGGTATCAAGAGAGAGATCGGCTACCTCTTCATAGAGGGGAAGACGCTCTTTCAGGGTACTCATCACCTCTTCTTCAAGTGGCAGATGGGTGAGGGGAGGACGGTTGGTGTCTCCCCGGATACGTTCTACCAGTACAGAGACCGGGGCGGCGAGGTATACCACAAGATCAGCCGTACGGATGAGAAGACGATTTTCCGGTCTGAGAACAATCCCTCCTCCTGTAGCAATAACCGCATTATCCAAAAGAAGCGCCTCCTTGAGGGCAAGGGTTTCTCTGAGTCGAAAGCCTGATTCCCCCTCTTTTTGAAAGATTTCCGGGATGCTCATGCCCGCCTTGCTTTCCACTACATGGTCGGTATCCACAAAAGGGATACAAAGAGAGGAGGCCAAATGTTTCCCCAAAGTCGTCTTTCCACTTCCACGATAGCCAACAAGCACAATTTTCATAGGCGAAACGCTCCTTTTGCTAAAAGATAAAGACAGGTTTCCCCCACGAAAAGTGAAAGAATGAGAATCCCGCACACAAGATACAGCCTTGTGATGAGATGAGTCGAGTAGGGCTTTTCTTGAGGGGAGGGAGGGGAAACAAAACGAAAGATCAGGGTATTCTCAGGCTTATAACCGTGTTTCACTAAATATTCGTCTATATTTTTGCTTGATTTTTCCGAAAGAAGGTCTGAATTCTGGGAGAGGAGGGCAAGCTCTTTTTCTTTTGTCTGGAGCTGGACGGTGGCAAGATGGTGTTTTTCGGTAATAAGATCACTTACTCCGCCGTTTCCAAAAAAGAAATTCATCACAATGACAATGGCTATAGCATTCACAACGAGATAGACGATCGCACGCTTCATGTATGCCCCTTTCTCCTGTTTCTCTTTTTATTTTCGGAAAAAAGAGAAAGGGGCTTGAGTTATCCACTAATGAATAGACAAAAGTCTTTCAATCTTGCCTACATCAAAGCCAACCACCACATGGTTATTGATGAGAATAACCGGAACACCCATTTGTCCTGATCGTCTCACCATATCCTGAGCAGCCGCTGGATCACGAGAAACATCGACCTCTTTGAATTTGAGACGCTTGCTCTGGAAGTATTCCTTGGCCTTGCGGCAGAACACACAGGTCGGGGTGGTGAAAATCACAATTTTCGGTTCCATAAGAACTCCTTATCATATTATTTTATTATAATATATTCATGAGAAGAAAAATCGTCAAGCAAAAATGAAAAAGCTGCTTCTCTTTCTTGGTCAGGTCTTTCTTCAGTTTTTTGTGGATCTACCGATATTTTTACTATGAAGATGTGGAGAAAAACGGCTTTTTTTCTACGAAAAAGGCTTCTGGTTCTGGTGGGGCTTTCTTTCGTGAGTTTCATAGAAGTAGCTATGGCTACAACGTTTACACTTCGTCCCTATGTGCTTTCTTCAAACGATATGGTTTCTCTTCAGGACCTGATTCAGGAAAAACTTCCCACCAATACGCTTTTGGACTCAAAAAAGTCTTCTTATAATGCTTCTGAGGTGGGGCAGGTGATGAAGCAGTTGGGTTTTGGGGATTTTGTGTTAGTGGGCAAGGAAGTGGTTGTTTTCCGTGGGATTCGTCTTCTCACGCCAGAGGAGTGGTACACTCAGCTTTTCCAGGCCTATCCGGGAACAACATGGGAAAGTGTGGATCTGCCGGAACGTTTTGAGGTTCTCTCTGAAAACAGAGAAGAGAAGGGAATATATCTCACCTGTCGGGTGTATCTGCCTCATTCGTGGAGGGTGCAATCCTTTTTTGTGCCTGTTCGTCAGGTCTTTCCTGTCTCTTCGTCTTTTTTGCCGGTGTACGGTTTTGAAAGAATAGGGGAGAAAGAGGGTTTTCTCACCTATCGAGGGAAAGGGGTTTCTATCCGAATCCCTGTTCGGTTGATCTCTTCCCCTCAATCAGAGGTTATTTTGGTCGAAAATAAAATAAATAGCCGAATTCTAAGGCTCAAAAGAGAAGAGATAGAGGGTTTATGAAGAAAGGGATCGTTTTTCTGTTTTTAGCGGGATTTCTCTGGGCTGAACCTATAGAAATGAAATATATCGTGAGTGTGGAAGGTCTTTCTTTCAATCCTCTCATAGGTTATGGTATTGTGGTTGGATTGAAAGGCACAGGAGATAGTGAAGGTGGTTCGCAGACAAAGGAGTTTTTGGCCCGTATTGCCCACCATTTTGGGATTCAGGCGAATATGGACAAGTTCAAGCCCAAGAATGCTGCTGTGGTGATGGTCGTCGCTGATGTTCCTCCTTTTGCCCAGGCCGGAAATCGTTTGGATGTTCGTGTGGCTTCTGTCTTTGATGCAAAATCCCTTGAGGGAGGAGAACTGGTGGTTACCCCTCTTGTGGGTGGAGACAATGAGATCTACGCCGTTGCCAGTGGAAAGCTGACGGTTGATACCTCTTCCAAGAGTGTTTCTGGAACTATTCCTCAAGGGGGTATTCTTCAGAAGCCCATCCCACAAACGTGGCTTCAAGAGAATAATACGGTTGTTCTTCATTTAGATCCCAATTATTCTTTTGATGCCTTTGTGGCTATTGAACGGACACTTCAGACCTCTTTTGGAGGGGTGGAATACACCATAGAAAATTATACTATTCGAATCAAGATTCCTGAGGATCAACAACCGGCTCAATGGCTTGGAAGGCTTCTTTCCACTCGTGTTGATGTCCCACAGGTCCCAAGTATCACCATTGATAGCAAAACAGGGATGGTTGTCGCAGGGGGAAATATTGTGGTTACCGAAGCGGCTATTGTCTATCAGGGGTCGCAAATTGCGATTGGGGGTGCTTCTCCCTCCTGGGGAATGCCTTCAACCTCGCAGAAACAGACAGCCAAAATTCTCCCTTCTTCCACCACGGTTCAGGAACTGGTGAATGGCCTCAATCAACTCGGGATGTCTTCTCAGGATATTGTCAAAATCCTTCAACTCCTTCACAAAAACGGGAATATCAAGGCAAAACTTCAGGTGTTGTAAGCTCCAATAGAGGTCTTGTCTTTCTTATTTTTTGCAAAAATTTCTTTCTGTGGCTATAATATACACTCACGCATACACATGGAGGAGAGCGGTGAAAACGGTTGGTATTGCCTTGGTAGGATTTGGGACGATTGGTTCAGGGGTGGTAGAGATCCTTCAAACACTCGAAAAGACAATAGAAAAGCGTACAGGTATCTCTCCTGAGCTTCGCTGGGTGGTGGACAAGGATATCACGACTCCCAGGCCGGTAAAGGTGGAAAAAGCAAAGTTGACCACGGACTATAGAGAGGCTTTGTCTGATCCAAAGGTAGATATTGTGATAGAACTGGTGGGAGGCAAGACCTTTGCTTATACCCTCGTAGAAGAGGCTCTCAAAGCAGGGAAGCATGTGGTCACAGCCAACAAGGCTCTTCTTGCTGAGAGGGGAAAGGATCTTTTTTCCCTTGCCAAACAGATGAAAAAAAGCCTTGCTTTTGAGGCCAGTGTCGGAGGGGGAATTCCTATCCTCCGGACTATTACCCACTCCCTTGTAGGCGATGTCATCGAAGGGATCTATGCGATTGTCAATGGCACCACAAACTATATCCTCACCCAGATGTCTCTCTCTCATCGTTCCTTGGATGAGGCTTTGCGTGAGGCCCAAAAGAAGGGTTTTGCGGAAGCTGATCCTACTCTTGACCTGAATGGGGACGATGCTGCCCACAAGTTGGCTATTCTGGCTTCTTTGGCCTTCCACACTGAGGTGGAGTTCTCCCAGGTCTATTATGAGGGGATAGAACACATTGCCCTTGAGGATATTCTCCATGCGGAGAAGATGGGATATGTGATCAAACTCTTGGCCATTGCCAAAAGAGACAAAGACAATCGGCTCGAACTTCGGGTTCACCCAACCCTTGTTCCTCAGGACAATCAACTTGCTTTTGTTCATCATGAGTACAATGCGATTCTGGTGGAGGGTAGGTACTTAGGAACCTCTATGTACTATGGAAAAGGGGCTGGTTCTCATCCCACGGCAACCGCGGTTGTGGGTGATGTCATGGCTATTGCCGAACACCTTGAAACAAAGTCGTTTGAGCTCTTTCGGGCGTATCAAAAACTGGAGGTCAAACCCATTGATGAGGTTTATTGTCGCTATTATCTTCGTTTTCATGTCCTTGACCAGATGGGGGTACTCGCCAAGATTGCTAGTATCTTTGGCGAGTATGGTATCAGCATAGCTTCAGTTCTTCAACCGGAACAAAGTGAAAATGAATACGTTCCGTTGATTATGACCACGCACGAAGCCTCGGAGAAGAAGATGCGACTTGCCCTTGAGGAGATTTCTCATCTCTCTTTTGTGAGGGATAGGGTGGTGATGATTCGTATCCTTGATGGGAGGGAAAAATAGGAGGGTATATGAGAAAAATCCTTCTTCTTGTTCTCTTTCCCCTGTGTTTGTGGGGAAGGAGTGCTTTTTGGAATGAGAATTTTCATCCACTTGAGGCTTCTTTCTGGGAGAAAACCACCAATATGGATCCCATAGAGGGCTTTCTCACGGTGGCGTGGCTTACCAACAGGGAGAGTATTTCTTTCTATGCTTCTCAGTGGCAAAGTGTGATCACAGAGCTCCAGAAGCAACATTTCACGAGTGATTCAGAAAAAGCGGAAAGGATTTTGCTTGTTCTTCATGAACGCTTTCTAAAACGTTACCGGGAGACGGCCAATACGGTTTCTGGGGTATTCCAAACAGGCGAGTTTAATTGTGTATCTTCCTCGCTTCTGTACGCCCTTTCAGCAAGAGCCTTAGGGTTTCCTGTGAGGTTAAATATCTATACCACACATGCAAGACCAGAGGTATTTGTCAACAATCAGTGGGTGGAAGTAGAGGCCACTACTCCCCTTGGCTATAACTTCCGACAAAAGACCCAAGCCCAGCAGGACTTTGTGAGACTCACTTCTTTTACTGATGAGCGGGTGCCAAGAGCGGTGATTACCAATCTCATTCAGTGGTACGCCCTCTGGTATGCCAACGAAGTCTATATGCAGGTACGGAGAAGGGACATATCCAATGCTTTTCAGTTGGCTTTGAGGGCTATGGAACTGGATAACACTATCCCCTTTGTTCGTACCAATGGGATTGCCGCCTATCAGGAGTATTCTTCTTTTCTCTGGAATCGAGGTGTTACCAATGACGCCATGGCAGTATTAGAGGAGGGGATACGAATCTTTCCTGAGAGCCTTATTCTCAGTAATAACTATCAGTTTTTTGTGTATAATACCATCTTAGGGATGCTCAAGGATGGGCGTTTTGTGGAGGCTAGACAGAATATTGGGAAATATCGCCCCATCTTGATGGAAAGAGAAGAACTTATCGCCTCTGTGTATCAGGAGCTTCTCTATCGACTTATCCAGACCAATGCCTATGAAGAGGCCTGGACAACTCTTCAGGACGTCAAAAAAGATTTTGGCGAGCGAAGCTGGTACAAAAAGGTGTCAGGCTTTGGGATGGATTCTCTTGTCAAGAAACTCATCAGTGAATGGAAGCTGTATCCCAAGGACGAAAATCTTGTGCTTCAATGGTATCAGGATTTAACAGGTATAGAAAGAGATATTTCTCTTGCTGAATATTATAATAGTATTGCGTTTGCCTATAAAGAGGCGGGTTTGTGGCAGAGGGCTGTGGAGATTCTTCAGCGAGGGATTCAATTCCTTCCCACCTCTTCCGTTTTACGAAAAAACCTTGCTGCCCTTTATATTATGCGGGGGAATAGTTCTTCTTCTCAACGGGAGAAGTTGAACTGGTACAAAGAGGCCCTGCAGTATGATAAGGATAACTGGGAGATTGACAGGGCTATTCTTGTGACTTACCGAAGCCTTGTTGAAGAATATGTGAACAAAGAAGACTGGAAGTCTGTTCTTGAGTATGCTGAAGAAGCACTCACTCAGTACCCCAACGACAAGCAACTTCAGTATTATAGAGATTATGCGAAGCGAAAGCTTGGGAGATAAAACAAAAGGATAAAAAAAAGACAAGGAGAGAAGCATGGGCTTTAGCTGTGGAATTGTGGGGCTTCCCAATGTGGGAAAATCCACCCTTTTCAATGCCCTCACCCGGGCGGGAGTGGCCAGTTCTAACTATCCCTTCTGTACCATTGATCCCAATGTGGGAATTGTTGCCGTCCCGGATGAAAGACTGGATACCTTGGCTAAGCTCGTGGAGGCCAAAAAGGTTACCCCTACCACAGTCCAATTTGTGGATATTGCGGGGCTGGTGAAGGGTGCCAGCCAGGGAGAAGGGCTTGGAAACCAGTTTCTCTCTCATATTCGAGAGGTGGATGCTATTGTCCAGGTAGTTCGTTTGTTTGAGGACAAGGATGTCATCCATATTGGGGAGGTGGACCCTATTCGAGACCTTGAGATTATCAATATGGAACTCATCTTCAAAGACCTTGAAACGATAGAAAATATTTTGGCCAAACGAACCAAGATGGCCAAAGCCGGCAATAAAGAGGCTCAACAAGAGGTAGAGCTTCTCGAAAGGATCAAATCCACTATCCAGGAGGGTGAACTCATCAAGAATATTCCTCTCACAGCAGAGGAGAAAAAAATTGTGGATGCGTATCAGTTTCTCACGGCGAAACCCCTCTTGATTGTGGCCAATGTGAGTGAAAAAGAAATCACCACCTACGAAAAAAATCCGCTCTATGCCAAACTCAAAGCCAAGGCTGATACCCTCAAAGCAGATATCATTGCCCTTTCGGCCAAGATTGAACAGGAACTCTCTGAACTTGATCCCGCTGAGGCGAAAGAGTACCTGAAGGATCTGGGGCTTGAGAAAAGTGGGCTGGAAAGATTGATTGTCGAAGGGTACAAAATCTTGGGGCTTATTACCTTTTTCACGGCTGGAGAAAAGGAGACACGAGCCTGGACCATCCCCAATGGGACAAAAGCCCCTCAAGCCGCAGGGGTGATTCACTCCGATATGGAAAAGGGTTTTATTCGAGATGAGGTTGTTTCTTATGAGGACTTTGTGAAACATGGGAGCTGGGCCGCTCTCAGAGACAAAGGGCTTATCCGCTTGGAAGGCAAAGACTATGTGATGCAGGATGGTGATGTGATTATTGTCCGTTTCTCCGTATAGTATGTCCATAGAGATAAACAAGGATTTTACACAGGTTCTTGAAGCGCTTCAAAGAGGGGAGAATATCTTTCTTACAGGAAAAGCAGGGACGGGGAAGTCCACTTTTTTGCGTTATTTTCTTGAGACTAGTAAAAAAAGTATTGTAGTTCTTGCTCCCACTGGTGTAGCAGCGCTCAATGTTGAGGGACAGACCATTCATTCTTTTTACGGCATCTTTCCCGTGAATACGGAGAGGGATATTCCAGAGATTTTAGAGAGACGGGGACATGTATTGTACGATATTCTTTCGCAAACGGATCTTCTTGTAATTGATGAAATCTCCATGGTGAGAGCCGATCTCCTCGATATGATGGAAAGGATAACAAGAGAGGTTTTTTCAAAAGGCAAAAGAAAACATGAGAGAGAACGTGCTTCTCTTCCCTTTGCAGGCATTCAGCTCCTTTTTATCGGGGATCTTTATCAACTTCCCCCTGTGTTGAAGAGTACAGAAAAGGAATTTTTCAGTACGATGTATGATTCTCCCTATTTCTTTTCTGCAAAATGTTATCCCTCTCTTGCGATGAAAATCTACGAACTGGAAAAGATCTATCGTCAAAGTGATAAGGTTTTCATTGATATTCTCAACCGTATTCGAAATGGTACGGTGACAGATGAGGATATTGCCCTTTTGAATGAGCGCTTTGATCCTGATTTTGAACCAGGAGAAAAGCAATATATTTATCTCACTACCCACAATGACATTGTCGATGAAATCAACCAGAGGGAACTCCAGAAGCTTCCCTCATCGGAAAAGACCTATCAGGGGAAAATTCAGGGGGAGTTTTCTGAAAAAGACATGCCTACCGATTATGAGCTGGTTCTCAAGAAGGGGGCCCAGGTCATGTTTCTCACCAATGAGCCCTCAGGTGCCTGGGTGAATGGAACCATAGGTCGTGTTCTACATTGTGGCAGAGATGTTGTTGAGGTGGAGCTTGACGATGGCACAGAAGTGGAGGTCCAGCCCTATACCTGGACATCCTATCGGTATGAAACGGTGGGAAAAAACGAGGTGAAAAAGACCGCTATAGGGAGTTTTACCCAGTTTCCTTTGCGACTAGCATGGAGTATCACCATACACAAATCCCAGGGGAAAACCTTTAGCCACGTTATCTTAGATATGAAAAAAGGGGCTTTTGCCAGTGGTCAGACCTATGTGGCTCTCAGTCGTGTGACCAGTCTGGATGGGCTTGTTCTCAAACACCCCATCAGAAAAAGCCATGTCAAGGTGGATTCTCATATTATTCGGTTTATGACAGGGGCACGATATCAACAGGCAGAAGAGGCAAGACCCCTGGAAGAAAAAAGAAGCCTTCTTCAAAAGGCCATAGACGAAAAGAAACTTCTTGAGATGGTGTATCTCAAGCCCGATGATACAAAAAGTCGCCGCGTGATTCTTCCCCTTTTTGTGGGAACCATGGAATATCACGGGAAAACTTTTGAGGGGTTACGGGCTTTTTGCCACTTGACAGGAGAAGAGAGAACCTTTCGGCTTGACAGAATTCTTGAGATTTATGAGCTTTCTTCCCAAGAAAAGAAAATATAAAAAGAGACCCTTGTATGGATGTTTTCTTTTCCCGTCTTGGTCAGGGGCTACGCCCCTCTTCCCCGCTTTTTCCATTAACAAGGGCTTATTTGTCTTTTTTGTTCAAAGGAATAGTTTTATCTATTACGTTAAGGAACATTTTTATACTATTTTTTGTTTTTTACCACTTTTTTGAGACCTTTGCCCATTCGTGCAAAGGTCTCAAAAAAAATCCTTCTGCAGGAGTTTCTGCAGAAGGATAGCTCTCATAGGTTTTCGTAGGTTCTTCAGGAGGCATATACCCTGAAGTCTATTTCGGGGAAGATATTATCCCGTTTTTCCACCTCACTCAGCCAGGCTTCGTCAATGGAAACCTGGACATGGATCATCTCATAGAGCCTGTTGAAACGGGAGATATGGAGTTTGGTCCGTTTCACTGCATAATCCACCATGGTTCCTGTTCGCATGATGAAGGCCCAGTCGGATGATTGGGCTAAAAGAAGCTCTCTTGCAGCCTGATTGAGAGCGCGGATAACGACTGGGTTCTGGTTTCCACGGTAAGTATTGGCCAATTCTCTCATCCGCTCGGCCATCTTGTGAAGATGGGGATAAATCCAGTCGTTGGTACCATTGAGCCAGAACTCACAGTATCCCTTGTATCCCCAGCTGCAGAGGGGAGGGGTGGCTACTTGATTGTGGGGGAACATCTCAAGATATTCAGGAGCGGTGATCATCCCAATCTTTGGATGAGTGGCGACCTTCTTGATGACATGGTAAAGAAAATCAGGTCCTTCAAACCACCAGTGTCCAAAAAGTTCAGCGTCATACATAGACACCACGACAGGGGGACGATCCATGAGGGAAGCCACATAGTCGATCTGTTGTTCTCTTCCGTAGAGAAAGTGCTGGGCATGTTCCTGTACCTTTTGTTGAGCAAGTTCCACGTCATAAGGGAGTTTGTGATCCATAGGGGTTTCTTTGCTTGTGATACGGTGGTACTTGATACCCGTGGCTACCCGAAGTCCACTCTCATGAATATAGGGTTTGATATAGTGATGTTCCAGATCAAAGCCAATATCCCTGTAAAATTCCCGGTAAGCCCCATCCCCTGGATATCCTTCTGTGGATGACCAGACCGTGTGAGAGGTATCCACATCACGGGCAAAATAGGCTACCCCATTGGGTGTTTGCATGGGAGCAAAAACCCCATAGAGGGGTTTTTCAGAGGCATGAAGGATACCATGGGTATCCGTGTAGAAGAAACGGATCCCGGCCTCTTTGAGAAGATGTTCCAGTCCCGGGTAGTATCCACACTCAGGATTCCATATCCCCCTTGGAGCACGACCAAAATGTCGGGCATAATCCTTCACAGCCACCTGAATCTGAGCCCGCACAGCCTCTGGGTGGACACTCAAGAGAGGAAAAAAACCATGAGTGGCTCCACTGGTGAGAATTTCAAGAAAACCAAGATCCTGAAAACGGCGAAAGGCTTTGACAAGGTCTTTTTTGTAGGTTTCTACAAAGGTTTTTCGCACTCTTTTGAAACGATCAAGATAGAACTGGGCGAGTGTCAGGTACTCCGGAACAAAGCGATTGCGGACGACTTCCTGTTCAGCCAGTTGAATAAGCTTATCAATATGCTGAACGTATCGATCCTGCAGAAGAGGATCGGTAAGCATATTGGCAAGGGGAGGGGTAATGGACATGGTGAGCCGAAAAGGTACATTTTCTTCGGCTAACTGTTCAAAAACCCACAGGAGGGGTATATAGGTCTCAGTAATAGCCTCATAAAGCCATCTTTCCTCGATCACGTCCTTGTACTCAGGATGGCGGACAAAAGGAAGATGGGCATGAAGTACTAACATCCAGTATCCCTGTTTCATAGCTTCTCCTCGTGGATTTTTATACTACTATCATAAGGCAAAATAAGAGAAAGTCAATATTTCCTCACTGAAAAATTTTTGTTTGATGTTTTTCTTCTTGACTTCTTATTTGTTGTGGTGTATACTATAAACCGGAGGTAAATGATGTCTTCTCTTATTTCCCTCTACAAGGCCCTTACCAAGAGTGTTTCTGAAGAAGAGGCAGAAGAGGTCATTCAGGAACTGGAGCTGTACATCAAGGAAATCAAAGAAGAACACGCTACCAAACAGGATATAGAGCATCTACGAGAGGATTTCAGACTGCTTCTTGAACAGATGGATAAGCGGTTTGAACAGGTAGAGAAACGTTTTGAGCAAGTAAATAAACATTTTGAGCAAGTAGACAAACGTTTTGAGCAAGTAGATAAACGTTTTGAACAAGTAGACAAACGTTTGGAGCAAGTAGATAAACGTTTTGAGGAAATGGACAAACGTTTAGAGCTCATGAGAGAAGAAATGAATAAGCGTTTTGAGTTGATGGATAAAAGATTTGAGTTGGTTGACAAACGATTTGAAGAAGTCAACCATCGTTTTACCATGATAATGTGGTTTATAGGTATTCTTGTTACCTTATCCACAGCCATTATGAAGTTTTTGTAGTAGAACGGAAAAAAACTTGAAAAACCATCCAGAGGAGGATATCATGAGAAGATGGCTACTTGTCATGATGGGAATACCACTTGCGCTTTTTTCTGCTACCGTAAAAAACCAGATTCAGTGGTTGAATGCGGTGTATTTTAGCGGAGGGATAGAAACCAAGGTAGTGGTTTCCCATGAGGAGAAATTTCCTTTCCTGCAGGGAAAATCTCTTTTGACAAAGGAGAATTTTCTTCTCTGGAAGGTATTTGGAGAGATTTCTCCTGTTTCCTTCAATGCAGGAGGAGAAGTGAGTCTCTCTCCTTTGGCTATTCTGGTTTTCAGTGGCGGGGGAAAGGTTGGTACAGGGTGGACGTTTCTTTCCTTCACCGGGTTGGCGCTCAATCCTTCTTCCAACACGAACCATACCCAGACACCAACACCTTTTGGAGGGGCTGTTATAGAACTATGGGGAAAGGGGGCTTTTCAGTTTGATACAGGGGCCATCATACCAGGAGAATGGTCTCATGTCCTTCTCTATACTGAGCATGCCTTGAATTACCGTATGCTTACCTCAGCCGATGAGACGACACCATGGCTCTATGAGGTCGATAGTGGACAAAATTACAATGGGTGGCGATATCTCACCACCTCTGTGATTGCTTATCAAATGCCCCTCCTCTTGAGAAATATCGGATGTCTTCTTTCAACGACAACAAGGATTTCTCATAGGGAAGATTCTCCGTTGGCTTCCTCTGGTTGGGGCTCTGATTATACCGAGTGGGTATTTGGGCCTTTGGCCTATTTTGAAGGGAAACATCACTCCCTTACCATTCTTTTGCAGTGGTATACTGAGCGACAGTATTCCTTGAAAGAAGGACATTTCACCACATGGAAATATGAGAAAACGGATGTGAAGCCTTATCGTATAGCGCTGAGTTATGCGTATCGCTTTTGAGGGGTAGGAGTTGTTTTCAAAAATCGATAGACCTCTTCTGTATGCCGTGTTTTTTCTGATGATTGTGGGTGTTCTTTTTGTGTTTAGTGCCAGTTCGTATTTTTCCCTTCGCTATACGGGAAATATTTATACCTATGCCATGAAACAACTGCTTTTTATGCTTATTGGGTTCATGGGTATGGTTTTCATGGCCCATTATGATTATACCCGGCTTCGCTTCTGGATTAAACCCATGGTACTGGTGACGTTTGTTCTTCTTCTTCTTGTTTTTGTGCCTGGGCTTGGAAGTGTGCGCGGTGGGGCAAGACGCTGGATTAGCCTTGGGCTTTTTGATTTTAACCCGGCTGAGTTTGCCAAGTTAGTTGTTATTATCTACCTTGCGCATATTCTCACCAAGAAACAACAGAAGCTTCAAAATTTTACTTTTGGGCTTTTGCCCCCTCTTCTCATCGTAACCGCGATGTTTTTTATCATTTTGATGCAATCAGGGTTTTCTATTGCCACGCTGCTTTTGGCGGTGGGGCTTATCATGTTTTTTGTTGGAGGAGCTTCTATCAAGCATCTCCTGAGTGTGGGGCTTCTCAGTCTTCCTGTTCTGGTGACCTTTGTGATTCAGGTTACCTACAGAAAGGCGAGAATCCTCTCTTTTCTCAATCCCTGGGATGATCCCTATGGACGAGGGTACCACCTGATTCAATCGTACAGGGCTTTTGCGGGGGCTGGGTGGTTTGGAAAGGGGCTTGGGAATTCAGTCCAGAAGTTAGGTGCCTTGCCAACTCCTCACACTGATTTTATTTATGCGGTGATCACAGAGGAGTTAGGGCTTCTTTTGGCGCTTCTTCTTTTAGGGATTTATATCTTTATTTTCCTGAGGGCTTTTTTGATTGCAAGACATGTGAGAGATCCTTTCGGACAACTTCTTGGGTATGGGATAGCCTCTCTTTTTGCTCTTCATGTGATACTCAATATCGGTGTGACTACAGGAGTACTTCCCCCAACAGGGGTGAGTCTTCCTTTTCTCAGTTATGGGGGATCGTCTTTTGTTATGTTTTCTTTAGCCATGGGTATTCTTCTGAATCTCAGTGCCTCAACCCACGAAGAGGTGAAGGAAACCTGGCGAGAGATTCACGAGGATTTTCAAACGACGATGGAAGAATAACTTAGGTAAAAGGCTACCTTTTGAAAGCCTTGAGAAGAAAATGGAGAACTATGCCTCCCCCTGCCATGGTAAAGACAATAGTCGCTGGGTTGAGACGAGAGGTGAAATTTTCAAAGGCAACCTGCCATGAAGAGGAAGGCGTTTTCTTACCAGAGGTTTTGGAAGAAAGGGGAGACCACATTCTCTCCCACCAGGAAGAAGAGCCTGAAGACTTTTTTTGAACCGTTGGAGAGGAAGACACTGTTTCGCCTGAGTCTTTGGTAGCGACGGTTTTTGGTTTTTCAGGAGGGGTTTGTCTGGTTTGTTTTTTCATGTCGCAGCTGAAAGAAAACACCAGCAGGATACATACACAAAAAAAGAGCATTCTTTTCATTGGATTCTCCTTGATATGATATATCGACACAAAAAGAAAAAAGTAAAGAAACGAGACCTTTGCACATTCGTGCAAAGGTCTCAAGAAAGTAATAAAAAAACAAAAAGTAGTATAAAAATGTTCCTTTCCATAATAAACAGGCCTATTTTTTTGGATAAAAAAGACAAATAAACCCTTGTGAACAGAAAAAGCGGGGTTTCAGGGGCGTAGCCCCTGACCTAAACAGGGGAAGAAAACACCCGCGCAAGGGTCTCAAGAGGGATTTGCCTTGTTCTTTGCTTTTTTTCCCGAGAAGAAGTATAATAATAACCATCGATATACAAGGAGCGGCTATGGGCTCTTATGATCGTTATTATCATCGAATGCCTGATGGTACCGTAAAACAGATTAACCCCTTTAACCAAACAGAGGTGTGGTCTGTTTCGGAGAGGGGGTACAAGGCCTTTTTCCCCAACGGGCAGGAAAAGGAACTTCTCACAGAACCAGTGAGAGAACCAGAGGATTATTGCCATTTTTGTGAGAAAAATTGGGAATATATCACGCCACAGAAGGCGAGACATTTCTTTGATGGGAAAGAGTGGAAAACAGAGTATTGTCTTCTCCCTCATCAGGTGAAAGACTCACGAGGGATCCACTTTCGCCGTGTAGGTAATCTCTTTGAGATTGTGGGGTACAATTACTGGACGAAAAACTATCAGTACCGTATGGCGGAACATATCAGAAAATGGAG